>NZ_BAAAMW010000036.1:0-54457 GCF_039529475.1 Actinomadura chokoriensis | reverse complement strand
CGTCCTCGGTGAGCAGCTGCACGTTGCCCGAGGCGATGTCGGAGCCGGTCTCCTCCAGCGTCCCCGCCAGCAGTTCAAGCGCGTGGTCGGGCAGCACGTCGTCGCTGTCGACGAACGCCAGGAAGCGCCCGCGCACGTTCGCCGCCCCCACGTTCCGCGCGTTGCCGAGCCCGCCGTTGGGCTGCCGGATCAGCCGGAACCGGGGATCGCGGCCGACGAAGGCGCGGGCGATCTCCGCGCTCGCGTCGGTGGATCCGTCGTCGACCAGGACGACGTCCAATTCGCGGACCGACTGGCGGGCGATCGAGGCCAGGCATTCCTCAAGATACGGTTCGACGTTGTAAATGGGCACCACCACGCCGACACGCGGCTCCGGCTCGGATGTCATGAACCATGCCTCCCGTCCCCCGTGACGGTTTTTCCATCCTCATTGTTGGACGCTTGCTCGGGCCGTACCGATTGCACGGATCGGCGTTCCATTACTCGATCTTGAGTTGCGCCGCACCTGTCACGGGCCCGGCCGCGGGAGTGACCGCGAAGATCGGCCTCGGCGTCCTCGCCCACGTTAACCCCGCGCTCGGTCAAGACTTGGCTTGTAAGGGCACTCGATTGATCCACGTTCCGAGTCATCCCAGTTCCACCACTTCGCGCCTCCAAACCTCGCCCTGCGTGACCGCGCGTCCACGACCGCGAATTCGCGTCCGAGTCCGACCTGCGGGAGGCGTGGTGGAGGGGCGCCGGCGCTGCGGCCCGGGCGGTGCTCGGGCGGTGCTCGGGTGGTGCTCGGGCGGCTTGCCGGACGCCCGCCCGGCGTCTGTTAGCGGTACCAGGGCCGTACGTCAAGGTCTCCGTGAGGTTGCGGTATGCCGCAGGGGGATTGACAGCGTGCTGAGTTAGCGCAAACATTCGTGACACGCGCCACACGGACGAAGGCGGGCGAAGTGGACGAGACACGACACGGCCGCGCGGCGGGACGCCGGCGGCCGCTCCGGGCGGACGCCGCCGGAGCGGTCCGATGCTCAGCGGTGATCGCGTTCCCGGGCCCGGCGGGCGGTCGTCCGGGCGCGCCCGGCGGCACCGGAGATCCCGGTGGCGCGGGCGCCGCGTGGTGCGGCGACGACGTGCGCCAACCCGCCGTCCGCGAAGGCGCCGGCACCCGCGCCTGACCCCCGGACCCCGGCCGCAAGCCTCCCGAGCCCCGGTTTTCCGCGCTGCAAATGTTATCGCTAACACGACCCACCGGCCGTTCCCAGAGGCCCCGAGATCCCGACGCCCTTCGCCGAGCATCCCCGAGGAAGAAGGAAGAACCCCCATGTTCAAGCGGCTCATCGTCGCCGTCGCAGGCGCCTCGCTGGCGCTGACGGCCCTCAGCGCCTGCGGCGACTCCGGCGGCAGCGGTTCCGGATCCGGTTCCGGCAAGCTCGTCCTCGGCTTCTCGCAGGTCGGCGCCGAATCGGGCTGGCGCACCGCCAACACCAAGGACATCCAGGAGGCCGCGAAGGCCGCGGGCGTCGACCTGAAGTTCTCCGACGCGCAGCAGAAGCAGGAGAACCAGATCGCCGCGATCCGGTCCTTCATCAAGCAGAAGGTCGACGTCATCGGCTTCTCGCCGGTGGTCGTCACCGGCTGGGACGCCGTCCTGAAGGAGGCGAAGGCGGCCGGCATCCCGGTCGTCCTCACCGACCGGGCCGTCGACTCCGACCCGTCCCTCTACGTCACCTTCCTCGGCTCGGACTTCGTCGCGGAGGGCAAGAAGGCCGGCGACTGGCTCGTCAACGAGTACAAGGACGCCAAGGAGCCCGTCAACATCATCCAGCTGGAGGGCACCGTCGGCGCCGCGCCCGCCATCGACCGCAAGAAGGGCTTCGAGCAGGCCATCGCCGCCAACCCCAACCTGAAGGTGATCGCCTCGCAGTCCGGCGACTTCACCCGCGCGAAGGGCAAGGAGGTCATGCAGGCCCTGCTCAAGGCCCACAAGGACGTCGACGTCCTGTTCGCCCACAACGACGACATGGGGCTGGGCGCCATGCAGGCGATCCAGGAGGCCGGGCTCACCCCCGGCAAGGACATCAAGATCGTCACCGTGGACGCCGTCCACGACGGCATGCAGGCGCTGGCGGACGGCAAGTTCAACTTCATCGTCGAGTGCAACCCGCTGCTGGGCGGCCAGCTGATGGACACGGCGAAGAAGGTCAAGGCGGGCGAGAAGGTGCCGAACCGCATCGTCACCGTCGAGACGGTCTTCGACCAGGCCAAGGCCAAGGAGGCCCTGCCCACCCGCAAGTACTGACCCGCTGATCCGCCCGCAGAGTTCCGCCGGGGCCGTGGCCGCCCGTCCGGCCCCGGCGGGCACCAGTAGCACGGAAGTGGAGGAGACGGCGATGACCGCTCCCGTCCTGGAGATGGACGGAATCTCCAAGGGGTTCCCCGGGGTCCAGGCCCTCGACGACGTGGCGTTCCGGCTGTTCCCCGGCGAGGTGCATGCGCTGATGGGCGAGAACGGCGCCGGCAAGTCCACCCTGATCAAGGTGCTGACCGGCGTGTACGAGGCCGACGCCGGAACCGTCGCGATCGCCGGGCACGGCACTGTCATCGACGGGCGCGGCACCGCCATCCACGGCCCGCTGCACGCGCAGCGGCTCGGCATCAGCACCGTCTACCAGGAGGTCAACCTCTGCCCGAACCTGTCGGTCGCCGAGAACGTCTTCATCGGCCGACAGCCGCGCCGGTTCGGCCGGATCGACTGGGCCGCGATCAACCGCCGCGCGGTGGAGCTGCTGGCCCGGCTCGACCTCGACCTCGACGTCACCGCGCAGCTCGGCTCCTACTCGCTGGCCGTGCAGCAGCTCGTCGCGATCGTCCGGGCGGTGGACCTCGACGCGAAGGTGCTGATCCTGGACGAGCCGACGTCCAGCCTCGACCGCGGCGAGGTCGCCCGGTTGTTCGACGTCATGCGCCGGCTGAAGGACGACGGCGTCGCGATCCTGTTCGTGTCCCACTTCCTGGAGCAGATCTACGAGGTCTGCGACCGGGTGACGGTGCTGCGCAACGGCCGCCTCGTCGGGGAGTACCCGATCGGCGACCTGACCCGGTTCGAGCTGGTCGCGAAGATGACCGGGCAGGAGCTCGCGACGCTGGAGGAACTGGACGAGGCGGCGGCCGAGGACGTCCGCGGCGAGCGGCTGTTCGCGCTCGAAGGCGTCGGCCGGACCGGCGCGATCGACCCCGTCGACCTGGAGCTGCACGCGGGCGAGGTCGTCGGGTTCGCGGGCCTGCTCGGCTCGGGCCGCTCCGAGCTCGCCCGGCTGATCTTCGGCGCGGACCACGCCGATTCCGGCCGCATCCGGACGGGCGGCGGCAACGGCGACGGCGGGGACGCGGGCGCCGTCTCGATCCGGACGCCGCGCGCCGCGATCGACCGGGGCGTCGCCTTCTGCCCCGAGGACCGCAAGGGCGACGGCCTGATCATGGACCTGACCGTCGAGGAGAACATCGTCCTCGCCCTCCAGGCCGCGCGCGGCTGGCTGCGCCCGCTGAGCCAGCGGCGGCGGGACGAACTCGTCCAGGAGTACATCAAGGCGCTGCGCATCCAGCCGCCGAACCCGGACACACCGGTCAAGAACCTCTCCGGCGGCAACCAGCAGAAGGTGCTGCTGGCCCGCTGGCTCATCACCCGGCCGAAGCTGCTCATCCTGGACGAGCCGACGCGCGGCATCGACATCGGCGCCAAGACCGAGATCCAGAAGCTCGTCGTGTCGCTGGCCCGCGACGGCATGGGGGTGGTGTTCATCTCCGCCGAGCTGGAGGAGGTGCTGCGCATCTCCCACAAGGTCGAGGTGCTGCGCGACCGCAGGCTCGTCGCCGAACTCCGCAACGACGGGTCGCTGACCCCCGAACGCATCCTGCAGACCATCGCGAACGGAGACACCGAGCGATGACCAGCGCCGCATCCCGCCTCGCCGTCCTCACCAAGAGCACGCTGTTCTGGCCGGTGACCGTGCTGGTCGTCCTGCTGCTCGGCAACGTGATCTTCACGCACGGGTTCCTGGCGATCCACGTCCGGCAGGGCCACCTGTACGGGAGCCTCATCGACATCCTGCTGTTCGGCGCCCCGCTGATCCTCGTCTCGCTCGGCATGACGGTCGTGATCGCGACCGGCGGCATCGACCTGTCGGTCGGGGCGACCGTCGCCATCTCCGGTGCGCTGGCCTGCTACCTGATCAGCAAGGGGCACGGCCTGGTCGTCTCGATCGGCGCGGCCGTCATCGCGTCGCTGCTGCTCGGGTTGTGGAACGGGCTGCTCGTCACCCGGCTCGGCATCCAGCCGATCATCGCCACGCTCATCCTGATGGTGGCCGGACGCGGCGTCGCGCAGCTCATCACCGGCGGGCAGATCATCACCATCCACAGCCAGGACTACAAGCTGATCGGCGGCGGCTACTGGCTCGGCCTGCCGTTCGCGATCATCCTGGTGGCGGTCGCGCTGGCGGTCACCGTCCTGCTGACCCGCCGGACCGCGCTCGGCATGCTGCTGGAGTCGGTGGGCGGCAACGCGGAGGCGTCCCGGCTCGTCGGCATCCGGTCCGCCGGGCTGATCGCGCTGGCCTACGTGTTCTGCGGGCTGTGCGCCGGGATCGCCGGCCTGATGATCAGCTCCAACACGCTGTCGGCGGACGGCAACCACGCCGGCCTCTGGATCGAGCTGGACGCCATCCTCGCCGTCGTCCTCGGCGGGACGGCCCTCACCGGCGGCCGGTTCTCCCTCGCCGGGACGGTCGTCGGCGCCCTCATCATCCAGACCCTCGACACCACCATCTACACGGCGGGCATCCCGCCGCGCACCACGCTCGTCTTCGAGGCGGTCGTCGTCACGATCGTCTGCCTGCTCCAGTCGCCCGCCTTCCGCGCCAAGGTCGTCCGGCGCCGCCGACGAAGGGCCGCCGAGCCGGCGCCTCCCACCACACCGAAGCAGGAGGTGACGGCGTGAGCGCCGTGCTCTCTCACGCGATCGCCCGCGGGCGTCCGCTCGCGCCGCGCCGCCGGCACGTCCCCGTCCTGGTGACGCTCGGACTGTTCCTGGGCGCGTTCGCGGTCGGGGCCGTCCGGTACCCGAACTTCGGCACCACGCAGGTCTTCCTCGACCTGTTCATCGACAACGGCTTCCTCATCGTCGTCGCGGTCGGCATGACGTTCGTCATCCTGACCGGCGGCATCGACCTGTCCGTCGGCTCCGTCGTGGCGCTGTCGGGGATGCTGTGCGCGATCGGCACCATGAAGATGCACCTGCCCGCGCCGATCGTCATCCTGCTGGTCCTCGCCATCGGGACGCTGTTCGGCGCGGCGATGGGCTACATGATCCACGTGTTCGAGGTGCAGCCGTTCATCGCGACCCTCGCCGGGATGTTCCTGGCGCGCGGCCTGTGCCTGACGCTCAGCGAGAACCAGATCTCCATCGACAACTCCTTCTTCGACGCGCTCGCCCTCAACTCCCTGCACTTCCCGGGCCGCACCCACCTCTCCTACGGCGCGGTCACGGCCCTGGTGGTGTTCGTCGTCGGCGCCTTCGTCCTCCAGTGGACGCGGACGGGACGCAACGTCTACGCGGTCGGCGGCAACGAGCAGTCGGCGCTGCTCATGGGCCTGCCGGTCGGACGCACCAAGATCCAGGTCTACGCGATCAGCGGCTTCTGCTCCGCGCTCGGCGGCGTCCTGTTCGCCCTCTACACCCTCTCGGGCGACCCGACCCACGCGATCGGCATGGAACTCGACGCGATCGCCGCCGTCGTCATCGGCGGGACCGTCCTCACCGGCGGCTCCGGCTACCTCATCGGCAGCGTCCTCGGCGTGCTGGTGCTAGGCGTGATCAAGACGATCCTCAGCTTCGAGGGCACCTTGAGCTCCTGGTGGACCCGCATAGCCATCGGCGTCCTCCTCTTCGGCTTCATCGCCCTCCAACGCCTCATAGGCGCCCGCCGCCGCCACACCCCGGCCGCGACCTAGCCCGACCGGCCCGCCCCTCGTTGATCTGCGGCGTGTTGTTGTTTTCGACGCGCTCATAACAACAACACGCCGCAGGTCAACGAATCCGGTCGGGTCGGTGGGCATCCGCGTTTGGGGTGCGGCGGGCTAGCAGTTGCTCGGAGAGCGTCCATAGGCGGTCGGCGTTGGCGGCGTCCAGTGCGTAGGGGAGGTAGTAGCGGTTGGGCGGGTCGCCGCCGCGCGTCCAAGGGGCCGCGATGGTGCAGTCCTGGAGGTACTTGCCGCCGACTCCGTCCAGCTCGGGGGCGACGGCCGCCCAGACGGACGTCGCCGCACCCTGCGCGGGCGACTTCCAGCCCTGCGGCCGGTCGTGGTCCCAGCCCCGTGCGGCGAGGTCCTCGGACGCCATGTGGCGCTGCAGGCCGGTCTTGACCCCGCCCGGCATGACCGCGTTGGCGGTGATTCCGTCCCGGGCATAGCGGGCGGAGAGCGCGACGGCGAGCAGCGAGCAGGCGGTCTTCGACTGCCCGTAGGCCTCCCACGGGTCGTAGGGCCGCCGCCGGTAGTCGGGATCGTCGAAGTGGACGTCGCTGTGGCGGTGGGCGCGCGACGACAGCGACACCACGCGGGCGGTGCCGGCCGCGCGCAGGGAGTGGAGCAGGCCGGTGGCCAACGCGAAATGCCCGAGATAGTTGATGCCGAACTGCGACTCGAAACCGTCCGCCGTGCGGGTCAGCGGCGGCGCCATCACCCCGGCGTTGAGGACGAGCACGTGCAGCGGCCTGCCGGTCGCCGCATGCTTGCTAGCCCATGTCGTCACCGATTCCAGCGACGCGAGGTCCAGGTGGCGGAAGACGACGTCGGTGTTGCCGGTCAGGCGGGCGAGGGTCGCGGCGGCGTGCGTCCCGCGCTCGCGGTCCCGTCCGGCGATCACGACGCGGGCCCCGGCGGCCGCCAGCGCACGGGCGGTCTCGTAGCCGATCCCGGACGCGCCGCCGGTCACGACCGCCTCCCGTCCCGTCAGGTCGTGGCCGGAGACGACGTCGAGCGCGGTGGCGTCGCGTCCGAAAACGGCGGTCATCGGCCGAGCCAGGGCCGGAACAGCCGGGTGAGGGCGGGCATCACCAGGAACAGCAGCAGCGCGACCGCGATCGGCACCATGATCAGGAAGTGCGCGTACACCGGCAGGCCGGGGGTGCCGGCCCGCAGCAGGTAGCCGAGCGCGGTGATGATCGGGTAGATGGCGACGCAGGTCAGAACCCACATCTTCCAGCGCTTCGGCGGGGACGCGGGCCGGGGGCGGGCCGCTCGGGCGGCGGGTGCGGTCATGGCGCCGATCCTTCCTCGGTCGGGCGTGCTTGCTTCTGGGCAATGCCAGCGTGCCGGGGACGGGAACGGCCGCGGAAGACCGTGCCGAACCCGGGAACGCGAGCCTTGCAGCGACGAGCCTTGTAGCGACGAGGCTGGTAGTGGCACGGCCACCCTTGGCCGGTGACTCACCGCGACGGCCCGTGCGAGACTGAAGGCCGTGTCCAGTCCGTCCCGGTCGGTTTTGGGAGAGTTCCTCCGCGCCCGCCGCGCGCGGTTGGACCACACCGATCTCGGCCTGCCCGCCGGCACCGGCAGGCGCCGCACCCCGGGCCTGCGCCGCGAGGAGCTGGCCGCGCTCGCCGGCGTGAGCATCGACTACTACATCCGGCTGGAGCAGGGCAGGGAGACCAACCCGAGCGCGGAGGTCCTGCGCCAGCTGGCCCGCGCGCTGCGGCTGGACGCGGAGGCGACCGACCACCTGTTCGCGCTGGCCGACCGCACGTCCGGCCGAGGCCCCCGCCTGCGCAGCCGGTCGGAGGTGCGGCCCGGCATCCTCCAACTGCTGGAGACGCTGCGGCCGTGCCCCGCCTACGTCCGCAACCGGACGAACGACATCCTGGCGAGCAACCCCGAGGGCCTCGCGCTGCTGGCCGGGATCGGCGAGTGGCCCGCGGACCGCCGCAACACGACCCGCCACACCTTCCTGCACCCCGCCGCGCGCACCCTGTACCCCGACTGGGCGCGGGCCGCGGCGGCGACCGTCGCGCAACTGCGCACCGCCGTCGGCGCCGACCCCGACGACCCGGCCCTCGCCGCGCTGGCGGCCGAACTCGCCGAGGCCAGCCCCGAGTTCGCGGAGCTGTGGCGGCGCCATGACGTCCGGCGGCGGCACACCGACCGCAAGACCTTCCTCCATCCGGACGTCGGCGAGATCGCGTTCCGGTACGAGAGCCTCGACGTCGGTCCGGAGGGCCAGCGGCTGGCGATCTACCAGACCACCCCCGGCACCCGCGACCACGAGAGGATGCGGCTGCTGTCGCTCGCGTCCCGGTAGACCCGGAGCCGGCGGCGAGAAGGGCACCGGACGGCGGCGTCCCCGGGAAGCGGTGTCCGACCCCGCACCGGACGCCGCCTCCCGGGGGCGGCATGGGTCGGGCCTTCCCCCAGTACAGCGGTTCTGGGGGAAGGCCCGGGGAGCGGGCGCCCCGCGGGCTGGGTGCGGGGCGCCGTTCAAGGAGGCCGTCCGGCTCTCCGGAACCGGACGGCTCCGGGTCAGATCTGCTGCCAGAGCGCCGGGACGGCGGCCGGGGTCCAGCCGGGCTGCGCCTGGTGCGCCTGGATGCATCGATAGCTGGCGCCGTTGTAGGTGACGACGTCGCCGACCTGGTAGACGGTGCCGACCGCCCAGGTGCCGCTCGGGTCGCCGGGGTCGCCCGGGTCGTCCGGCGGGTTGGAGTCACCGGTGTACAGGGTCAGGCCGTACACCTGGAGCGCCTCGTTGACGGGCTGGAAGAACGTCGTCCCGCCGCTGGAGCAGTTGCCGGACCCGCCGGACGTCATGCCCTGCGCCTGGGTGCCGCTGATGAACGAGCCGCCCGAGTCGCCCGGTTCGGCGCACACGTTCGTCTGGGTCACCTCGTAGACGGTGCCCTCCTGGTAGGTGACGCTGGTGTTGAGCTGCTGGATCGTCCCGCAGTGCCAGCCGGTGGTGGAGCCGGAGCGGCACACCTGCGCGCCCGGCTGCGCCACGGTCGAGCCGGTCACGGCCCGGTCGGCGACCGTCCCGTAGCCGTTGACCAGCGCTGTCGGCGTCCAGTTGCCGTTCGTCGCCACGTAGGAGTAGTCGCTTCCGGGGAACGTGGACCCCTGGAACGTGCCCTGCTGGGTCTGGTTGGCGCCGGTCGTGGTGGAGCCCGCGCGGCCGCAGTGCCCGGCGCTGACGAACCCGGCCTGACCGCTCCGCGTGACCGGGAAGCCGATCGAGCAGCGGGTGGAGCCGTTGATGTAGTAGGCGTCGCCGCCCCGCAGGTTGGCGTACGTGCGCGGCTTGATGTCCGAGCGCTTGACGGTGACCGTGCCGGCGCTCAGCCCGGCGGCCTTGGCGAAGGCGCGCGCCTCGGCCGGGACCGAACTCAGCACGACGACCCGGTTGTTCTGGACGTCCACGTACCAGACGGGGGAGTGGGCCGGCGCGTGCCGCTCCGCGACGCGGTCCAGCCTGGCCTTGGCGGCGGTGAGCTCGGCGAGGCTGTGGCCGACGACCTCCGCGCGGGCGCCCTGGCCGGTGATCTGCCCGGCCTCGCGCGCGTCGGTGGTGGCGACGTGCAGCGTCTCGCCGGTCTTGCCGCTGATCCAGCTGCCGGCGAAGCTCGCGCCGAGCTTCACCCGCAGCTTCCCGGCGGTGACACCGGCGTCGAACTGGTTGACCAGCGCCTGCCTCGCCTGCGCGGCGGTGAGGCCGAGATCGCGCTGCATCGCCGTCAGCATGGCCTGCGGGACGTCCGCGGCGGTCGCCGCCGAGTACGGCGCCGGCTGCGGGGGAGCGGCCGCCTGGGCCGTCGCGACGCCCTGCGTTCCGGCGAGTCCGAGCGCGCCGGCGGAAAGGACGGCGACGCGCAGAACGCGTCTGTGAGACATGGTCTCTCCTCGGGGTGGGGGTGCGGCAAAGGTAGATGCCTTTGCGCGCGGCGAGAAAGCCTTTCCCGGCCCGCGTTCTGGCGAGTTGGCGCCGCTGTCGGTATTCGCCACTTCCGCGCTTGCCGCCGGACCGACTTCCTTGGGAGGGTTGGCCGCCGCACTCCGCTGCTAGATAATCGCGGGCATGTTCCCCGCGACCGCAACCGGTGAGAATCCATTCGCGGCTCTCGGCGTCACCACCTCGCAGCAGGACCTTTACACCACGCTCCTGCACCATCCGGGCAGCACACTGGACGACCTCGCGCACCTGTCCGAACTGCCCCGGGCCCGGCTCACGGGACTGCTCATGGAACTCGCGGCCCTCGGCATGGTCGGCGTCGACTCCGCCGCCGACCCGGCGTACGTCCCCTATCCGCCGGACGCGGTCGTCGAGACCCTGATTCGCAAGCGCGAGGCCGAGTTCATCCGAGCCCGCATCGAGGCGAAACGCCTCAGCGGCGCCCTCCTCACCGCCGAGCAGCGCGCCCACCCCGAAAAACTGGTGGAGATCATCGACGGGCTGGACGCGGTCGTCCAGCGCTACGAGCAGGTGCAGCGCGCCGCGGTCCGGCAGGTCAAGGCGATCGACAAGCCGCCCTACGCCGTCGACCCCGTCCAGCCCAACGAGATCGAACGCGAGCAACTCGCCAACGGCGTGGAGTACCGCGCCATATACGCCCCGGAAGCCCTGGCGATCCCCGAGCACCTGGAAATGGCCCGCTACGACTCCAGTCTCGGCGAACGCTCCCGCGTCCTGGAGAACCCGCCGGCCAAACTCGTGATCGTCGACGACGAAATGGCATTGATGCCGCTACGCGGCGATGACCCCGGAATAACCGCCCTGATTCGCCCGTCGACACTCCTCGATATTCTCATCGGCGTTTTCAACACGTGCTGGGAACAGGCCGCACCACTGCACTTCGACGACGAGACCAGTGCCCCCGGAGCCTGGCCCCGGCTGTCCGAAGCCGACCGCCATCTGCTCACCCTGCTCGCCGCCGGCCTCAAAGACGAGGCCATTGCCCGCCACACCGGAATGGGCGCCCGCACGGTAAGCCGCCACGTGGCCCGCCTAATGCGCACCCTGAACGCCCGCACCCGATTCCAGGCCGGCGTCCACGCCGCCCGCCGCGGCCTCCTCTGACCCTTCCGGCCGGGCCGGCAGCGAATCCGGATCCCGGCGCGCCGGGTGCGCGCCGCGGGCGAAGCGTGGGCTTCGCCCCCTACGGTTCGCCCGCGAGCATTCTCCGGAGCCGTGCCAGGGCTTCGTCGGCGGTCATTTTGGTCCCGCTCGGCTCGGTCGCGTGGTCAGCGGGGGGTGCCTCGTCGCTGGGTTCGGCGTCCGCTTCGGCGCGGGTGAACTCCTCGACCTGGCGGCGGTGGGTTTCGAAGAGTTCGCGGGCCTGGACGTACTGCAGTTCCCACTCCTCGCGCTGTCGGTCGAAGCCCGGCAGCCACTCATTGGTCTCCGGGTCGAAGCCCTCGGGGTACACGTAGGCGCCGTCCTCGTCGTACTCGGCGGGCATGCCGTACTCGGTCGGGTCGAAGTCCTCTTCCGCCATGCTCCCGGCGTGCTCGTTGGCCTGTTTGAGCGACAGGCCGACGCGGCGCCGGCCGAGGTCGATCTTGAGGATCTTCACGACGATCTCGTCGCCCACGTCGACGGCCTGTTCGGGGATCTCGATGTGGTGCTCGGTCAGTTCGTCGATGTGGACCAGACCCTCGATGCCCTTGTCGACGCGGACGAAAGCGCCGAACGGCCTCAGGCGGGTGACGCGGCCGAGGACGAACTGCCCGGCCTGGTGCACGTCGCCGAAGCGTCTCCAGCGCACTTCGGCCGCACTGTCGACGGACGTCCTTCCCGGCCTGATCTCCTGCCTGGTGGGGACGTTCGGCTCGCGCACGGTCGCCTCGGCGACGGTGGGGCTGGCGGCGGGCCTTTGGACGGCGGTGGGGTCGTAGCGGGTGAGGGTCGCCTGCACCGGCGCGGGCAGCCAGAAATCGGTGTCGGCGCGGGCGTTGAGTTCGGTGATCAGTTCGTCCAGACCCGGACGATCGCCGGGGGCCGGGGCGAGGCAGGCGCCGACCAGATCGCGGATCGAACGGGGCACCGCGGACAGGTCGGGCTGGTCCTGGATCACCCGGAGCAGGACGGCGTGCACCGAACCGGCCCCGAACGGCGGCAGGCCGGTCATGGCGAAGGCCAGGATCGAGCCGAGCGAGAACACGTCGCTGGCCGGGCCGATCGAGCGCTCACCGCGGACCTGTTCGGGCGACATGTAGGCGGGCGTGCCGATGAGAGCCCCGGTGGCGGTGGCGCGGGTGCCGTCCAGCGCGCGGGCGATGCCGAAGTCGATGACCCGCGGCCCGTCCGCCGCCACCAGGACGTTGCCCGGTTTCAGGTCGCGGTGCACCAGCCCGGCACGGTGGATGGCGGCCAGCCCCTCGACCAGGCCCGCCCCGAGCCGCGCCGCCGTCCCGACGCGGAAGGGCCCGTGCTCGGCCACCGCCTCCCCCAGCGACGGCCCCGGCACATACGCGGTGACCAGCCATGGCGGATCACCATGGGGATCGGCATCGACGACGGGTGCGGTGTAGAAGCCGCCGACCCGCCGCGACGCCTCGACCTCCGTCGCGAAGCGGCGCCGGAACTGCGCGTCGTCGCCGTACTCGCCGCGGATCACCTTGACCGCCACCGCGCGTCCGCCCGGCGAACGTCCCAGGAACACGGTCCCCATGCCGCCGTGGCCCAGCCGGGCCGTCAGCGTGTACGCCCCGACCGTCCGCCGATCACCGGGCCGAAGACCCTCCAACGCCCCCACCTCTCCGGCTGGAAATCCGAGTTGCCGCCCTGCCGGGAGCATCCCAGGGAACGGTGTCCCAGGAAACGAAGAAGCTCATGAACGCGACACTCCCCGCCCGGCCCGGTGAGCGACTGCCTCATCATGAGATGAGACGCGCGAAACGGGCCACGCGGATCACGCTCATTCGGGCGATCGCCGACCGTCCGGCGATCGCCGATCTCGCCGCGCTCCTGGGCCGCGTCCGGGCTCCGGTCAGGGGGCGGGGACGCGGGTCACCACGGGGAGCAGTGCCGTGGCCCAACCGCCTGGGCTGTCCGGTGCGGTCAAGTCCCTTGCCGGATGCCGGCCGAGGCTCTCCGCGGCGGTCAAGGGGCCGCGGGTGCCGAGGTCGGTCAGCGGGGGCAGTTCGAGGGCAGTGGGGCTCACTTCCCTGTCGGCGACTATGAGCTTGCACCAGTCGACGCTCATGGCGCCCGGTTCGACCGGCCGGCCCGCGGGCAGGACGACCGGGATGCGGGCACCCTCGGCAGCGGCCGCGACCGCATGCGGGGCCAGGAACCCGCCGGGGAAGAGAGCGGCGTGGGACCGGTACCGGTCGGTGAGGTTGAGGAGGACGCACCACAGCCTCCGGTCGGTGGTGTTGCGGAGGCGGACGAACACCTCGGGCGGTCGCCACCCGTCGCCGGTGCGGACGTAGGTCAGCGTGATGGCGCCGTCATCGCCCGGCACGATGGCCGGTTCGTCCCGTGGCGCCACGGTGACGCCGGGGCGTGCCGCGACGATCTCCAGTCGCACGGCGCCCGTGAGGGACGACCACGGGTTGCCCAGTTCCTTGATCTGCGTCCAGCGGGCGATGTGCGCCATATTCGCGACCGCGGTGTCGGCGGTCGTCTCGGCGATCAGCGGCGATCCGTCCGCACGAGAGACGCGGAAGGCGTCCCGGCCGTCGCCGTGCGCGGCGGTCAGGACGAAGCGGAGACCCGGTGCCGAGTCCTCCGGTCCCGTGACCCGCAGGTAGGGGGACGTGCCGATCGCGTGCCTCGCCCGATCGCATGCCGCCGGGTCCCCTTCGACGGCGACGTGGGCGACCGGCAGCGGGGCGCGGCTCAGGAAGACCGGATACCGCACGGCAGGGTCGGGCGCCCAGTCCCGGGGGACGACGGTCGTCAGTCCCGCGCCGACGCCGATGGCCCGGAACGTCCGGGCGGCGTGGCCGGTGACCGCCATCTCCACGGGGGCGTCCGGGGAGGTCGCCGGGATGCCGTGGCATCGCCCGGCGTCCACGAGCCAGGTGCCGGCGGACCAGCGGGCCGTCATCACCGCGGAAGTGGACAGGGCGCCGCCGAGGAACCGCTGGTCGGCCGGGCCGCCGCGGTGCGCCGGGTACAGCACCGGCGTCTGGGACGCGCGGAAGCCCTCGACCCGGCTGCGGGCGTTCAGGAGCAGGTCGCGGTAGGTGGCGCCCTCTCCGAGGCAGCGCATGGCCTCCAGCAGCGAGGTGGTGAAGATCCCGCGGCGTTCGCCGCCCGTCATGAGTTCGACTGCCCGCTCATGGGACTGGCACGCGGATAGGGCCACGTGCTCGGGCCGGGTGGACGCCGCCAGGGCCCGCTCCGCCGCACCGCGCAGTTCCGGCAGGTAGGCGGAGGGGTCCGGAGCCGTCGCGGCCGCCGGGATTCCGCGCACGCCATCGCCCGGGTCCCGTGTGCCGCTGCCCGAATGGCAGCAGTCCAGTATGACGACGACGTGCGCGCCGCGCCCGGCGATGCGGTCGAGCAGCGCGGAGAGCTCCTTGTCGGTCAGGTCCGGAACGCCGCTCTGTCGGCTGTCGTGGCACACCAGCGATTGGCTCATCCCCGTGGGCTCGAGATGCCAATGTTCGGACGCCACCGGCTGCTGGGACCCGTGGCCGCTGAACCAGAGCAGTGCCGTGCCCCCCGGCCCTGCCGCACCCAGATGGGAGCGGACGGCCTCGGCGATCGCGTCCCTTGTCGCATCCTCATTGAGCAGGCGCCGCGCATCGAGTCGGCCCCCGAGCCTTTCCCGGAGAAAGGCGGTAACGTGCTCGATATCGTTGACGCACCCGCCGAGCGGCCTGACGGCCGAATATCGGTCGATACCAATGAGGAGAGCGTGCACCTGCCCTAATTTCTGCGCCCGCACGGCCATAACGGTAACACCGATGACCTCGGTCCGGGGGAGGCGAGTCATGCCGGAGACCGGCGATGATGACAATGCGGCCTGGCTTGCCCAAGCCGCGAAGTTCGCCACCGATACCGTCAATGCCGCCTGGCTCCTGCAGCAGCGGCTGGGGGAGGGCATCGGGGAGCGGGTGCGCGATGCGGTGATCGCGCTGGTCGTCAAGCGCGGCCCGCGCGCGAAGTTCTCGATGATCGCGGAAAGCGCGGAACTGCGGGGCCGCGAAGCGGAACGGCTGCTCGACCATGCACTGGCGGTCATCCGCATGCACCCTCGGCCCGACCCCGCGCACATCCGGTTCTTCGAAGCGCAACTGAACATGATCAAATTGGTCCGTGAGGGGAAGGTCGACGTCTCCGCGATTCCGCTGGAGTCGGTCACCGCCCAGCCCGAAGACGCCCAGCCCGAAGGCGCTCAGCCGGAAGGCGCTCAGCCGGAAGGCGCCTGGCCGGAGACCGCGGCCGAGCACGACGACTGGGCGCGGACGCTGCGGGACCGGGGGCAGGTCGAGGAGGCCCGAGACGCCTTCCTGACGGCGATCCGGCTGGCCCGGGCCGCCGGCGATGCGGCGGTGGAGGGCAGCGCGGAGATCGGCCTGTTCACCCTGGTGGCGAAGACGTCCCAGGCCGGGCGCGGCAGCGGGCAAAGGAAACTGGAGCACGCGCGTCGCGCGGCGGACGCCTACCGCCGGGCCGCCGACCGGATCGGCGAACGCCAGGCCGTGGTGGCCGCGATCACCGTGCTCACCGATATCGCCGACCGGACGAATCTCGCCAATGCGCTCGACCGGCTGGAGCGGCTGGACGCCGACTACGCCGAATGGTGGCGGACGTATTCGACGGCGATGAACGCCCCGACGCTCGACGAGCAGATATCGGGGCTGCGGCAGTGTGTCGAATCGGCCCATCTCCTCGGCGATCAGGCTGACTTCTACGGCGGGATGTGCGCAGCGAAGCTGGCCTTCATGGAGAACCGCGCCGTGCCGCCGGACGCGGACGAATCGGTCGCCTTCCAGTCGGCCGTCATCGCGCACGAGGTGACGGCGGACGGGCCGACCGAAGAGGCGGCGACGCGGCTGGACGCGCTCGTCCTAAAGGTCGAGGAACTGCGGAGTTACGCGAGGTCGCAGAGCCTGCAGCGCGAACTCTCCGACACCTACCAGTTGACGTATTGGGCGGCGGTACGGTGCGCCGAGACTCTGCGGAGCCCGGAGGACGCGGTCGACCTCCACGAACTCGGCGGCAATCGCGCGCTGCTCGCCCAGACGGGAATGCACCAACTCTGGAAGCAATGGCGTCCGGAAGTGTGGGAGGACTCCCGTCCGAAAGGGCTGCCGGCTCTCTTCGGACGCTACGTCACCGCACCCACGGAGCGTGACCGCGGCATGCTCATGCGGGTGTTCGGCGACCAGCGGGACGCGCTGGAACGGCAGGAGCGCAGACTCCTCGCCGCGACCCCCGGCCTCACCACGGCCGCGCCGCCGATGCCGGCGCGTTCCGTCCGGGCACTGCTCACCGAGGACCAGCGGGTCGCGGTCTACAGCGCGACCGGATCCATCTTCCTCCTCGACCGCACCGGCTGCCGGGCGATCGGCCGGTTCCCGACAGCGGATCTGGACTCGGTGGTCGAGAAGGCGCTGGCGCACCTGTCCGATCCGGGGAACGACTCGCCGGACACCCGTGATGCCGTTGCACGGCTGGTAGCGGACATCGTCCAGCCCCTCCTGGACCACACGCCCGAAGGCTGCCGCCTTTTCCTCGTACCGTACGGACCGCTGTGGCGCGTTCCGCTCGGGGCGCTCCCGCCGACGATGCTGTCCCGGACGCGGGAGGTGAGCTACGTTCCCAGCCTCACGCTGCTCGCGCGAATGCTGAACCGCCGCCGGCTCGTGCGGTTCGTGGAGCGCTTCGTCGGATTCGGGGATCCCGATGGGAGCCTTCCGCACGCCCGAGCGGAAATAGACCACGCCGCGTCGACCTTCCCCGATTCGTTCACCCTGCTCGGTGAGCGGCTCCATTACCACCTGGTGACGGCGAACCTCGCCGACGCCGATGTGGCCCACATCGCGTGCCACGGCGTGTTCTTCCGCGAGTACCCCGACTTCTCTGCCCTGCACGTGGCCGGTCCGGCCGGCGATCCCGAGGTGCTCTGGTACAACGAGCTCGCACGATACGAGCTGAACGCGCGGCTGGTCGTCCTCGCCGCCTGCCATGCCGGGACGGGGACGACGCTGTTCGGATCCGAGTACGTCGGCTTTCCCGGAGCCTTCCTCGCGGCCGGGGCCCGCGGCGTCCTCGCGCCGTTGTGGGCCGTGTCCGACGCGTCGACGCGGATGCTCATGCGGCACTTCTACTCCGCGCTCAGCCGTCCCCTCTCACCGGCCGCGGCGCTGCGGGAGGCGCAGCAGGCCATGGCCGAGGATCCGGCCACCGCGCACCCCTACCACTGGGCCGGTTTCCAGCTCTTCGGCGTCGCGCCGGCGTACCGAATCGACGTCGCGCCATGACGGGCCCCGGAGGACGCGACTTCGAGCCGCCTCCGCGCCGACCGGCCGCGGATCCGCCCTGGGAGCTCCAAGCCGGTCACGACCTGGAGGACGTCTACTGCGTCTACACCGAATGGCAGGTGATGCTCACTCGGGGCCTCCCCGATGTCGAGGTCGCCCGACTGCGGGACATGGCCGGCTGGTCGGCCGACAAATTGCGCGGAATCGGCGTGGACTCCGCACTCCTGGACCGGTTCGAGGAATACCTGAGCGCACTGCCCGGCATGGACGACTTTCCGGCGAGGCTCGACGAGGAATGGCTGGCCGCCCGGCTGCGCGTGAGCCAGGACGTGGAGCGTCTGCTGAACGCAGCGCGTGCGGCGATCGCCCCCCACCGGGTCCGCTACTACGACTACGGCGTCATGCTGTGCCGGATTCGGCTGTGCTTGCGGATGCTGCGCATCATGGCGAAGGTCCCCGCGGAGGTCTCTGCGGCGTTCCCGGACATAGTGCCGCTCTACCGGAAGGAACTCCTGCGCGTCACCGCCGTCATCATGGCGCTGGTGGCGCACGAGGGCCCCGACCTGCCGCACGACCCCGAACAGCACGACCTGGATCGGGAGTTCACCGCGTTCGCCGAGTACGTGTCGTCCTGGTGGGCCGAGGACGCGGCACCGCCCCCTGAACTCCCGGAGCGCCTGGACACCCTCCTGGAGGCCGCGGGTTTCCGGAAGGGCGGGGACTCGGTCAAGCAGGACATGACATGGAGGGAGCACGCCGCACCTGTCCCCGAGACGGAGCGGCTGCCGCTTCCGGTGCCCCACTCCGACGAGGAGCGCGAGCAACTCGCCTCGTACATGAACGAGATCAGGAGTATCGCGGGAGGGGGAGAGATGGAGCGCGCCGTAGAACTGGTGCGCGACCTTCTCGCCATATGCCGCTCCGTACTGGGGCCTGTCCATCCGCTCACGCTTCACGTCCAGGTCGACTTCGCTGCCATGCGGGCCGCGGTCGGTGAGGCCGCCATGGCGGTCCTGGTGCTGCTCGACGTCGCCCACACGGCACAGCACTACTACGGCCCGTACCACCCGGTCCGGTATCTGGTCTGCGCGCATGCGCATTCCTACCTTCAGGACTTGTGGCCGGAGGCGGCTCAGGAAATCTACGATTTCCCGCTGAAGAGCCTCGCGGAGCGGGAGGAGGCCGAACTGCCCGCCACGCTCCACTCCGCGCGCCGCACGATCCGCGAAGCGCTCGGCATGGAGAGCGAACCGGCATGAACTCTGGCTGAATGCGGACAGTGCTCGTTAGGTCACGTCGCGCCTCGTGCTTTCGGGCCGCCGTCATCCGGGACGTGGGGCGAAACGCGATGGTTGTCAACACGTGACCGGTGCGAGGGAGCACTTTATGTTCGGCTCTCCCTCGTGGCAAGAGTTGCCGGGTGACCAGGTTCGTCCAGGAGCGGGGCGCCGGGTGACTCCGTGGTCAATGGCGGTGACGGGGCATACCGTTCTCGCGGGGCCGGAGGAATTCCGGGATATCACGCACGAAGGGGGCCGTCCGACCATGCCTGTGTACGGGGGAATCGAATGGACCGAGAGCTCGATGACCGAACTCCGGTCATATCCCGGAGTCGCCAGTGCCCTGGCACCGATCGCGCCCGTTCGGTCGATCAACGTCGGAGCCGGTCAGCTCCACTTCCACCACGTCGCCCCGGCGGCGCTGGCGGGACTGGTCGGCGCCCAGCGCGGCACCGATCACGAGGTGCTGCGGACGGGCCGGGTCAAGCTCACCAATGACGTCGGCACCGCCGAGTGGGTCGTCATGGGGCACGCGGGGGCGGCCGACACGGCCACGATGATGGCCGACATGAAACAGGACGTCGCCACGGTCCTGTCGCTGCGCGAGCAGCTCAAGGGCACCATTGCGGCATTGCAGTCCGCCCACCTCGGAGACGCGATCATCATCGCCCCCGACGCGGTGGGCGGGAACCTGCGCGCGCCCGGACCGGAGGGTGTCTTCCAGTACATTCCGCACGCCACCAACACGGGCGCGGCGCAGCTCACCGTGCAGTACACCAACGTCGGGACGATCACCAGGATCAACCGGGTGAACGCGTCCAAGTACCTCACCGGCACCAAGGTGAGCCCCGGTGAGGACGCCGCGATCGTCGCCGACGCGCTCGACTGGAAGCAGTGGGCCAAGTACAACCAGCCGTTCGTCCAGACGAGCTATGCCACCGCGGGGGATCTGCTGACCGGGCTGGTGGCGCTGGCGGCGCCGATCGCGGCGGGCGGCGCCAACCTCACCGCGCAGCAGGTCGGCCTGGTCATGCTGATGGTGCTCAACGACGCGATGGCCTGCACCATCCGCCGGTTCGCCGCCGACCTCGGGCAGAGCGACGACAAGAACGTGCAGCGCTTCTATCCGAAGTCGCTGCGCCGCTGCTATGTCGACGCGGCCTGCCAGGCCGCCGTCCCGCCCGCGGCGCTCAACGCGTTGCGGGCCCAGATCCACGCCGCCGCGCCGGCGATCGCGCAGCTCGAGTGGAACCACTGCGACCCCGCCGCGCTGGACGTCAAGCCCACCGTCCAAGAGCTGAACGCGGCCGGTCAGGCCGCCACGGTCGCGGCGCTGCTGAGCGCCAACGCCAAGGCCGCCAACGACAAGCCGACCACGACCGCGGAACGCAACGTGATCAAGAACAGTGTGCTCGGCGTGAACGGCGCCACGCTGGCCACCTGGATCCAGCGGGCGGCGATCGCGTACGCCGACACGAACCCGGCGGGCGCGCAGCATTTCGACGGCGGGGGCAACGGGCGGATCATCCCGTCGCGGGCGGGGTGCACGGCGCGGTGTACGAGTTCCGCGAGCGCGAGGTCCCGATCTCCATCGAGGACTTCAAGACCGTCTCCGACGTGCTCACCGTCCTGTTCGACGCCTCCACCTGAGGGGACGCCGGGGCACCGCCCGGCCGGCGTCCGGCGGCCGGGCGGGGTCGGTAGAGTCGGGGGATGGCCGGGGCGGAGAGCGGGTATCGGGCGCGGTGGGAGGAGCACAACTCCGCGCGGGAGATGATGATCCTGCGTGCCGCCGTCGAGCTGCTTGAGGAGACCCCGTCCGGGACGCACGTCTCGGTGCAGCAGATCGCCAAGCGGGCCGGGCTCGCCAAGTCGGTGGTGTACCGCCGGTTCTGCGACCGCGACGACCTGGACCGGCGGATCAGGTCCTATCTGGTCGACGACTTCGCGAGCACGATGGCGGCGAAGCTCGACATCTCGCACGGCTCGGTCGAGGAGATCCTCGGCAGGTCCATCGACACGGTCGCCGGGTGGATGTCGGAGCATCCCCGCCTGCACGACTTCATGGGGCAGGGGCCGACCCAGGACGACGACTCGGGCGCCGACGCGGTCGGCATCCTGCGGGGACGGATCGCCGGCCGGGCGCGCGAGATCATCACCGTGCTCCTGGCCTCGTTCGACATCGACGACAGCGGCCTGGAGTCGCTCCCGCTGGCCATCGTGACGATGGTGGAGGGCATGCTCACGCAGTGGGTGCGCGACCCGGCGCAGGGCAGGACCCGTGCGGAGGTCGTGGCCGAGCTCACCGCCTACACGTGGTTCATGCTGGACGGCGCCGCGCGGTCGCTCGGCCTCGTCATCGACCCCACGACCGAACTCCGGACGGTCGTCGAGCGCATGACCGGCGCGGAAGTGGTCAACGGCGTCACGGTGTGAGGGCGGGGCGCCGCTCCAAGTGTGCCGCCAGCTCGCCGTGGCCGGTCCGGGGGTCGTTGAGGACGCCCGCGTTGTAGTCGTCGATCAGGGCCCGGACGGTCTCCAGCGCGCACGACTTGTTGGTGCCGATGAAACCGGTCGGGCCGCGCTTGATCCAGCCCGCGACGAACGTGCCCGGCACGGGACGGCCGGTCAGCGGGTCGACGACGCGGCCGTGCTCGTTCGGCACGGTGCCGGTCGCGTCGTCGAACGGCAGGTCCGGGACGGGCACGCCCCGGTAGCCGATCGCGGACAGCACCAGCCCGGCGTCCACGGTCTCCGCCCAGCCGGTCGGCTCGACGCGCGCGCCGTCGCCGATGGGCGCGTTGCGTCCGAACTCGACGCCCTCGGCGTGCTCCCGCCCGGTGATCCGCAGCGGGGACAGCAGGTACCGCAGCCTGATCCGGCGCGGCGCGGCCGGGTCGGGGACGAGGCCGCGCAGCATGTCGAGCTTGGGGCCGGAGGCGCCGGCGGAATCGAGGTCGTCCGGTGGGAGGGTGACGCTGACGCCCGGCGTCGAGCGGAGGCCGACCAGCTCGGGAAGGGTGAAGGCCGACTGCGCGGGCCCGCGCCGCCCGGCGACCACGACCTCCTCGACGGCGCTGCGGTGCAGTGCGTCCAGCGCGGCGGGCGCGATGTCGGTGCCGGCGAGGGACGCCGGGTCCACGGTGAGGATGCGGGCGACGTCGAGCGCGACGTTGCCATTGCCGATCACCACGGCGCGCGGGTGCGACAGGTCGAACGTCCGGTCGGCGAAGTCGGGGTGGCCGTTGTACCAGGCGACGAACTCGGTGGCGGACGCCGTCCCGGGCAGCCCGGCGCCCGGAATGTCGAGCGGACGGTCCGTCGAGGCGCCCACCGCGTAGACGACCGCGTGGTGGTGGGCGAGGAGGTCGTCGTGCGTGACGTCCCTGCCGACCTCGACGTTGAGGAGCAGGTTCAGGCCGTCCTGCTCGCGGATGCGGTCGAACTGCCCGGCGACGCTCCGCGTCCGCCGGTGGTCGGGTGCCACGCCCGTCCGCGCCAGGCCGTAGGGCATCGGCAGCCGCTCGACCATGGTGACCCGCGCGCCCGGGACGGTGAGCACCTCGTCGGCCGCGTACATCGCGGCCGGTCCCGAGCCGACGACGGCGACCCGCAGCGGCTGCGGCCGCTCGCGGACCTTCAGCGGCGGCACCACCGGGGCGAGCAGCGGCCGGTCGCGCGGGACGTCGTAGAACGCGGAGTTGATCGACAGGAAGTCGAGCTCGTCCTCGGCCAGCTTCGTGTGCGGCTTGATCGCGTCCACCGGGCACGCCGCGACGCACGCGCCGCAGTCGACGCAGGCGGCCGGGTCGATGTAGAGCATCTCCGCGGTCGCGAAGTCCGGCTCGTCCGGCGTCGGGTGGATGCAGTTGACCGGGCACGTGTAGACGCAGGACGCGTCGCCGCAGCACGACTGCGTGACGACGTGCGGCATCAGGCGAGCCCGCGCGCTTCGCGGTGCGGCTCGCCCCGGTACCGCGACGGCTTCCCGTCGATGTGCAGCGCCTTCCACAGGCGCTTGGCGGCCGGCGTCATCAGCCCGAGGTCGGTGGCGAGCCTGCGCATGTCGCCGAAGTAGCCGGCGAGGATCGCGCGGGAGTGCGGGCTGTCCCAGAAGGCCTCCTTGAACACCTCGCGCGGGATGCCGAACTGCTTGGCGAACGAGCGCGGCGGCGTCATGATCTCCCCGGCCAGCCAGCGCATCGCGAGCGGGAACACCAGCGCGCACGCCGCCCGGTTCGCCCGGTTCATCCGCGGGACGTGCACCCGGAGGAAGTCGTTGGCGAACGAAATGTGCCGCGCCTCCTCCGCGATGTGGATCTCCATCGTGCGCAGCACGGCGGGCGGCATGCTCTCGCCCGAGCGGATGACGGCCTTCTGGTAGTGGTCGATGGGCTCCTCGCCCGCGAGGATGCCGATGAACAGGACCACGTGCCGGTAGCCGCCGGCGACGCCGATGAGCGGCGACATCCTCCGGAACCACGTCCGCATCCCGGGCACGTCGACGCCGATCCGGTTGACGAGCTCCTGGAACATCTGGATGTGGTTGCACTCCTCGGTCATCTCGTGGAGGCAGTAGCGGAACTCGGCCGACCCGTTGGGCAGCTTCATGATGTACTGCATCATTCCGCGGATCAGGATGCTCTCGAACGCGGCCCCGACCTTGATCGAGTTGGCCATCCGCCACTTGCCGATCTCGATCTGCCGGTGCAGCGGCAGGTCCTTGTACCACTGCGTGGCGCCGAGCGGGTCGATGTCCGGCGACAGCACCCAGCGGGGGTCGTCGGGGTCGAGCGCGAACTCCGGCGCGTCCCAGTCGATGTCGAGGAACGGGTCGAAGCGCCGGCGCACCGACCCCTCGGACAGCGTCCGCAGCAGGTCGAGGTACTCCTGGTCGAACGCATCGGCTCCGGCGGAAGTGGACAGCGTCATCGAGACCTCCTCGTCGTGGCGGATCCCGTCTCGCCCGCGGGGCGGCCGGCGCCGCACCGGCCCGGCCCACTGATCCGGAATTTAGTGGGACGTCGTGTCCCATGCAAGACGTTCGGCGTCGATGAGCCCGACGTCACTCTCCGGGGCCGCCGGACGGATGCCGACCGCGTGCGGCGGCAGAACGCGCTCGGTGCACAGCAGGATGACCGCGCCGGCCAGGACCATCAGCGCCAGGACCGCCCACAACTGCCAGGGCCCCGCCTCCAGCAGGAACCCGAGGAGCAGGGGCGCGATCGTCCGGCAGAGCGACCAGGACAGCTGGTAGACCGACAGGTACCGTCCGCGCAGGTGGTCGGGCGCGGCCTGGACCGACAGGCCCTGCGCGGGCACGGAGTGGATGAGCTCCCCGCTGGTGTAGAGCACCGCGACCGCCAGGACGGCGACGATGGCGGACGTCCCGCCGACGAACTGCGGAATGACCGCGAAGGCGGCGAAGGACACCGCGAAGATGGCCGCGCCGAGTGCCGCCGTGCGGGGACGCCTGCCTCGCATGGTCAGGCGCGCGACCGGGATGCCGAGCGCCGCGACCAGCGCGGTGTTGAGCGCGAACACGCCTCCCGCGAGCGCGTCGGGAAGGCCGATGTCGCGGGTGAGGAAGACCGGCAGGGCCATGGCCTGCGTGGTGTAGCCGAAGGCGATCAGGAAGTTGGCGGCGGCGATCAGCAGGTACGGCCGATCGGTGAGGACCTGCCGGTATCCCCGCTGCTCCTTCCGCTGCCGGACGGCCTCCCGGACGCCCCCGCGGACGGACGGGATCCGCGCCACCAGCCCGGTGGCCAGGACGAACAGCGAGGCCAGCACCATCGCGGCCGTGATGAAGCCGGTGTTGCCGTCGACCGCCAGCACGGCGGCGGCCGCGATGCTGCCCAGCCCCATGCCGCCGTTGCGGAGGCTGCGGTCCCAGGCCAGCAGCCGGTCGCGCTCGGCGCCCTGGGCGATCTCGCCGATGAACGCGTGCTGGCTCGGCGTGGAGGCCCACATCCCCACCGCGACCACCACGGCGACCGCCAGGAAGGACGGGTAGGTGTCGGCGAACGGGTAGGCGGCGAACCCGGCCGCGCGCAGCACCAGTGCGCACATGACCACGCGCTTGGCCCCCAGGCGGTCGATGAGGACCCCGGCGACCGGCATGAACGCCAGCGCGCACAGCCCGGCGAGGCTGAGGCCGGCGCCGATCGCCGTCAGCGACAACCCCGTCAGCGCATGGACGAACAGCATCGTCAGCGGGACGTAGATGCCGTCGCCGATCGACCCGACGAGTGCGGCGGCGTAGAGGCGGCGGCGCGCGGACGCGTTCGGATCAACTGAAGTCGAGCGCACCCCGGGCCCGCTTCATCTCGGCGAACGACTCCGTCCCGGCGAGGGTCCGGACGCCCTCGAACAGCCGGACGGCCTGCTCGCCTCTCGGGATGGCGCTGAGGACGGGCCCGAAGAACGTCGACCCGTCCAGGGTGATGAGGGGCGTGCCGCCCTCCTCGCCCATGGCGTCCTGCGCGGCCTGGTGCCTGGCGCGCAGAGCCGCATCGAACTCGTCGCCGGACGCGGCCTCGGCCAGCGATGAAGGCAGCCCCACCTCGTCGAGAGCCTCGGCGATGACCGCGTCGTAGTCCTTGTTGCCCTGGTTGTGGATGCGCGTCCCGAGCGCGGTGTACAGGTCGCGCAGGACGGCGGTGCCGTGGCCGACCTCGGCGGCCGTGACCACGCGGGCCGGGCCCCAGGCCCGGTCGTTGAACTCGCGGTACCAGGGCTCGATCTCGCGGTGCTCGTTGAGCACCGACAGGCTCATGATCCGGAAACTCAGGTCGACCGGCCGCAGCCGCTCGACTTCGAGCAGCCACCGGGAGGTGATCCAGGCGAACGGGCAACTGGCGTCGAAGTAGCACACGACCCGCACGGCGGGCGCCGAGGCAAGATTATCTTCCATGGAAGCTAATATAACTTCCACGGAAGATACAATCAACGCCATGCACCCCGACGCCCCTGACGCCACCGACGCGATCGTCGCCCAGTGGAACCGCGAGCGCCCGGACCTGGACACGCGGCCGATGCAGGTCATCGGCCGCCTCTTCCGCCTCACCGACGAGGTCGACCAGCGCCTCCGCCCGCTCTTCGCCGGGGCGGACCTCGGCAACGGCGACTTCGACGTCCTCGCGGCACTGCGCCGCTCCGGCGCGCCCTACACCCTGTCCGCGGGAGAGCTGAGCCGGACCGTCCTGGTCACCACCGGCGCGATCACCAAGCGCGTCGACCGCCTCGAAGCCCGCGCCCTGGTCGCCCGGACCGTCGCCGAGAACGACTCGCGCGGACGCCTCATCACCCTCACCCCCGAAGGCATCGCCCTGACCGACGACCTGATGGCCGCCCACCTGGACAACCAGCACCGCCTCCTCTCCGGCCTCACCGCACAAGAACAAGAGCAACTGGCCGCCCTGCTCCACCGGCTGGCCTCAACCCTGACCGCACCGGCGGATCAGCCCTGACCTGGCGCGGGCGAAATCGCCGCCGACGATCACTCGCAGACCACGCCGTCGCGCGACCACCACGGTGCGGACGGTCGAGACCGTTCCCGTGCGTCCATCGAGCAGACCGAGCCCCAGCTGCTCGCAGCAGGCCGTACGCGACGGTGACCGCTGGTGAGGAAACCGCCGCGAGCGGGCCGGCGGTCATCCGCACACCACCTCCGTCCTTGTCGGTGCGGTCGCGTTGGCCGCCGCCGTGCCACTGTCTTGTATACGCGGGCCCAACGCTGACGCCTTGCCGGCGCCGTGAAGCGGTGGACGATACTCGGCGAAGGGCTCGACGCCGTGCGAGCCCTGGATCTCTGTGAAGAGGCGGAAGGCCGTGCCGGACGAGCTGATCGCCGCATGGAAGGCGGGGGCGAAGGTGCGCCGGATCGCCTGGCTCCTGTTCTGAGGCGGACGGGCCCCCGGACTGGCTTGCGCGACTAGGTCACGGCCCGGCGGGAGTTCCAGCACCATCAGCCCGGGACGCAGAGGATCGCCGGGTGGCCGACCCCGCGGACGGCGAGGCCGCGACGGCGGCGCGGGCCGGTGAGAAGCCGCTCAAGGGCAAGGCCGCGGACCAGCCGGGCATCAAGCGTGCGGGAGGTACGAAACAACAGCGGACGCCGCTGACGCCGAACGAGACGACACCGCAGGCGGATTGGGCCTCCATGTTCTCGGGCGGTCTCCGGGCGTCCGAGGACTGGCCAACTCCGCCGCTGACGCAGGACCATCCGGAGACGCCGGTGCCGCAGCGGCCGGTGGACACCGCGGACCTGCAGGACGCGGAGTTGAAGAACGCGGAGCCGAAGAACGCGGAGCCGAAGCCGCTCACGGCTCCGGACGGCGCGGGAGAGCCCGCGGCGCCGTCTGCCGACCCGGCGTGGACCGCCGCGGAACGGATCGCCGCCTCGATCGAGGCGCGGCTGTCGGAGACCTGGCTGGAGGTGCTCACACGGCACACGGACGGCGACCGGGGTCTGGCCGGCCGGGTCTACCAAGCGCGGGAGGAGATGGGTGCCATCGTCACCCGGGTCGGGGACTCCTTCGTGGTGAACCGGTCCGACGGCACCGGGCCAGGCGCCGAGTCGCTGGTCGCCTCCGGGGTCATCACGCGGGAACTGCTCCAGCGGACCCCGGACGCGCTTCAGCGGCTGGAGGCGGTGACGGCGACGGGGCCGGCCGCGCGAACCGTCGTCCGCGCGTTGGCTTCGCTCATCCCTTCCGGGAGCCGGGTCTTCGTCGGGCCCCTCATGGTGCTGCCGAGCGGGTGCGTCGCTGTGAAGGGGCCGCTCGACGCCGACTTCGTGACGGGCGTGCGGCCGGGGGCGGTGGCGGAGGACATGGCCGCGGCAGGACAGGTCGGCGCCCTCATCGCGAATCCGGAGACGCGCTTCCAAGCGGCGGTGCGGCTGGTCGTCACCGGTCGTTCTCTGGCGCCCGGGAAGGTCTCGCTGCACTGAAGGCCCGCATTCTCGACGGTCCGGGCGCGCGGTGGCGGGCGGACGCGTCGGCGTGGACGGACCACGCCGGGCCACCGCGGCGTGTCCGGTTCGCTTCGCAGTGGGCAGGATGCAGGGAAAGGAACCGGTCGCCACTCCGTCGGGAGTGGCGACCGGTCTATGTCAGGGCGACCGCGGACGTGCTCGGTCGCCTAGATCACTGCCGCTGCTAGGGAGCTGTGATCTCGACCAGCGTCAGGAGCAGTTCCACCGTTCCCACCGGGCCGTCCACGACCGCGTCGGCCCGCCGGGTCAGCTTCGGGTGGTCGGACGCGCACACCTTGAGCGTGGACACCTGCCCGCCCTCTTCGGTGCGCAGCCGATCCAGCGCGTCGAACGCGCGGAGGTCCGGCCCGCTGTCGCCCACGTACATGATGGTGGACAGCTTCCGCCGGCGTCCGCTGACGAACCGCTTCAGCGCCCACTCCTTGTTGACACCGGGCGGTCCGATCTCGACGACTCCGTGCCCAGGGGTGAACGCCAGGCCGGTGGCTAAGGCCAGTCCTTGTATCGCCTCGACCAGGTCGGCGACGTCCGCCGGGTCGAGTCCGGGCGGCAAGTGCACCGCCACCATGTGGGACTTTACGTCCTCGACGGTGACGCCCTCCAGCTGAGCCTCCCTCAGGACCTGCCCCAGCCTGGTGCGGGCCTCTGCCAGCCCCGGCGGCACCGGCACCCACAGGTCGTGGTCGTCCTTGTACGCGTACTCGGCGCCGAACTGGCCGAGAACGTGGAACCTTGAGACGTCGCCCAGGAAACTGCGGACCTGCTCGACCGATCGCCCGGTCAAGAACCCCAGCGAACCCACCTGCTCGTTCAGTTTGCGGAGCGTGTCCGGGACCCGCTTGTCGACGTCGGGGCGGTTAGGGTACTGGACGGAGCGCCATAGCGAGCCGTCCAGATCGAGCACCACGCCGACCTGCCGGGGGTCCTTCTTGATCGCTTGCCAGGCCCTTAGACCTTCGCCGGTCAGGATGATAGGCGTCATTGCGATCTCCGATCCTCTGTTTGTTCGCGGGTTGGTTACCGCCTTGCCGTAAACCGTCCGGAGATCGGATCTAGAAGCAAGCCAGGTTTGGGCGGGGCATTCAGGGACGGTCCGGGGGCAGCGAAGATGTGGCCGCGGGTTGCCGGGGCGCGCCGGCTCCGCACGGGTCGTTGGTATGCCACTCCTGCGTGCCGCTCGAGGCTGCGGCAGTCTGGTCGTCCGGATCGTGCTCGTGGCGATGCTCGCCGTCGTCGCGCTGATCTGCGTGGCCAACCGGTCCTGGATCACCGCCAAGGCGCTTGACGCCGTCTACCAGGGACGGCCAAAGATCCACGCAGGCGAGCACTTCAGCCCCGGAGCCACTGCGGAGGAGGACGGTGTCCGCCAGACCGCCGTGCTGATCCGCGGGAAGCAGCACGTGCGAGTGTCCTCGCCGACCGAGCAGTGGCGCCGCCATCATCCGGACGCCATCTGCGATCATGACGTCTGCACGGCGGCCGCGACCCACAAGGAGTTCCCGGGGGAGGGCGGCGTCAGCGTTGTCGGCATTCTCGCCGGACTGCTGGTCTGCTACTTCGTCTGGATTCTGCTGGTCGACCCCTACGACGACTACGACTCCCGCGACAGGCCATACCGCCGCTACGGCGACGGCCGCCGCCGTTACGATTACTGACCGGGGCGCCGGGGGTTCGGCAGATCATCCCGGTACCGCACAGCCACAAGACCGCGGCGCATCGCGGCGCTGACCTGGCGGCGGCGGGGGTCTCTCCCTGCCGCCGTTCCCATCGCTTCGGCGTGTTCGTCCTCCCGCACGGCCGGCCACGCACGTCAGCCGGGGCTAGGACGTGTCCGGTAGATCTTGGTGTTTGACTGAGGGTGATCTTTGGGTGTGGGTTGATGGTGTGTCGTGGTGCGACGGCATGAGTTGACCGATGTGGCGTGGCGGCGGATCGAGCCGCTTTTGCCCGCGCAGCCCGTCCGGGGCGGCCGGTGGGCCGATCGCCGCACGGTGGTGAACGGGATCTTGTGGAAGCTGGCCACCGGTGCCCCGTGGCGGGACCTGCCCGAGCGGTACGGCAACTGGAAGACCTTCTATGAGCGATATCGGCGGTGGGCCGCCGACGGCACCTTCGATGCGATCTTGACCCATGTGCAGGTCCACGACGACTCGGTCGGCCGTATCGACTGGACCGTCAGCGTGGACTCCACCATCGTGCGCGCGCACCAGCACGCCGCCGGCGCCCGCAAAAAGGGGAACCGGATGGGACGAATCGGGCGTCCGGGCAGGCACTCGGGCGGTCACGGGGCGGGCTGAGCACCAAGGTCCACTTGGCGGTCGACGGGCGCGGCCTGCCGCTGTCGATCGTGGTCACCGCCGGGAACGTCAACGACTGCACCGTCTTTGGGCAGGTGCTGGCCGCCATCCGGGTGCCCCGGTGCGGGACGGGGCGGCCGCGATGCCGGCCCGGCCGGGTGATCGCCGACAAGGCCTACAGTTCGGCCGCGATCCGCCGGTCGCTGCGGGACCGGGGAATCGCCGCGACCATCCCCGAACGCACTGATCAGAAGGCCGGACGCGCCCGCCGTGGCTCGCGCGGCGGGCGTCCACCGACCTTCGATCCGGCCTTCTACAGACGCCGCAACGTGGTCGAACGCTGCATCGGCCGCCTCAAGCAATGGCGCGGCATCGCCACCCGCTTCGACAAGCTCGCCCGCAACTACAGAGCGGCAATCGTCCTAGTCACAGCACTGCTCTGGATCAACGCATGATCCACCGGACACGTCCTAGCGCCTGCCCAGGTTGGCCAGGAGGCCCAAGGCGTCGACCGGGTCATGCGGTGGCTGTCGGGGGTCCGTCCTGGCCCGTCTGACCGCGTCTTCGAGGCGTCTCTGCTTGTCCTTGAGGTCTTTGATCACGTCTTGGTTCTTGCTCTGCTCGCTGCTGATCCGTTGGGCGATCTCAACCCTGAACTCTTCGAGAGACTGAACGAGGTTCTGGGCGTCAGCAGCGTTTCCCGGTTTCCGGGTGATGGAGCCGACGAGCCGCTCCATGGTCTCATGCCACTGTTGTTGTCCGCGCTTGAGGTCGGCCTGGAGTTCCTCGGCGTCTCGGTAAATGTCTGCGACGTCCGTGGCGCTGCTCGGATCTGCCAGCTTTATTGCCAGTTTGTAGGATCCGCGAGCCGATGTCGACGCGTCGACCGCACCACGCAGCAAGGAACTGTGCAGGTCGAAGTCCTGAAACTTTTTCTGATAATCGTTATAAAGTCTGTCCCGCTCCTCGAGGAAAGTCTCGCGGGCAATCGACGTTTTCGATCGCTTGTCGAAAAGATCCTCGGTCATCTTGGTGATCTCGACCATGTCCCGGAGCGACTTCTCGATTTCGGCACGAAGTTCCCCGGCCGATGTAGAAGTTCCGTCCGGCATTGCAATGGGTATCTTATTGAAGTGGCTGATCTCCCGCTTTGTGTCGTTCACCAAGCTGACGAGTATTTCCTTCTCCCGTTGCCGGCTCTGCGCGAGGCTCGGCCTAGAATCGCGTACCCAATCGCGGGCGGCCCGCTCTGCACTGTCCGCCGACCGCTGCGGGGTGATGACGATCTTCGAAAGCTCCTCGTCCCGGCCGCCCGAAATGTAGGCGGCGACCCGCTCACGCACCTTCGGGTCGAGAGTGTCGAACCCGTGCGCAGCATATACGTCGACGAACTCGCCATTCTCGGTGATGTAACCGCAATCATTCAGGTTTGCGACGAGCTTGGCGATGTACTCGTCGTCACTCTCGCCCATTTTTCTCCGCAGTATGTGCCGATCCAGGTAGTGCACCGGGTGCGATGCCTGCTCGATACTCGTGCCCGACGCGAAGACCCGCCGACCGCTGTTCCCGCTGGCCGCCACCGGGACGGGCAATGCCAGCCCATGATCGCCGAGCATGAGTTGCTCGGGACGCAGACCGGTCTTCTTGGCCATCTCGGCGAGCGCTTGGGCCTTGTCGTAGCCGTTACTGAAACCGTCGAAAGCCATGTTCAGCCGGCTGTCCTGGCCAGCGCCCCACTGGCGGCCCCGCACCATGTCGAGCCCGTCCTTGGTGTGTCCGGCGATCAACTCGCGCCGCTTCTCCCAGTGGCCGACGCGCGTGATGTTGCGGTGCCACGTTTCTGCCTGCCGCCGGGCCGAGCGTGCGCTACCGGCCATCGGGAAGCCCGCCGCCATGCCGGGCTGCAGCCTGCTGCCGGGCCCGTCCTTGTTGCCCTCCACCCGGCCGCCGAACCGGTCGCCCGCGGCCGTGCCGCCACCCAGTGCGGCCGCGCCGCCGGTGTCGCCAATCAGCGGCAGTGACGGGGAAGCGAGCGGTGAACCCGCGACGTTCACCGCGGCCAGGCCCAAGCTCAGGTCCGCGTAGGCCTTCGCGCGCTGCGCCGGGGAGCCGGACGCCGCCCTGCGCTGCAGGTCGGCGGCGCCGCGCAGAAAGCGAGCCCGCGAGGCGTCATAGCGGTCCTTGGTCCAGTCGGTCAGCGGACGGGCGGCCCGCTTGACGCCCTGCCCGGCCGAGCTCGCCATCGCACGCGTCGCCTTGTTGTTCAGCATGCGCCGCTGCAGAGAGCGCTCGTCCAGCGCGCCGAGCCGCATGCGGCCGGCGCCGAGCCGGCCGAGCGACCGCGACATGCGCTGGTCGGCGTTCCGCGACAACTGCCGATCGCCGCTGGTACGCAGTACCATCGCCCCGGCGAAGCCGAGCGCCCCGGTCGTGGTGGAGAGGTCACCCGTGCCGAGAATCCTGCTCAGCCTCCGGTACAGGTAGAGCGCGACGAGCGGGGCCATGCCCTGCGCGACCTGCTCGAAGAAGGTCGGCGAGTTGGTGCCGACCATCGAGTTGACGGCCCCCGTCGTCGTGTCGATGAACATCGTCAGCAGGGTGATCGCGAAGGTGAAGTAGGCGTTCCCCATCGCGGCGGCCCCGGTGAGCTTGAGCAGCCTCTTGCCCTGGTGAAGGCTCAGCCCGAGCAGCAGCAACGTCACTGGAAGGATCATCACCAGGCCCGCCAGGGCGACACTGCTGATGGCCTGGCCGAGCGCGACGGGGCCGAGGACGAACAGGAAGACGAACGAAACGATCAACGACATCAGGCTCTGGGTGAGCCGCTGGGCCTGATTCTGGCCGAGCCAGGAACTGACGAAGTCCCAACTGGCGCGGCACGCCTCCTTTGTGGTGACGCACCCGCCGAGCTTTTCCTGCAGTTCATCATTGCCGTTGAAGTAGAAGTTCCTGACCTTGGATTCACTGCCGAACAACATATCGATAAAGCCGGTATTGTCATCGCCATTGCCGATGCTACTGCTATAGAGGGTGTCGCATGCCTTTTCGCGGTCCTCGACGGCGGAGTCATTCCACTGCGGAATAGTGCCGCCTTCGACAGTGCCGCTGCCGCTGTCATTGCCCTTGCAGGCGCCCCAGGCGATCATGATGGTCTGCTCGTCGCTCTTCGGGTCAAGGTAGTACGCGCGCAGCATGTCATCGGTGGTTTTGGAGGTGTTTCCGCCAGCGAGATCGTATGCCTCCAGCTTTTTTTTCAGGTCGACGTCGGAGTGTGCCTCCAGTACTCGGCATGAGGCATGGGCGGCGGACGGATTCTCCAGAGTCCCCTCGCCGAACTGGGCGGCCTGCCATGAGCGGACAAGCGTGACCTCCCACATCTTGCTCAGCTGGATCATCGTCGCGCTTCCGTCCTTCATCGACGTGTTCTTGTTCTGCGCGCGGTACTTCTCGTACAAAGCGTCTCCGAGAGCCGCGCAGGTGATCTTGCCGGTGCCGCCCGCCGGATCACCGTCATAGAAAAGGGGATGCGCGTACTTGTCCCGGTTGAAGCGGCCGAGTTCCTGTAGACTTTGGAGGGAATCGGTGGTTGTGCCCACCCAGCCCTGTACTGTCGTCGCCATCCAGGGCAGTGTGTACGGGCCCGTCGGATTGTTCATGTTCTTGTTGGACTGGTCGCCGATGAAGAAGATCATTCCGGTTGCGACCAGGAACACCACCAGCAGCCGCAGCGCGGACGCGGGCCCTCCGTGCCGGCCGCTCGTCAACCGCCGGGCCACGGTCATCAGAACGAACACCCAGCCTGGTATGAGGAACCAGGACGCGTACCGCGACATGCTCCGGCCGACGAAGTTGATCGGCCCCGCGGCGGAACAGATCATGTCGAAGCCATAGCCGACGCCCATGAGGACGCCGATGATTCGCCACGCCATCGCGGCGGCCATGAACATCAGGCTGGAGACCATGGTGACGAACAACTGGGTCTTGAAGATGAAAGAATTGTCGACGCCGAAGAGCGAGAGGTCGTTCCACCGGTACAGCGGCAAGAAGTCTCTCTTCTCGTCGTACCGGCTGCAGGAGTCGATGGTCGGGAGGCCGGACGGGACGGTCGGGTCGTGGGGGGCGCCGACGGCGAGTACCAGACCGCCCCCGTCCGCCACCGCGGACTCGGGCGGGCCGGCCGCCACGGCGGGCGGCACGGACGCCTGCGGCCGAGAACCGAAGTCGCCCGCCTGCCCGGACAGGAGGGCCAGCCCGCAGAAGACAGTGAGTACCAGTGCCCAGGCCAGCAGTTGAGGGCCGCGACGGACGCCCTCACGCCCGCCCACGGCCTCCGCCCCGGACCGCGTGGACACGCCCCGGGTCCGCACGAAAGGCGGCATCAGTCGGCGAACCATGCGTCAGTCCCTTCGCGGGGCACGGCCACGGTCGCCGGCGCGGCCTCAGCCGCGGCGCCCGCAGCCACCGCCGCCTCGTACTCCTCACGCTCGGCCCGCTCCCGCACTGTCCGCCGCTCCTCCCGCCTGCGGCGGTCCTCGGGGTGAGTGCTGTAGGCCTCGGCGGCGTCGGGGGGTGTGGGACCGAGCAGGACCTGCGCATGCCGGCCGGCCAGATCGCGGAAGATGCCGCGTGCCCAGCGGGCCGGCCTGCCGTCCTCCGGCGGAAGTGGTCCGAACTCGCGGATCTGCGCGAGCCGCTGTGTGGTGGGCTGCAGCCCGCAGAGGGTCAGCGCGGTCTCCGCCTCGATCTTCTCGTTGAGCTTCAGCACGAGGACGCGGCTGAGGTAGGACTCCAGGTTCTTGGTGACCACGTCCGCGATCCGCTGGGTGAGGAACACCGGCAGGATGTTGAGCGAGCGGCCCTCGCGGGAGATGCGCTGCAGCGACGCCAGGCCCTCGGCCTGGGACAGGAACGTCCACGCCTCGTCCACGATCAGCACGCCGGACCGGTTGGCGATGAGGATTTCCAGTGACGCCCGGATGACCAGCCGCACCGCGGCCAGCGCGATCCGCTCCGACACCGAGTACTCGCTCGGTGTCTTGCCGTCCGGCAGGCCGAGGTCGCGGTCGAAGTCGACCAAGGTGAGCCGCTGGTTCACGTCCAGGCGTTGCAGCGGTTTGAGCGCTATGCCGAGGGAGAACATGCTGGAGGCCTCCATCTGCTGCTCCACCAAGCCGCGCAACCGCTCCGCGTGTTCGCCGGGGATGTACTCCAGGGCGTCCCACACGCAGCGTGCGCCGTTCAGCGCGCCGCGTTTCAGGCCGGAGCCGAGCGCGAGCCGCTCCGGCAGCGACAGCCCGTCGCGGCTGTCGTCGAGCGCGGACAGGATGTGCACGTTCGCGATCTCGGCGGCGATGGTCGGCGGCGCGTACCGGAACGGGTCGAACGCGCCTGGGCTGTCCTCCAGCGCCGACATCGACACCCGGCCGCTGGAGACGCCGTGACCCTGCACATAGTCCACCATCCCGTACAGCGAGTCGCCGCCCTTGGGGTTCACGAAGATCACCGGCAACCCGTTCAGCGCCGACTGGGTGGCTATGGACTGGGCGAAGAAGGTCTTCCCGCTGCCCGGGTCGCCGAAGATCCCGAAGACAGGGGGCAGGTTCTTGCGGGGGGCGCCGAGCGGGTCAACGAAGAAGGGGGTGCCGTCGGGGTCGATGAGCCCCCCGAAGACGCCCGTGTCGTCACCGAGATCGGAGAACGACTGAAGCCCCGCGTGCGAGACCATCGGCACGTTGACGTCCTGGAGGAACGGGTTCACCCGGACCGAGGAGCAGGGCAGGGTCTCCTCCAGCGCCTGGATCTGCCGGTGCTCCAGCGCCTTCATCCGGATCCCGTAGTTCTGCTCCAGGAACTCCATGTAGGTCTCGGTGGCGTCGCTGATCTCGCGGGCCATGATCAGGCTGCAGTTGGCGAGCATCGGCTGACTGGAACCGGCGAGGTAGTCCTCGACCTCCTTGGCCTGCTGGAACGTCTCCGACAGCTCCACCTTCTCCAGGTCCTGCGTCTTGCGCTCCTCCTCCACGTTGGACATGATCCGGCGCTGTGCGCGGCGTGCCCGCGCCCGCGTAAGGTTCGGCGGCTCGAGCTCGGCGCGGACGGAGATGATGTGCGGCGCGTCGCTGGAATGGCTGATGGCGTCCAGTGCCCACTGCGCGTACGGGGAGGGCATGACCGGATGATCGAAGGACATCACGGCGGCCATTTCGATCTCGCCGACACCGGTCACCGCCAGCCGCGTGGGCAGCTCCTCGATCACCGCGTCGGGGCCGCGCCCGAGGTTGTACCAGGACTCCAGCTGATCGAGCTCCCGCCGCGCCGGCACCTCCGCACCGACCCGGTCGAAGATCGCGGAAATGTGCTCGGCATCCCTGGCGTAGTTCGCCAGGTCCGGAACGTCGTCGATCAGCGACTCCTTGACCAGCTCGCTCACCGCTTTGAACATCGATTCGCCCGGGCCCTTGCGGCCGTCCGCCCTGCCGCGCAGTGACGAGCGCAGCAGCACGCCGACGAACAGCACCCGCTTCGGCGCGAGGAATCCGAGGGCGGCGGCCTGGTAGGCGCGCAGCTGTTCACTGTTGTCCCGCGGCGGGATCACGAGGTCGTCCCACGTGATCGAGATCAGGTGCACGATGCGGTTGTTGGACAGGGTCGCCAGCCCGCCCATCGGCTGACGGGACGTGCCGCCGAGGTCGCCGAGCAGGCGCGCGAGCGGCGAAGCCAGCGTGAGCTGCTGCTCCGGATCCTCCCATTTCATGGGCGACAACGGGATGGTGCGGTACATCCACACCTCGCCGTTATGGCCGACGTAGATACCGTCGCTGGTCCGCCACGCGTACGGGGTCGTCCACAAGGTCGCGGTATCGCTATCGGTACGGCCCGCACGACCGGTCCCGGTGATCCGCTGGAACGCCGCTCTCAGGTTGATCATGAATTTTCCCCGTTCGTGTGAACCCATCGCGGACCGTCCGGCGTTCGGGACGGGCCGCAGCGGCGGATCTTCGCGCAGCCGGATACGGGGAACTGGCCCCGATGACCGGTCGACGACCAGGGCATGGGGCCTTCCGCCTCAGGGGGCCGCGGCGCCCCCGCCGACAGCGGCGGTCACGCGTCACCGGGGCGGGGCCGGGTGTCCTCAGCGGCGCCGGGTGTCGACCGTTCGGTCGGAATCCAGGATGAAATCGGCGGCCTCATCGGGAGTGAGGCCGAGAACGTCGACGATGAGCCGGACCGGACCGATCTTCTCGGTGTCGCAACGCTGGCAGCGGGCGCGCTCGTCGGAGAAGACCTTCACCGATGGGTTCTGGTCGCCGTTGCTGTGGCGGTCCGGCCGGGGGCAGGACCAGCGTCCGGTGGTGGAGTCGGCCGTGGAACCCAGCCGGGCCAGCACGGTGGTGATAGAGGCATTGTTGGCCTCGGCGACCCGCAGATCGTGCGCCGACACCGGGACCGGCGGCACGATCTCGGCGCCTCTGCGTGCGGCGCGCAGCTGCTGGCGGTACTCGGCGGCGGCGCGGCGGATCTTCTCCAGGTCGATGCCCTGGGTCGGGTCGTCCTTGGTGTCGGGGGCGGGTTCAGTGCCGGTGGACAGGTAGGGGAAGCGGTCATCGGCGCGCCGCCGGATCGCCGCGATGAGCAGGAACATCGCCAGGGCATCGCGAGCCGTTGGCGGCGCGACCATTCGCAGCCGGGCGGCATAGCGGATCACACTCACGGCCTCGGGTGCGGCGATGCGCGGGGTGTCCGGAGCCAGCCGGACGGTGGGCATTCCGGGTGCGGCCGGAACACCCGGCCCGCCTGCCTGCGCCCACATCAGGTGCCCCTCGGGGCGTCCGGCATCGGTGAACGCGCTCCCGTCGGGGGCCAGACGTGAGAACTCCAGCACGGTCCCCCCGGCGTAGGCGTCGACGCGGCGGCCGGCGAACCCGCACAGGGCGGCGTAGTGGATCAGGCAGCGCGCGTCGTCGGGCGCCATGAAGATCACTTTGGCGCGGAAGTCGGCCGAGGTGAGCCCGCTGGAGCGTAGCCCGCCGATGACCGCCGCGGAAATGTCATCGGTGCCCGTGGCGGGCGTCACGTCCGCAGTCTTGATGCCCGCCGGGGCGGGCGGCGAACCGGGCATTCGGATGGCGAGCACATAGTCAGTCAGTTCGTTCACGGCTCTCCTTTGCTGCGCCTCATCGTCACAAGGACGATCGTGCACGCTCACCTGCCATGCGCAATCGTTTCTCCGCAACTTGCCGATCCGGTCTTCCTCGAAACAGTAGTGGCGGACGGCGGCTTCGGCGGGTGTTCCGCGGGCGCGGCCGCAGGATACAGAAGGGGTGCACAGTGCCTACCACGACGCGGAGCAAGGAAGAGTTCTATGTCCGACGCCTCTTCGACGATGACGTTCCCCTGTTCGTGGAGGCGACCAAGTACGCCAGACTCGAACAGCCGTACAAGCTCAGCGCCAAGAAGTCCTTGAAGGCGACGTGCGCCGTGCGGACCGACGACCAGGTGGTCGCCTTCAGCCTGCGCAGCTACACCGCCAAGCAGGTCGAGAAGGAGGTCGAGCACATTGAGGCCGTCGTCGGCGGCAGGACGGTCACGCAGAACCTGCTGCGGGCGCGGATGCCCCGCAAGACATTGCACGACCTGACCGAGTCGGCGCGCGCCCTGTCGGTGGTCCTCGGTGACGACCTGATCGTCGACCTCAACGGCGAGTTCTACGTCCTCTCCCTCACCAGGGAGGGTGCCCAGGCGGATCTGGCGCTGGTCGGTAGGCTGGCACGGGGGGACGGCTCGTACACCCGCACAGCGGCGTCGGATGCAGAGCTTCTGACCGAGTTCGAACTGCCGGTCACGGGCGTCCGCCTCCGCCTGTTCATGCGCTCCCCGGTCCGTGACCGGGTGCTGGCCTACGGCTTCAGCGGCTATCTGACCCGCAAGCCGGGGGAGACAGAGACGATCACCCGGGCGGCCGCGCTCGCGCTGAACAATCTGCTCGGCCTGGCGACCTTCCGGATGCTCTCGGGATTGCAGCGGGTCGGGGTGCCGGCCCGCCAGACGGGGGCTCCCGTCCGGGAGCGCACTCTCGAGGAGCGGGTGCTGTTCGAGGTGCCGGTGCTGCTGTTCACCGAGGACGAGACCCCCGCAGCCCGGGGCTTCGTCGCTGCCGAGATCGACCTGGACCATGTCGACCCGGTGAGCGGCGGGCTGCGCATCCACCTCAGTGAGAGCGACCAGATGGAGTGGAATCCGGCGATATCCGGGGTAGTGACCTTCGATGCTTTCCGGCGGGTGCTCACCGAGACCACCGCCGCGATGGTGCACTCGGCGCTGGGCGCGGACGCCGTGCGAGATATCGCCTACGACATCATGCTGTCCGATGCTGGAGCCGAGGTTCTGTCCCGGTTGCGCGCGGCGACCACCGGCCTTCCCGCACTGGCCGCAACCCCGTCGCAGGCCGAGGTGCGCCAGGCCCAGCCGGCCACCGGCACCCCCGCCGCCTGACGGCACCGCGGAAACGGCGGGACGGTCGTGCGGAGCTGACCGCTGAGCTCAGGCCGATAAGCGGCCCCCACCCGAATGGGTGGGGGCCGAATGGGTGGAACGGCGGCGCGCGGCGGCCACTCGAGCGTCCGGTGTGAGAGCGCGGCATCACGTCACTCACATCTGACCTTTGATCCGGCATTGGGAACCTTGCCCCAGAACTGCTCCACCGTAGTGCGGCTCCATTCGTCGACCTGGACCGGCGCGAACTTGCGACTCAGCCTGAGGACGTCGCCGCCTTCGAACGACCCGGATATCGTGTTGTCGTGCAGCGGGTTCTCCAGGACGACCACGGTGCCGTCCTGGCTGCCACGGAATCGTTCGATCCTCAAGGCGGGGTTGCCGGCGTCGGAGGTCCAGACCTCCGTATAGCAACCGACGATCTCTCGCTTTCCTTCGACCGTCTCTCCCCCGACCTTCCAGTCGAGCATGACGTAATGGCCGTTCCCGGCGGCCTCGAAGGCGTAGGACGCCGCAGCCGCGGACCGGTTTTGACTGAGCCACCTGGGGAGCAGTGCGACCAGGAGGCCGACGCCCAGTAGGGCGACAACGATAATCACCAGCTTGTTCTGCCTGTTCACGGTAATCCTTCCCGCTGTACAGGCGCCACAAGACCGGATCTGAACCCGGCCTGCGGCGCCACCTCGAGTCGAGGGGGGCGCATGGAGCCGGGTTCGGCTCTCCTTTGGATACGCCTTATAATTCTCTCAATTTCGCGCCGCTACCGCAACTGAGAATGGAATATCCGGGCTCTGGGCTTCAGGCATTGCTCCGGTCGACCCAGCCCGTCCAGTACGCGGTGGGGTAGGCGCGGCGCTCGACCTTGGAGACGTCACCCGTGCGGTTGGTATGTACCACGTAGTCGCCGACCAGTTGCATCGCGACGTGCCCGGGGATCGGCTCCACCAGGTCACCTGGCCGCGCCTGCCTCCGACTGATCTTGATCGTCCAGGGGACTTCCCGCAAGTCGTGGGTGTTCGGAGCATTGTCTCCCTGGGGATAGAGGTTCGGAATCGCGCCGCTGTCGCGATAGGCGCGAGAGACGAAACTGGAGCAGTCGGCGTAGTTGAGTTCGTTTCGGAGAGCCCAGCTATAACCCAAGCCGAGCCTGCTCAGCGCCCATTTGATGGCCTTGGCCGCCTCCGGGGTGCGGGCCCGCGCCACCGAGTCGATGCACAGCTTGCGGATGCCGATCGCCGCGGCACCGTCCCGCAGGGTGTTGTGCGGGGCGTTCCTGGGGCACCCGTCCGGGCCGACCTCCACCTGCACGGAGGCCACGGAGGCCATGGCGGCCGAGCTGTCCGAGAGCGAGCCGATCAGTTCGCCGGCGCTGTCGAAGGGGGAGATGACACCGCCGAAGTACCAGGCGTACTCGGCCGCGACCTGCGAGAGCGGGATGGTCACGCCATCAGCGGTGCCGAGCCGCGACCATGCCTCGGTGGCGTCGGACGCGATCGGCGCGCCCACCTCCTCCAGCGGACGCAGTGCCAGCCGCGGGACGACGAGGGTGTCCCGGCCGGCCACGGGCTTGGTCGCCTCAATGGCGATCTCGCGGGCCTGGTAGTAGTTGCCCAGGCCCGCGATGTTGTCGGTATAGGCGCCGCTGCCGGCGCGCCCGGCGGCGATCTGCGCGAGTGCGGCGTTGTACCCGGGGGCCCACGATCCGACCACACAGGAGGGGGCGGCAGTGGGGTCGGCGATGCCGTTGGCCTTCTCCGCCTTCTTCAGCTTCGATGCCCACTCGTCGAGCGCGTCCCTCTTGGGGAGGTCCTTCAATTCCGCGAAGTCGGTCGCGTGCGGGGCGATCAAGGTGACGAACTCGGTCATCACCTTGGTGCAAGTGTCATCGGGAGAGAATCTCTGACCGGGTCCGACGATCGAGAACAAGCCCAGGTCGGTGCCCATGGCGATGCCGAGCTTCTGCCATCCGCCCACCATCGGCTGGAACGGCCCGCGGTCGTGCGGCCGCCGCTCCGGCTTGACCTTCTCGGCCGACAGCACGAGCCTGGCCGCGCCCGTGATGTTCTCATCGACGTCGCACCGGTCCTCGACTCCTGCGGTCCGCGCCTCCCGCTCGGTCATCGGGAAGACACCCTGGCGGCCGTCCTTCGCGTTGTCGCACTTGCCGGTCTTCCACTTGCCGGCGCCATAGCTGACGGACAACGCCTCGTTGACCAGGGCGTGGGTGGCCGCGGCTCGATCCGTCTCGACCGTGTACCGCATCCTGTCGTCCTTGCTGTCGTACTCGCCGCCGGTGACCAGGTACAACTCAGGGCTGCGGGTCGCTTGGCAGTTCCAGATCGAAATGATCTTGAAGCTGACCGACCACGGTTTCTCCGGGTCGTCCGGTGGCGGCACCGCGCAGGGAGCGTCGGGGTCAGCGGTACGGTCTACGAAAATTCCGGACGTCTCAATGACCTCGCTCCAGTACTTGCGGGCGTTCTCCTGGTCCTTGGCCGTTCCGTCGGGTCGCCACTCCGGGGCGTCCGGCTCGTCATGGACCTTCTGCGCCGCCTTGCCGAGCTGCCGGGCGACGAAGAGCGAGGAGTCGCACGGGCTCTGCGGGTCCAGGCCTGTCATCCGCATCTGCCCTGCGGCCGCCGGGTTGAGCAGGTAGGGGCCGGAGCCCTGCGCGCCCTTGCCGCCGATCGCCGGCGTGGGGCCGGCGACCGGGCAGCCGTCGGCGTACGTCCCTGGTGCGCCCGAACGGAACAAGGCCGGCTGCGCGGCGGCACCCGGCCCCTGCCCGGCACCACCCGACCCCTGCGGGTGCGTCCTGGCGGCCTCATTCATACGCTTCATAACGTCATCGACGTAGGCCCAGACCGTCGGGTTGACGTGGCAGGCGGCGGGGCACCGATCCCACTTCTCCGGTGACCTCGCCCAGGCCGGGTAGAAGTGCGCCGCAGCGACCTGCTGCCATTTATGGTAGGTATTCCACTTGTCTTTGACGTCATGGACGGCGCGGCGGTCCTGCACGCTCGCCGGCGCCTCACACGCGGTCGGGTAACCCATATAGTTGTTCCACGTGCTGTTGATGTACTGGTAGGCACCGCACGCGCCCTGCGCGTTGCCCACGGTGTAGTCGCCGCCCGACTCGTGCATCCGCAGCGCGTACAAGAACCACCCGAACTGGTGGCTGAGGTCACCGGACGGTGGGCCGGGATGCCCGAAACCCATCGAGGCCGCTGAACCGGCGCCCGTCACACCGGTGATCGGGCCCGGTCCCGCGCCGCCGGTGGCCCCGACGACCACCGCATCGTTTCCCCCGCCCTCGCCGCCGAGGGGGATCGCCGCCGACGTGCGCCCAGGGTCCCGGTCGATGTTGTCGTAGGGGCTGTAGCGCGCGAAGTCGGTCTGGGCCGCCGTGATGCCGGCCAGGACCGTCCATGGGACAGCGGCGTAGTCGGCCCTCCCGGCCGCCCCCGCGTCATGCGCGGCGTTCTTGAGCAGCCTCTGCCATCCGTCGGGGAGGTACTTGGCGACCAGGGCGTCGGAGTCCTCGGTCGGTTGTGTGTGCTGGCCGTCGCTGGAGACGCTGACCCCCAAGAGCAGTGCGAGAAACATCAGGATGCACACCGCGGGGATCAGCACCGGCAGGGCGACGGCCATCAGCAACTTGACCTTTGTGCGGCTGGAAGCCGATTTGCCGCTGTGGCCGACCGAGTTCCTCTTGCCGTTCCCGCCGTTCCTCTGCCGACCGGTTCCGCCGTTGCTCCGCCCATCGCGGAAGCCGTCCCAGAACGCCCCCGGCAGCAATCGGCCGAGACGCGACCCTTCGAGCTTGCTGAGGCCGCTGTCACCGACCTTGGAATTGTTGACCCCGTCGTAGAGACCCGGGGCGTACCGATCGCTGTACGTGCGGAGAGCCATGTTGGCTCCCTGGCCCACCTTGCGCAGCCCGAATTCCCCGGCCTTGCTCTTGGCGTCACCTGGCGGGGACGACGGATCCTGGCCAGCCTGCCGTTCCTGTCTCCCGAGGGCTGGACGGTTGTTCCGCCGCGATGGTGTCTGCGGCGCGTGTACGCCCGTCTCGTCGGTGGGGCCGGTTCCCCCGGCGTCGTCGTCGGTCGAGGGTGTCTCGGTGACCTCCAGGGGCGATTGCCCGGTGAGCGGATTCGCCCCGCCCGGCCATTTGGCGGACCCAGTGAGCGGCCCTGACCCGAACGTGGCGTCGGTCTGGCCGGGACCCACGTGGTGAACGGTGGCGGAGGAGTGCTGCGCGACGATGTCCGCGGCGCTCTGCGGTGCCTGGACCGCGGCCTGGACACGAGGGTCGGCCTCGGTGCCGGGCAGCACCTCCGCTATTCCAGCCGCGGGGTCGTCGGCGAAGAACTGCCGCCGGCCGCTCCTATCCAGCTCGTCCACGGGTACCTCGCTCGGTTCTCGGTCTTTCTTCCGGTCGTGCGACCGATCGGAAGCGACCGTCCGCCGGTCCTCGCCGGATGCAAGGCGCACCCAGGCGGCCTGCTAGCCGTACCGGATCGCGTAGCCGGACTCGTTGCGCTCCACCGTGATCGGCACGGCGGACGGCTCCGCGCCACCGGCATCGTCGATCGTCGCGCTGAACCGGTAGGCGCTGTTACCCGTGACCGCGGGGTCGGCGACGGTGAGCCGGGCCACAGACCCGCCCAGCCCGTGCCGGGACGCCGAAACGGTGGGCCTGCCCGGGCCGGTGAACGGGATGCCGCTCCAGTCCCCGGTCGTGGTGGCGATGGCGGCGGCCAGTGCCACGTTGCGGGCGCCCACCGGGACCACCGTCGTCCCGCCACCGGTCACAGGAATCCGGACGGCGGCCGTGGCGGTGAAGTCCTTGACCGGCTTCCCCACCGGGCCGGCCGGTGCGGGAGCTGCGGCGGCGGTGCTGCTGGAAGGGGGGGCGGGCAGGTCACCGGAAGGCACGGCCCCGGGGCCGTCCGTCAGGCGGGACCCGAGGGTCTGCACGGGGTAGGGGCGAGCGCCGGCGTCGCCGGGGACGGTGCCGGACGCCCCGCCGCCGTTCAGTACCGCACTGAGAACGATCACGGCGACGACCCCGCCCCCGGCCACCCACACCGCGACGTCCCACCATTCGGGGAGCTCGACGCGCTTCCAGGGAGGTCGCCGCCGTTGGAAGCCCTTACGGGCGTAGTCGGTGAGCTTCGGCATGATGGATACCGTCGCCGCACGGGCGCCGATAGCAACCCAGGATGCCCTGCGGGAAGGCGCTGGCGCTTCGGGCGGGGCCGCGTACGGTCTCGGAGATGAGCGACGACCCGGATGTGCAAGGGCCCGCGATGCTCGCCGCGACCAACCTGCTGAAGCCGCCCCCCGCCGTGATCGGCAGCCTCAACAGGGAAGTGACACTGCCCCGCGCGGTCCGGCTGACCACGATCGCCGCGGTGCTGGCGGGCGTGATCGTCGGATTCCTGCTGACCTTCCTGATCTTCGGGGCGGGACTGAAGGCGCTGATCTACGGCCCGGCGGCGGGCGGCGCGGTCGGCTGGATGGCCGTCAACTTCTCGCCCCTGCGGGGGGAGCCGCTCATCAAGTGGATCGAGCTGCGGCTCACCGGGACACGCAAGCGCAAGCTGGTCGTCGATGGGCGGCCACTGCGCCTCTATGTGGGAATCGCTCCGCTTCACCGCACCGCCGCAGGGACCATCCGGATGCTGCCGGGCGGCGTGACGGTGGACGCCGTCCGCTGGGACCCCCGCGGTTTCCCGATGCAGGAGATCCCCGGCACCGCCCGGCTGCGCTGGCGGAAGGGCCGGCGGAAGGCTCGGCGGAAGGGCCGGCGGAAGGGCCGGCGGGCGCGTCCGCCGCGCTGACGGCACACGGGGGAACGACGGCGCCAAGACGGTGCGGAGCGGTCGTTGCGCTTTCACTCGACGGTCGCACAGTCATGGCCGTAGAAGTCTCGAAGCCACGGCCGTGAAAGTGAGGGGGACATGCCGGAAGAGTCACCGACCCGCTTCACCATGGTGCCCGCCCGGCGGTCCAGCGAACCGACGGCCCGCAAGCGCGCCAGAAGGGTGCTGGGCGCTCTGTTCCTGGCGTCGGGGCTGAGCGTCGTGGCCCTGATCATCGCGGTGGCCAAGGGCGGCGCCAGGCCCGATCTGTCGACGCTCGACCCCCAGGGCCGGAGCCTTGCTTACACCGCGGCCGTGAACTTCCTCGCCGGCACGGAGCAGAACGTCCCCCACGCCGAGTCCTTCGACCCCGAGGAGGCCCTGGGCCAGTCCGGCGGGGATCCCGTCAGCCCGCTGCACTACCAGTCGCTGAGCTGGGTCGGGTTCACCCCCCAGCACTTCGGTTCGGAGCAGGCCGGCTTCACCGACTTCGAGCTCCACCACTTCCTGGTGGCACTGGCGACGCCCGCGGCCACGGCCTCCGCATCCCCGCGGGCTCCGGCCACCGGTTCGCCCGCCCCGGGTTCGGACGGTGGCGGTGCGCGGCGGGCGCGGGCCACGCCGTCGCCCGAGACACCGCCGGAACCGTCCGCGACACCGGAGTCTGCGGCCCCGCCGCCGGGCGCCGAGCCCGCGTCGCCGAGCCCCGGCGGGGACGAGAGCCCAGGGGTGACACAGGCGCCTCCCTCGGACCTCCTGCAGCTGGACGTGCCCGTCCTGCTGAGCGCGCGGGGCCCGCGCCTCGCGGCAGCGCCCGCCTTCTCGGTCTGGCGCGACGGCGTCGGCGACGCGGCCGGGAGAGGCGACTACACCAACTACGGCCGTCTCAGCACCGAGGTCAGCGAGGCGGCGAAGAAGCAGATCCTGATCTGGGCGCGGGCGTACGCGACCGGTGACTCCGCCGCCCTGCTCGCTGTGACGCGCGACCAGAACGGCTCCCACCGGTACGTGGGCCTCAGCGGGTTCACCCTCCCCGACTCGCCGCGCGCCGTGCAGATCATGTCCGCGATCGAGGCGGCGGACCAGCAGCTCATCGTCCGGGCCCGGGTCATGCTCGCCAGGACGCCCCCCGGCGGCACCGTCTCCGGCAGGCATGGCCGCGGCCGGCCGTTCAGCACCTTCGCGGACTTCGACCTGCTGGTGGGGGCGCCGACCGGAGCACAGCCGCCCATCCTCGCCTGGGGCCCGGCCGGGTCCGCGGCAGAGCTGGAGCCCTACCAGAATGCCATCGGATCATGACCGGCGCCCGCGTTACGGAGGAAAGTGAAATGTCGGTGGTCGAACTGCACGGTGTGCTGGCCGTACCGCTTGATGGCAAAGAAGGCGCTAATGGCTTTCTCGATTCGCCGGCCGGCGAGGCGCTGATCGCAACGTGCGGTGCCATCGCCATCATCATCGTGGTGATCGGGATCATCCGGATGGTGAACGGCATCGGCCGCGGGCGTCCCGGCGAGGCGTTCAAGTCGCTGGTTTTCGCGCTGCTGATCGGCGGACTGCTGTTCAACCTGAACCTCACCATCGCGGCGGTGGGGGCGATGAGCGGTCTCATCGCGAAGGTGTTCGAAAGCCTGACCGAAATCACCAACACCTAGTTCACTAACGGCTGAACCTGGCGGAGCCGGTCGGGAAGGCGGGACCACCGTCCTTGGGAAGGCATGACCTCAGCGACTCGCGGGAGGAGCGAGTGTGATGTATGCGCAGGGGCGGGACCGGTACGACGAGCCGCCCGACAGCGTCGGGCTGCTCATCACGGCCGTGATCCTGCTGGGGCTGGCGGTCCTGGTCGTGGCACTGGTCCCCGCGATCTGCGGGGTGGCGCTCTTCTATGGGCTGCGCCGCCTGCTGGCCCGGCGGGATTGGGCGATCCTCGCGCTCGCCGGGGTGGCAGGGTTCGCGATCTACGCTGAGGACAACGCGCTCGTCTACGCCCGCTGGCTGCTCAGCTTCGTCAATGTGGGGCCCGGAAGGCCCGGGGGCGTGCCGGTCATGGTCCTGCTTTGCCTGTCCGCGGTGCTGGCAGGCTGCGTCGGAGCGGTCTTCGGCGAGAGGAGAGGCTCGGTCGTCGCGGGCTTGGCCACCGTCCTGCGCACGAAGAAGAAGTTCTACGACGTCTTCAACGGCGCCTGGTTCCGCCGCAAGGAACTGGTCGACGAGCCGATCACCCCGCGGCCCGGCCGGCGAGAGATGCTCAAGCGGCGCGTCGCCACCCGGATCACCGTGGCCGACATTCCCGCGGTGCGCGGGCCGTACTCGTCACCGAAGGCAAAGGCGACCCCCCTCAAGGACAAGGCCCTCCCGATCGGGTTGGGCGCCGGTGACCGCCCCGTATGGCTGAGCACCCGGGAGTTGGGCATGCACGGTGCCGTAGTCGGGTCCACCGGCAGCGGGAAGACCGTGACCCTGATGTGGATCATAGGTGCGGCGCTCGACATGGGGTTCGACGTCACCGTCCTCGACATGAAGGAGGACACCGAGCCGGGCGGTCTTCGCGACTTCCTGCGCGCCTACGCGCAGACCCATCACCTTCCTCTGCAGGAGATGGCCCTTGGCGACGAGCGGCCCGCCTTCTGGTACAACGCCCTCGCGGGCATGTCCGCGGACGAGGCGTTCGACACGATCATGACGATGGTGGAGTTCGATGACGCGTACTGGCAGGCGCTGAACCGCAAGGTGCTCCGACAGGTCGTCCAGTTGTGCTACGAGGCCGCACGAGCCGCGCCGGCGGGCTTCGGACCGCCCAGCATGCTCGAGATCGGCAAGATCATGGAGCAGGGCGAGGCGATGAAGGACGCCGTCAAGGACCGGGTCATCGCCATTGACCGAGTGCGCGGCACGGGTTACTGCAGGCGAAGCTATGCCAATGTGCTGCGTCCGTCGCGGGACGAAGCCGTGTCCGCGTCCGGCTTCGGCACCAGGCTGACCGCGCTGTACGACTCCGGAGCGGGCCGGCGTATCCTCGTCCCCGGCGGAAACCGGCAGATGATCGACGTCCGCCGGGAGGGACTCACCTACATCGGGCTCAACTCGCTCGGCCAGCCCGACATGGCGAGAATCCTGTCCTCCTCGGCCTTGCAGCGCCTGTCGGTGTACGCGGCGCAGCGCATTCAGGGCCGTGCTCCCAAGGATCGGCCGCGGCTGATCGTCGTGGACGAGGCGAACTTCATCGACCGGGGCATCGCCATGAACATGCTGTCGCGGGTCCGGTCCGCGCTGTTCAGCATGATCCTGTGCACCCAGGGACCGACCGACTGGATCGACAAGGACGGTGACGACTGGTCCAGGCTGATCCAGAACATCAACTGGCTGTTCGCCATGGCCCAGTCCTCCCCGGAGGCAGCGGAGAAATGCGCGGAGTTCCTCGGCATACGACGCAACAGCAAATACAGCGAGCGGCTCGACCAGGACGGCACTCCGCAGCAGGTGCAGGGCATAGAGGAGGAGCAGTACATCGTCGAACCGAGGGAACTTCGCGACCTCGGGACCGGCGAGGGCTATCTCAGGGTCAACAAGCCCGACACCAGGGTCGAATACGCGGTCGTGCCCATGCGCACCCAGGAACTCGACCGTTATGAGCCGCCGGATCCGTATCTGCCCTCCGCACCGGTGCCCGCCCGCCCGTCCCCGCGTTTCCCCGGACCCGCATGACAGGGCAACGGCGAAGGAGCACGCCCGTCGAGCGAACGCGTGCGTCCGGCGGACGATCGCACAAGGCGGAGCGGACAGGGAAGGCCCGGCGGATCATGGCCGATCCGCGGGCGGCGGCGGTGGAGACCGGGATCGTCCTGTCGCTGGGCGCCGTGCTCTCGGTGTGCTCGCTCGTCCTGCTCGTCCTGCGGTACCCGGGCGCCCTGCGCTTCACCGTCGAGGACGTCACCACCGCCCTCGCCGCGGGCGTGGCGGCCGCCGCGGTCGTCCGGCTCAACGTGCGGCTGCACCGGCGCTGGAAACCGAAGATCGGCCGGTTCACGGCGGCCGCCGCGCTGTGCGCCATCGCCGCGCTGGCGGGCATGGCAGTGATCATGGTCCCCGGGCAATGCCCAGGGACCCCGGGCGGCACCGGGCGCTGCGGTCTCCGCGAGGCGGCCGCCTGGGGACAGGTGGCGAGCCTGGCGGCGGTGGTGAACTTCGGACTCGCCGGAATAACACTGGGGCTTTACCGAGGGTTGCGGGGAGTCCTCCGCGACGTCTGCGAGCTGGGCGCCGAGGGGCTGAGGACGCTCCGTCGGCCGCGTCGCCGGCATGCCGGGAGAGCGGGCGGCGGGCCCCGGCACCCGGGGGAGCCGAAGGGCCGGCCGACACCGCGCCGCGCCGACGCCGAACGGGCCCGCCGAAAGCGGCTCGGCTTGCGAGCCTGACCCGAGAATGTGTGAGGCCACCTATGTATGAGGTCGGACAAGCCGGAGGGTTCGTCTCCGGGCAGGCTTGGCGGCGCCGTTGCCGAGGGGCGCTTCTCGCCGCCGCGGCCGTGGCGCTGGGAGCCGCGGCGGCCGGAGGTCTCGTGCTGGCCGCGCTGGTCGGCTCTCCAGTTCCGCGGGCGCTCGCGGTGGTGCTCGCGGCGGCGGCCCTTGTCGGGTGCGTGTTCGCGTGGCGGCGGTCGGCACGGACGCTGCGGTCGGCCGGCCGGGCGGCCGTCGGTGCCCGGTCCGAGCGGGAGGTGCGGGCCGCGATCCGGCGGACGGCCTCGATCGCGGCCGGGTACGGGATCGTGCTGGGCGGTCGGAACGGCGACTGCGACGCGGTGGTCTTCACCCGCGGGCAGGGCGCGGCGGCCATCGAGGTGAAGACCGGGCACGGCGAGGTGACCGTCGACGGCGCCGCGATGCGGGTGGGCAGGCGGGTTCTGCATGGGAGCCCGACACGGCAGGCGGCGAACCAGGCACGGTGGCTGGCGCGCCGGCTGGGCCGCTCGGACGTGCTGGCGGTCGTGTGCGTGCCCGGCATGACCAACCGGCCTTTCACCTCGTCAGGTGTCCTGGTGTGCGGGGCACCCGACCTCGGACGGGTGCTCGCCGCGGCACCGCGCGTCTTCGGGTCCGCGGACGAGGCCAGGCGGGCCATGGAGCGACTCTGGCGCGACTCGGCCGCGGCCGAGTCCGGGAGACAGGTCAGGGGGCCTGCGGGTGCCAGACGGCCGACGCGATCACCAGCAGCACGCCCAGGCAGGCGACGAAGACGGTGACCAGTGTCCCTCTGGACCCGGTCCACGACATCCGCCTCCCAGCCGCCCGGGGCGTCGGCGCGGGACCCCAGAAGGCGTCGTCCCGATGGGCGCCCTGGTAGGTGCCGTCTTCGGTGCCGTCGCCGGGGAACCACACGTCCGTTGCGTCCGCGCCGGAGGCGACCGGATCTACGGCGGCGGCATACGATCCGTATGTATCGAGCGGTGCGGGATCCGCCGTGCGGTACTCCTCGTGCCCCGCGCCGGGCTCGGAGCCTGCTGCCGGCGTGCCGAACTGGCGCTGTATCCCGGTCGGAGGCGGTGGCGCGGCACCTCTTCCCGGCGGGGCAACGGGGACCCCGCTCCATGAGGTTGCCCGGGCGAAGGTGTCCCAGCCGCCAGGCACATTCAGGGGCCGCGGTGGTGGCGGTGTCGGCGCGGTCGGCGGTGGTGGCGGTGTCGGCGGTGCGGGCGCGGCGGCAATCGGCGGGACGCATGGCGTGCCCTGGGCCGTTGGCCGCGTCGGTGTACCGGAGTCGGCCGCGCGAGTGTCCTCGAGGTCGTCGATGATGACCCATGAGCCCGGGTCCCGCAGACCAGGGTTCGGCCGGCTGGTCGGCTGCTGCCCGTCGTTCGTCATGCCCGCCCTTCGGCTCTTATGGCTTCTGCGGCCCCGCTGGCGATGGGTTCGCTGAGCTTGGCCAGTGCCTTCTGCTGGATCTGCCGTACCCCCTCGCGGGACAGCCCGAGTTGCTCGCCGATGACACGGAGCGACTGCTCCGGTTCGCCGTCCGACCCGGACCTGAGCGTCAGCACATACCGTTCGCGGGCGTCGAGGGTCGGCAAGCCCTGGACGATGACGGCTCGAAGACGCGATCGGAGCAGCACCTCCTCCTCCGGGCTCAGTGACGGGTCGACCAGCCGGTCCTCCCATGGGACCACGTCACCGTCCTGGGTGGCCGCCGGAGTGTGGAGGCTCATCAGCCGGGGTGCGTCCAGGGCGCGGTGCACCTGCGCCTCGGTCACGCCGCTCGGCGGGCGATGTCGGCGTGACTCGGCTGAGCGTCCGATCCGCTCAGCGGCGAGGATGACCGGGCGCTTCCCAAAGTCGCCGAGATTGGACGATGTCCATCTGTCCCCTTTTCGCTCGGTGCACAGACTCCGATGCGACGATGACCGAGATCGGTCGGATGGGGAGGGCGTTCGTTGGCATCTTCGTGGTTTCCGCCGAGCCGGAGATGCGCGACGATGCCCTTCCCGCACCGGCCGCTCCACGGCCGTACCGGTGGACGGCCAGGTCAGTGGCCTGCTCCGGCACACCGGCGCGGTTCGGCGAGGTGGTGTGCCATACCATTGTTGACCAGGCGTTGATCGCACATGGGGATGATGCTGCGATGCCGGTGCCGTTGCGGTGCTTTGCCGATGTGCCGCTTGGTGAAACTTCAAGCCAAGTCCCCTCCAGGGCTTGCCGATCCGTGCGAGCACGGACGTTAGAGGCGAGGAGGCTCACGCCCTTTGCACAGGGTCGGAGCGGGCGACGCCGACCCGCATGCGAAAACGAGAGGAACAAGACGGTGCGAACGATCCTGAGTGATCTCGGTCTGGAGTCCCCGCTTGTAGGCACGACGGTGACCGCGCACATCAAGTCCAGCGGGCCGGACGGCTTCCGCTGCACCGTGTACGACGTCGCCAGCGGACGGGGCCGGGACGCGCTGCTGCCCCGCGCCGACGCCTACAACCTGCCGGAGGGTGCCGCGCCGCCGCGGCTGGCCGCCGGCGACACCGTCGTCGCGCTCGTCGTGGACGTCGCCGATGGCGGGCCGGAGGGCGGTGAGCGGCTCATCCTGTCGACCACGGTGCCCGAACTGGTCGAGCGGATCCTGGCGGCATTCGTAGACGAGATTCTCACCGGCCGTGTCGTCATCAAGGGCGTCGCGCGCGTCGCCGGCACCAAGGCCAAGATCGCGGTGGCGCCCACAGTCCCCGGTGTGGACGCGAGGGGCGCCTGCATCGGCCGCGGCGCGAGCCGCCTGAAGTCGGCGGAGCGTTTGCTGAACCGCGGTTTCGGCAGGGAGCGGCTGGAGATCATCGATTATTCCGGTGACCGGGCGACATTCGTCGCCAACGCGATGAACCCGATGCAGGTGACCGAGGTCCTGATCGAGCGCGGCACCGCCGTGGTGGCGGTCGAGGAGCACCAGCTCTCCGGCGGCATTGGCGAGGGCGGGCTGAACGCCGAGCTGGCCGGGCGGCTTACCGGGCTCTACGTGCACGTCGTGAAGGCGGGCAGGGATCTGCGCCAGGTCATGGACCAGGTCCTGTCCGACTCATCGGCCGCGGATGCGAGCTGAGGTGGGAACCGATCTGACCCATCCGGTGCTCGAACACGCCCAGGAAGGCCTCCAGCCCCGCGGAGTAGAGGACCTGACCGGTGGCGACGGCGCGGTGCTCGACCGGGATCTGCTGCTCGCCGACGTGCAGGACGCGCGCCGGTCCGAGGACAGCAGAAACATGATCGTGGCCGACACGATGCGAACCCACGACACGCTGCTCGGCGGGGACCTCGGTGCGGAAGGGCACCCTCGTCACCGAGTTGGGGTTTCACTGGAGGGCGACGGAATGAGGTCCCCGTATCCAATCTTCGTCGTGATTAGGGCATAGCCTATCTTGTCGCCACAAGCCAAGTTATAGCTGCAAAAGGCGAAAAGAACGAATATTGGACGTGGTGAGTGGTGGAGAGGCGTCGTTTCCGCTACCGGCTGCTGGTCTCCCTGCTCGTCTCCGCACTGATGCTGGCCGCGTTCGGCGCGACCGACTCGCCGTACCTGCGCGTCGACGGCGGCCCACTGGTCCAGGTGGGTCGGCCCGTGCACGGATCCTGGACGGTGACCGCGGTCCGGATCCGCCGCGCCACCTGGTCGCAGTGGGCCCGCGCCGAGATGGCCGGCGAGTGGACTTACCGCGCCGACCGCGCCGACCGCGCCGACCGCGCGGTAGCAGCGGACGCCGCGGCGACCGGCGCGATGGCCAGGTCGCAGACCTACGCGGTGCTGGTCGCCGCCCAGCTCGCCGCAGGCCGGGCCCCGGTCGGCGGTGCCGGCCTGCAAGTGACGGAGGACACCGCGGCCTCCCGTGCCGCCGGGCTGCGTGTCGGAGACGTCCTGCTGGCCGCAGGCCAGCAGGACGTCATGACGCCCCTGCGCACGTCGGCGGATCTGCGGCGCGCCGCCGCCCCAGGCAGTGTCGTACGGGTACTGATCACGCCGAAGACCCTCGGCAATGAATGGGGTACCGCCGTGGTGCGGCGGATGACCGCCGACCAGCTCGTCGACGTCCCCGTCGGGCCTGGCGTCTCGGCCCACGCCTACTCAGTGGGCGGTGTGCAGGGTCCGTCCGCGGGCCTGCTGCTGACCCTGGCCCGCGTCGACGACCTCACCTCGGGGGACCTCACGGGTGGGCGGCGCGTCGCCGGAACGGGCGCGATCGCCCTCGACGGAGGCGTAACGAGCGTCGGCTGGATCATCGAAAAGGTGCGCTCCGCCGCCGCGGCGGGCGTCGAGGTGTTCTTCGTTCCGGCTCCGCAGGCCGCCGACGCGGCCCGCGCCGCCCGGGGCACGCCGCTCCGGGTGGTCCCGGTCGGTTCGGTATCGGAGGCCATCGGGTGGCTCTGTGGCAACGGCGGTCACGCTCCCATCTGTTAGTGCGTGTTTGAGAAGTTGATCTCGGTCGGTGTGGCTGCGTGATGTCGTGTGCCGCTTCGTGCACGGTGTGGCGATGGCTCGGACGTCGTGTTACCCCTCGGACCTGACCGATGAGGAGTGGGC
>NZ_BAAAMW010000035.1:0-58440 GCF_039529475.1 Actinomadura chokoriensis | reverse complement strand
GGCTCCGCCCCGCCGCGGCGGCCCGCGCGTGCGCCGCAGCCCCCAGCGCCCGCCGCGCCGCCGCCCGCACCGGCACCTGCGGCCGCGGCGCCGCCGACGGCCCCGGCCCAGACTGCCCCGACTCAGACTGCTCCGGCCCAGGCCACGCCGTCGCAGTCCGCCCCGCCGCGCCCGCCGGCTCCCCCGCAGCGTCCTGCGGACCGTCCCTCCGCGCCCGCCGAGCGTCCGGCCGCGGCGGCCCATCGTTCGGCGCCTGCCGCGCAGCCGACCACGCCCATCCCGCGCCTTCAGAACCCGGCCACCCGCCCCCAGGCCACGGCCGCGCAGCGCCAGGCACCGGCCCCCGCTCCTCGGCCGGCGGCCCCCGAGCGGCGCCGGCCCGAGACCCCGGCGGCGCGGGAGACGCCGAGCGATCCGCACGGCCTGCCCGTCGCGCCGCTCTACGGCCAGGGCGACCGGCCCAGGGCCGCCCCCCGGCGGGAGGACGTCCCGGCGGCGCAGCCCGGCGACCTCGGGTCCGCGGACGCGGCCCGCGACGGGGCGCCCCAGGTCGTGGTGATGCAGAAGGTGGTGCGGCCCGAGCACGTCCAGCACTACCTGGAGGGCGGGTACGACCTGGTCGCGGGCTACGTGCACCGCCTGCAGGACGTGCGGGAGCTCAGGTCCCCGGCGGCGGTGATCCGGGCGCTCGGCCTCTTGTACGAGGGGTCGCCCTTCACGCACGCGGACGAGCAGGTCTTCGTGATCCGGTGGCCGGCGGTGAAGCCGGCGCTGTTCCGCCGCCCGCTCGGCGGGATCGACGAGTGGAGCATGGGCATCATCCCGGGCGGCTGGGTGATCGAGCGGGCGCCGTTCCCCGGGTCGGGGTACGCGCCGGGCGACGGCCCCGCGATCCCGGAGTTCAAGATCGAGAGCCAGCGGCTCCCGCACGGCGCCGAGCTGTACCGGCTGGACGCGCGCGGCGCGGAGGCCCTCGTCGCCGAGTACGACGCCGATCTGCGCAGGTGGCTGGTGAAACTGCCGGGAGGACGGGGATGAGCATCCGGCACGGGTTCTACGCGGGCTGGCGCGGCGCCGAGTACGAGGCGAGTCCCGACGGCGACCGGGTTCGGCTCTACGCCCGGCGGCACGCCGACGGGTTCCGGCAGGTGTCGCCCGACCGGTACGTGCAGGTGGTGCCGCTGGCGGAGGTCGACCGGGTGCGGTACGTGACCACGCACTGCACGTGGCGCGGCGAGCCGTTCGTGGTGCTCGGCGAGCACGACGGCTGGCTCCGCGTGGAGTACTGCGGCGGGAAGGCGCCGGTCGCGGAGGGGCTCGGGCTGGAGCCGTTCGACCGGGGCGTCTACCAGGCGTGGGCGTCCAAGCACGAGGTGGAGGACCTGCGCGAGGAGACCGTCTGAGACGCTGGACGGGGAGGTTCCGACCATGGCCGTCATCGACGTGAACGCCGACCTCGGCGAGGGGTTCGGCATCTGGGCGCTGGGCGACGACCTGGCGCTGCTGGACGTGATCACGAGCGCGAACGTGGCGTGCGGGTTCCACGCGGGCGACCCGCTGATCATGCGCCGGGTGTGCGCGGCGGCCGTCGAGCGCGGGGTGGTGATCGGCGCGCAGGTGTCGTACCGGGACCTGGCCGGTTTCGGACGCCGCGAGATGGACGTGGCCGCGCCCGAGCTGACCGCCGAGATCCTCTACCAGCTCGCGGCGCTCGACGGCATCGCGCGCACGGAGGGCGGACGCGTCGCCTACGTCAAGCCGCACGGCGCGCTCTACAACCGGGTGAGCCGCGACGCCGGGCAGGCGCAGGCGGTGGCCGACGCGGTCCGGGCCTACGACGCGTCGCTGCCGCTGCTCACCCTTCCCGGCTCGGCGGTGTACGAGGTCGCCGACGGGCTGACCGTCGTCGCGGAGTGTTTCGCCGACCGCGCCTACACGCCGTCCGGGGGGCTGGTGTCCCGCCGCGAGCCGGGGGCCGTCGTCCACGACGAGAAGGCGGTGGTCGAGCGGGCCGTCAGGATGGCCGTGGACGGCACCGTCGTCGCGGTGGACGGCAGCGAGGTCGCGCTCAAGGCCCGTTCCATCTGCGTGCACGGTGACACGCCCGGCGCGGTGGCGCTGGCGCGGTCCGTGCGCGCGGCGCTGTCCGGGGCGGGCGTCGCGCTGGAGCCGTTCGCGTGAGAGTGCTGCGGGCCGGTGACGCGGCCCTGCTCGTCGAGACCGGCGACCTCGCCACCGCGCACCGGCTGAACGCCGCCCTCCGGGACGATCCGCAGCCGGGCGTCGTGGACGTCGTGCCGGGCGAGCAGACGGTGCTCGTCGTCGCGGACCCGTCGGCCGACCTCGACCGCCTCGCCGCGCGCCTCCCGCACCTGCCGCTGCCCGACGACGCGGAGGCCGGCGCGGACCCGGTGGAGATCCCGGTCGTCTACGACGGCGAGGACCTCGACGAGGTCGCCGGCCTGACCGGGCTGTCGCGCGAGGAGGTCGTCCGCCGCCATTCCGGGGGCGCGTACACGGTCGCCTACCTCGGCTTCTCCCCCGGCTTCGGCTACCTGACGGGCCTGGACCCGGCGCTGCACGTGGCGCGCCGCGCGTCGCCGCGCACGGCGGTGCCGGCGGGGTCGGTGGCGATCGCGGGGCCGTACGCGGCCGTCTACCCGTCCCGGTCGCCGGGCGGATGGCGGCTGCTCGGACGGACCCGGCTGCGGCTGTGGGACGTCACGCGCGACCCGCCGTCGCTGCTCCGTCCGGGCACGCGGGTCCGCTTCGTCCCCGAGGAGTCGCGGTGACCGGGGAGCGTCGTTGATCGAGGTCGTGCGGCCCGGGCCGCTGGCGACCGTGCAGGACCTCGGCAGGCCGGGCCGCGCCCATCTCGGCGTGCCGCGCTCCGGCGCCGCCGACGAGCGCGCGTTCCGGCTGGCGAACCGGCTCGTCGGCAACCCGGAGGGTGCGGCGGGCGTGGAGTTCACGTTCGGCGGCGCGGAGCTGCGTTTCCGCAGGCGGGCGTGGATCGCGGTCACGGGCGCTCCCGTTCCCGTGCGGATCGACGGCCGCGCCCATGGGACGAACGCGCCGTGCTTCGTGCCGGACGGTGCCGTGGTGGAGGTCGGCATGCCTCCGTCCGGGCTGCGCAGCTATCTCGCCGTGCGCGGCGGCGTCGTGGTCGACGAGGTTCTCGGGAGCCGCTCGACCGACCTCCTGTCCGGCTTAGGTCCGGCTCCGCTGACGCAGGGCGACCGCCTCCCGGTGGGGTCGTCCGAAGGTCTGGCGTGCATCGCCGTGGACGTCGCCCCGGCGCCGCCCATACCGGAGGCGCCCGTGCTGCGCCTGCTGCCGGGCCCCCGGAACGACTGGTTCGCCGAGGACGCGCTGGCGACGCTCACGTCCGCGCTCTACGAGGTGTCACCCGACAGCAACCGCGTCGGGGTCCGGTTGGACGGGCCTCCCCTCGTCCGCGCGCGCGAAGGCGAACTGGGCAGCGAAGGAATGGCGACGGGGTCGATCCAGGTGCCGCCCAGCGGGCTGCCCATCGTCTTCCTCGCCGACCATCCGACCACGGGCGGCTATCCGGTGATCGCGGTGCTCGCGTCCGCCGCCGTCGCCGACGCGGCGCAGCTGCGTCCGGGCCAGAGGCTCCGCTTCCGCGTCTAGGTGAGCGGCGCCGGGACGGACCAGTCCAGGTGGGACACGTCGTTGAAGCCGCGGATGGAGGACAGGTCGCCGATCCGCACCAGCAGGGAGATCGAGGCGTTGTCGGGGGCGAGGAACGCGAACGGCCGGGCGCCGGTGGTGGCGGCGAGCGCCTGCGCGATGACCCCGCCGTGGGTGAACACCGCGATGCGGCCGCCCGCGTGCGCCGCGGCGAGCCGGGTGAGGCTCTCCTCGACGCGCGCCGCGAACGCCTCGGTGCCCTCCGCGCCCGGGATGACGTCCCAGCGCTCCTCGGCCCACATCCGCTGCGCGAGGGGGTCGTTGTCGGCGACCTTCTTGCGGAACAGCCCGCCCTCCCACTCGCCGAGGAACACCTCGCGCATGCCCGGCTCGACGCGGGGCTCCAGGCCGAGGCGGCGGGCCAGGGGCGCCGCCGTCTGCGCGGTGCGGCGCAGCGGCGTCACGTAGAGGGCGTCGAGCTTGTCGTCCGCGAGGCGGTCGGCGACCCGGTCGGCCTGCTCGCGTCCCTCGGGGGCGAGGTCGGGGTCGGCCTGGCCGTCCACGAGCGGGAACGGCCGGTCGGCACGGGCCGGTGCCGAGGCGCCGTGCCTGATCAGAAGGATCTCGGTCGCGCCGTCGGGTGCCTTGTACCGCGTCTGCCGGTACTCGACCGGCTCATCCTGCTCGTCCACGGACCGCACCCTAGACGACCGGTCCGGCGCCCCGCCGAACGGGCCTCGTCCTGCGGCCGAAGACCGTCAGGACAGCAGCGGGCCCACGCGGTCGACCTCCTCCTTGAGCGGCCCGGCGGGGACGTCCTCGAACTGCGTCACGGCCAGGTCGCCGTTCTTCGCCTCCCAGACTCCCGCCACACGGCCCCCATGGAGGACGACCGGCGAAATCCAGCCGGCCGTGCGGCTCACCTTGGTGCGATGCTCCGCCGGCACCAGATAGGTCGCTCCCGTGCCCGCGCCCAAGACGTACTGGTCGAACCCGCCCAGCAACCGCACGGACGCACTGGGCTCGGTGGCGAGCAGTTCGTCGCGGTGCTCGTCCAGGACGTACATCTGGACGCCGTCCACCTCGACTGTGGACAGGCCGTCCTCCGCTGCGGCGAACCAGCCTCTGACGTCCTTCTTCCGGTTCATCTTGCGCATCAGCCAGTTGTCGAACATCTCGGGTGTCGCCGGACCGTGCGCGCCAAGGTAAGCACGGATGACGGTTCGGGCGGCGTCCTCCAGGGGCGGCAATCCCGTCCAGCCGGGCAGCCATCGCTCCGGTGCGGTGAACGTGACGCGCGTACCCTGCGATGGGCCGTAGCAGAGCACACCCCACCAGGCGAGCGGCTTGAGCAGGGTGCCCCAGCCGGACCCCAGCACTTCGGTGAGATGGTGGGAGCCCGTCTCCTCGACCACGGCCTCGGTCAGTTCCTCGCGGGTCAGTGCCGCACCCCCGGCCAGGGCGGTCGTGGTCGCCTCGGCAAGGGCTTCGAGGTCGGCGGGTGTAGCTCCGAAGTTCCTCTGCCAACTGGGCTTCTCCCACTGGCGCACCGTCGAGCACAGCGCGAGGTAGGCGGCGGCGTCATCGGCGGGGAGCAGATGCAGGGTGCCGCGCATGGCCCAGGTCTTGACGAGGGTCCGTTCGTCGAGCAGCGCCTTCGGCACGGCGCCGCGTTCAGGGGCCGCCTGCCGGACGGCCACCGCCAGCTCCCCCGCCGACGCGACCTGTGCCTGGACCCCGGCCAGGCGCCGCACGACCTCCACCGCCGACGCGTCGGCCAAGGGGTCGATGAACTGCCGCCGCATCCGCCAGGCGAGGACCTGTTCCCATGTCACCGAGGTCATGTGCCGATTACATCGCAGGCCGGGGACGGGATCCGTCACGCCAGTCGGTGGGCGAGATCGGCGAACGCGTTGCGCACGTCGCCGGTGGTGAGGAGCGTGAGGTCGTCGGCGGTGGCCCGGTCGCCCAGCTCGGCCGCGCGCAGCGCACGGCACGCGCACGCCTTCTCGTACATGGAGCGGGCGAAGCGGCCGTTGCCGAACTCGTCGATCCGGCCCGTCCCGCAGACGCGCTGGAAGACGAGGGCGAGGTCGTCGAGGGCGTCGTCCTCCCAGCGGTCACCGCCCTGCTCGGCGATGAGCTGGGCGATGCGGAGCAGCTCGTCCGGCCCGTAGGACGGGAAGTCGACGCGCACGTCGAACCGCGAGGCGAGCCCCGGGTTGGACGCGAGGAAGCGGTCCATGTCGGCCTCGTAGCCGGCGAGGACGACGACGAGCCGGTCGCGGTCGTCCTCGGCGCGCTTGAGCAGGGTCTGCACCGCCTCCGCGCCGAACGCGTCGCCGCCCGAGTAGCCGGCGTTGCTCAGCGCGTACGCCTCGTCCACGAACAGGACGCCGCCGAGCGCCGAGTCCACGACCTTGTTCGTCTTGAGGGCCGTCGCCCCGAGGTGCTCGCCGACGAGGTCGGCGCGCTGGGCCTCGACCACCTCGGGGCGGGCGAGCAGCCCCGCGGCGGCGAAGATGCGGCCGAGCACGCGCGCGACGGTGGTCTTGCCCGTCCCCGGCGGCCCGGCGAAGACGAAGTGGCGGGTCGGCGGGCGGGTGACGAGGCCCTGCTCCTGCCGCATCCGGGCCACCTGGAGCTGGGCGGCGATCTCCCGCACCTGCCGCTTCACCGGTTCCAGCCCGATCATCGCGTCGAGCGAGCCGAGCGCCTCGTCCAGCGTGGGCGTCTCGGCGTAGCCGCGGTACCGCTCGGTGACCTCCGCGAACGCGGCCTCCACGTCCTCGGCGCGGAGGGTGACGAGGTCGTCGGCGCTGGGCGTGGCCGGACCGCCGGACGCGGCGACGGCGTCCACCACGCGGACGTCCCGCGCGCGCGCCGCCGCCTCGGTCAGCGACCGGACGAACCGTCCGTTGCCCAGTTCGTCGACGATGCCGCGCCGTTCGACCTCGTCGAAGCGCACGGCGAGCCGCCGCCGGGCCTCCGGGTCGAGCCGGTCCTCGCGGAGGCCCGTGTGGTAGTCGGCGATCCGCAGCAGCTCGGACGGCCGGTACGACGGGAAGTGCACGCGCGTGCCGAACCGCGAGGCCAGCCCGGGGTTGGAGTCGAGGAACTCGGCCATCTGCGCGTCGTATCCGGCGAGGATGATGACCAGGTTGTCGCGGTCGTCCTCGGCGCGCTTGAGCAGCGCCTGGACGGCCTCATCACCGAAGCGGTCGGGCTGCCCCTCGGCGGAGTTGGCGAGGCTGTACGCCTCGTCGATGAACAGCACCCCGCCCAGCGCGGAGTCGACGAGCCGGTTGGTCTTGAGGGCGGTCGCGCCGAGGTACTCGCCGACGAGGTCCGCCCGGTGGGCCTCGACCAGGGCCGGCTCCGGCAGCAGCCCGAACGCGTAGAAGATCTTGGCCAGCACGCGGGCGACGGTCGTCTTGCCCGTCCCCGAGGGGCCGACGAACACGAAGTGCCGCATCGGCTTCTCGGTGGGCACGCCGGCGGCGGCCCGCATATGCGCGGCCTCGATGGACGCGGCGATGGAGCGGACCTGCCGCTTGACCGGCTCCAGCCCGATCATGTTCTCCAGCTCGGCGAGCGCCTCGGCGACGGAGATGTCCGGCGCCGCGTCCGTCCGCCGCTCGGGGGGCGGGGCCGGGGACGGCGGCGGGACGGGCGGGGCCTCGGCGGCCTGCGCGGCGGCGCGCTGCTCGTGGGCCGCCTGCGCGGCCGCCCCGCCGGCGGCGGCGCCCGGACGGTCGGACCGGGGCCGGTCCCGCTTGTCCGGTTTATCGAGGTTGGGCGGGTTCTTTCGCGGTCCGGTCATGGCGTCCCCCTTCGGGCTCGCCTGCTCCTGCACCCAGCCGGTCTCGTACGCCTCCGCGGGCACCGTGCGGCGCGCCCGGTCCCAGCGGTAGGCGAGGACGGCCAGCGCGGCGGCCCAGCCGGGCGCCGCGTTCGCCTCCGGCAGCAGCTGGGCGATCGCCGCCGTCGCCACCCCGGCGGCGGCCAGGGCGAGCAGGGTCGTGCTCCACGGCGCGTATCCGCGCAGACGGAACGCGACAACGGCCACGGGTAGGGCGAGCACGGCCAGGAGCAATGTCGGGCTCAGGTAGGACAGGTCGTCGCCGTCCGGGTAGAGCCTGCCCAAGGGCACCGACAGCGCGAGCCAGGACGCGATGACCGCGACGACCGCCATCCCCGTGGGCGAGCGCAGCGTCAGGTGGACGACGACCAGCAGGACCACCGCGCACACCGCCGCACCCAGGACCGGCCCGTCCGCGACCACCGCGGCCGCCAGCACCAGCGCGACCAGGAGCAGCCCGCCGAGGAACCTCAGCCCCGGCGTGATCTGGAAGTAGCGCACCCGCAGGCGCTCGAAGAGATCCCGCGTCGCGGCGTCCTTCGCCGGGCGGGAGCGGGACCTGCCGAACAAAGCCATCAGAAGCGAGTAAAGCGCAGGACCGCCCGGAACGGGACTCCCCGCACGCGGTTCGTTGCCGCCCGTCCGGCCCGCCTGGAGCGGAGCGCGGCGCCCCCAGTCCCGAGACCAGGACATTTGTACTGTCCAGAAGGGGAGGTTCGGATCTGCTGCCGACACCGGCCGAATCCGTAACGTCCCGACCATGGAAGCCGGAACTGCGGAAGCGGCGGTGGTCTTCACCGGCGCGGTCAAGGATTACGGGGCGGTCAGGGCGGTCGACGGACTCGACCTGCGCCTCGACCGGGGAACGTCCGTGGCGCTGCTCGGCCCGAACGGCGCGGGCAAGTCCACGACGATCGCGATGCTGCTCGGCCTCGTCCCGCCCGACGCGGGAACGGTGCGGGTGCTGGGCACGGCGCCGCGGCGGGCCGTGCGGGACGCCCGCGTCGGCGCCATGCCGCAGAGCGGGCGGCTGATCGGCGGGGTGACCGTCCGGGAGCTGCTCGGGTTCGTCCGCCGCGCCTACGCCGCGAAGGCGCGCGGCCGGACCGTCCCCTCGCTGGACGAGACCATGGAGATCGCGCACATCACCGGTCTCGCGGGGCGGCGGGCCGATCGGCTGTCGGGCGGGCAGGCGCAGCGCGTCAGGTTCGCGATCGCGGTGGCGGGCGCGCCCGAACTCCTCGTCCTGGACGAGCCCACCACCGGGCTGGACATCGAGGCGAGGCGCGAGCTGTGGGCCAGCGTCCGCTCCTACGCCGAGCTCGGCCGGACGATCCTGTTCTCCACCCACTACCTGGACGAGGCCGACGACTACGCGGACCGGATCGTCGTCATCGACCGGGGCCGGGTCATCGCCGACGGCACCAGCGAGGCCATCAAGCGGCGGGTCCCCGGCCGGACCGTCGGCTTCGACCTGGACTTCGACCTGGACGGGCCGATGGCGGCGCTGGACGGCCTGCCGGGCGTGGTCGGCAGCGAGGTGCGCGGCGACCGCGTCCAGTTGCACACCACCGACTCCGACGCGACCGTCCTGGCGCTGGCCGAGGCTGGAATGGTCCGGAACCTGGAGGTGACGGGGGCGGGTCTGGAAGAGGCGTTCCTCGCCCTCACCGAGCGGAAGGAGGCCCTGCGGTGATCCCGCACTACGTCCGGCTCGAAATGGTGCGGCTGCTGCGCGATCCCGGCTACCTGGTCATGAGCCTGATCTCGCCGCTGACCATGTACCTCGTGTTCACGAGTCTCGACATCACCGGACGGTCCGGTGATGCGGGCGCGGTGTACGCGATGGTGGGCATGGCCGGGTTCGGCGCGGTCGGCGCCGTGCTGAACAACGGGGTGTCCATCGCCGAGGACAAGCCGCTCGGCTGGATACGGCAGCTTCGGCTGCTGCCGCTGCGTCCGTCGGAGGTGGTCGTCGGCAGGACGCTGTGCGCGATGGCCGTCACGGTCCCGCCGATCGCCTCCATCTGCCTGGCCGGCGGCCTCGTGAACCACGTGTCGCTCGGCGCGGGCCAGTGGGCGGCCGTGCTCGTGCTGCTCTGGGCGGGCGTCGCGCCCATGGCGGTCCTCGGGATCGGCCTCGGGTACCTGCTCTCCGCCCAGCAGGCGCAGATGGCGGCGCTGACCTGCTACATGGGCCTGTCGCTGCTGGGCGGCCTGTGGGTGCCGATCGCCCGGTTCCCCGCGTGGCTGCGGCACATCGCGACCGCCACGCCGATCAACCGGTACGGCGAGCTGTCCTGGCGCGTCACCGACGGCCACGCGCCGACACTGACGGGCGTCGCGCTCCTCGCGGCGTGGGGCGCCGTCTTCGTCGTGTTCGCCGCCTACTGCTACCGGCGCTCGGCCCGCACCCTGTGACCAGTGGCACCGTGGGCCGCGGCACCGGCATACCGTGGCTTCGTGGAGATGGAGAACGACGGGTGATCTCCTGGAAGGGCGTTCCGCAACGGCGTGTTCCCGACCTCGACCTGGAGAAGGTGGACCGCGACGGGCCGGGCGGCCACGCCTTCGTGTTCTGGCTCATCGTCCTGGTGTGGCCGCTGTGGGACGTCGCCGACGGCCGCGCGCGTCCCGTGTGGCTCGCCGTCGCCGCGCTGCTGGCGTTCGCGCTCCTGCACGTCGCCGTCGTCCGGACCTCGTTCGACGGGCGCGTCCCGATACACGTGCCGATCGTGCTGCTGGTCGCCGAGGCGGGGGTCGCGTCCGCGGCGTCGCTGGCCTTCCAGGGCCGCTGGTACACGATGTTCCCGCTGCTCGGGCTCGCCGCCGGGGTCCTCGTCGGGCACATGCCCCGGAACGGGCGCGGGCCGGAGCTTCCCATGCTCGGCGGCATCGGCGGCGTCTCGGTGCTCGGCGTCCTGGTCGGCTGGGCGGGCGGCGAGGACGGCGGCGCCCTCGTCGCGAACTGGTACGGCACCGCGACGGCGGGGGTGGTGACCGCGGTCATCCTGCGGCTGTTCACCGTCATCGGCATGCTGCGGGACGCCCGCGAGGAGCTCGCCGACGCGGCCGTGGCCCGCGAGCGGCTGCGGTTCTCCCGCGACCTGCACGACCTGCTCGGCCACACGCTGTCGCTCATGGTGGTCAAGGCCCAGGCGGTGCGCCGCATCGCCGAGCGCGACCCGGCGGTGGCCGCCGAGCAGGCCGCCGACATCGAGACCGTGGGGCGCCGGGCCCTGGACGAGGTGCGGCAGGCGGTCAGCGGCTACCGCGGCCGCGGCCTCGCCGGCGAGCTGGACGCCGCCCGGGTGGCCCTGTCGGACGCCGGCGTGGACGTCACCGTCCGGCGCACCGGGCCCTCGCTACCGCCCGACGCGGACGCGCTTCTCGGGTGGGTCGTGCGTGAGGGGGTCACGAACGTGATCCGGCACAGCGGGGCCGCGCACTGCGAGATCACGGTCCGTGCCGACGAGGAGAGGGCCGCCCTAACGGTGATGGACGACGGCGCGGGAAAAGGAGCGGCAGGCGGCGGAGGCGGTCACGGTCTGCGCGGCCTCTCCGAGCGGCTCGCGGCGGCCGAAGGGACCGTCGGGGCCGGTCCCGCACCGGGCGGCGGCTTCCGGCTCGCGGTCGAGATCCCCCTGCGGCCGGACGCGGGTGGACAATGAGCGACGTGATCAGGGTGCTGCTCGCCGAGGACCAGGGCATGATGCGGGGCGCGCTCGCCCTGCTGCTCGGCCTGGAGGAGGACGTCGAGGTCGTCGCCGAGGTCGGCGACGGCGCGCGGGTGCTGCCGGAGGCGCTGCGGACCGTCCCCGACGTCGCCGTGCTCGACATCGAGATGCCCGGCCGCAGCGGCCTCGACGTGGCCGCCGACCTGCGCCGCGAGCTGCCCGCGTGCAAGGTGCTCATCGTCACCACGTTCGGGCGTCCCGGCTACCTGCGCCGCGCGATGGACGCCGGGGCGAGCGGGTTCCTGGTGAAGGACGGCCCCATCGAGGACCTGGTCACGGCCCTGCGCCGCGTCCTGGCCGGGGAGCGGGTCGTCGACCCCGCACTGGCGACGGCGGCGCTGTCGGTGGGCCCGAACCCGCTGACCGACCGGGAGCGGGACGTGCTGGCCGCCGCGGCCGACGGGTCGACCATCGCCGACATCGCCAGGCGCCTGCACCTGTCGGAGAGCACCGTCCGCAACTACCTGTCCGCCGCGATCGGCAAGACGGGGACGCGCAACCGCATCGAGGCGGTCGGCACCGCGCGCCACAACGGCTGGCTCTGACCCGCGCGCGGGGCCGCTGCCATGATGGGCGGATGCGGATCCTGCGTACGCCCGACGAACGCTTCAGCGGCCTCCCGGACTTCCCCTACGAACCGCGCTACGCCGACGTCCCGTCCCAGGGCGGTGAGGGAACCCTGCGGATGGCGTACGTCGAGGCAGGCCCGTCAGACGCTCCTGTCGTGCTGTGCCTGCACGGTGAACCGAGCTGGTCGTTCCTCTACCGCCACGTCATGCGGGTCTTGGCCGACGCAGGGCTGCGCGTCATCGTGCCAGACCTGGTCGGTTTCGGCCGTTCGGACAAGCCCGCGGAGATGACCGACCACACCTACGCACGCCACATCGAGTGGACGCGCTCGCTGGTGTTCGACGCCCTCGACCTGCGTGGCGTCACCCTCGTCGGACAGGACTGGGGCGGCCTCATCGGCCTGCGCCTGGTGACCGCCCACCAGGACCGCTTCTCCCGGGTCGTCGTGGCCAACACCGGGCTGCCCACGGGCGACTTCCCCATGCCGGAGACGTGGCTGAGGTTCCGCCGGTCGGTCCGCACGGCGCCCGAGTTCGACATCGCCCGCAACATCGCCTCCGGGTGCCGCACGCCCCTGTCCGACGGCGTGCGGGCCGCCTACGACGCGCCGTTCCCGGACGAGTCGTTCAAGGCGGGGCCGCGCGCCATGCCGGCGCTCGTCCCGGCCGAACCCGACGACCCGGAGGCGCAGCCCAACCGCGACGCCTGGGACGTCCTGCGCGCGTGGGACAGGCCGTTCCTGGTGGCGTTCAGCGACAAGGACCCCATCACCGGGGCGATGGCGCCGCTGTTCAAGCAGCTGGTTCCCGGCGCGCGGGACGTCGAGCACCCTACGATCGACGGCGCGGGCCACTTCCTCCAGGAGGACGACGGGGAACGGCTCGGCCACGCGATCGCGGCGTTCATCCGTTCCTGAGGAGCCTCCTTGACCGACCCCGCCGACGCCCTGCCCGGATTCGCCCCCGCCCCCGGCGGCTCCACGCGGATCTCGCGTGCCGCGGGCTACGAGATCGAGGACGAGCTCCGAGCCGCGCGTCCGGTCACGATCGCCGGGGTGGACGAGGTCGGCCGCGGCGCTTGGGCGGGCCCCGTCGTGGTGTGCGCCGCGGTCACCGACCTGACCCCGCCGCCCGTCCTGCAGGGCCGCGGTAAGAAGACGGTCGCGCTCACCGACTCCAAACTCCTCACCCAGGCGCACCGCGAATCGTTCGCCGGCCTGCTCCCCGGATGGCTCACCGGGCACGCCATCGGCGCGTCGTCACCCGAGGAGATCGACGAGGTCGGCATGACGGAGGCGCTCCGGCGCGCCGCCGTCCGAGCGCTGGAGTCACTGCCCGTCCGTCCCGACGTGGTCATCCTGGACGGCAAGCACGATTTCCTGGGGCGCCCTTGGCGCGTGCGGTGCGAGGTCAAGGCCGACCAGAGGTCGGTCACGGTCGCGGCCGCCTCCGTCTTGGCGAAGGTCCACCGCGACCGGCTGATGGCAGGGCTGGACGGCGAATTCCCCGGTTACGCGTTCGCCGACAGCGCCGGGTACCCGTCGCCCGTCCACCAGAAGGCCCTCGAAGAGCACGGGCCCACGCCGCACCACCGGATGTCCTGGTCGTACCTGGACGACCTCCCGCGCTGGCGGCACCTGAAAAAGCACCGCGACCCGCTCGCCGGCGAAGGCCAGCTCAGCCTCCTGTGACTCGTCCTTTGTGAGTCATCGCCCGCCGGCCGGGTAGGCGCCATCCACGGGAGGTACATGCCATGGATGCCGTCGTGAAGAAGCTGCTGCGCGAGTCCGGTCGGACGTTCGCCGAGGAGGCGGGCATAACGCTCAAGGACCAGCCGGCCGCGCTGTTCAAGCTGCTCGTCCTGGCCAACCTGCTGAGCGCGCGCATCTCGTCCGACATCGCGGTCTCCGCCGCCCGCGAGCTGTTCGAGGCCGGCGGCGGAACGGCGCGCGGCATGGGCAGGCTGTCCTGGCAGGACCGGGTGGACGCGCTCGGACGCGGCCACTACGTCCGCTACGACGAGTCCACCGCGTCCCGCCTCGGCGACACCGCCGAGATCGTCCAGGACAAGTACAAGGGCGACCTGCGGCGCCTCGCCATCGAGTCGGGACGCGACCCCGGCAAGGCCGGCGACCTGCTCCAGGAGTTCCCCGGCGTCGGCCCCACCGGCGCGGACATCTTCTGCCGCGAGGCGCAGGCCATCTGGCCCTGGCTCCGCCCCTACGTCGACGACCAGGTCAAGAAGGGGGCCGACCGGCTCGGCCTGCCCACCGGCGCCGGCGAACTCGCCGAGGAGGTCCCGGACAAGGACCTGGCCCGGTTCACCGCCGCCCTGGTGCGCGTCGCCCACGACAAAAAGCTGGCGGACCAGCTCAAGGCTGCGTGACCGCCGGTCACATGCGGACGACGACCTCGTCCACGGGCTTGCGGGTGATGTCGGGCACCATCGCCTCGTCCGCCGGGTAGCCGACGGGGATCACGACGTACGCGCGTTCCTCCTGCGGACGGTCGCACACCTCGTTCAAGAAGCGCATGGGGCTCGGCGTGTGCGTGAGGGTCGCGAGCCCGGCCTGGTGGAGCCCGGCCAAGAGGAAACCGACGGCGATGCCGACGGACTCCTTCACGTAGTAGGGGCGCGGTGTCTCCGGACCCTTGTGCACCTCGAAGACGACGATGACCGCCGGGGCGTCCTCCAGGAACGGCTTGCGCCAGTCGGTGCCCAGCGGGGCCAGCGCGTCCAGCCACTCCTGGGAGGCGCGCCGCTCGTAGAACTCGCGCTCCTCCTCCTCGGCCGCCGCCCTCAGCCGCTTCTTGCGCTCGGGGTCGGTGATGACCGCGAACCGCCACGGCTGCAGGTTCGCGCCGCTCGGCGCGGTCGCCGCCGCCCGGATCGCGTGCTCGATGACGCCCGGCGGCACCGGGCGGGCGGAGAAGTCCCGCACCGTGCGGCGCAGCGCCATCGTGTCGGCGAACGCCTCGGCGCGCCGCGCCGCCTCCGCCGCCGGGACGTCGAAACGGGGTGCCGGGACGACGGGATACTGCCGCTGAGTGCTCATGCGGTCGTTCCTACCGTCCGCGGCGGGCCCGGGACAATCGGCATGATCAGCCAACATTCCGGGCCCGCCGCGAGCACATGCGCGAACCGGCGGGTCGGTCAGTCCTTGCCGCGCGAGGCGACCCACTCCAGGTTCCAGGAGTAGGCCTGGTCGACGGCCATCTTGCCCCAGCGCGGGCGGCCGGGCGGCGGCAGGATGAACCGCCCCTCGCGGCGGACGACCAGCTCGCCGTTCACGTTCTCGATGAGCGCCAGCACCGCGTCGCGGGAGGCGTCCATGCAGTCGTCCATCCGCATGTCGATCGGCGGCGCGCCCACCGGGAACAGCGTGGCGATGGCGTCCAGGCCGCGGAAGTCGTCGGCGCCCTCGTAGATCTCGGCGAACACCAGGATCCGCTTGAAGTCCTTGGTGTGGTCGAGGTTGATGTGCAGGTTCTCGCCCGACTCGATGGCGCCGGTGCGGTCGTCCTTGTCGAGCTTGATGAACGGCGCGCGGTCGAGCGCGCCCATGTCGCCGATCGCGTGGATGATGCCCTTGCGGCCGTCCTGCAGCTCCCAGAGGCAGCACAGGTCGAGGTCGAGGTCGATGCCGCGGCGGCGCTTGCCGAGGCGCCCCTTGGCGGCGCCCTCGCGCGCCGTCCAGTTGAGGTTGACGCGCATGTGGCCGCCGGTCGCACCGTGCTTGGTGAGCGACACCGACGGCGCGTTCTTCGTCAGCGAGATCTTGCCGCCGCCCTGCTGCGGCTGCGCCGGCCCCGGCGGGGGCGCGTACTGGCCGGGCGGGGGCGGCGGCGCGTACTGGCCACCGGGCGGAGGGGGCGGCGCGAACTGACCGCCGGGCGGGGGCGGCGGGTACTGGCCTCCGGGCGGCGGCGGGGCGTACTGGCCGCCCGGCGGAGGCGGGGGCGGCGCGTACTGGCCCGGAGGAGGCGGGGGCGCGTACTGGCCGCCGGGGGGCGGCGGTGGCGGCGCGTACTGACCGGGAGGAGGCGGCGGGGCGTACTGCTGCTGCGGAGGCGCCGGCGGGACGGGCGCCTGCGGCTGGGCCGGCGGGGGCGGCGGCGCCGCCTGACCGGGGTCGTCGACCGAGATGCCGAAGTCGGTGGCCAGACCGGCGAGCCCCGAGTCGTAGCCCTGGCCGACCGCGCGGAACTTCCACGCGCCCTGCCGCCGGTACAGCTCGCCGAGGACGAACGCCGTCTCGGTGGTGGCGCCCTGGCTGTCGAACCGGGCGACCTCCGCGCCGCCCGCCGCGTCCACGACCCGCACGTACAGGCCCTGGAACTGGCCGAACGTCCCGCCGTCCGAGGACGCCGCGATCACGATCTTGTCGATGGAGGGCTCGACCCGGTCCAGGTCGACGCCGAGGACGTCCAGCACGGTCGGCCCCTGCTGCTTGCCCTCGTGCCGCACCGCACCCGACGCGTGCGCCGGCTGGTTGTAGAACACGAAGTCGTCGTCCGAGCGCACCCGGCCGCTCTCGGTCACCAGGAGCGCCGACGCGTCCGCGTCGGGCACGCCGGGACCGGCCTGCCACCCCAGCTCGACCCGCACCGAGGGAACCGGCACCGCGGTGTTGGCGCCCTTCTGCATCGACATGAACGCTCCTCATCATCGGCCGACGTGACCCCAAACCTACGGCGTGCCGCACCACCCCCGCGACCTGCCCTGAGGGGAGGACGCACGGCGGCGCCCCATGGTTCCGGCCGGACGCGCGTCAGGGGATGCGGGCCGTCCACTCCGCGGTGGCGAACTTGTCGGTGACGTACTTGCCGGCCAGCCGCAGCTCGTCCTCGCCCACCCGGTCGCCGGTCAGCCCGTACCGGGTCCGGAAGTGGGCGATCATCCGGTCGATGATCTCCTCGCGGGGCAGGCCGGTCTGCCGCCGCAGCGGGTCCACCCGCTTGACCGCGCTGGCGATGCCCTTGTCGGAGATCTTCTCCCGGCCGATCCGCAGCACCTGCGTCATCTTCGCGGCGTCGATGTCGTAGGCCATCGTCACGTGGTGCAGCACCGCGCCGGACGCGAGCCGCTTCTGCGCCGCGCCGGCGATCTTGCCGTTGTCGGAGGTGATGTCGTTCAGCGGCTGGTACCAGGCCCGGATCCCGAGTTCGCCGAGCGCGCCGAGCACCCAGTCGTCCAGGAACGCATAGCTCTCCGCGAACGACATGCCCGCCACCAGCGACTGCGGCGCGTACAGCGAGTAGGTGATCGTGTTGCCGGGCTCGATGAACATGGCGCCGCCGCCGCTGATGCGCCGCACCACCTCCACCCCGTGCCGTCCGGCCGCCTCGGCGTCGACCTCGTTGCGCAGCGACTGGAAGCTGCCGATGACCACCGCGGGCGACGCCCACTCCCACACCCGCAGCGTCGGCGGCCGGCGGCCCGCGCCGACCTCCTCGGCGAGCACCTGGTCGAGCGCCATGTGCAGCGCCGGTTCCTGCGGCGGCTCGTGGATCAGCCGCCAGTCGTGGTCGCGCCAGTCCGACGCGCGGGTGATGGCCCGCCGCACCGCGATACCGACGGCCTCCGCGGTGAGGCCGAGCATCACCGTGCCGCGCGGCAGCGCCGCCTGGACGCGGACCCCGATCGCCCTGGCGTCCAGCGCGGCGGGCAGCCCGTCGAGGACGCCGTTGATCGCGTCCAGGGCGTCGTCCGGTTCCAGGAAGAAGTCTCCGCTGATCCTGGGGTCGCGCAGGAGGCCGTCCACGACGTCGATGTCGGCGACCACGAGCTTGCCGCCGGGGACCTTGTACTCACCGTGCATCACACTGATGAGAACCGGCCGCGCGCACGGGCCATTCCGTGAGGTTCAACTACGCGGGCCGTAGGGCATCGTTAAGGGACGGTGTCGTGGGGAGGACGGTTCTGGTGAGCAATCTCGATGTCCGGCCGAAGCCGGTCGCGTGCGGCGGGCGGGACGACGTGGCGGGCGGGCCCGTCCACGAACTGCTGCCGCCTCGGCGCGTCCCGCTGGGCGAGAGCACGGTCGTCCGGCGGCTGCTGCCCAGCCTGGGGCGGCGGATGGTGGGCGCGTGGTGCTTCGTCGACCACTACGGGCCGGACGACATCACCGACGAGCCCGGCATGCAGGTGCCGCCGCACCCGCACATCGGGCTGCAGACGGTGAGCTGGCTGCACGGCGGCGAGGTGCTCCACCGCGACAGCCTGGGCAGCCTGCAGACCATCCGCCCGAAGCAGCTCGGGCTGATGACCGCCGGGCGGGCCATCTCCCACTCGGAGGAGTCGCCGCGCGCGCATTCCCCCATCCTGCACGGCGCCCAGTTGTGGGTCGCGCTCCCGGACGTCCACCGGCACACCGACCCCCGCTGGGAGTTCCACGACGACCTCCCGGTGGTGACCGCCCCCGGCTTCACCGCCACCCTTCTCCTCGGCGACCTGGACGGCGCGGCGTCCCCCGGAACGACGTTCACGCCCATCATGGGCGCCGACATCACGCTGGACGAGGGCGCCGACGTCCGCGTGCCGGTCGAACCGGACTTCGAGTACGCGGCGCTCACCATGTCGGGCGTCCTCGACATCGACGGCGAGCGGGTGGAGCCCGGCTCGATGCTGTACCTCGGCTGCGGCCGCCGCGACCTGCGGGTACGCGCCGACGAGGCCGGCGGCTTCCTCCTTCTCGGCGGCGAGCCGTTCGCCGAGGAGCTCGTGATGTGGTGGAACTTCATCGCCCGCGCCGGCGAGGAGATCGCCGAAGCCCGCGAGGACTGGATGACCGGCGACCGCTTCGGCACGGTGCACGGCTACGACGGCGCCCGCCTCGCCGCGCCCGCCATGCCGCCGACGCCGCTGAAGCCCCGCGGCCGGACCCGCTGACCTACCCCCGGTCCGCCTCCAGCCGGACGGGGAAGTTGACCGAGTTGGCGATGAAGCAGAGCTCGTGCGCCTTCTCGTGCAGCTCGGCGGCCCGCTCGGCCTGCCCGGGGTCGGCCAGCGTCACCCGGGGCCGCAGGACGACCTCCTCGAACCGTCCGCCGCCGTCCGGTGTCTCGACCATGACGCCCCGCGGGTCGTCCTCGTAACCGGTCACCACGAGCTTCTCGACGGCGCACAGATGAAGGAACCACAGCATGTGGCACTGCGACAGGGAGGCGACCAGCAGTTCCTCGGGATTCCACCGCGCGGGGTCTCCGCGGAAACCGGGATCCGAACTGCCCGGGACCGGCGGCTTGCCCTCCGCCCGGATCTCGTGCGCGCGCTCGTAGGCGCGGTAGGAACTCGTCCCGGACCCGGTGTTCCCGGTCCAGACGACCGACACTTCGTACTTGTGCCTTCTCACCCGCCGACCATAGCCGCCACCTGCGACGTTCGCGATATCTCCGCCCGTACCGTCATACTCTCCGTCTGACCGGGCCCCATCCCCGTGTTGAAGGAGTCGACGGCATGCGCTCTCGGCCGCTCTACGACGTCGTGGCAGTGCTCGCGCGGCTCGGCGTGGGCATCGTCTTCATGGCGCACGGCTGGCAGAAGATCGAGGCGGGCATCACCGCGACCGGCCGCACGTTCGACGGCCTCGGCGTGCCGCTGCCCACCGCCGCCGCCGTCTACTCCGCCTTCGTCGAACTGCTCGGCGGCGCCGCCCTCATCGCGGGGCTCGGCCTGCCCGTCACCGGCGCGCTGCTGTTCATCGACATGGCCGGCGCGTTCATCTTCGTCCACGCCGACCAGGGCCTCTTCGTGGTGGACGGCGGGACGCTCCGCAACGGCTACGAACTCGTCCTGGCCCTCGGCATGGCGAGCCTCGTCTTCGCCGCGGGCGGCGGCGGCCGCCTCACCCTCGACCAGTGGATCATCGGCAAGCGCCTGCGCGCCTCGACCGCCGCCGACGACGAGGACGACGCCGCGAGCTTCGTGGAATCCCTCCGCCAAGCCGAGTCGAAGCCCCCCAAGAAGCCCCGCCGCACCCCCAAGCCCGCGGTACCCGAACCAGCCGGCCCCCCAGAAAAGCCGACCCCCGAAGGCTCAGCCGACGACCTCCTGGTAGCAGGCCGCCGCAAGCCCTCCCAACGCCGCCGCTCCTCCACCACCCAGCCCATCAAGCCCCCCACGGACGACCCCAAATCAACCTGACCCGGCCCGTCGGCAGAGCGGCAAGTGAGAACCCCGGTGAGCACGCCGGGTACTGGACGTGCTCACCGGGGTCCGCGGTAGGTCAACTGCAGCCGCTGGTGGAGCCGCAGCCTTCGCAGACGTAGCAGCTGCCGGCGGGGCGCATCTTGGTGCCGCAGGTCAGGCAGAGCGGGGCGTCGGCGGTGCGGCCCTGGCGGCTCTCGATGGCCTCCACGGACGAGTGCGCCTCGTGCGCCGGGGCCGGGGCCGGGGCGGCGGGCGGGGTGATCGCGGCGGACTGGGCGAGCGACTCGTGGTCGACCTCGTCCTCGGCGTGCAGGGCGGCCGGGTCCTCGCCGTTGGCCTGCATCGCGCGCTCGTCGGCGGTGAAGATGCCGAGGCCCGCGCGCTCCTCGTAGGGGAGGTGGTCCAGCGCCAGGCGGCGGAAGATGTAGTCCATCACCGAGGTCGCCATGCGGATGTCGGGGTCGTCGGTCATGCCGGCGGGCTCGAACCGCATGTTGGTGAACTTCTCCACCCACGTCTCCAGCGGGACGCCGTACTGCAGGCTGATGGAGATCGCCATGGAGAAGGCGTCCATCACGCCGGCGAGCGTGGAGCCCTGCTTGCCGAGCTTGAGGAAGACCTCGCCGACGCCGTCGTCCGGGTAGGACGAGGCGGTCATGTAGCCCTCGGCGCCCGCGACGGAGAAGCGGGTGACGGTCGCGGGGCGCTGCTTCGGCAGCCGCCGGCGGACCGGGCGGGGCGCCAGCGCCTCGGCGGGCTCCGCCTTCTCCTTCTCCTTCTTGCCGGCGGCGGAGAGGGGCTGGCCGACCTTGCAGTTGTCGCGGTAGATCGCCAGGGCCTTCAGGCCGAGCCGCCAGCCCTCGAAGTACACCTTCTCGATGTCCTCGATGGTGGCCTTCTCCGGCATGTTGACCGTCTTGGAGATCGCGCCGGACAGGAACGGCTGGACGGCCGCCATCATCCGGACGTGCCCCATCGGGCTGATCGCCCGCTCGCCCATCGCGCAGTCGAACACCTCGTAGTGCTCGGGGCGCAGGCCGGGCGCGTCCACCACGTGGCCGTGCTCGGCGATGTACTCGACGATCGCCTCGATCTGCTCCTGCTGGTAGCCGAGCTTCTCCAGCGCGCGCGGCACCGTGTGGTTGACGATCTGCATCGACCCGCCGCCGACGAGCTTCTTGAACTTCATCAGCGCGAGGTCGGGCTCGATGCCGGTGGTGTCGCAGTCCATCATCAGGCCGATCGTGCCGGTCGGCGCGAGGAGGCTGGCCTGGGCGTTGCGGTAGCCGTGCTTCTCGCCGGCCTTGAGGCAGTCCGCCCACTGCTTGGCGGCGGCGGCGTGGATCGCCTTGTCCATCTCGTCCAGCGTGCGGATGCCGTCGTTGGCGGCGGCGTGCTTGCGCATGACGCGCTTGTGCGCCTCGGCGTTGCGCGCGTAGCCGGCGTACGGGCCGACGACGCCGGCGATCTCCGCGGACCGCCGGTAGGCGACGCCCGTCATCAGCGAGGTGACCGCGGCGGCGATGGACCGGCCGCCCTCGGAGTCGTAGGCGTGCCCGGTCGCCATCAGCAGCGCGCCCAGGTTGGCGTAGCCGATGCCGAGCTGCCGGTAGTCGCGGGTCGTCTCGGCGATCTTCTCCGTCGGGAAGTCGGCGAAGGTGATCGAGATGTCCATCGCTGTGATGATCAGCTCGGTGAGCTTCACGAACTTGGCGACGTCGAACGTCCCCGCGTCGGTGAGGAACTTCAGCAGGTTGATGCTGGCGAGGTTGCAGGACGAGTTGTCCAGGCTCATGTACTCCGAGCACGGGTTGGACGCGGTGATGCGGCCGGTCTCGGGGTTGGTGTGCCAGTCGTTGATCGTGTCGTCGTACTGGATGCCGGGGTCGGCGCACTCCCAGGCGGCCTTGGCCATCAGGCGGAACAGGTCCTTGGCCTTGACCGTGTCGACGACCTCGCCGGTCATCCGGGCGCGCAGCCCGAACTCGCCGCCGGACTCGACGGCCTGCATGAACTCGTCCGACACCCGGACGGAGTTGTTGGCGTTCTGGTACTGGACGCTGCCGATGTCCTTGCCGCCGAGGTCCATGTCGAACCCGGCGTCCCGCAGCGCGCGGATCTTGTCCTCCTCGCGCGCCTTGGTCTCGATGAACTCCTCGATGTCGGGGTGGTCGACGTCGAGCACGACCATCTTGGCCGCGCGGCGGGTCGCGCCGCCCGACTTGATCGTCCCGGCGGAGGCGTCGGCGCCGCGCATGAAGGAGACGGGGCCGCTGGCCGTGCCGCCGGAGGAGAGCAGTTCGCGGCTGGAGCGGATGCGGGAGAGGTTCAGGCCGGCGCCGGAGCCGCCCTTGAAGATGACGCCCTCTTCCTTGTACCAGTCGAGGATCGACTCCATCGTGTCGTCGACCGACAGGATGAAGCACGCGCTCACCTGCTGCGGCGACTTGGTGCCGACGTTGAACCAGACCGGCGAGTTGAAGCTGAAGAGCTGGTGGACGAGGGCGTACTTCAGCTCGTGGTCGAAGATCTCGGCGTCCTCCGGGGACGCGAAGTAGCCCTCGTCGAGGCCCGTCTCGACGTAGCCGCGGACGACGCGGTCGACGAGCTGCTTCAGGCTCCATTCCCGCTGCGGGGTGCCGACCGCGCCGCGGAAGTACTTGGACGTGACGATGTTGACGGCGTTCAGCGACCAGAAGTCGGGGAACTCGACGCCGCGCTGCTCGAAGTTGACCGAGCCGTCGCGCCAGTTGGTCATGACGACGTCACGCCGCTCCCAGCGCATCTCGTCGTACGGGTGCACGCCGGGCGTGGTGAAAATGCGCTCGATCTTCAGCCCTTTGCGGCCCCCCTTGCCGCGCCGTGCCGCCGAGCCGCTCACCGTCTCCGTCATGGACTTCCCCCTTCTCGGGCTCCCGCCGGGCCCTGTTCAGGAACAACTCCGCCGCCGCACGGGACATGCCCGCGCGGAGGCGCCTTCAATGTGCTGCTTTGTGGTGCCGGAATCCGTCCCTACCGGGACGGGCCGGGCTCCCCCGAGGAACCGGCCTTCCGCAGTGCTTCGATCTCCTTGGCGAAGTCGTCCAGCGACTCGAAGCTCCGGTAGACCGAGGCGAATCGCAGATAGGCGACCTCGTCGAGTTCGCCGAGCGGCCCCAGGATGGCGAGGCCGATCTCGTGCGAGGGGATTTCCGCGGATCCGGACGACCTGATCGCCTCTTCGACCCGCTGCCCCAGCTTCGCGAGCGCATCCTCGTCGACCGGACGGCCCTGGCAGGCCCTGCGCACCCCGGCGATGATCTTTTCCCGGGAGAACGGCTCGGTGACCCCGCTGCGCTTGGCCACCATCACGAGCACATTCTCCTGCGTCGTGAATCGCTTGCCGCATTCCGCGCACGAGCGGCGCCGCCGAATGGCGCCGCCGTCGTCGGTGGAACGGCTGTCGATCACTTTGGTGTCGGGGTTGCGGCAGAACGGGCAGTGCACGTTCGATCCCTCCCCTGACGTAAACGACTTACACCGATGGAGGCGCCATATATAGGGAACTACATCGGTGTTACTACTAGATGTTGTGGTCAACCGTACGGCTCGGCGGAGGCCTTCGCAACCTGATCGGGAGCCTCGCGCGTCACATCCGGCACGTCCGCGCAGGTCATCTCGCGCGTCCTGGATTTCGCCCCGGGCGTGTCGTCACGCAGCGTCCGCCGCCGTCACGGATCGCCTGGTCGGAGGCGTCGCGGGCCCGCCGAGCGGCGGCATCGCCGACGGCCTCAGCCGGCGGGCAGGCGGATCTCCTGGCCGGGGCGGACGACCGGGTCGCCGCCGAGGCCGTTGAGGTCCATGATGCGCTGGACGGTCCGCCGCGGGTCGGCGCCCGGGTCGGCGGCGGACGCGATGCCCCACAGCGTGTCACCGGGCCCGACGACCACGGTGCGGGCCGGACGGGACGGCCCGCCGTGCCCGCGATCGCCGGCGAAGGCGCCCGGGCCGACGGTGAGCCACAGGGCGACGAGGGTGACGGTGGCGGCGAAGCCGACCAGGACGGCGCGGCCGCGCCGGGTCAGGCGGATCGGGGGACGGTCACCGCGCGGCGAACCGGACATCTCTCCCCTCCTCGACGTCGAATGAATTTTCGATCGAACGCCTGTACGATGTTCTACCAGGAGGCGGTCCGAAAAAGCGAGTACATCTTCGAACAATTGTTTGATCATTAGGCCGGGACGCGATAGCGTTCATGACAAGGAGTGACCGATCGAGGCGCCCGGGAGGCGACAAGCGATGAGCAAGGTCCGGGAGCTGCCCGACGGGCCGATGGACGAGACGGGCCTGACGCAGCGGCAGCGCATGGTGCTGGAGGTGATCCGCGACTCCGTCCAGCGGCGCGGGTACCCGCCCTCGATGCGCGAGATCGGCGAGGCCGTGGGGCTGACCAGCACCTCCAGCGTGTCCCACCAGCTCCGGTCGCTCCAGCGCAAGGGGTTCCTGCGGCGCGACCCCAACCGGCCGCGCGCGGTCGAGGTGCGGGTGCCGGGCGCGACCCCGGTGCGCACCGAGGAGGAGGCCTTCGAGGCGGCGGGGGGCCAGCCGGCCTCGGCACAGCCCGCGCCCGCCTACGTGCCGCTCGTCGGCCGGATCGCCGCCGGCGGCCCGATCCTCGCCGAGGAGGCCGTCGAGGACGTGTTCACGCTGCCGAAGCAGCTCGTCGGCGAGGGCACGCACTTCCTGCTGAAGGTCACCGGTGACTCGATGATCGAGGCCGCGATCGCGGACGGCGACTGGGTCGTCGTCCGGCAGCAGCCGGTGGCCGAGCAGGGCGACATCGTCGCCGCCATGATCGACGGCGAGGCCACGGTGAAGACGTTCAAGCGCCGCGACGGCCACATCTGGCTGATGCCGCAGAACTCCGCCTACGAGCCGATCCCCGGCGACGAGGCGTCGGTCCTGGGCCGCGTCGTCGCGGTCCTCCGCAAGATGTAGCGCACGCCCGAGCGGCCGCCGGGGGCACCCCGGCGGCCCTTCGGCATGCCCGCCGTCATGTCCGCGAGCGGTCACGGCGCCCCGGCCCCGCGCCGCCGCGGTGGCGGCGCGGGGCGGGAGCGGTCAGCGCTTGGGGACGATGTTGACGATCTTGGGGGCGCGGACGATGATCTTCATGATCTCGGCACCGCCCAGCGCGTCCTGGACCTTGGCGGAGGCCAGCGCGCGGCGCTCCAGCTCCTCCTCGGCGATGCCGGGCGCGACCTCCAGCCGGTCGCGGACCTTCCCGGCGATCTGCACGACGCAGGTGACCGACTCCTCGACCAGCAGCGCCGGGTCGGCGGACGGCCAGCCCGCGCGGATCACCGGGGCGGTGCGGCCCAGCAGCTCCCACGCCTCGTCGGCGGTGTAGGGCGCGAACAGCGACAGCAGCACCGCGATCGTCTCGGCGGCCTCCCGGACGGCCGGGTCGGCGGCGCCGGGCCCGGAGTCGATCGCCTTGCGGGTCGCGGTGACCAGCTCCATGATCCGCGCGATCGCCACGTTGAACCGCTCGGTCTCGACCAGCGTGGTGGCCTCGTCGACGGTGCGGGCCGTGACGCGGCGCAGCGCCGTGTCGCCGGTCGCGGGGTCGGCGCCGGCCGGCGACGACACCTCGGTGGCGATGCGGTGCACGCGGGACAGGAACTTCGCCATGCCGTGCGGGGACACGTCCGCCCAGTCGATGTCGTCCTCGGGCGGGCCGGAGAACAGGATCGCCAGCCGGACGACGTCCACGCCGAACTCGCCGATCTGCTCGCCCAGGTCGACGCCGTTGCCCAGCGACTTCGACATCGCCTTGCCCTGGTTGATCACCTGGCCCTGGTTCAGCAGCCGGCGGAACGGCTCGGTGAACTCGACCATGCCCATGTCGTACAGGACCTTGGTGAAGAACCGGCTGTACAGCAGGTGCAGGATGGCGTGCTCGACGCCGCCGGTGTACTGGTCGACGGGCATCCACCGGCGGACCTGCTCGACGTCGAACGGGCCGCCCTCGTAGCCGGGCGAGCAGTACCGGAAGTAGTACCAGGACGAGTCGACGAACGTGTCCATGGTGTCGGTGTCGCGCTTGGCGGCGCCGCCACACTTGGGGCACTCGGTGTCGACCCAGTCGGACGCGGCGGCCAGCGGCGAGGTGCCCTTGGGCGCCAGGTCGGCGCCGCGCAGCCCCTCGGGCAGCCGCACCGGCAGCTGCTCGTCCGGGACGGGGACCTCGCCGCACGCCTCGCAGTGCACGATCGGGATCGGGCAGCCCCAGAACCGCTGCCGGGACACCAGCCAGTCGCGCAGCCGGAAGTTGACCGAGGCGCGGCCGGTCCCGCGCTCGTCCAGGATCTCGATGATGCGGGCGATGCCGTCGGCCTTGGTCAGCCCGTCGATCGGCCCGGAGTTGACGATGGCGCCGTCGCCGGGGGTGGCGACGCCGGTCTCGGCGGGGTCGGGCAGCCCGGTCTCGACGACGACGCGGACGGGCAGGCCGAACTTCAGTGCGAAGTCCAGGTCGCGCTGGTCGTGCGCCGGGACGGCCATGATCGCGCCGTGCCCGTACTCGGCCAGCACGTAGTCGGACGCCCAGACGGGCAGCCGCTCGCCGTTGACCGGGTTGACCGCGTAGCGGCCCAGGAACACGCCGGTCTTCTCGCGCTCGGTGGACAGCCGCTCGATCTCGCTCTCCCGCGAGACCTCCTCGCGGTAGGCCTCGAACGCGGCCCGGTGGTCGGGGTGGCAGACCTCCTCGGCCAGCGCCGCGTCGGCCGCCACGACCATGAACGTGGCGCCGTACAGCGTGTCGGGACGGGTCGTGTAGACGGTGACGGGCTCGTCGCGCCCCTCGATGACGAAGTCGACGTCGGCGCCGGTGGAGCGGCCGATCCAGTTGCGCTGCATCAGCAGGACCCGCTCGGGCCACTTGCCCTCCAGCTGCTCCATGTCGTCCAGCAGCCGGTCGGCGTAGTCGGTGATCTTGAAGTACCACTGGGTCAGCACGCGCTTCTCGACCAGCGCGCCGCAGCGCTCGCAGTGCCCGCCGACGACCTGCTCGTTGGCCAGGACGGTCTGGTCCTTCGGGCACCAGTTGACGTGCCCGCCCTTGCGGTAGGCCAGGCCCCGCTCGTAGAAGCGCAGGAACAGCCACTGCGTCCACTTGTAGTACTCGGGGTCGGAGGTGTGCAGGCGCCGCGACCAGTCGAAGGACGGCGCGTACCGCTGGAAGGAGGCCGCCTGCGTCTCGATGTTGGCGTACGTCCACTCGGCGGGGTGCGAGTCGCGCTTGATGGCGGCGTTCTCGGCGGGCAGGCCGAAGGAGTCCCACCCGATGGGGTGCAGGACGTTGTAGCCGCGCTGCAGCCAGTAGCGCGCGGGGACGTCCCCGATGGCGAACGCCTCCGCGTGCCCCATGTGCAGGTCGCCGCTGGGGTAGGGGAACATGTCCAGCGCGTAGCGCCGCTCGGTGCCGGTGTCCTTCTCATCGGCCGCGAACGGGTCGAGCTCCGCCCAGCGGGCCTGCCACTTGTCCTGAACTGCCCGGGGGTCGTACTGCTCGTCGCTGCTCACGCTTACAGACTCCGCTTCGTACCGCTTGGCTTCGTGCTTCCTGGTCGTGGGCCGTCCGCCGACATGAAACGGCCCCTCGCAAGGAGGGGCCACCACGCTGACGTCTGCGCGTCAACGTGGTCGTTCGAGGAGCAGCCTGGCCGACATACATCAAGAGTAGCGCAGCCGCAAGCCCTCTCGCCGGTGGTCAACGCTCCCGGCTCGCCGTTTCCCGGCGCCGGAGCCGGCGTGTGATCCGAAGCAGCACGTCAAAGCGCCGGAAAGGGTGGCCTTTCCGCGGCCCCGTGCATCAGGATGTGCGGAACCGTTCGTAGACTCGGCGGTAACTAACCTGCCGGTCACCTTTTCCCGCGCGAGGAGTGCCATGCTCAACCTGTCCGTGCTGCTGGAGGACGCCGCCAGGGAGACCCCCGACCGGGACGCCGTCGTGTTCGGCGACCTGCGGCTCTCCTACGCGTTCATCGACTCGGTCGCGAACCAGGTCGCGAACCTCCTGCGGTCGCGCGGCATCGGACCGGGCGACAAGGTGGCGCTGTCCAGCCCGAACCTGCCGTACTTCCCGATGGTGTACTTCGGGGCGCTCAAGGCGGGCGCGGTGGTCGTGCCGCTGAACGTCCTGCTCAAGCCGCGGGAGATCGCCTACCACCTGGGCGACTCCGACGCGAAGGCGTTCTTCTGCTTCGAGGGGACGCCGGAGCTGCCGCTCGGCGAGATGGGGCACGCCGGCTTCGCGCAGGCCGAGGGGTGCGAGCACTTCTTCCTGCTGCCCGCGAACCCGGCGGCGACCGAGTCCCCGATCGAGGGCGCGGAGCTGTTCTGGGCCGCGCTCGCCGGGCAGCCGGGCACGTTCGACACGGCGCAGGCCTCCCCGGACGACACCGCCGTGATCATCTACACCAGCGGGACGACGGGCCAGCCGAAGGGCGCCGAGCTCACGCACAGCAACCTGCTGTCGAACGCGATGGTGGACGACACGCTCTTCTACCGGACGCTGCACGACACCTCGCTCGTGACGCTGCCGCTGTTCCACATCTTCGGGCAGACCTGCGTGATGAACGTCGGCTTCTACCGCCGCGCGACGCTCGTCATGCAGCCGCGGTTCGACGCCAAGCAGGCGATCGAGCTGATGGTGAAGGAGAAGGTGAACATCTTCGCCGGCGTCCCCACGATGTACTGGGGGCTGCTGACCGACGACACGTCCGCTGAGGACATCGCCACCATCAAGGAGAACCTGCGGGTCGCGGTGTCGGGCGGGTCGGCGCTGCCGATGGAGGTCCTCAAGGGGATCAAGCAGAAGTTCGACGTGGACGTCCTGGAGGGCTACGGCCTGTCGGAGACGTCGCCGGTGGCCTCGTTCAACCGCCCGGACCGCCCGACCAAGCCCGGTTCGATCGGCCTGCCCGTCTGGGGCGTCGAGATGAAGCTGATCGACGACGACTGGAAGGAGATCGAGGGCGAGGGGCCCGGCGAGATCGCCATCCGCGGGCACAACATCATGAAGGGCTACTACGGCCGCCCGGAGGCGACCGAGTCGTCCATCAGGGACGGCTGGTTCCGCACCGGCGACGTGGCCCGCCGCGACGAGGACGGCTACTACTACATCATCGACCGCTCCAAGGACATGATCATCCGGGGCGGGTACAACGTGTACCCGCGGGAGCTCGAAGAGGTCCTCATGACGCACCCGGACGTGTCGCTGGCCGCGGTCGTGGGCGTCGAGCACCCCTCGCACGGCGAGGAGATCAAGGCGTACGTGATCCGCAAGCCGGGCGCGGCGGTGACCGAGGACGAGCTGGTCGCCTGGGGCAAGGAGCAGTTCGCCAACTACAAGTACCCGCGGATCGTGGAGTTCCGCGACGAGCTGCCGATGACCGCCACCGGCAAGATCCTCAAGCGCGAACTGCGCTGACCGCCCGCCGTGGCCCAGGACCTCAGCGGGCGCTGAGGTCCTGGGTCCCGACGACGCGCAGCAGCTTCATCGCCTCGTGGGACGGCGTGCCGGGCGCGGTGGTGTACAGGACGACCCGCTGGGTCGGGCACGTACAGGACGTCGCAGTGCATCCCAGCTCGCCGACCACCGGATGCGCCATGCGCTTGCGGCCGCCGCGCCTGATCCCGACCTCGCCCTCCGCCCACAGCCCGGCGAACAGCGCGCTGCGCCGGCGACCTCGGCGACCAGCCGAGCGATGCCGGGGTCGCCGGAGAAGTCGGGCAGGAGCGCCGCCGCCAGAGGGTTCCAGGCGAGGATGTCCTGGCGGGCGTTCAGCACGTAGGCGGGGGTGTCGTCCAGCCGTTCGAGCAGGTGCAGGATGCCCGGCGGGACGTCCTGTGAAGGCCCGCCCGGCGGCTCGGGGGGCTCGCCGGCCAGGTGGTAGAGGTGCCCGCATCCTCGGCCGCGACGGGATCACCGTCCTGCTCGGGGCCCGTTCGGCCGAGCGCGGCGAGCGGGCCGCGGCGGAGCTCGGCGCCGAGGGGATCGGCGCCCGCTTCCGTCGCGGTCACCAACGCGATGCCGCCGCTGCTGCGCCGCTCCCCCGCCGGGCGGATCGTCAACGTCTCCAGCGGGCTCGGCTCGCTGACCATGCACAGCGACCCGTCCAGCGTCGTCCGCGACGTCAACCTGCTGCCGTACAACGCCTCCAAGACCGCGCTGAACGCCGTCACCGTCGCCTACGCCAAGGAACTGGCCGGCACCTCCATCACGGTGAACGCCGCCACGCCCGGATTCTGCGCGACGGATCTGAACGACCGCACCGGGGACCGGACGCCGGCGGAGGGGGCGGCCGTGCTCGGCGACGACGGACCGACGGGCGCGTTCCTCGCCGAGGACGGCCGGCCGCCCTGGTAGCCCTCGGGTCAGAACGTGTACGGCAGGCGCTTGATGCCGTTGATGAAGTTGGACTCCAGCCGGTCGGGCTCGGCGGCGGCGCGGATGTCCGGCGTCCGGCGCAGCAGCTCGCGGAACATCACGGTGATCTCGCGCCGGGCCAGGTGCGCGCCGAGGCAGAAGTGCGGCCCGGGCCCGCCGAAGCCGACGTGCGGGTTCGGGTCGCGCAGGATGTCGAACTTCTCCGGGTCGGTGAAGACCGACTCGTCGCGGTTGGCCGACCAGTAGTAGAGGACGAGCTTGTCGCCCTCCTTGACCTCGCGCTCGTTGAGCACGGTGTCGCGGGTGGCGGTGCGGCGCATCCAGATGACCGGCGACACGTACCGGACGATCTCCTCGATGGCGCCCGCGATGCGGCCGTCGAAGTCCTCGGTGAGCAGCGCCCGCTGGTCGGGGTTGCGGGTGAACAGGTCGAGGCCGTGCGCGATGGCGTTGCGGGTGGTCTCGTTGCCGGCGACGACCAGCAGGATGAAGAACGAGCCGAGCTCCTGGTCGGTGAGCGACTCGCCGCCCGGCTCGATTTCTCCGCCCGAACCGACCTCGGCGTTCACCAGCGCGGACGTGAGGTCGTCGGCGGGGTCCTCGCGGCGCCGCCGGCCGAGGTCCTCGACGATGCCCTTGAGCGTCTCACCGGCGCCGAGCAGCGCCATCGCCATCTCTTCGGCGTTGCCGGACGGGAGGAACTCCGCGTCGTTGCCGGCGAGGATGACGTTCGTGGCGTCCAGGACGGTCGTGTAGTGCTCCTCGCCGATGCCCATCATGTCGCAGATGATCCGCAGCGGGAGCCGCGCGGCGACGTCCGCGACGAAGTCGCCGCTGCCGCCGCCGGCCGCCATGTTCTCGACGATCTCCCCGGCGACGGACTCGACCTTGTCCTCGAACCGCTGGATCATGCGCGGGGAGAACGCGCGGGACACGATGCGCCGGATCTTGGCGTGCCGCGGGTCGTCCATGCTGATCATCGAGCCGAAGTACTCGTGCATGTCGCCGGGCATGTCCGGGATGCTGATCGCGCCCCGGCCGGAGCAGAAGTCCTGCGGGCGGCGGGACGCCTCGATGATGTCGGCGTGCCGGGTGAGCGCGTAGTAGCCGGGCCCCCGCGGCGCGATGACGATGTCGGGTTCCTCGAAGCGGACCAGCTCCGAGTGCCGGCGGAGCGCCTTGAAGGCCTCGTGCCGGTACTCGTGCGGCCGCCGCCAGAACTCCCAGTCGGTCAGGTTGATGTCCTCGACCTTGAGCACGCGCCCACCACCCATCAATGCCGAACCCGATTCGGTTTACACGCAGCCTCTCAAAGTAAAGACGCAAGCGCACACTGATCGCGGTGGTGACCCGCCTCACATTAGCCGTGCCGGGCCCGGGGCGTCCCCGGACCCGGCATCCCGCTCACATCCGGGCCCACGCCTCCGTGAGGACGGACCGGAGGATCTGCTCGATCTCGTCGAAGTGCGCCTGGCCGCAGATCAGCGGCGGCGCCAGCTGGACGACGGGGTCGCCGCGGTCGTCGGCGCGGCAGTACAGGCCCGCCTCGTAGAGCGCCTTGTCGAGGAACCCGCGCAGCAGCCGCTCGCACTCGTCGTCGTCGAACGTCTCGCGGGTGTCCCGGTCCTTCACCAGCTCGATGCCGTAGAAGAAGCCGTCGCCGCGGACGTCCCCGACGATCGGCAGGTCGAGCAGGCGCTCCAGCGTGCCCCGGAACGCGTCCCGGTTGCGCATGACGTGGCCGTTCAGGTCCTCGCGCTCGAACAGGTCGAGGTTGGCCAGCGCCACGGCCGCCGCCACGGGGTGGCCGCCGAAGGTGTAGCCGTGCGCGAACATCTCCGTCCCGTGCCGGAACGGCTCGAAGAGGCGGTCGGAGACGAGCATGCCGCCGAGCGGCGCGTACCCGGACGTCACGCCCTTGGCGAAGGTGATGATGTCGGGCGTGTAGCCGTAGCGCTGCGCGCCGAACATCGTGCCGAGGCGGCCGAACGCGCAGATCACCTCGTCCGACACCAGCAGGACGTCGTGCCGGTCGCAGATCTCCCGGACGCGCTCGAAGTAGCCGGGCGGCGGCGGGAAGCAGCCGCCCGCGTTCTGCACCGGCTCCAGGAACACCGCCGCGACGGTGTCGGGGCCCTCGAACTCGATGACCTCCTCGATGCGGTCGGCGGCCCACCGGCCGAACGCCTCCGGGTCGTCGGCGTGCTCGGTCGCCCGGTAGATGTTGGTGTTCGGCACCCGGAACGCGCTCGGCACGAGCGGCTCGAAAGGGGCCTTCAGACCGGGCAGCCCGGTCAGCGACAGCGCGCCGTGCGGGGTGCCGTGGTAGGCGACCGCGCGGCTGATCACCTTGTGCTTGGTGGGCCGTCCGGTCATCTTGAAGTACTGCTTGGCGAGCTTCCAGGCGCTCTCGACGGCGTCGCCGCCGCCGGTGGTGAAGAAGACCCGGTTCAGATCGGCGGGCGCGAGGCCGGCGAGCCGCTCGGCCAGCTCCACCGCCTTCGGGTGCGCGTAGGACCAGATCGGGAAGTAGGCCAGCTCGGCGGCCTGCTTGGCGGCGGCCTGCGCCAGCTCCTCGCGCCCGTGCCCGGCCTGGACGGTGAACAGTCCGGACAGCCCGTCCAGGTAGCGGCGGCCGGCCGAGTCGTACACGTAGGCGCCGTCGCCGCGGACGATCACCGGGATCTCGCCGCCGCCCTGGGATCCCGAGTGGCGCGCGAAGTGCATCCACAGATGGTCGCGCGCCGCCCTCTGCATCGCGTCGTGCTGCTGGCTGGTCACGTCCGGCTCCGTCATCACGCTTCCCTCAGTGCGATCGATCCAGTCGTCTCGATGCTAAGTGAGTACGGATTCCGCTGTAAATAGCAAGTCATACACCGATATCCGAAGGTCACCCGACCCGGTCTCCTCGCCCGCACGGCCGCCGGGTAGCGTGCGCCGCGAACCGAGGAGGCTGGACATGGGCGACATCGCGACCGGATCGGTCAGCGCGAACGGGCTCGACTTCGGATATCTCACGGCGGGCCCCGCGGACGGCCCGCTGGCGCTGCTCCTGCACGGCTTCCCGGACTCGCCGCACACCTGGCGGCACCTCATGCCCGAACTCGCCGCGGCCGGATACCGCGCCGTGGCGCCGTTCATGCGGGGGTACGCGCCCACGTCCGTCCCGGCGGACGGCGCCTTCCAGACCGGCGCCCTCGCCGCCGACGCCGTCGCCCTGCACGAGGCCCTCGGCGGCGGCCCGGACGCCGTCGTCGTCGGGCACGACTGGGGCGCGTTCACCGCCTACGGCGCCGCGAACGTCGCGCCGGACCGGTGGCGGAGGGTCGTCGCGATGTCCGTTCCCCCGATGTCGGTGATGGGGACGGCCTTCTTCGACTACGAGCAGCTCAAGCGCTCGTTCTACATCTTCGTCTTCCAGACGCCGCTGGCCGGGATGGCGCTGGACCGCGCGTTCGTCGAGGGGCTGTGGCGCGACTGGTCGCCGGCGGACGGCCGCGACCGCACCGAGGACGTCGACCACGTCATGGACTGCCTCGCCACTCCGGCCAATACCGAGGCGGCGATCGGCTACTACCGCGCCATGCTCGACCCGTCCCGGCTGATCGACCGCTACGCCGCCGAGCAGGCGGCCGCCTCTGCCGTCGGCGAGCTGCCCGTCCTCTACCTGCACGGCGCCGAGGACGGCTGCCTGGGCGCCGACGTGATCGACCTCGACGCCGTCCGCGCGGCCCTTCCGCCGGGTTCGCGCGGCGAGTTCGTCCCGGGCGCCGGTCACTTCCTCCAGCTGGACCGGCCGAAGGACGTCAACGCGCACATCCTCGACTGGCTGCGCTGACCGTGCGGAGGGCCGCCGGGTCCGCGGTCAGGGCGGTTCGCCGAACCGCGGGACCTGGGCCGGCGACAGGTCCGTCCGGATGCGGACGTAGCGGACGGCGTGCCGCCACCGGCCGCCCTCCACGGCGGCGTCCCCGCTGAACTCCACGACGACCTCCGGCTCGGTCCGGACGTAGCGGATCGGCGGATGCGCCCCGTACAGCCCGCCGGCGAACCCGGCGGGCAGCTCGGGCGGCCACGGATGGTCCGGCCCGGCGTGCCGCAGCACCCCCGCGAGGACGGTGCGCGCGGACGGCGCCAGCGGCGTCGTCCGCGCGACGACGCGGAGCCGGCCGCCGGCGTCGTGGCGGCCGAGGATCAGCGACTCGGGCGCCTGCCGGGTGCCGGTCACCCCGCCGACGACCGCCTCGGTGGTGACGCGCCGCTTCACCTTCCACCAGCGGCGCCGTCCCTCCAGGTAGGGGCCGTCGGCGTCCTTCACGACCAGGCCCTCAATGCCCTGCCCGGCGAGCGCGTCGAACCAGAGCCGCGCCTCGTCCGCGTCGGGCGTCTGCGGGGTGGCGATCACCCGCGCGTCCTGCGGCGCGTCGCCGAGGAGGGCCTCCAGGACGGCGCGCCGCTCGCGCAGCGGTTCGGGACGCAGGTCGGCGCCGCCCGTTTCGAGGACGTCGAACACGACGTAATGGCAGGGCTCGCTGCGGGCGAGGTCGGTGCGGCGGCGTCCCGCGACGTGGCGGCGCTGCAGCGCGCCGAAGTCGAGGCGCCCGTCCGGCCCCCAGCGGACGATCTCGCCGTCGACGACCGTACCGGGCGGGATCTGCGCGCGGACGGCCGCGACGACCTCGGGGAACGCCTCGTTGAAGGCGACCCGGCGGCGGGACCACAGCCGCACGGCGCCGGCCTCGTCCACCATCGCGACGGCGCGGAACCCGTCGAACTTCGGCTCGTACCGGCAGCCGCCCGGACACGCCTGCGGCGGCGGGATGTGGTCGATCGTCACGGCCAGCATCGGCTTGACCGGGGACCGGATGTGCATGGCCTCCCGTCCCCCCGAGCTCGCTGGTCGTGATCATGGCCTACCCATGCCGACCTGCGGCGATATCACCGCAGGACGAATGTTGACCGGCGGGAGATCAGTTCGGGAGGCTCCGCGCCGGGACGGCGGGGCCCTCGGCGCGGGGCCGGGCGCGGCGGCGTCGAACCACCGCTCGCGCCCGGCTCGCTCTCGCCCACTCCGCGTGGCCACGGCAGCACTTCTAGCACCGCTAGCAAGCTTGCCGCCGCTATGCTAGCGTCGTATTTGTTCCTAGCACTGCTAGCTACTGGAGTCCTCATGCTCGCCGTCACCGCCTATGCCCTGGCCACCGTGCTCGCCCTGTTCGTCGCCTTCATCGGCGCGCGCTTCCTGATGGCGCCGCAGGCGGCGGCCGCCGGCTACGGCGTCGCCGCCAAACCGGACGGCGACGCGGCCTACCTGGAGATCAAGGGTGTGCGCGACCTGACCTTCGGCGTCCTCGGCCTCGCCCTGATCGCTTTCGCCGGCGCGCACGCCGCGGGCTGGTACATGCTGGTCGTCGCGCTCGCACCGCTCGGCGACACCCTGATCGTCCTGCGCCACGGCGGCACGAAGGCCGCCGCGTTCGGCATCCACTTCGCCACCGCCGCCGTCGTCCTGCTCAGCGCCGCCCTGCTCTTCGCCCTCTAACCCCCACCACTTCGTTGACCTGCGGCGTGTTGTTGTTTTCAGCGCCCTCATAACAACAACACGCCGCAGGTCAACGGTCGTCCCGCCGGGGCTCGCGCACGCCTTCGCCGCCGCGTCCGGCGGGGACGACGCCAGGGCGTGAGGGAAGGGGTCGTAACGGCGACGAGCCGACCGGGGCGTCCGGTCGGCTCGTCTTCGCGGCGGGAGCGGTTCCGCCGTCACGATCCCCAGTCGGGACGCAGCGGCATGTTGCTCGTGCCGTCGTCGTGCAGCTTGACGCCGAGCGTCTGGTGCAGCTGGATCCAGTTCTGGTTGAAGCCGAGAACGCAGCCCGCCATGTAGACGCGCCACACGCGGGCGGTGCCCTCGCCGACCTCGGCGACGGCCTCGTCCCAGTGCTCGTCGAGGTTCCTCGACCAGGCGGTCAGCGTGCGGGCGTAGTGCTCGCGCAGGTTCTCCTGGTGGCGGATCTCGAAGCCCGCGTCGTTCATCTGGCTCTGGACGTAGCCGGGCCCCTCCAGCTCACCGTCCGGGAACACGTACCGGTTGATGAACCCGTTCTCCTTGCGGGACGGGGCCGTGTTGTCCGGACGGGTGATGGTGTGGTTCAGCATCCGCCCGCCCTTGCGCAGCTTCCCGTACAGGAACGAGAAGTAGGACGGGAGGTTGGCCTTCCCGATGTGCTCGGTGAGCCCGATGGAGCTGATCGCGTCGAAACCGGTCTCGGTCACGTCCCGGTAGTCCATGTGCCGGACCTCGGCGAGGTCGGACAGGCCCCGGTCGGCGATCGCCTTCTGCGCCCACTCGGCCTGCTGCTTCGACAGCGTGACCCCGAGCGCCTTGACGCCGTACTCCTTCGCGGCGTGCATCACCATGCCGCCCCAGCCGCAGCCCACGTCCAGCAGCCGCATCCCCGGCTTCAGCGCGATCTTCTTGGCGACCAGGTCGTGCTTGTTGAACTGGGCCTCCTCCAGGGTCGCGCCCTCGTGCGGATAGCACGAGCACGTGTACGCCATCGAGGGGCCGAGCACCCACTCGTAGAAGGTGTTGGACACGTCGTAGTGGTGCGAGATGGCCTTCGCGTCCCGCTTCTTGGAGTGCCGCAGCCACGACGGGATGCGGCTGAACGGCGCCTCCTGCGGGGGCGGGTCCAGCCGGCGGGACACCGCTCCGCGCAGCAGCGGGTCGCGCAGGACCGACGCGGCGATCCGCGCCTTGTCCGCCGGCGTGACATCGCTCAGCACCTGCTGCATCGTCGTCAGCGCGTCGATCATGTCGCCGTCGACGTCGATCATCCCGGTCACGTAGGCGCGGGCGAGGCCCAGCGCACCCGGCGAGTGCAGCAGGTACGACACCGCGTACGGCGAACGGACGTCGAACCGGATCCCTGCGCCGGGCACCCCCGCCCGCGATCCGTCGTACGCCGTGAACTCCACCGGCGCCTCGGCCCCGGCGAGCCGCTCGAAGACGCTGGCCAGCGTCATTGTGTTCCCTCCTGTCTCTCCGCCCGGGCCGGCGCTGGCCGGCCCGTTGGGCTCCCCCGATACCGCGGACGCATGTTCAGCGCCCGCGCACGCACTTGTCGTAGAGGTCCAGCAGCCGCTCGCCCGGGTCGTACCTGCCCTTCAGGCGCCGGTAGGTCTCCCCGTCGTAGTAGCGCCAGAACTCGTCGCGGCCGTAGAAGGCGGTCGAGTAGAGGGACTTGTGCCCGTCGAGGGCAGCGACCTTCCGCTCGATGAGCCGGTTGTGGTACTCGGGGATCTGGCCGGGCGGAATCCGGACCGTGCCCCAGAAGCCGACGTTCACGTACGTGCGGCCCGTCTCCAGCGGGTACAGCGGCCACCGCTCCTTGGCGCGCAGCGGGCACAGCCAGACGGGGCTCATGCCGACCTTGTCGTGGAAGAACTCCAGGAACTCGGGCAGCCGCTCGACGGGCACCTCGATGTCCTGGATGACGTCCTCGCGGGGACGCAGGCCGCGCCACCGCTCCGCGCGCGCGATGATGTGGTACCGGCGGTCGTAGGCGACCAGCTTGCGGTACACGTCCGAGCGCTTGTACTTGTCGGGCCACAGCCGCCGGACGGTCGGGTTCTGCACGCCGAACGCGCCCGAGCACCAGAACCAGTCGGTGTCCCAGCGCCAGATGTAGTCGCGGATCGTCAGGAAGTCGACCGACCGCTCCTGGATCGACCGGTAGTAGATCCGCCGGCCGGTGTAGTCGGAGGTGTACGGCGCCGAGTCGGCGAAGAAGCCGAGCGTGATGTACTGCTCGCCGGGGCTGAAGTACGTCCCGTCCATGAAGTCGACGGACTCGCCCTCGAACGTCCCCGACTCGGTGATCTCGCCCATCGCCTCGGCCAGCGCGGCCGCGTCGCCGAACCGCAGGTGGCGGAGCCGGACGTACGGGCGGACCGGCCGCAGCTCGATCTTCAGCCGCAGCGAGTAGCCGAGCGTCCCGTAGGAGTTCGGGAACCCGAAGAACAGGTCGGCGTGCTCGTTGTCGCGCGTCGCCGTGACGATCTCGCCGTCCCCGGTGAGGACCTCCATCTCCAGGACGCCCTCGTGCGGCAGCCCGTCGCGGAACGACGTCGACTCGATGCCGAGGCCCGTCACCGCCCCGCCCAGCGTGATCGTCTTCAGCTGGGGGACGACCGTCGGCATCAGCCCGTGCGGCAGCGTCGCGTCGACGAGGTCCTCGTAGGTCGTCATGCCCTGGACCTGCGCCGTGCGCTCCTCGGCGTCGACGCTCAGCACCCTGTCGAACCCGGACACGTCCAGGCCGGGCGCCTCCGAGGGGTCCCGCCACCGGAACAGGTTCGAGGTCCGCTTCGCCAGCCGCACCGGCGTGCCCGCCGGGATCGCCTCGTAGGAACGTCTGAGGGCGTCCACCGCCCGCTGGTGGTCGCCCTTGACCGCAAGCTCCGTCATCTACCCCTCCCGGACATAGTTAATCGATCATCCCATGTACGGTCCACATAATTGGGACGTCGCGGGAGTCACAGGTCGGGAGGGGAATAAACCCGCAGGTGCATACATCGGCGTCGTTTCGTCTCCTGGAGGCGACAGAACCGCTACAGGGCGGCCACGTCAACCTTTCCCCAGAGGCGCATGCCGACAAACCCTGGTCACTTCACCAGGCGCAGAATCCACGGGTAGCGGAACGTCTGGCCGGTCAGCGCGAACACCGCGGCGACCGCCGACAGCACCCACGCGACCGCGTACACGACGCCGCCGACGCCGAAGGTGACGATCGTGAGCAGCAGCAGCGTCAGCTGGAAGTTGACCGCCTCCGCCGCCTGCCGCCGGACGTACTCCGACCGCTTGCCGCTGACCAGCATCAGCACGAGCGGCCCGACGAACAGCGTCGGGACGGCCACGGCGTGCGCCGCCGCGGCGAGCATCCGGTCCTCGCCCGTCTCGCGCTGCGCGACCTGCGCGACGTGCGCCTTCCGCACGGGCTCCAGGTCGCGGGTGACGGCCGCGAGGTCGTTGCGCGTCTTGGCCGTGATGGCCAGTTGCACGCGCATGTCGAACTCGTCCTCGTCGAGGCGTCCCTCGGCGTACGCGTCCTGAAGCCGCTGGATGACCGGTTCGCGCTCGGCGTCCGAGACCCTTAGATCCCCCACCGCGTAGCTGCTGTCCATATCTCCATGCTGAACGGGCGCGCGCCGCGCGGCCATCAGGGAAGACCCTGAGCCGCCCCTGAATCGTCCTGGTGGACCATCGGGCGGCCGGTCTGCCCGTACTCCTTCCCGGGGACGAGCTTCCCGCCGTACAGCTCCGACACGGTCACGAAGACGTACCCCTCCGCGGCGAGCCGGTCGATGATCGTCGGAACCGCCTTCACCGTCGTCGGATGGATGTCGTGCATGAGCACGACATAGCCCGGCTTCACCGCCTTGAGCACCCGCTTCTCCACGTACTGGGTGTTGCGGTGCTCCCAGTCGAGCGGGTCGACCGTCCAGAGCACCTGGGCCAGGCCCATCTCCCGCGTGATGCCCGTGAGCCGCTTCGACATGGACCCGTACGGCGGCCGGAGCAGCACCGGCGTGACGCCGGACGCCCGCCGGATCGCGTCCTGCGTCCGCGTCAGCTCCTCCATGACCTTCTTCTTGGAGGCCGTCCCGAGGTCCGCGTGCGTGTAGCTGTGGTCGCCGAGCTCGTGCCCGGCGGCATGCTCGCGCTGGACGAGCTCCGGATGCTTCGCAACGTTCTCCCCCACCAGGAAGAACGTCGCCCGCACGTGCCGAGCCGCGAGGATGCCGAGCAGTTCCTCGGTGCTCTCCGCCGGCCCGTCGTCGAACGTCAGCGCCACGCACTTCACCCGCGAGCAGTCCGGCGACGGTGGCGGCGGTTCGGGCTTGGGTCTCGGTTCCGCCTTCGCCGGCCCCGCCCTCGGCGCGGCGGTGGCCGTCACCTGCCCAGGCGACGGGGCCAGCGTGCTCAGTCCCCCGAAAACCGCGGCGGCGAGCAGGGCCGCGGCCCCCCGCCGGACGCGGTCAAGCCCGTCCATCAACACCCCCGCTGCCGATCCCCCGAAGTCCGCCAGTCTAGGGCTCGGCCCCTGCCGCGCCGGGGATGCCGCCGCCTGTGTCGGGAACCGGCGCACCCGTGATGTCGTTATCGTCGTACACCGCATCCGCACCAGACGACGGGGTAAGGCGATGAGGTTCCGGGACCGATTCGGGATCCGCAAGAACCGCGGGTCCACGGTGACCAGGCTCGACCGCGAGGCGAACGACACCGACATCGAGGCGCTGATCGCCTTCGCGCGCTCCCGCCGCGGCGTCGAGTTCTTCGTCGAACCGGAGACCTTCGCCACCGACACCACCGCGGTCGCCGTCGCCCACGACGGCGAATGGACCCGCCGCCGCGTGGGCTCCCCCAAGGTCATCGGCAAGGTGGCCCGCGACCTCGGCCTCCCCGTCTACGACGTCCAGATCGTCGGCTACCCGCCCCGCATGCGCGCCTGGAACGCCCGCAACCCCGACCGCCGCCTGGACCCCGGCACCCCCGGCCAAGCCGTAGCCCCCTGACCCACCCCCACCAAGCACACCAACACCGACACCCGGCACCGCACCAACCATGCAGGTGACGGCCGGACTGGCAACGGCCGGGCGGGTGACGGCCGGGCGGGTGACGGCCGGGCGGGTGACGGCCGGGCGGGTGACGGTGGCTGGGCTGGTGACGGCGGGGCTGGTGGTGGGGGCTGGGCTGGTGTTGATTGCAGGTCGGCATGTGCGCCAGCGCTGAGTGGGCTCGTGGGGGCGTGCGTCGGTGGGCTTGTGGTGGTGCTTGGAGGGGCATGTGCTCGCTCGGGGTCGGGGTCGGGTCAGCTGGCTTTTCTTGGGTGGTTGTAGGCGGCGGCCAGGTCTTCGGAGGTCATGCGGAGGCGGAGTTGGGAGGGCGGGATGCCGGCGTTGATCACCTCGCGGAGGATGACGGCCATCGAGTAGGCGGGGTCGGCGTCCAGGGCGCGTTCGAGGGCCACGTTGGCGAGGCCGCCGTCGCCCGCGGAGTAGGCGGCGAAGGCCAGGAGGGACGCGGGGGCGGGGGCGTACGGGGTCTCTACGCGGCGCACGATGCCGCGCCAGAAGGCGATGTCGGCGGCCGGAGCCTCCTCGTCGATGCGGATCCATGCCTCGTCGCGCAGGCGCAGGTCGGTGAGGAGGAAGCCGAGCCGGGCGACCTCGTCGTCGGTGGGTCTCATGCCGGTGCGGACGTGGGTGAGCAGCGTCAGGACGAAGGCCAGGTCCTCCTCGGTGGTGCGGCCCTGGGCGAGGTGGCGCTTTTCGGCTCTCGCGGTGGCTTCGCGCATGGCGGTGCGGGCGGGGCCGTCCAGGGGCTGGACGGAGCGGACGAGTTCGGCGCGGTCGGCGAGCGCGACGTGGCCCGCATAGGTCGCCTGGGCGGCGAGGACGCTGGCGGAGATGTCGTACGGGGTGCCCTCGGGCGGGCAGCAGTCGGCGCGGCAGGTGAGCGACCACCAGCGGCCGTCGGCGACGCGGATCGCCTCGGCGGCGGGGACGCCGGCGGAGGCGAGGGCCTCGCGCACCGGGCCGGCCGATTCCTCGACCTCGGCGGCCGGGCCGTAGCCGAGGAGCAGGGAGCGGGTGAAGCCGTTGGCGGCGAGGAGCGCGGCCACCCGGCCGGCCGCGCCGGCGGCCGGTAAGTCGAGCCGGATCGCGCATGTGCCGCGGTCGCGGCCCTCGAAGCCGATGACGACGAGGCTGCGGGACGGGTGGAAGCCCAGCAGGTAGGGGACGGCCGCGATGGCGTCCTGGGCTGTGCGGATCACGAGAGGTGCCATGACGTCGACGTTCGCAGCCCCGCGGGGCGGCCGGTGGCGGCTCACGGAACTGTGGATAACTCCGCGGCCGGGCCCGGGCGGGCGGGCTCTTGGCCGTGACGGGACGCGGGTGTCGGCCGGGGGCGGTAGCGTTGGGCGGCGTGCCCACCCCTGATCTGCTGACCGGCAGCGATACCCAGATTCCGGACATGGCGACCCTCCTCGCCGCGGCCGTCGCGTCCATCGGGGGTGCCGAGCGCCCGGGTCAGGTGGAGATGGCGCGCGCGGTGGAGAAGGCGATCGACGCCGGGGAGCATCTCGCCGCGCAGGCCGGCACGGGGACGGGCAAGTCGCTCGCCTATCTCGTGCCCGCGATCCGCCACGCGGTGGAGAAGCAGACGACGGTGGTGGTGTCGACGGCGACGATCGCGCTGCAGCGGCAGCTCGTCGACCGCGACCTGCCCCGGCTGGCGGAGGCGCTCGGGCCGATGCTCGGGACGGAGCTGAAGTTCGCGATCCTCAAGGGCCGCCGCAACTACCTGTGCCTGCACCGGGTGCAGACCGGTGTCCCCGAAGAGGAGGACGGGCCGAGTCTGTTCGACCCGCAGCAGCTCTCATCGCTGGGACGGCAGGTCAAGCGCCTCAACGAGTGGGCCGAGGAGACCCGCACCGGCGACCGCGACGAGCTGGTGCCCGGAGTGAGCGAGCAGGCGTGGCGGCAGGTGGCCGTGACGGCGAAGGAGTGCCTGGGCGCGCAGCGGTGCCCGCACGGGACGGAGTGCTTCGCCGAGCTCGCCAGGGCCGAGGCGGGCGAGGCGCACATCGTGGTCACCAACCATGCGCTGCTGGCCATCGATGCCTTGGAGGAGTTCCAGGTCCTCCCCGAGCACGATGTCGTCATCGTGGACGAGGCCCATGAGCTGGTCGACCGGGTGACGTCGGTGGCCACGGGAGATTTGAGCGCGACCGGGGTGGAGACCACCGCCCGGCGCTGCGGGCGGCTGATCGAAGAGGCCGTCGCAGACCGGCTGAAAGAGGCCGCGGAGGGCCTCGGCATCCTGCTTGAGGATCTGCCCCAAGGGCGTATGGACGTCCTCCCGTCCGCCCTGGGCAACACCCTCGCGGTGGTGCGCGACGCCGCACACGCGTGCATCACGGCGATCGGGCCGGAGAAGAAGGACTCTGATCCCGGTGACATGGCCGCGCGCAAGGCGGCGCGGTCGTCGCTGGAGGAGCTCCATGACACGGCCGTGCGGATGCTGGAGGCGTTCCAGCCCGAGATGGCGCAGCGCTTCGACGTGGTGTGGGTGGAGAAGCCGTTCGTGCAGGACGGCCGTCCGAAGCGTCCGCCGGCGCTGCACGTGGCGCCGATCGGGGTCGGCGGCCTGCTGCGCGCGACGCTGTTCGAGCAGCGCACCGCGATCCTGACGTCGGCGACGCTGACGCTCGGCGGGTCGTTCGAGCCGCTCGCGCGCCAGTGGGGCCTGCCGCCGCTGGACGAGAAGTCCTCTGGGGACGCCAAGACCGCCGCGGAGGGGCTCGCGCAGACCGCGACGGAGAAGGGCGAGGAGACGAAGGTCGTGTGGTCCGGGCTGGACGTCGGCTCGCCGTTCGACCATCCGAAGGCCGGCATCCTCTACGTCGCGCGGCACCTGCCGCAGCCGGGGCGGGACGGCCTCGCCGACGCCTACCTCACCGAGATCACCGAGCTGATCGAGGCGGCGGGCGGGCGGGCGCTGGGCCTGTTCTCCTCGATGCGGGCGGCACGGCAGGCCGCCGACGAGCTGAAGGACCACCTGACGCATCCGCTGCTGTGCCAGGGCGAGGACTCCACGTCCCTGCTGGTGAAGCAGTTCGCCGAGGACGAGCGGACCTGCCTGTTCGGCACCCTGTCGCTCTGGCAGGGCGTGGACGTGCCCGGCCCGTCGCTGCAGCTCGTCATCATGGACCGCATCCCGTTCCCGCGCCCGGACGACCCGGTGTCGTCGGCGCGGTCGCGGGCGGTCGCGGCGCGCGGCGGCAACGGGTTCATGGCGGTCGCCGCGACGCATGCCGCGCTGCTGCTCGCGCAGGGCGCGGGCCGGCTGCTGCGGTCGATGGACGACCGCGGTGTCGTCGCCGTCCTCGACCCGCGGCTCGCCACGGCCCGCTACGGCGGCTTCCTGAAGAACTCGCTGCCGCCGTTCTGGGCGACGACCGACCCGGACGTGGTCCGCGGCGCGCTCCGCCGCCTCGACGCCGCCGCGCAGGGGTGACTCAGCGGCGGTAGGTCTGCAGGAACTCGCCGATGCGGCCGACGGCGTCCTCCAGGTCGTCGGCGTACTGGAGGGTGACGACGCGGAAGTGGTCGGTGGCCGGCCAGTTGAAGCCCGTCCCCTGGACGACGAGGAGCTTCTGCTGTTCGAGCAGGTCGAGGGCGAAGCGCATGTCGTCCTCGATGGGGTACATCTCCGGGTCGAGGCGCGGGAAGACGTACAGGGCGCCCTGCGGTTTGACGCAGCTCACGCCCGGCAGGTCGTTCAGCAGCTTCCAGGCGCGGTCGCGCTGCTCGCCGAGCCGGCCGGTCGGCAGGACGAGGTCGTCGATGCTCTGGTAGCCGAAGAGCGCGGCCTGGATGGCGTGCTGGCCGGGGACGTTCGGGCACAGCCGCATGTTGGCGAGGATGTCGAGGCCCTCGATGTAGGACTCGGCGTGCTCCTTCGGCCCGGACAGCACGACCCAGCCCGACCGGAACCCGGCGACCCGGTAGTTCTTCGACAGCCCGCCGAAGGTGAGGCAGAGCAGGTCGGGCGCCAGGGACGCGATCGGCACGTGCTCGGCGTCGTCGTAGAGGATCCGGTCGTAGATCTCGTCGGCGAAGACCAGCAGGTTGCGGCGGCGCGCGACCTCGACGATGCGGGACAGGACCTCCCGCGAGTAGACGGCGCCGGTGGGGTTGTTCGGGTTGATGATGACGATGGCGCGGGTGCGGTCGCCGATCTTCGCCTCGATGTCGTCCAGGCTCGGCTGCCAGCCGTCGTCCTCGTCGCACAGGTAGTGGACGGGGGTGCCGCCGCAGAGCGACACCGACGCCGTCCACAGCGGGTAGTCGGGCGCGGGGATGAGGACCTCGTCGCCGTCGTTGAGCAGTGCCTGCAGGGTCATGACGATGAGCTCGGACACGCCGTTGCCGAGGTAGACGTCCTCGACGTCGATGCCGGACACGCCGCTGTCCTCGAAGCGCTGCACGATGGCGCGGCGCGCGGCGAGGATGCCCTTGGAGTCGCTGTAGCCGTGCGCCTCCGGCAGGTTGCGGATCATGTCCTGGAGCAGCTCGGGCGGGGCCTCGAACCCGAACGGGGCCGGGTTGCCGATGTGCAGCTTGAGGATCTTGCTGCCCTCGGCCTCCAGCTGCTTGGCGCGCTTCAGCACCGGCCCGCGGATGTCGTAACAGACGTTGGTCAGCTTGCCCGACTGGTTGACCTGCATGGATTCACCATAACCGCGGGCCGCCCGCGACACGCCCGCCACCCCGCCGCACCGGTGGCCGGGGCCGGACGCCCCGGTCCCCCGGCCGCTGAGGAGCCGGGGGGCCGGGGCGGGCGGACGCGTCACGGTGCGGCGATCGCGGTGAGGATCGCCAGCCGCGCGGCGCGGCGGGCCGGGCGGACCGCGGCGAGGGCCCCGGCGACCGCGCCGACGACCGCGATGACCGCCATGGTCGCGGCGGACGGCGCGAACGGGTTCCCGAGGGCCGCGCCGAGCCCCCAGCCGAGGAACGCGCCGAGGCCGAGCCCGCCGCCGGTGCCGAACAGCGCCACGATGACCGATTCCCACCGGACCATGGACCTGATCTGCGGGCGGGTCGCGCCGACCGCGCGGAGCAGCCCGAGCTCGCGGGTCCGCTCGTGGACGGCGAGCGACAGCGTGTTCGCGATGCCGAGCAGGGCGACGACGATGGCGAGGATGAGCATCCCGTAGACGACCGTGATGAAACCGGACATCTCTTCGGTCTGCGCGGCGACGAACTCGTCCCGCGACTGGACCTCGGGCGCTCCGTACGGCTTGGCGAGCGCCGTCAGGGCCTGCCTGGCGGACGCGGCCGACGCGCCGGGGTTCAGTTCGACGAAGGCACGCGTGTCCAAGGGCTGCTTGGTGTGCACGTCCCATACGGCACGCGGGACGAGGTAGTCACCGGTCAGGTCGGTGTTCTCGTAGACGGCTCCCACGGTGAGCTTCTGCGAGGTCCCGTCCGCGAACGTCACGCCGACCGGGGTGCCCACGTGCCAGTCGTTGTCGTCCGCGACCTTGGCGGAGACGGCGAACGTACCGGCGCCGGTCAGGCCGCCGTCCCTGACGTCCAGGTCGAGGACGCGACGCAGGCTGGACGGGTCGGCCACGCTCACGGTGGACGGCGAGCCGTCCACGCGCATGCTGCCCGTGCCGAGCCCGGCGACCCCGCTCACCTGCGGCAGCCTCGCCGCGTCCTGGACGAGCGCGGTGCTGAACCCGCCCGTCTCGTTGTTCCCGGCGTTCACGACGATCGGGCCCTTGAACGACCCGGCGACGCCGTCCTCCAGCGAGGCGCGCAGCGACCCGATGAACACCGTCATCAGCGTGACGACCCCGACGCCGATCATCAGCGCGGTCGCGGCGCCGGCGGTGCGGGCGGGGCTGCGGGAGGCGTTGTCGCGGGCGAGCGCCCCCGGCACGCCGCGCAGCCGAGCCGCGGGCCCGCCGAGCAGGGCCGCGACCGGACGGGCGGCGACCGGCCCGAGCGCGACCATCGCGACGACGGTCACCAGCGCGCCCGCGGCGGCCATCGCCAGCTGCTCGGTGACCGCCCCGAACACGACGGTCCCGACGGCGACCGCCGCGAACACGCCGCCGACGATGACCCGGGTCTCCGACGGGCGGGACGGCTCGGCCGCGACCTCGCGCAGCGCGGCGAGCGGCGGCACCCGCGACGCCTTCAGCGCGGGGCCGAGCGCCGCGACCAGCGTGACCACCAGCCCGACCGGCACCGCGATGAGGATCGAGGTGCCGGCGACCGTGAGCCCCTCCATCGCGATCCCGATCCGGAACTGCGTGAACAGCTGCCGGAGCAGGGCCGCGAAGCCGAGCCCGCCGGCGAGCCCGGCGAGGGTGGCGGCGCCGCCGACGACGAGGGCCTCGAAGCCGACGATCGCGACGACCTGCCGGCGTCCGGCGCCGAGGGCGCGCAGCAGCGCGGACTCGCGGGTGCGCTGCGCCATCGTGATCGCGAACGTGTTGTGGATCGAGAACGCGGCGACGAGCAGCGCGACCCCGCCGAACGCGGCGAGCACGATCCGGAACACGCGCAGGAAGCCGCTCTCGACGAGGCTCATGCCCTCCTCGACCTGCGCCTTGTTCGTGACGGCCTCCACCCCGGCGGGCAGGGCCGGCGCGATCCGCGCGGCCAGTTCCGCCTGGCTGACGCCGTCCTCCGCCCGGACGGCGACGCCGCTGACGCGGCCCGTGCCCTTGGCGACGTACTCGCGGGCGCCGGCGAGCGAGAACGCGGTGAAGGACGTCTCGCCGAACGCGTCCTCGTCGCCGAACCTGCTGATCCCGACGACGGTCACGGGGATCTTCTGCGGCGTGAGCACCGCCGTCCGGTCGCCGACCTTCAGGTCCCCGTCGTCGGCGAACATCTTGTTGATGACGACCTCGTCCGGTGCGCGCGGCGCCCGTCCCGACACAAGGTGGTACGGGTTGAGCTCCGGATCGGTCATCCAGTTGCCGGCGACCCGGGGACCGCGCGACTGGATCGTGGTGCCGTCCTTGGCGAGCAGTTGCCCCGACCCCTGGATGGTGGGTTCGGCACTGGCGACACCGTCCACCTGGCGGACCTTGTCCAGGACCGAGCCGTCGATCTGCCCGCGCGCGCCCCACGGCGCGTCGCTCACCTTGGTCGCGTTCCGCACGGTCACGTCCGTGTTGCCGTACGCCTTGGAGAAGTACCCGTCGATGCTCGCCGCGAGCGTGTCGCCGAGGACGAGCGTTCCGGTCAGGAACGTCACGCCCAGGAAGACCGCGACCAGGGAGCCGGCCATCCGGCGCTTGCGTCCCCACAGTTCCTTGAAGACGAGTGCCATCATGAGCGGTCTCCCAGCCCTCGCATGCGGTCCAGCACCCGGTCGGGCGTGGGGGCTTCCATGACGTCGACGACCCTGCCGTCGGCGAGGAACACGACCGCGTCGGCGTGCCCGGCGGCGACCGGGTCGTGGGTGACCATCGCGACGGTCTGGCCGAGGTCGTCGACGGCGTTGCGGAGCAGCGCCAGGACCTCGGCGCCGGTGCGGGAGTCGAGGTTGCCGGTCGGCTCGTCCGCGAACACGATCTGCGGGCGGGTGACCAGCGCGCGGGCGAGCGCCACCCGCTGCTGCTGCCCGCCGGACATCTCCGCCGGCCGGTGCGACAGCCGGTCCCCCAGCTTCAGGACGCGGACGACGGTGTCCAGCCACTCGCCGTCCGGCCTCGTCCCCGCGAGCGTCAGGGGAAGGAGGATGTTGTCGCGCGCCGTCAGGGTCGGGATCAGGTTGAACGCCTGGAACACGAACCCGATGCGCTCGCGCCGGAGCCGGGTGAGCCGCCGGTCCGACAGCGCGCCGAGCTCCTGGTCGCCGACGTAGACCTTGCCGGACGTGGCGTCCTCCAGCCCCGCCACGCAGTGCATGAGCGTGGACTTGCCGGCGCCGGACGGGCCCATGATGGCGGTGAACCGCCCGTCCGGGAACTCCACGGTGACGTCGTCGAGCGCGCGCACCGCCATGTCGCCCGACCCGTACACCTTGCCGAGGCGGACGGTGCGCGCACCGCCGCCGACTTCACTGACCGTTCGTCGTGCCTCTGCTGCGTTTCCCATGTCCGGGATCGTGGCCGCGCGCCATGCCGCCCGTCGTCGTGCGAGGAGAGGCACCCCGCCTGCTCCCCCGGACGCACCGCGCCCCGTCCGGCTACGTCCCCCGCGGTACGCGGGAAGATCAATAAGACTCGATGTCCAATTGTGATGCGGGCAACATACATGCAGGCTTGCTTGCTTGTTTGTCCGCTCGTACCGTCTGAGCCATGGCAGTAAGCAGCCGCCGACGCCACCGGCACGGCTCGTCGGGCCGCCGCACGCAGGAGGAACGCCGGTCGCGCACGCGGGCCAGGCTCCTGGAGGCGACCATGGAGTGCCTGGTCGACCTCGGCTGGTCCGGGACGTCCACCACGGAGGTGGCCCGCCGCGCCGGCGTCTCGCGCGGCGCGCAGCAGCACCACTACCCGACGAAGATGGTGCTGGTCGCGGCGGCGCTGGAGCACCTGCTGGAGGCGCAGCGGCTCGCGTACGAGACCGCGTTCGCGGTGCTGCCGCCCGAGCGGCGCAACGTCTCGGGCGCCCTCGACCTGCTGTGGGAGGTGTTCCGCGGCCGTCCGGCCAAGGCCCTCATGGAGCTGGCCGTGGCCGCCCGCACCGACGACGAGCTGCGGCCGCTGTGCATCGACCTGAACGAGCGGATCCTCCAGGTGATCCTGGAGACGTTCGAGCGGCTGTTCCCGCAGAACACGCTCGCCCCCGGCTTCGCCCCGACGATGCTGCGCGCCCTGTTCGCGATGTTCGTCGGGCTCTCCATACAGAACGCCCTGGACGACGACGCCGAAGGCCACCAGGCCGCGGTGCTGCGCCAGATCAAGGACGTCGCGCTGCTGATCGTCCCCCAGCAGGGGGCGGCGGCGCCCACAACCGAACAGTGACCCACCCCCGACACCTCCTGTGACACCGCCGGCCCGGCGTCCGCCCGAGGCCGCAGCCCCCGAGGGAGCGCCCCACATGCCGAAAGCCCCCACCGACCTCGCCAGCGAGCTCCGCGAGCAGGTCAAGGACAAGAAGTCGTACCTCGGCGTCATCGACCGCCTGAACAAGGCGTCGGTGGAGAAGCACTGGGAGGCCTACGCCGACATCCCCTGGGACGACCCCGAGTTCACGGTCGACAAGAACGACCCGCGCTGGGTCCTGCCGGAGTTCGACCGGCTCGGCGAGACGGCCTGGTACAAGGCGCAGCCGCCGGAGATCCAGGCGCAGATCGGGCTGTGGCGCGTCGCCACCGCGATGAAGATCGGCCTGCAGTTCGAGAACCTGCTGAAGCGCGGGCTGCTCAACTACGCCTACCGGCTGCCGAACGGGCGGCCGGAGTTCCGGTACGTCTACCACGAGACGACCGAGGAATGTCACCACGGGATGATGTTCCAGGAGTTCGTGAACCGGACGAAGATGCCGATCCGCGGCATGCCGCGGGCGCTCAACCTCATCGCGCAGGCCGCGCCGTGGATCCCGCTGGTCAGCACCGAGATGTTCTTCGTGTTCGTGCTCGGCGGCGAGGACCCGATCGACTACGTCCAGCGCAAGTCGCTCAAGGGCGGGCACATCAAGCACCCGCTCGAAGAGACCATCATGAAGATCCACATCGCGGAGGAGGCCCGGCACATCTCGTTCGCCCGGCACTACCTCAAGCACCGGGTGCCGAACATGAGCCCGGCGCGCCGCCGCATCCTCGGCGCCGCGACCCCGGTCGTGCTCGGCGTGATGGCGCGGATCATGCTGTCCCCGCCCGGCCCGATGGTGCGGCACTTCAACATCCCGAAGGACGTCGTCCGCGCCGCCTACAAGAACCCGGCGTCGCAGGCGGAGATCTCCAACTCGGTCGGCAAGATCCGCGACCTGATGGCCGAGCTCGGCGTGATCGACCCGGTGAACCGGCGGATCTGGAAGGCGTTCGGCATCTGGGACGAGCCCGGCACGCGCCGTCCCCTCGAGGCCCCGAAGGCCGCGTGAGCATGGCCGACGTTCAGGCGGGCCCCGCCGTGGTGACGCCGGCGGCGGGGCCGGGCGGTCCGTACAAGGTCGTCATCATCGGGACGGGCTTCTCCGGCCTCGGCATGGCGATCGGGCTGAAGAAGGCCGGCGTGCACGACTTCGTCGTCCTGGAGAAGGCGGACGAGGTCGGCGGCACCTGGCGGGAGAACACCTACCCGGGGTGCGCGTGCGACATCATGTCGCTGCTGTACGCGTACTCGTTCGAGCCCAAGGCCGACTGGTCGCGGATGTTCCCGAAGCAGGCGGAACTCCTGCAGTACATCAAGGACATCGTCGACAAGTACGACCTGGCGCAGCACATCCGGTTCAACGCCGAGGCGACCGGGACGGAGTACGACGACGCCACCGACACCTGGCGGGTGACCGTCAACGGCGACGAGGTCGTCCGGGGACGGGCGCTGGTCGCCGGGATGGGGCCGCTGCACCGCCCGAGCATCCCGGACCTGCCCGGCCTCGCCGCCTTCGAGGGCACGACGTTCCACTCGGCCGAGTGGGACCACTCCTGCGACCTGGCCGGCAAGCGGGTGGCGGTGATCGGGACGGGCGCGTCCGCGATCCAGTTCGTCCCGCAGATCGCGAAGACGGCCGGGCACCTGACGGTGTTCCAGCGGACGCCGCCGTGGATCATCCCGAAGCCCGACCGCCGCGTCACCGGGCTGGAGCGGACGCTGTTCCGGCGCGTCCCGCTCGTGCAGCGCGGATACCGCAACGGCATCTACCTGATGCAGGAGAGCTTCGTCCTCGGGTTCAAGAACCCGCGGCTGCTGAGGGCGGCCAGTTCGCTCGCGCGGATGCACCTCGCCCGCCAGGTCCCCGACCGGGACCTGCGCCGCAAGCTGACGCCCGACTACACGATGGGCTGCAAGCGGACGCTCGTGTCCAGCGACTACTACCCGGCGCTGATGCGGCCCAACGTCGAGCTGACGACGAAGGGCATCGCGGAGGTCCGCGAGCACTCGATCGTCACCCGCGACGGGCGCGAGCACGAGGTCGACGCGATCATCTTCGGCACCGGCTTCCACGTCACCGACGCGTTCGACGGCGCGCACATCGTCGGCCGGAACGGGCTGAAGATCCAGGACGCCTGGAAGGACGGCATCGAGGCGCACCTCGGCGTCGCGGTCGCGGGCTTCCCGAACCTGTTCCTGCTGCTCGGCCCGAACTCCGGGCTCGGCCACAACTCGATGATCTTCATCATCGAGGCGCAGGTCCGCTACGTCCTGCAGTGCCTGGCGATGCTGGACGCGGCGGGCGGCGCGCGGATCTCGGTGAAGCCGTCCGTCCAGGACCGGTTCAACCAGTGGGTGCAGCGCAGGTCGGAGGGCGCCGTCTGGGTCGCCGGCGGCTGCGACAGCTGGTACCTCGACCGCGACGGGGTGAACCGGGCGGCGTGGCCGGCGTCGACGCTGAACTACTGGCTGCGCACCCGCCGGCTGAACCCCGCCGACTTCCAGATCGAGCGGCGGGACGGCGAGCGCGGTTTCGTCGACGCGTGACTACCGGCGCGGCCGGCGCACCCCCTAGACTTCCCCGCAATTACACAATGAATCCAATTAGCCACTGCGGGCCGGGCCACTCCCCCACGCGCCCGGACCCGCGGTCCATCGAGCGGAGCGCGCAATGAGCATCGCGATCGTGACCGGAGGCGCATCCGGCATCGGCCGTGCGATCGCCACGTCCCTGGTGGCGCGCGGCGACACCGTCGTGGTCACCGACATCAACGCCGACGGCGCCGCCAAGGTCGCCGAGAAGCTGAACACCCTCGGCAAGGGCAAGGCGGCCTCCGCCGCGCTCGACGTCACCGACGCCGCCGCCGTCGCCGACCTCTACCAGGGCGTGAAGGCCGACCACGGGCGGCTCGACCTCGTGTTCAACAACGCCGGCATCGCGATCGGCGGCCTGGCCGAGGAGCTCACCCTCGACCACTGGAACCGCGCCATCGACATCAACCTCAAGGGCGTCGTCCACGGCGTCCACGCCGCCTACCCGATCATGCTGGAGCAGCGCTCCGGCCACATCGTCAACACCGCGTCGCTGGCCGGGCTCGTCCCGATGCCGATCGGCATCCCCTACACCGCCACCAAGCACGCCGTCGTCGGCCTGTCCCTCGGGCTGCGCGCGGAGGCCGCCGGACGCGGCGTCAAGGTCAGCGTCGTCTGCCCGTCCTTCGTCGACACCCCGCTCCTGCACAACGTCAACCCGGACCTGCCCGAGACGCCGATGAGCGGCGACGCGACCGGCGACATCGCCAAGGCGTCCCCGCGCCTCTACACGGCGGAGAAGCTGGCCCGCGACATCATGCGCGGCGTCGCGAAGAACCAGGCGCTCATCGTCGCCCCCGCGCACGGCCGGCTCGCCTGGCGCGGCGTCCGCCTCAACCCGGGCGCCGCCGTCCGCGTCGCGCAGATCGCCGTGGACCGGATCCGCTCCGGGAAGTGACCCCGGTCAGGCGGGGGCGCGGCGGACGACCAGCAGCGCGACGTCGTCCTCGGCCTGCCACCGGCCGATGAGCGCCGCCATCACCGCCGCGCCGACCGCCTCGGCCGGGCCCGCCGTCACCGCCGCGCACAGCCGGTCGATGCCGGTGTTGAGCGAGCTGTCCCGCCGCTCGATCAGCCCGTCGGTGTAGAAGCAGAGCAGCCCCCCGGGCGGGAGGTCGATGGTGATCGTCCGCCGGGGGACCTCGTCGCCCATGCCGATCAGGACGTCGGGCTTGGTGTCGACGGTGCACGCGGGCTCCCCGGGCACGGCGATCACCGGCGGGAGGTGGCCGGCCGACGACAGCCGGACCCGCTCCAGCCCCGGCTCGCAGATCGCGTACAGGACGGTCGCGGTCGCGTCGGGCTCGAAATGCTGCATCTTCCGGTCGAGCCTGCGCAGGGCCTCGGCCGGATCGTCGGTCTCCAGCGCGTAGGCGCGCAGCGCGCTGCGCATCCGCCCCATGACCACGGCGGCCGCGAAGCCGTGCCCGGCGACGTCCCCCATGACGATGCCGATCTCCCCGGACGGGAGCGTGAACACGTCGTACCAGTCGCCGCCGACGTCGGCCTTGCCGGGACGGTAGCGCGCGGAGAGATCGGCGCCGGGGATGTCGGGCAGCGCGGACGGCACCAGGCTGCGCTGCAACTCCAGGGCGCCGGAGCGTTCGGCGCGGTTCTGCAGCCCCTGCACGGCCATCGCCGCGCGCGAGGCCGCGAGCTGGAGGAACTCGGTGTCGTCCGGGGTGAACCGGCGGGCGGTCAGCGTCCCGACGTGCAGCACGCCGACGAGCGCGCCGCCGCCGATCAGCGGCACGCCGAGCAGGGACCGGAGCCCCCGCTGGACGAGCAGCGGGTTGAACACCCCCGCGGTCGGCACGTCCGCGATGTAGACGGGCCTCCGCTCCGCCGCGACGCGCCCGGCGAACCCCTGCCCCACGGGGACGTGGGCGGCCTGGCTGACCTCCTCCTCTATGCCCTTCGCGGCCGCCGCCACGAGGAACCGCCGCTGCCGGTCCAGGAGCAGGACCACGGCGGTGTCCACGTGCAGGATCTCGCGCACCCGGTCGAGGAGGGTGTCGAGGAATTCGTCCACGCCCATATGGGCGAACGCCTCGTCGGTGATCGCCCGGATGTTCTCGAGCTTGCGGACCGCGCTCTTCACGTCATCCGCTGACTTCTCCAACCTTCCACCCACATATGCGAAATCTACTCATCTGCCACTGTTACCCCAGGCGCGAGCACCGATCCCGGCGGTGACGCGGGTCACAGACCGCGAGCCGGCGGGACGGCCGACATAGTCTGGAGGACGTGGAACGCATACTGGTCAGCTCCTGCCTGGCGGGGCGGCCCGTCCGCTACGACGGCGCAGCCAAGCCGGTGGAAGCCGACCTCTTCGAGCGCTGGCGCGCCGAAGGACGCCTCATACCATTTTGCCCCGAAATATCGGGCGGCCTGACCGTGCCGCGCCCACCCGCCGAAATCGTCGGCGGCGACGGAGGCGACGTCCTCGACGGCACGGCCCGCATCCTCACCGGCACCGGCGAGGACGTGACCGACGAGTTCCTGCGCGGTGCCCGCCTCGCGCTCGAAACGGCCCGCCGCTCCGGCGCCCGCACGGCGCTCCTCAAGGAGGGCAGCCCGTCCTGCGGTACCCACCGCATCTACGACGGCACCTTCACCGGCACCCCCGCCCCCGGCACCGGCGTGACGACGGCCCTCCTGGAACGCGCCGGCATCAAGGTCTTCGCCGAAACCGATCTGGCCCCCGTCCAAGCCCACTTGGCCGCCCTAGAGCGAACCCCCTGACCGCTACAGGCACGCCTGCCGCATAGGGCTTCCACCGCCTGGTCCGCGGCCTTCACCGGCCACCGCGCCCCGCGCTCGCCCGCCGATGCCGAACACCGGTGGACGAGCGCGGGGCGGGCCGACCGCCCGGTCAGCTCAGGTCATGCTCCCCCGCCTTGATCGCATCGATGAACGCCCTCCCATACCCCAGATCGAGCACCAGCGCGGGTTCCGCCGGCGCCTTGCTGTCCCGGATTCCGATGCCGATCCCTAGATCGGCGACCTCTACGCAGTTGCTTGATCCGTTGCTCCGTGAACTCTTGCGCCACGCGATCCGGTCGCGAGCGGGACGGTCCATCCGAATCCTCCCTGGGTCCGCGCAGGATGTACCCACGGCACAGAAGACATGCGAAAGCCCCGTTTTCGGCCGTTCGAAACCCGGCCGCCGGAATGCCCGAAGCCGGCGGCCGCCCGAATACCCGCCTCCGGCGACCGGAGGGCCTTCGCGACCCTTGGAGCCCAGTATCAGGCCGGACCCGCACGCCTGAGAATCAGCAACTGACCGATCTCCGCCGCATTCTTCATGAGTTCGATGTTCACCCACGCGCACAGATCGGCGACGCTGAACCCGGACCCCGCCGGCCACGGGAACGCCGATTCCTCGTCCAGGCGGTCGGTGGCCGACAGCGCCGCCCGCCACGCTTCATGGATGTTCCCCAGCCATTCCGCGACCGCCGCGCAGGTGCCCGGCCAGACGACGTCCTCACGGTTGGGGACATCGGCCTGTTCGAGGTGTGCGAGCGCCGTGCTCCACCACCAGCCGATGTGCCAGGTCAGCCAGGCGATCGTCGGGGCCGGGACGGGACTGGGCTCCGCCTCGGCCCAGTCGGCAACCCATGCGCCCTCGACGCGGTGCATGGTCCAATGCGTTCGCGCCGGTTCCCAGAACAGGTCGTCGTCGCGCCACTGCCGGACGTGGAAGTCGAGCAGCGCCCAGGCGATGCCGAGCTGCCCTTCGAGCACTCGCTTGACGTCGGCCATTCAGCCGGCCTCCGTTTCCGCTGGAGCCACTCGCACCAGTTGCTTGCCGAGGTTCGCCCCGTCGAACAGCCGCTGCAGTGCCGCGGGAGCATTGTGCAGACCTTCGACCACGTCCTCCGCCCAGCGCAGTTCCCCCGCGGACACCCAGCCGGCGAGCCGGGACAGCGCCTCGGGGAAATGGCGATGGTGGTCGAAGAAGATGAAGCCCTCCATCCGGGCCCGCCGGAATGCCAGCTGCATATAGTTGGCCGGGCCCGCGCCGTACCCCGCGGCCGTGTAGCCGGACGAGATCGACCCGCACAGCGCGACCCGCGCGTGCAGTGCGAGGCGGTCGAGTGCGTTCTCCAGCAGGACACCGCCCACATTGTCGAAAACGCCGTTGAGGCCGTCGGGGGCGAAGTCGCGCAGCGCGTCCGGAACACTGTCGGCGCGGTAGTCCGCGCACGCGTCGAACCCGGCGACGTCCTTCACCCAGGCGGCCTTCTCGGGCGAGCCGGCGGTACCGATGACGCGCGCACCGGAGAGCCGCGCGATCTGCCCGGCCAGCGAGCCGACACTGCCCGCCGCACCGGTGACCAGCACCGCGTCTCCCTCCGCGACCTCCAGCACACGGGACACTCCGACGTACGCGGTCAGCCCGCTCACTCCGAAGACCGTGAGCATGTGACGCGGATCGATCCCGTCCGGGACGGGGTTGACGCCGAACAGGCCGCCGTCCCGAGCCACCACGTACTCCTGCCATCCCAGGACGCCGTAGACCCATTGCCCTTCTGGCAGCGCAGGATTCCTGGAGGACACCACGCACCCGACGCCGCTGCCGCGCATCACATCGCCAATGCCGACCGGCGCCATGTAGGTGGCATCGGGGTTGAGCCACGTGCGTTGCGTCGCGTCGATCCCCAGCCAGGCGACCCTCACCAGGGCTTCCCCGTCGGCGAGTGCGGGCAGGGGCCTGCTCCTCTCGGCGAACGTGTCAGATGTGATGCCGCTGGCAGGTCGTTCACGTAGCACGATCTGCCGGAAGGTCCCGTCGGCCATGAAGGGGAGCCTCTCTCAGGGGGCGGAGCGCGTGGCTCGGACGAAAGTCTCGGTCAGTTCGGCGATGACGGCCTCCACGGAGGCACCGCGCGCGACCCGCAGCCCTTCGACATCGAGGGTGCGGCGGATCATCGACGCCATCATGACGGAGTCGAACTCGCGCAGCTCACCGCTGCGCTGCCCTTCCTGGAACAGCGCGACGATCTCGGAGAGGGACGCCGCCACGAGCTCGTCGTAGGCGTCCGCGGCGACCGTCGCGCGGTGGGCGACGACAGCGATCAGGGCACGGGTCTCCAGCGGCGACCGGGCACAGTAGAGGAGGAAGCCGCGAACATAGGCCGCGAGCCGGTCCAGAACACTGCCGTGGCCGCCCAGCACTGCGGCGAGTTCCGGCCCGATCGCCCCGACCACCCGCGCGACGACGGCGTCCAGGACCTCGTCCCGGCTCTCGAAATTGCTGTGATAGGCGCCGCGACTGTACCCGGCCGTCTCCGCGATCGCCTCGACCGACGTCGCAGCGACGCCGCGCTCCGCGAACAGCCGCATCGCCGCCATGACGAGCTCCTCGCGCGTCCGCTCCCGCCGCTCAGCCCGCGTCTCCCGTACCGCCATGCCTCAACGATACATCATGGTATCCAAATACGCCGTCGTATCCGGCTGCACTTCGCCCCTGCTCAGGCATCGTCCTGCCCGGCGACAGAAAGCCAACCGAGATCGTCCCCGACGCGATGAATCATCAGTCCACGCGTGATCTCAGCGAGCCGGGCGACGTCGGCCGGCAGGTCGTCATAGAAACCGGTAGTGGCGGCCGGGTGAGGAGAACTCACGTGAAATGAGAAAGGGCCCCGCCGTGTCGGCGGGGCCCTTTCTGCAATATATGTCCGGCGGCGTCCTACTCTCCCACACAGTCTCCCATGCAGTACCATCGGCGCTGAAGGGCTTAACTTCCGGGTTCGGGATGGGACCGGGTGTTTCCCCTTCGCCAAAACCACC
>NZ_BAAAMW010000034.1:0-61924 GCF_039529475.1 Actinomadura chokoriensis | reverse complement strand
GCCCATTCACCGTCGGTCAGGTCCGAGGGGTAACACGACTGCCGAGACATCGCGCCACCCTGCACGAACCGGCACACAAGATCACGCAGCCACGCCGACCGAGATCAACTTCTCAAACACGCACTCATCGAGCCCGAGTTGCCCGGCGCGCGGTGCTACCCCCTCGCGGACATATTGCGGTGCCACCGGCGCTGCGTCGGCTGCGTGCGTGGCCTACAGTTTCGTCAGCGCCTTTCCCTTGTGCATCGCGATGTGGTCGGTCTTGTCACTTCGAATCTCGTACTGCGGATCGTCCTTGCTGCAGCGGCGCGTGTGTCCCTTGTACTCCACGTCCTTAGTGTGCTTCCTGATGATCACGCCTTCCACATATCCCGCTTCCGAGTTCCACCTAACGTGATCGCCCACGGAGAACTGCTCCATCGTTCCGCCCCTTTCCTCTCGCATACCGGGCTCGCCTCAATCCTCGGGCTACCCACACGGCCCCTATTTTCACGTTCGTGCCACCATCAGGCAGGCTGGGCGCCGGCTCCTTCGCCGAGGCCGCGTTCGAGTTCGAGCGCGACCGCGATGGTGAGGTGGTCGTTCCGGGGGCCGCGGCGGCTTGGACACCGCGAGGAAGCCCGTCCGCCATCAGCCGGACGGGGCGAACTGGGCGGCCGTGTGCTGGTCCGTGCTGGAATCTCGTAGGCGTTGTGATGGTTGGTGTGGGTGTGAAGAAGATCGGTTTTCTCTCGTTCGGTCACTGGAGTGACGGCGCCGGCTCGCAGACACGGTCGGCGGCGGACGCGCTGCTGCAGTCGGTCGATCTCGCCGTGGCGGCGGAGGAACTGGGTGCCGATGGCGCCTACTTCCGGGTGCACCATTTCGCCAGGCAGCTGGCCTCTCCGCTTCCGCTGCTGTCCGCGATCGGCGCGAAGACCTCGCGCATCGAGATCGGCACCGGCGTGATCGACATGCGCTACGAGAACCCGCTGTACTTCGCCGAGAACGCCGGGGCCGCCGATCTGATCTCGGGTGGACGGCTGCAACTGGGCATCAGCCGGGGATCGCCGGAGCAGGTCGTCGACGGGTGGCGGTACTTCGGGTACGAGCCGTCCGAGGGCGACACCGATGCCGACATGGCGCGCAAGCACACCGAGGTTCTGCTGACGGTGCTGCAGGGCGAGGGCTTCGCCCAGCCGAATCCGCGCCCGATGTTCCCCAATCCGCCCGGCCTCCTGCGCATCGAGCCGCATTCCGAGGGCCTGCGCGACCGCATCTGGTGGGGTTCCGGCTCCAATGCCACCAGTGTGTGGGCGGCCGAGCTGGGCATGAACCTGCAGAGTTCCACGCTCAAGGACGACGAGACCGGCGAGCCGCTGCACGTCCAGCAGCGCAAGCAGATCGAGGCCTACCGGCAGGCGTGGAAGGACGCCGGACACCAGCGCGAGCCGCGGGTGTCGGTCAGCCGCAGCATCTTCGCGCTCACCAGCGACCTGGACCGCGCCTACTTCGGCCGGAACGCCGACTCGAGCGACCAGATCGGAATGATCGACGAGAAGACCAGAGCGGTCTTCGGCCGGTCGTACGCCGCCGAACCGGACGTCCTGGTCAAACAACTGGCCGCCGACGAGGCCATCCAGGCCGCCGACACACTCCTGCTCACGGTCCCCAACCAGCTCGGCGTGGACTACAACGCACACGTCCTGGAGAACATCCTGACCCACGTGGCCCCCGACCTCGGCTGGCGCTAGCCCAAGCCACCCCCGCCCATCACGGCATCAATGGGACGTTAGTGCTGGGCACAGGGACCAGCCTGTCGAACGGTCAGCGAGTCCCGCCCCACCTCGCCAACACCCACGACAGGCGGTGATGCCTGCGGACGGGCGACCGGAGGAGTTGCGCACCAGGTGGCCCGCAGTTCGTGCACTGCCACCGACGCTCGAAGCCGTTCGAGGACGCCTAGGACACCGAGCAGACGCCCTGCCGCGTCGCCGCCGCCCGACGTTTGAACAGCGTACGTGGGCTCGCGGTCCAGCACACGCCGCCCCATCCGCTGACCAGTCTGCCATCGCCTTCTGCCTCGAAGGGCTGCCGGATGCGGCCATTAACGGCGCGTCAACCGGGGCCACCGCCGGGTCGTCCTAGATACGTCGGGCGCTCCCCTCGATGAGTTCAGACCGTGGTGGCCCGGGGGTCGCGGTTTCGGATCGAGGCCCTCGTTTCGCTTTGAGATGACGTTGCGAGGAAGTGATGGCGCTGCAGGAAATTCCGCACCCCGACTACGTCGGCGTCGAAGTGAATTCTGCCGATGCTGACCGCACCCTGCGCCTTCTACGGTTCTTCCTTCGGGAAGGGGAGAGGGTTGTGGCTCTCACGACGACCGTCAAGGCGCTTCCGACGCTCACCCACATCGTCATCACGGAGCGTCGGATCGTTGGATTCTCCATCGCCGAGCTGGCCAAGGACGGGCTGCGCCAGGAGACTGAAATCACGGCGATCGCCTCCGTCGAGATGCGAAAATCCTACAAGCAGCGCTGGTTCTTCGTAATCGTGGACAAAGCAGGCGCCGATACCGACTTCGGGGACGTGCACGACCAGGATGCGCCGCGACTTGCCCAGATCGTCCAAGGCCTTGTCGGGCGGGAAGCCCCGCCCCACCCGGAAGCCGCCGTCCCGGCTCCGCACACGCCGACGATGGGTGTGGGGACGCCTACGCCACCACCTGCCGCACCGGTGATGCCTCCGCCCCAGCCTCCGCCCATGCGAGCGGCCGTGCCAACCGCCCCTCACCCGACCTGGCGGTACAACCCGCCGCCGACCTGGCCCGCACCGCCTCCAGGCTGGACGCCGCCGCCCGGATGGATGCCCGATGCGAGTTGGCCGCCCGCACCGCCGGGCTGGCAATTCTGGTCACCCGTGCCTGTTCAGGCCACGCCGCCGGGGAGTATTCCGCCGCCCCTGGCTCGCCCGGCGGTCGAACCGCCTGTTCCCCCAGCAGCGAGGCCGATGCCGCTACCGCCCGAGCCTTCTGGAGGAGCCAGAGGCAGGGCGGTGTTCGGAAACCGCAAGCAGCGGATCGAGGAACTTGAGGCCGAGAACGCCGAGTTGCGCGGATGGCTGCAGCAGCTCGGTGGCTTGGAAGCGCCCCAAGTGGCGGCGGAGTTGAAGCGCATACGCGGCGAGATCAACGACGCCGAGCGCAAGCGCGCAGAACTACAGGTCGAGTTGCAGCGCGTCCGCAGTTCGATCACCGAGACTGCGGACCTCGCCCTCCTGCAAGAGGCGGGTGTCTACGAGTACCAGCATCCGCTGGCCGACGTCGTCGCCTACAAGGCCGAGCTGGCGAAGGTGAAGGATCGCATCAAGGCCATGGTACGGACCGGTAACGCGGTCGTGGGGGCCACGAACTGGACGGTGAACGGTTCAGCGGCACAGGGCGGCAAGATGGTGCGGGACTTCTCCAAGCTGATGTTGCGCGCCTACAACGCCGAGGCCGACAACCTGGTCCGGACGATGCGGCCCTACAAGCTGCAGTCGGCGATCGAGCGACTCGACAAGAGTGCGCAGACGATCGAACGGCTCGGCAAGACCATGGACATCCGGGTCAGCCGGGAGTACCGGTCGATTCGCGTCAAGGAACTGCGTCTCACCGCCGATCACCTGGCCAAGGCCGAGGAGGAGAAGGAACGGGTCCGGGCCGAGCGCGAGCGTCAGCGCGAAGAGGAGAAGGCACGCAAGGAATTCGAGCGGGAGAAGGCCCGCCTGCTCAAGGAGCGCTCGCACGTTGAGTCGGCGCTCGCGCGGCTGGAGGCGAACGGGGACATGGGCGGCGCCGCCGACCTGCGGGCGAAGCTCGCCGATGTGGAGTCGGCGATCTCGGACGTCGAGGGCCGCGCCGCCAACGTCCGTGCCGGGTACGTCTATGTGATCTCCAACATCGGTGCGTTCGGTGAGCGCATGGTGAAGATCGGGATGACGCGGCGCCTGGAGCCGATGGACCGCGTCCGCGAGCTGGGCGACGCCTCGGTGCCCTTCCGGTTCGACGTCCACGCTCTCATCTTCAGTGATGACGCCGTCGGGCTGGAGAACAATCTTCACCAGGAGTTCGCAGATCGTCGTGTCAACCAGGTCAACCTTCGCAGAGAGTTCTTCTACGCCACACCCGCCGAGGTCCGCGAGGTCCTCGAGCAGATCGCGGGCAACCATCTCCTGGAGTACAACGAGATACCTGAAGCCCTCGAATATCGCGCCGGTAAGCCTTCCTGATGGAGGAGGCGCGCGGTTGTCGGTACAGCAGATCCCCGCATGGCCCATGTCGAACTACGCGACGGGGCGTGGCCTTCGGCGGCCGGCAGGCTGTCCACCCCACGGACGCGATCATCCGCACCGCGGTGACCTGCTTCGGCGTCGGCTCGTTCGCGACCTCGGACGGTACCTGCGCCAACTGCCGCAACGGCTTCCCGTCGAACTGCCTGACCGCGAGTTCATGAGCACCTGCCAGGCCGACTACGTCCGCATCCCCAATGCGCAAGGCACGCTCGTGCCCTCCCATCTGACTCGCGCCATCGATCCGGGCAAGGTCTTCGACCTCACTCTTCCCCTGGAGCAGGTCGTGGAGGGCTACAGAGACATGGACGAGCGACGCGCCATCAAGGCCCTCCTGAAGCCCTGACCGCGTCCGCGCGCCCGCGCGGGCATTTGCACCCCGGGTCTTCCAACAACACCGCAAACCACTCATCGCGGTAGCGCTCTCCTGGCCGCTACCCCCAGCCGAGTGCTGAGACCAACCTCAGTGTGCTGCGGCAGGCGCGTCTCCCGCGGAGCACTTGCCTCCCGACATGGTGCTCCTCATGGGGATGACGTCCCCTGATCCGGAGGGCTGGTCTTCTGGGACGGCGACGGGGCCGGTGAGGTCGGAAGGGGAATCAGCGGCGGGAGTCGGATGGGAGGCGACGAGGTGGTGCCCGGGGCCGGGGACGCGGAAGGAGACGGGGATGCAGGCGTAGGAGGGCTGAGTGTCGAGTTCGTCCTGTGGGAGGTGCTCCTGCGTTCGGCCGGGGTCGGTGTGCCGGGCGGCCGGGGGGTCCTGGTCATGGCGTAAGGGGATCGGCCTGGACGGTTGCCCCCGACTTGGTCGCGGTGCCACGACGGGCCGGCGGCCGGCGGGGCGGGCCTGACCTCGGCGGGAGCATTGCCGGGAAGCAGTTCCGCCGTGGCCACGATGGTGGCGGCGGGAACCGCGGCGGCCAGCAGGCTGCGGAGGCCGCCTTCGCGCAGCAGGCTCCATAAGGCGAGCAGCGGGACCGCGGAGAGTTCCAGCAGGCGCGGTCTCGGCCGCCGGGTCTTGGCCTTGGACCGCAGTATCCGGGCCGCGCACGCCACCTGGCCCCGCGGTAGATCCTGGTTGAGCACGATGATCGCGCGGCCGTCCTGCTCGCCGACGTAGCCCAGCAGCCGGGCGGGCATCGATGCCCGCGCGAAGGGGCCGATCCCGCCGCGGACCGGCGCGGCGGTGAGCAGGTACCGCCACACCTGCCCGGCGGCCTCGGTGTCCTCCTCCTCGGCGCCGGCCTCGGTGCCGGCGATCAGGATCAGGGTCGAGGCCTGGCCGCGGTCGGTCGGCGGTACCGGCAGGCATTCCCATCCGTGCGCGTCCTGGAAGGCGTGCTCCAGTTCGGGCGGCGGGTTCCACAGCCGCCGCACGGCCAACTCGCTGCGCAGTTGGGCGTTCTCCCTGGTGAGCCTTTCGATTTGCTTGTGCAGGTCTTCAGTGTGGGGGTCCACGTCGTCTCCCCTTCTGCCACCGGCACGCCCCCGGTGCACACGCGTATCCCCCAGTCGCACGAAGGTATGCCCTTGCGGCCATGTCCGGCCGGTGGTGAATGGCGCCCGGAATATCGAACCCGTGAACGGGGCGGTTGCTCATCAAACTATGTGTCCGCTTGAGGTAGTGCCACGGAGGCCGGGAACGAGGCACTCGGTAGAGGCCCGCGACGCCGTGCCGCGATCGAGCGAGATGCCGGCGCGGGCGCGCGCGGGACGGGGACCGGGAAGACGGGACGACGGGGGGCTCGAGGATGGGTGGTGCGGGCGTACACGGCATGGGGTGGCTTGCGCTGGAGGCCTTCGATCCGGCGCCGGTCGCGGTGGCGCTGACGATCGGGCCGGATCACCGTCTGGTGTACACCAATCTCGCCTACCGGGCGTTCGTCGGCGACCGTCCGCTCGGGGAGCCGATCGGGGAGGCGTTCGGCGCCGCCGCCAAGCAGGACTACGGCGAACTGTTCGACCGCGTGCTGTCCACCGGTGAACCGGTGACCCTGGTGGAGGCGCCGGTGAAGCCGGCCGGCGCGGACGTCGAGGCCGAGGAGCGGTACTTCTCCTTCAGCCTCTCGCGGTTCACCCACGAGCGGCCCGGGGTGCTGGTGGTCGCGGTCGATGTCACCGAACAGGTCGCCGCGGTCGGACGGGCGGACCGGGCGACCGAGGAGCAGCGGCGGTCGCGGCGCCGGCTGGAGAGCCTGGTGTGGATGAACGCGCAGGTCGTGTGGATGACGGACGCGGACGGCAAGGTGATCGAATCGACCGGCGGGTGGGAGCACATCACCGGCCAGAGCCGGGAGGAGTTCCTCGGCGACGGCTGGATGGAGGCGCTGCACCCCGACGACCGCGAGCCGACGACGCGGTCGTGGGACGAGACGCGCCGGCACGTCCGCCCCTGGCATTACTTCTACCGGGTCCGCACGCGCGAGGGCGAGTACCGGCATTTCGAGGTGCGGTCCGCGCCGGTGATCGAGGACGGTGCCGTCGTCGAATGGATCGGCACCTGCTTCGACGTGGAGGAGGAGTGGCGGGACGGGCAGCGCCGCGACCTGCTCGCCCGCGCCGCCGCTGCCGCGGCCGAGCAGACCGAACTGACCGAGATGTTCGCCGCGCTCGTCGACGTGCTGGTTCCCGAACTCGCCGACGGGTGCGGCGTCCACCTGCTCCCCGACCTGGGCGACCGTCCCGCGGGCGCTCCGATCACCGTGCAGCGCGTCGCCACCGCCGCGCGCCGCGACCTGCGGCAGCAGCCGCCCGCAGGTGAGGAGCGGTTCGCCCCCGACAGCGGGTTCGCCCGCGCGCTGGAGCGGCGGCGCCCGCTGCAGCGCACCTTCCCGCCGGGACGGCCGCCGGCCGACCTGCTGCCCCGCAGCACCGCCGCGTGGCTGACCGAGTCCGGCGCCACCAGCGTCGTGCTGATGCCGGTCGCCGTCGACGGGGCCGTGGCCGCGGTGGTCACCGCCGCCAGGCGCGGTGACCGGGGCCCGATGAGCGCCGACGACATCGCCCTCCTGGAGCAGATCTTCGAACACGCCCACGACGCGCTGAGCGGCGCGGTCAAGTTCCACCGGACCCAGCAGGTCGCCCTGGCCCTGCAGCACAGCCTCCTCGCCGAGCCTCCGGAGCACGCCGACCTGCACATCGTCGCCAGATACACGGCCAGCCCCGCGGGGGCCGAGGTGGGAGGCGACTGGTACGACTCGTTCGTCCTTCCGGACGGCGCGACCGTGATGGCGATCGGTGACGTGGCGGGACACGACCTGGCCGCCGCCGTCGACATGAGCCGGCTGCGCAACATGCTCCGCGTGCTGACCGCCGACCGGCTCGCCCCGCCCGGCGAGATCCTGCGCCGCCTGAACAGTGCGATGGAGACCGTGGCGCCCGAGGCGACGGCGACCTGCGTCCTGGGCCGCGTCGAGGAGCCCGAACCGGGCCGGTGGCAGTTCAACTACGCCGTGGCCGGGCACCCGCCGCCGCTGCTGGTCACCGGCGACGGCGGCGGCCGCTTCCTCGAGGAGGCGGTCAACCCGCTGCTGGGCATGCCCTTCGGGACCTACCACAGCGCGACCGAACCGCTGCCGCCCGGCTCCACCCTGTTGCTGTACACCGACGGCCTGGTGGAGCATCCCGGCGAACACCTGGACAGGGGCCTGGACCGGCTTCGCCGCCACGCCTGCACACTCGCCCACCAGCCCCTGGAGCAGATGTGCGACGCGCTCGTGGCCGACCTGCCCGTCACCGGCACCGACGACATCGCCGTGATCGCCGTCCGGACTCCCGACACCGCCGCCTCCTCGACGGCCCCGGCGACGATTGAGCAGGACCCGTGATCTGCGTCATATTGATCGACCCACCATGAACGGCCCCGCCGCCTCGCGCGGCCCCTGCATCAGCGTGGCCCGCGACGCCGACGCCCACAGCCGCGTCCCGACCCGCACCCGCCGCCGGCACGCAGTTGATCTTCTTGCGTCCGTTCCCCTACAGTCTGGCGGGTGTCGCCTTCCGAGAGGGCGGCATTTTTGGCGGTGGGGACGCGCCAGCGGTGAGACTTCGTCACAGAGAGGCCGACATGCGACGCAATCTTCTCCCTGTCGCTGTGGTGGCCGGGGCCCTGTTCGTCCTTACCGGCTGCGGGAGTTCCGGTGACTCCGGAGCCGAGGACACATCTCCGTCGGCGTCGGCGCCGGCGGCAAGCGCGACGCCGCAGATCACGATCACCCCGGCGATGGCCTGCGAGGCGGTGGACGGCGTCTACACCACCCTGAGCTCGAACAGCCGAGCCGTGATCGCCAAGGGCGTCAGGGCCGAGGCCACCGGTGACGCCGCGACAGTGCGCGCGGCCTTGGCGGAGTTGAACCCGCTCTTCGTGAGCACCGGCAACACCTTCACCGACACGGCCTCGAAGGTGGCGGACCCGGACATGAAGGCGGCGTTGACCCAGCTCGCGGAGTCGGCCGAAAAGCAGGCCTCCTTCACCTCCTTCGCTCAATTCCGGTCGCTGGAGGCGATGACCGCCGCGCCCGAGAGCGTGCTCAAAGAGAAGTGCGCTCAAGCAGGCCGCCCACTCACGAACATGGAGTAGCCCCCGGAACACCGCGATCACCTCTGCGGTCTCACCTCGTCGTCTGCGGGCGGTGGACGGTCAGTCGCTGGAGGCGGTTCGTCTCGCGAAGGCCAGGTGGGAGAGCCTTCGCCAGTCCAGCGGGGTTCTGGGCGGTGGTGTCCTGCGGTGGTCGCGGGGCACCCGGACGCGAAGCGCGCCCGCTTGGATGCCGCAGACGACGGGCGTCGGCAAGATGAGCGCTTCGCCGTCGACACCGACCGGTATCTCGCCGCTCTCGGAGTCGATGACGACTTCGCTCGCCGTCAGCATGGCAAGGCCGCGGCCGCGCCGGCCGCGGAGCAGGCCGGCGGCCTGCGCGGCGCCGTCCACGGTGACGGCCAGGACGCCGAGGACGCCCGTGTCCAGCCGCTCGCGGCGGCCGAACCCGGAAGGGTCGCCGCCCTGGTAGGGGTTGTTGCTGACGAGGACGGCCTGCGGGGCCTCGATGAGCACGTCGCCGGCGCGGACGCTCAGGCGCGGTCCCCGGTGGTGGGTCAGCAGTTCGGGAAGTAGCCGGAGGCTGGTGCGGACCTTGCCGTCGCGGTACGCAGGGCTCTGCACGATCGCCGCGTAGGCCCCGAAGGAGGCATTGTTCACGAAGGCGCGGCCCGCGATGCGGCCGAGGTCGACGTGCAGCTCGACGCCGTCGGTGAGAGCGTCCAGGCAGGTCGAGGGATCGGCCCGGTCGAGGCCGAGGTCGAGGGCGAAGTGGTTGCGGGTTCCGGCTGAGACGACCATGAACGGCACGTCGCGGCGGGCTGCGACGGCGGCGACGAGTGCCTGCGTGCCGTCCCCTCCGGCGACGCCGAGGAGGTCGGCGCCGGCGGCCACGGCCTCGGTGGCGAGGGCGGCGACGTCCGTGGGGTGCGCGGGGTCGAGCAGGACGACGTCGGCGCCCAGTTCGCGTGCCTTCCCGGCCAGATGGAACCGCTCGACTTTGCCTCCGCCGGATCGTGGGTTCATGAGGACCACCGGGTGCCGCGCGGGCGGCGCGGGTGCGGGGACGGTCGCCGGGTTGCCGGCCGAGAGCGCGGCCCGTCCGGTCAGCACGGCGAGGGCCCAGAGGGCGGCGGAGAGCAGGACGGCCCACAGCAGCCCCAGCGCGATGTAGTACATCGCGGCGGCGATGGGTGCGGCGACGGCCAGGATGCCGGACAGGTACCGGATCGGGCCGCGATGTGCCAGGGCCCACCAGAGCGCGACCACGGTCACGGCCACGGCCAGCACCCCCGCCGCGAGCAGCGTGATGCTTCTGAGGCCGGCGGCGAGCAGCAGCGTCAGAACGGCCGAGGCCCCGGACGACAGGGACAGGCCGGCCGTCCACCTCCGGCCGGGACGGTGATTCACGAGCCCATGTCATCCTGCCGCCCGCCGCGGCGGCATCACCTCATCCGGGTGATGCCGCAGCGGCGACGGGAAGGGCCGCCGGGCCGTCCGGAGACCGTGTCCCCGGGGTGGGACGTCTCCGAGGGATCCGCGGCGATGCCCCGACCGCCTTTCCATATCTATGGGTTTGTCGTAGATAAGCGCAAAGATTCCGCTAGGTACCGTTATGTGCAAATTTGTTGCTTTTCCGTTCTTTTGTGAGGGCCCTTCGACGAGCAGAGGAGAGAGGCATCGTGAACGAAGCCCTGCCGCAGGATCCGGCGCCCGATCGCGAGCGTCCCAGGTCACCGTCGCCGGTCTCGGCGGCGAAGGTGCGGGTTCCCGGCCGCCGCAGCTGGTTCATCACCCGGCAACGCCTGACGGAGCGCATGGAGGAGGGCGCGCGGGGCCCGCTCACGGTCGTGACGGGGCCTCCAGGTGCGGGCAAGTCGGTCGCGGCGGCCTCCTGGGCGACGACGGGACGCCGGCCCGGGCCGGTCGCCTGGGTCTCCCTGGACGAGGCGGACCACCGTCCGGCCGCGTTCTGGAGTCTCGCAGCCGCGGCGCTGGAACACGTGGGAGTCGCCGATGTCCCCCGTCCCCCCGAGGACGGGCTCGACATCTTCTGCGCGCGGCTCACCTTCGCCTTGGCCGGCCGCGCGGCCCCGGTCGTCCTCGTGCTGGACGATTTCCATCCGCCGGCCGGCTCCGATCTCGCGCGCGACGTGGCCCGCGTCCTCAAAGGGGCCGGTCCGGTGCTGCGGCTGGTGCTGATCTCCCGGACCGACCCGCCCCTTCCCCTGCACCGCTACCGGCTGACCGGCGAACTCGTCGAGATCCGGAGCGCGGACCTGGCCTTCGACGACGCCGAGATCCGCACACTGCTCGCCCACCACGGGGTGTCGGCGACCTCGGCGTCGGTCAGCGCCCTGCGCGAGCGGACCGAGGGGTGGGCGGCCGGTCTGCGGCTGGCCGCCATGACGATGGAGGGCCATCCGGACCCCGACGGCTTCGCCGCCGCGTTCGCCGGGGACGACCACGCCGTCGTCGACTACCTCGTCGCGGAGGTGTTGAACGTGCAGCCTCCCGCGGTCCGCCGGCTGCTGCTCAGGCTCGGCGTCGTCGAGCGGTTCGACGCGGAACTGGCGGCGGAGCTCGCCGGACCGGACACGAATGAGCTGTTCGCGGACCTGGTGCGCGAGAACGCCTTCGTCCTGCCGGTGGCCCACGGGTGGTACCGCTTCCACTCGGTGCTCGGTGCGGCCCTGCACCTGACGCTGCGCCAAGAGCATCCGGCGGACGCGGCCAGGCTGCATCGGCGTGCGGCGGAGTGGTTCAGCCGCGCCGGGGCGCTCGAGGAGGCCGTCCAGCACGCGGTGCTGGCCGGAGACCCGGCCTACGCCTCCCGGCTCATCGTCGACGGCCTGGCGATCGGCCGCGTGCTCGGCCTGTCGGACCGCCGGGCGCTCCTTCCGCTCTTCGGCGGTCTCCCGGACGGTGCCCTTGCCGGAGCCGCCGGACCCGAACCGCACCTCGTGGCCGCCGCGGTCGCGCTGGACCGGGGAGACGACGCGGGCCGCGCGGCGCACCTGGCCCGGGCGGAGCGCCTTCTGGCCGGACTGCCCGGCGACCGGGCGATCCCGGCGCGGCTGGCGGCCGGGCTGGTCAGGCTCGTCGCCGACTGCCCGGAGCGGCGGGCGGAGCTTCGCGACCTCGTCCACGGCCTGGACCGGTCGCTGGACGCCCTCCCGCCCGGCTCGCGGCACGACCTTCCGGAGCTGGACGCACTGGTCGGCTACGCGCACGGCCTCCTGGAACTGCGCGCCGGCCGGCCCGGGCGGGCCGAGCGGCGGTTCGAGCGCGCCCTGCCCGCCGCGGAGACCGGTGGCGATCTCCAGCATCGCCGGTGCCTGGGCGGGCTGGCGCTGGCGGGGGCGCTCCAGGGCGGCTTCCGCCGAGCGGCCCGGCTGATGTCGGCGGCCGCGCGGTTGCCCGAGATCTCCACTGGTCCCGCCGGGCGGCGGGTCGCGGCGGTTCATCTGGCCTGCGCTTGGGTCGCACTGGAGGAGGCCCGCCTGGACGAGGCGCGGGACGAACTGGACAAGAGCCGGATGGCGATCGCCGACTCTCCCGACGCCCTCTTCTCCGCCTTGCACGGCCTGCTCACCGCGCGCCTGGACGTGGCCGCCGGCCGGCCCGACCGGGCGCTGGCCGTGCTGGACGCCATCGGCGGGGACGCCGCCGGCATGCCGTGGTTCCGGCGCAGGGTGCGGCTGGCCGAGGCCGAGGCGCACCTCGCGGACGACGCGCCGGCGGAGGCGCGGGACGCCGCCCGCGACGCCGGCGGCGCCGAGGGCGCGGTCGCGCTCGCCCGCGTCCATCTGCACGAGCGGCACCCGGCGGCGGCGTCCCGGGCGGTCCGTCCCGTGCTGATGGAGCCCTCCGCGCCGGCCGCCGTCCGGGTGGACGCCTGGCTGCTGGACGCCTGCCTGGCCTACCGGGAGGAGGACCGATCCCGGGGCCGCCGCTCGCTGGAGCGCGCGCTGCGGCTGGGCGAACGCGAGAAGATCGGGCTGCCTTTCGCCAGGGCGCGGCGCTGGCTGCTCCCCGTGCTGCACCGGGATCCGGAACTTCTGCAGCCGCACCGGCGGTTCCTCGGACAGCTCGGCCTGGGAGGGGTTCCCGCCCGCACGGACGCCGCCGCCCCCGCCGTCGTGGGGCCGCTGAGCGAGCGGGAACTGGAGGTGCTGGCCCTGCTCTCCAAGATGCTGACGACGGACGAGATAGCCACCGAGATGTACCTCTCGGTCAACACCGTCAAGACCCATCTGAGGAACATCTACCGCAAGCTCGCGGTGACGCGGCGGGGTGAGGCGGTCCGCCGCGCACGCCGGTACCGGCTGCTGTGACCCCGTCCTGGAGCGTGCCCGGTCAGGGCGGGGCGGGCGGCAGCCGACGGACCCCGACCAGCTCGAACCCCAGTGCCTGGACCCGGTCGAGGATTCCGTACAGGGCCGCCTGGTCGAGTTCCCGGCCGCACAGCACCGTCTCGCCGGGGTTGAGCGTGACGCTGAGCTCCTCGAAGGCGAGCCGGAGCGATTCACCGACCCGCCCCTTGATCCGTATCTCGTAGTCGCACGCCGCACGCGGTGGGCCGTGGCCCGATGTCGGCATGTCCGTCGGCACGTCGCCTCCTCTCGGCTCCGCCGGTCGCGGTCCCGCAGCTCGCAGCATCGCGGGGTCACCCGTGGTCATCCTGCGGACGCGGCCTGCCGGTCGGCGTGGCGGATCCACAGGGTGACGAGGACGCTGATGATCCCCCAGGTGATCAACCAGAGGCCGAGCAGCCAGGTCAGGGCGACCAGGGTGGCCTCGGGATAGGCCAGGACGGCGATCCCGGCGAGCATTGAGAGGCAGGCCGTGACCAGTTCGGGACCGCGTCCTCTCCGGTCCCTGTCCGAGAGCACGGCGACGGCTTCGATGATGCCGCCGAGCAACCAGAACATGCCGAAGAGCACGGCCAGTACGGCAACGGTCTGGAACAGGTGGCGCATGGCGAGGACGCCGATCGAGAGCGAGAGCACCCCGAGCACGGCCATGAGGGTGCGGGCGCCGGCGGTGAGGCCGCCGGTGACCGACTGCGCGATCCGGACGACCCCGTTGATGATGAGCTGGAGCCCGATGAGCACGGCCAGTACCCCGACGGTGATTCCGGGCCAGGCCACCACGACGACGCCCAGCAGGAACGAGATGCCGCCGAGAGTCAGGGCCATCGCCTGGTGCTCGGTCACCATGTGCGTGAGCGTCGTGCCCTGCCTGTGATCAGGGACGGTTCCACCCGTCCTCGGAGATGTCGTCGACATCGTCGCTCCTCCCGTGTCCCCGTACGACGTCTTCGGCCCCTGGACGGCTCGTCCGTCCTGGCTGGGCCGCTACAGGGATGACACCGTTCCCGCGGACCGCGCCGCATCCTCCGCGGCGGGTGAGCGAGGCGCTACCGGATCACCCGCGGAGGGTGAGCCCGCGGCACCGCCGCCGCGCGATTCTGCGAGTGATCGATGGAATGAGGAGGTTCACATGTCACAGCGGATTTCCACCCGGCCGGGCCCCGGGGTGGACACCGAGCCCGCCGGCGGCTGGGTCACCGGCTTCGCGGTCTTCGCCGGCGTGATGATGGTGCTGATCGGGTCGTTCCAGGCCCTGCAGGGGCTGGCCGCGATCCTGCGGGACCAGTTCTACGTCGTCACGCCCCGCTACGTGTACGACTTCGACGTGTCCGCATGGGGATGGACGCACCTGGCGCTCGGCATCCTCGTCGCCGTCGCGGGCCTCTTCGTCTTCACCGGCCATGTGTGGGCCCGGGCGATCGGAGTCGCCTTCGCCGTGGTCAACGCGATCTCCCAGTTCCTGTTCCTGCCCTACTACCCGGTGTGGTCGGTCGTCATGATCGCCTTGGACGTCACCGTGATCTGGGCGCTGTGCGCGTACGGCCGGCGCTCCGCCGGCCATGCGGGCCTCCCGCGACGGTGACGCTCCGCGGAGGACCGTCCGCCGCGCGGCCCGCGGCCCCCGGCCCGGAGCGCTGGCTCGCCTGCGATGGACCGGTGGTGCCGCTCTCCGGCTCCGGCCGGCTCCGGTGGCGGGGGAGCCGCGGGCCGCGGCGGCGGACGATGACGGTGACCTGGCTGGACGCCCGCGGTCCGGTGGACCTCGGCTCCTTCCGGGACGCGGTGGAGCGGGCCGAGCGGCGTGCGCGACCGGGCACGCGGGTCGAGCACGCGCTGTGGACGACCGGCGCCCGGCTGGATGACGCGTGGTGCCGGTTCCTCGCCGCGCGGGACTTCCTGGTCGGTCTCTCCGCGGACGGCACCGCCGCCGGCCGCCTGCTGCCCGAGACCGCCCGGCGGTTGCGCCTGCACGGCGTGGACTGCAATGTCCTCTACCGAGTGCACGCGGGCAACGCCGATGCTCCGGTCGACGTCTACCGATACTGCCGGGACGAGCTCGGGGTGCGGCACGTCCAGTTCATCCCGGTCGTGGAGCGGGCCGGCGAGAACCGCCGGGCCGCCGGGCGCGGGCGGGCGGGCGGTTCCGCCGTCTCGGCGCGGACCGTCCGTCCGGAGCAGTGGGCGGCCTTCCTCGTGGCGGTGTTCGACGAATGGGTGCGCCGGGACGTCGGACGCCAGCACGTCCAGGTATTCGAGGAGGCGCTGACCGCGTGGACGGCCGCCGCACGGCGGCCCCGCGCGTCCCGCGCCGGGTGGGAGCGCCTGCCGCTGTACTGCCGCTGCTGCCCGGTCCTGTTCGCGTGCGGGGGCGGACGCCCCGGCCACCGCTTCGTCGAGTCCCCCGACGGCGAGTCCGGCCTCGACTACCTGTGTGCGGGATACCGGGAGTTCTTCGACCACATCGACCAGCCGATGCAGGTCATGGCGGCCCTTCTCCGCAGCGGCCGCGACATCGCCGAGGTCATGGCCGTCATCGCGCGATACGAGCACGAGCGGCAAGCCGCCTCGGACGCTCGACGGCCTTCATCGTGACGGGGGCGCCCGTGGGCGGACGGCGAGTTGACGAGCGGCGAACGACGGCGGGGCTCGGCGACCGGGAGCGCGCGGACTACGCGGGGGCCGTTGTCACTGATGGCGCCGGTCACCGCCGCCGGCGGCGGTCGGCGGATCCGCCGCCGGGTGCCGCCGGCGTGCGCGGGAGATCGCGGGTGAACGCCAGCGAGCCCAGCACGAGCAGCGCGGTGGCCAGCAGCCCCGCCTTCAGCGACACGAGCTGCGCCTCCTCGTAGTCGTCGACGAGCGCGTCCGCGGTGGCGGTGCCGAGGCCCGCCTTCCGCGCGGCCGCCTGGATCTGGCCGGTGGCGACGAAGTCGACGCCGGTCCCGGCGGCCACGCCGACCTGCTCGGCGACCTGGGCGCTGACGCGCTGGTCCTGCTCGACCTTCGACACGAACGCGCCGGTCAGGCCGGCCAGGACGATCGCTCCGATGAGCGCGATGCCGAGCGAGGACCCGAGCTGCTGGCCGGTGTACTGCAGGCCGCCCGCCTCCGCCCGGCCGGACGTCCCGACGGAGGACTGCACCAGGTTCCCGAGCTGGGAGACCATCAGCCCCATGCCGGTGCCGAGCACCCCCATCGACAGCGCGAAGGCGGGGCCGGCCAGGTCCGGCCGCACGGCCGCCATCAGGGCCAGGACCGCCGCGCCGGTGAGCACCAGGCCGGTCCGGACGATCGCTCGCACCGACAGCCGGGACGACAGCCGGGATCCGGCCGCGGAGGCGACGAACATCATCACGGAGACGGGCAGCATCCTGACGCCCGTCTCCAGCGCGTTGAGGCCGAGGACGAGCTGCAGGTACAGCGGCATGACGAAGAAGACGCCCATGAGGATGAGGTTCTGGGCGAACAGGCCGATCAGCCCGGCCCGGAGCGGCGGCGACTTCAGCAGGCCGAGGTGCAGCAGGGGATCGCCGGCCGCGTGCTCGCGGTGCCGCTGCCAGGCCGTGAAGGCCCAGAGCAGCGTCCCGCCGAGCGCGATGACGAACGGCGTCGGCGAGAGGCCGAACGGCTCGACCGGAGCGTCCTTCGGCCGGACCCAGCCCCAGGTGCTGGACTGCAGGGTGCCGAGCACGACCGTCCCTACTCCGCAGGCCGACAGCGCGGTGCCGACGAGGTCGAGGCGGGGAGCCGGACGGCCGCGGGCGGACTCCGCCAGCAGCCGCGCCGCCAGGAGGACGAGCACGACCAGGACCACCTCGCCGACGAAGATCACCCGCCAGGTCAGCTCGGTCGTCGCCCAGCCGCCGAGGATCGGCCCCACCGCGATCCCGGCGCCCGCGACCCCGCCGATCGCGGCGTAGGCGGCCGTGCGCTCGTGCCCCGTGAAGTTGTCGGCGACCAGCGCGACCAGCGCGGGCAGGACCAGCGCGGCGCCGATGCCCTCCAGTACCGACCAGCCGAGCGCGAGAACGGCCAGGGTCGGGGCCGCCGCGGTCAGCGCCGATCCGCAGGCGTAGACGACCAGCCCGGTGACGAAGGCGCGGCGCCGGCCGATGATGTCGCCGATCTTGGCGCCGGTCAGCATGAACATCGCCATCACCAGGCAGTACAGGGTGATGACCGCCTGGATCGCGGGGACCGTCGTGTCGAAGTCGTCCACCAGCGTGCTGATCGAGACGTTCATGACCGACTGGTCGAGGACCATGACGAACTGCGCGGTCGCCAGTGCGAGCAGCGGCCCCCATCGCCGCGTCGCTGCGCCTCCGATACGCCGTGTTCCCGTCCCCGCCCGCTCGCGTTGCGCTCCCGGGCCTCCCCGCTGACGGCCCGTCATGCGGCTTCCGCGGGGACCCGGCCGGCGCGCACGGCCTCGGCGAGGGCCTCGCGGTCGCGTTCGTTCTGGTCGGCGTAGGCCTCGGCGAACACGGCGAGCGCCCGGTCGAAGGCGTCGCCGCGGCCGAGGTAGGCCCCGATGGCGATCGGGTCCCCGGAGCGGGCGTGCGCGCGTGCCAGCGAGGCGCCGCAGACCCGGCCGAAGGCCGTCATGATCTCGGGCGTCATGGTCTCCGGCCGGGCGATGCCCTTCCAGTCGCGCAGTTGGCGGACGTAGAAGTCGCGGCGCCGGCCGTCGATCCCCCGGACGGTCTCCCAGCCGAGGAAGATGTCGCTCGCGGCCTGCATCAGCCGCTGCCCGGTGACGACGCGCTCCCCCTGGCCGGCGTGGCCGGCCGCGCCGGTGTACGGGGCCAGGACCGATGCGCCGGCCTCCTTGGCCTGGAGCAGCAGCGGATCATCGTCGTCCCGCCCCAGCAGGAGGACGATCCAGCAGCGGGTGCCCACACTGCCGACGCCGACGACCTTGCGCGCCATGTCGGCCACGCGGTAGCGCCCGAGCAGAGCCCGGCGCTCGGCGGAGAGGCTGCGGCCGTAGTCCTCGATCAGCCGGTGCAGCATCTCCACCGTCCCGGCGCCCCCCTCCCCGGGAAGCAGGTCCCGGATCGGAGTGACCAGCGGCGGGTCGGGGACGATCCGCCGCACGCCCCCCTCCAGCCGGGTCAGCTTCGCGAAGGCCTGCAGGTTCGTGCGCGTGCGGGCCCGGTCGGCCGCCGCGGAGAACCGCCGGCGGGCGTCGCCGCTCAGCCGGTCCGCCCGGATCGAGCCGAGATCGTCGGCGCTGTCCTGCGCGTACCAGATGTCGAGGGTGCGCATGCGGGCGAACTCGCGCATCCGCTCCCGGTAGCTCCGCACGCACGCGCGCACGGCGGCGGCGCGCCGCCGGGCGGAGAACCCGTTGGCGCGGCCGGCGATGGCCAGGCTCGCGGCGAGCCGCTTGACGTCCCACTCCCAGGGGCCGGGGAGCGTCTCGTCGAAGTCGTTGATGTCGAAGATCAGGTGCCGCTCGGGGGAGGCGAGCAGCCGGAAGTTCAGCATGTGGGCGTCACCGCACAGCTGCACCGTGACCCCCGTGTGGGGCGAGGCGCCGAGATCCGAGGCCATGACCGCCGCGGCGCCCCGGTAGAAGCGGAACGGCGACTCCAGCATGCGGCCGTAGCGGAGGGGCACCAGTTCCGGGAGCCGCGACGCGGACTGCGCCTCCAGGATGCCGACCGGATCGCGCCGCTCGCCGCGCTCGAACCGCCCGTGGCTCGAACGGGGCACCCCGGCACGCGCCCGCTTCCCGTAGGCCGCCCGCTCGGCCGGAGTCCGGACGGCGGCACCGATGCTGGTCATGGACGCAACCCCTCTCGTCAGACGCACGAACGGCATCGTCGGCGATGCCGCGGGCGGGGCGCTTCACCCGCACGGGGTGAGTCACGTCCGAGACGGCCTGCGGCTGGGGCAAGGCCGGATGGTCGGTCTTCGTGATCGTGCTGCCGTTCCTCGGTGCCTTCGTGTACCTGGTCGCGCGCGGCCGGGACATGGGCGAACGCGACCTGCGAGCGATCCGGAAGCGCGATGAACAGTGCCCGCGGCCGGCGGGTCTTTCGCCGCGAGCCGCTCAACCTGTACCGAGGCTCGAATGCCGGTGCCGCTCCGCGAGCGACTTCAGGTTCAGCAGCTGACGCCGGGCCATGATCAGATCGCCGACGGACAGCCCGAGGGCCGCCCAGCGGTTGGTCTGCATGACGACCTTGAGCAGCAGGCGTGTCGTTCCATCGGCCTGCGGCACGAGGACGTAGGACATGAAGGCGCCCATGATGGCGCCCGTCATCTGCCTCCCCGGGTCGACCGAGACGATCCGACCCAGCCTGCGCCCGCCCGCGCAGGTGAACCTCTCTCCGACCCGAGGCGCGGGAAGGCCCACCAGTTCGCGTGGTGAGCGACGGCCGAGGTTGTCGATCCAGTCGTAGGCGTACGGCGCAAGCCGCACTTGCGCCACCCATGGCCACACCGCTCCGGCAGGCGCGGCGACAGTCACGCCCCGCCAGGCCCGCAGCGCGGGCGAGGCGACGAAATCGTCGCAAGGGTAGGAGCGCACGACCTCGTCCTCTCTGACGCCCCATCGGTCACCGATCATGCGTCCATCCCCCTTCAATGCTCCGCCGTCCATTGTCGGAGGGACCGATGGGCCGAGCACGGGCAGGCCCGTCCGCGGCGGGATGTGGGGCGGCCGGGTCAGGTGGGCCAGGCCGCCATCGCCAGGTCGACGATCCGGTCGAGTTCCTCCCGGGACGCCCCGTCGGATGCCTGGACGGACATGCCCTGCAGCGTGGCGGCGTAGAACGCGGCCATGGCCGCCGGGTCCGCGGTGGTCGGCAGCGCTCCGGCCCGCCGGTCCGCGGCGATCCGGTCGCGGAAGGCCCGCTTGCTCGCCTCCCGCCGGTCCCGGAGGTCCCGTTTCACCTCCGTGGACGAGCAGTTGGTCGCGGCACTGATGATCATGCAGCCGGGCGGCCGGGCGGGGTCGGTGTACTCCCGCGCGGCCTCGCGCAGCAGCCGCTCGATGCTCGCCCGCGCGGTCGGCTCCTCGGCCAGGGCCCGGGTGCCGAAGGAGCCGTAGGTCTCGGCATAGCGCCCGACCGCCTCGGTGAACACCCGGTGCTTGTCGCCGAAGGCCCCGTAGAGGCTGGGCGGGTTGATGCCCATCGCCTTGGTCAGCATCGAGATCGACGTCGCCTCGTACCCGTGGCGCCAGAACGTCATCAGCGCCTGCTCCAGGGCGGCGTCGTGGTCGAACGATCGCGGTCGGCTCACGCCTCCATTTTATATCGATCGCTAAGAAACCTGCTATGGTCGTCGCCGGTTGTAGCGATCACTACAAAACTCGGAGGTCGACCATGCCCAGCGCCGCCTACGCCCGCACCGTGCGCGGCCACGGCCCCGGCCTGCTCTTGGCGCACGGCGCGGGGGGCGGGGTCGCCGCCAACTTCGGCCCGATCCTGGACGACCTGGCCGCCACCCGCACCGTCGTCGCGATCGACTACCCCGGCTCCGGGGACACCCCGAAGGCGACCGCGCCGCTCTCCCTCGACGATCTGGCCGACCAGCTCGTCGCCGCCGGGCTCGCCGAGGGCCTGGACACCTTCGCCATCGCCGGCTACTCGCTCGGCACCGCGGTCGCCGCCCGCGCCGCCGCCCGCCACCCCGACCGGGTCACCGCCCTGGTGCTGACCGCCCCGTTCGCGCACCCCGACGCGTCGTTCCGCGCCGTCGCCGAGCGCTGGCGCGACCTCTACCTCGCCGGCGACCACGACGGCGTCGCCCGCCACATCGTCCCCCTCGCGCTCGGCCCCGGCGCCGTCGCCTCCGTCCCCGATCTCGAGGCCGTCATCGCCGACACCGCCCGGACCCTCCCGCCCGGCTCCGCCGACCACGCCGACCTCGTCGCCCGCGTCGACGTCCGCGCCGACCTGGCCGCGCTCACCGTCCCCACCCTGGTCATCTCCACCACCGATGACCGACTCGTCCCTCCGCACCTCCACCGCGAGGTCGCCGCCCTCTCCGGCGCCGAGCTCGCCGCACTCGGCACCGGGCACCTCCCCTTCGCCCAGCGCCCCGAGGAGTGGCGGAACCTCATCACCTCCTTCCTGTCCCAGGCCGCGCCGGTGGCCGCCGAGTCATGACGGCGGGCGAGCGGACCAGGTCCCCCGGCCGGGTGGCCGACACGCTGACCGCCGCGGGCGCGAGAGTGGCAAGGGCCGAGGCCAAGGAGCACGACCGCCGGGCCCCGCGGTCAAGGGTGCTCAGTCGCCGGCGGTGAGGGGCGGGGACGAGCGGTGGACGCGGCCGCGGCGGCGCAGCAGGATGATCGCGATCACCGAGGCCAGCAGGGAGGCGGCCAGGACGGCGGTCGAGGCGATCTGGGCGGTGGCGGCGTCGGGGGTGGCGAGCTGGGAGACCAGGAGGCTGACGGTGTAGCCGATGGCGCCCAGCACCGCGATCGGGACGACGTCGCCCCAGCCGACGCCGCTCGGGAGGGTGCCGATGCGCAGCCGGACGGCCAGCCAGGTGCCGCCGAAGATGCCGAGGAACTTGCCGGCGAGCAGGCCGAAGAAGACGCCGTGGGCGAGCGGGTCGGTCAGGGCGTCGCTGATCGCGCCGAGCGAGATGCCCGCGGCCGCGAGCGCGAAGAGCGGGACGATGAGCCCGGCCGAGAGCGGGTGGAGCCGGTGCTCCAGCCGTGAGCCGGCGCTCTCCTTCTCGTCGCCGATCGGGGCGACGGGGGTGAGCAGTCCGAGGGCGATGCCGGCGACGGTGGCGTGGACGCCGGTGCCGTGGACGCAGATCCACACCGCGGCGGCCAGCGGCACCATGACCCACGGTGTGGTGATGCGGCGCCGGTGCAGCCACCAGTACAGGGCGCAGAGCAGCACCGCGAGGACGAGGTAGGCCAGGTTGACGCCGGAGGTGAACAGGAGCGCGATGAGCGCGATGGCGCCCAGGTCGTCGATGACGGCCATCGACAGCAGCAGGACGCGCACGCCGGCGGGGAGGCCGGCGCCCGCGAGGGCGAGGACGCCGAGGGCGAACGCGATGTCGGTGGCGACGGGGATGGCCCAGGCGCCGCTGTCGGCGGCGGCTCCGCGCGACACGGCCAGCGCGACGGCGGCGGGCACGAGCATCCCGCCGCCGGCCGCGAACAGCGGCAGCGCCGCCGCCCGCCACCCGGCGAGCTCCCCGACCGTCAGCTCGCGCTTGACCTCGACCCCGGCGACGAAGAAGAAGATCGCCAGCAGGGCGTCCGACGCCCAGCCGGCCAGCGTCAGGTGCAGGTGCAGCCAGTCCGGGCCGAGCCCGACCTCCGCGCCCCAGACGTGCGCGTAGGCGCCGGGGGCCGCGTTCGCCCAGATCAGGGCCACCGCCGTGGCCAGGAGGAGGAGCCGTCCTCCGGTCGTCTCCTGGCGGAGGAAGTCGCCGAGGGTGGCGGCCGCGCCGCGGTCGTCGGTACGGCGGGACAGGCCGGGGGAGGTCGGGTGCACGGGTCTCCACTCTGCGGGGTCGTCGAACGGACCGCCGACCAGACTTCCCGGCACACCTGAAACACCAGACTATCTGCTCGCTGGTCCGCTTCTCGTCGCGGGGCCCCTCCCGAACCGGGCACCCGGGCGCCCCCGGGATGCGGCGATCACGGGCACCGGGCGCCCCCAGGGGCCGGTCGCCGAGGCTTTGCGAGAGTCATTGCGGGAGGTACCGAGCCGAGGGTGAAAACTTTCCGAGTTTTCTAGTGACCTGTTTTCCGTGGACCTCTTGCTGATCATTGAACGAGCGTTTAATGTGGCCCTCGTGCGAACGCGTGACATGCCTTCGGCGGACGGCGACCCCGGCGCGTCGGCCCGGATCCGGGACGCCGCGATCGACCGGTTCGGGAGGGACGGCTTCAGCGCCGGGCTGCGGTCCATCGCGGAAGACGCGGCGGTCTCCCCGGGCCTGGTCGTGCACTACTTCGGGTCCAAGCAGGGCCTGCGGCGCGCGTGCGACGCGCACGTGCGCGAGGTGATCGCGACGGAGAAGCGGGCCGCGACGACCGGCGGCAGCGCCGCACAGCTCCTTGCGCGGCTGGCCGACGTCGAGCGGTTCGCCCCCGTCGTCCTGTACGTGGTGCGATCGCTGCGCGAGGGCGGTGACCTGGCCGCCGAGCTGTTCGAGGACATGATCGAGGACTCGACGCACTACCTGGAGGCGGGCGTGGCGGCCGGGGTGATCCGGCCGAGCCGCGACCCGGCCGCGCGGGCGCGGGTGCTGGTCTACCAGGCGATGGGCTCCATGCTGATGTGGCTCACGCTGCACCCCGAGCACGCCGAGCCGGCGTCCTTCGGCAAGGCCCTGCGCGCCTACTTCGAGGAGGTGACCTTCCCCGTGCTGGAGATGTTCACCGAGGGGCTCTACACCGACCGGGCGCTCTTGGAGGAGTACCTCCTGTACGTCCCCGACCCGCCGCGCGACGGTTCGCAGGACTGACGCGCCACGCCATTTCCACCACCCCACCGGGTGGTCTGTCGACCCTGTTCGACGCTCCCTTTCCTCATGCTTTCAGCGAGGGCTGAACAATGACCCCTGCCATCGAGATCGACGACCTGCGCAAGTCCTTCGGGAACGTGACGGCGCTGGACGGGCTCGACCTGTCCGTCGAGGCCGGCCACGTCCACGGGTTCCTCGGGCCGAACGGCGCCGGAAAATCCACCACGATCCGGATCCTGCTCGGCGTGCTCCGCGCCGACGCCGGACGGGCCCGGCTCCTGGGCGGCGACCCCTGGAACGACGCCGTCGCGCTGCACCGCCGCCTGGCCTACGTCCCGGGGGACGTGGAGCTGTGGCCCAACCTGACCGGCGGCGAGGCCATCGACCTGTTCGCCCGGCTTCGCGGCGGCACCGACCCGGCCCGCCGCGACGAGCTGTGCGAGCGGTTCGACCTGGACCCCACCAAGAAGGGCCGCACCTACTCCAAGGGCAACCGGCAGAAGGTCGCGCTGGTGTCCGCGCTGGCCGGCGACGTCGACCTGCTGCTGCTCGACGAGCCGACCGCCGGACTCGACCCGCTCATGGAGGCCGTCTTCCAGGAGTGCATCCGCGAGGCCCGCGAGGCCGGGCGGACGGTCCTGCTGTCGAGCCACATCCTCGCCCAGGTGGAGGCCCTCGCCGACCGCGTCTCCATCATCCGCAGCGGCCGGATCGTGGAGACCGGCACGCTGACGGAGCTGCGGCACCTGACCCGCACCACCGTCACCGCGACCACCGACCGGGACACCGGTGCCCTCGCGGGCCTGCCCGGCGTCCACGACCTCCGCACCGAGAACGGGCAGATCCGCTTCGACGTCGACGGCGACCACCTGGCGGCCGCCGTCGCCCGCCTCGGCGAGCTGGACGTCCAGGCACTCACCGCGCACCCGCCGACGCTGGAGCAGCTGCTGCTGCGCCACTACGGCGCCGAGCTCGCCCGCACCGGCAACGGCGCGGCCGCCGCCGGGAGGACGTCATGACCGCGACGACCCTTCCCGCGCCCGCCCGGACCGCGTCCCGTGGAGCGCTGGCGGGAACGGGCACGCTGCTGCGGTTCATGCTGCGCCGAGACCGCGTCCGGTTCCCCGCCTGGACGCTCGGTGTGGCGCTGCTGATGGGCTACTTCACCAGCGCGCTGAAGTCCGTCTACACCACGACCGAGCAGCTGGAGTCGGTCAGCGCGTTCTCCACCAGCCCCGCCGGGGCGATATTCGGCGGCCCCGGCTACGGCTACGACGCGATCACCGTCGAACGGTTCCTGTCGGGCCAGTACGGGCTGTACATCATGCTCGGCGCCGCGCTGATGGCGCTGCTGACGGTCACCCGGCACACCCGCGCCGAGGAGCGCTCGGGGCGCGCCGAACTCGTCCGCGCGAACGTCGTCGGACGGTCCGCCCAGCTCACGGCCGCGCTGGTCCTCACCGCGCTGATGTGCGCCACCGTCGCCGTCCTGGTGACCGCGATCATGCTCGCCGCCGGGTACGCCGCCGCGGGGTCGGCCCTGTTCGGGGCGTCCGTCGGTGCCGTCGGCCTGGTGTTCGGCGGTATCGCCGCGACCGCCGTGCAGGTCTTCGCCTACCCCCGCGGCGCCTCCGGACTCACGGGAGCGGTCCTCGGCGCCGCGTTCGTCGTCCGGGGCATCGGTGACATGGCGGCCGTCCAGGGCGGCGGCGCCTCCTGGCTGTCGTGGCTGTCCCCGATCGGCTGGTCGCAGCAGACCGCGCCCTACGTGCTGGACCGGTGGTGGCCGCTGGTCCTGTCACTGATCTGCGCCGCCGCGACCGCCGCCGCCGGATACCGCCTGTCCGGCCGCCGTGACCTGGACGCGGGTCTCGTCCCGCCGCGCCCGGGCCCGCCCCGTGCCGCCGCCTGGCTCCACAGCGCGCCGGCCTTGGCCTTCCGCCTCCAGCGGGCCGCGATCACCGGCTGGAGCGTCGCGCTCCTGGTCGCCGGCGTGGCCTACGGCGCGTTCGCCCAGCCCATGGCCGACGGGCTGGACGACGCCCCGGACGACCTGATCGCCGTCATGGGCGGAGGCGGTGACCTGGTCGCCGGCTACCTCGGCGTCATGGGCCTGACCATGGCGTTCACGGTCGCCGTGTTCGCGATCCTGGCCGTGCAGTCGGTACGGGCCGAGGAGTCGGCCGGACGCACCGAGCCCGTCCTGGCCACCGCCGTCAGCCGTACCGGCTGGCTCGGCGGCAACCTCGCCGCCACCGCCCTCGCCGTCCCGTGGCTGCTGTTCCTCGCGGGCCTCGGCACCGGCGCGGCCGCCGCCATCGGCACCGGCGACGCCTCTCTCCTGTGGAAGACGATCCTGGGGCATATCGCCCACACGCCGGCCGTGTGGCTGCTCCTCGCCGCCGCCGGGCTGCTCTACGGCGCGCTGCCGCGCGCGGTGCCGGCCGTCTGGGCCGTCCTCGGCTACGGCGTCGTCGCCGGGTTCTTCGCGCCGATCCTCGACATCCCCGGCGGCGCGGTCGACGTCTCGCCGTTCGCGCACGTCGGCGAGTATCCGCGCGAAGACGTGAGCGTCGCGGCGGTCGGGGTTCTGGTGCTTCTGGCCGCCGTCCTCGCCGTGCTCGCGCTGCGCACCTTCGATCGCCGGGACCTCACGTCCAAGGCGTGACACCGCGCCCGTCCGCCCGGCCAGGGCGGACGGGCGCCGGGCGGTCACACCGGGATCGCTCCATGGGGGAGAGGCCCGCGGCCGAGGCGGCCCCTGCTCATTCCGGACGTTCCGCGCCATCGTCGCCGGAGCCGGCCGGTGGGTCGGCCGTGTCCGGCTCCGGCGCGGGGCGGCGGGTCTTCTGCAGGCGTGCCCGGGCCCGCCCGTGCCATGCCGGCACTTCGCGTTCGTCGTCGAAGCTGCGTGCGACGACGATGTCGGTGGAGGAGTGCGCGAGGATCGACAGCGCGATGGTGGCGCCGACCAGGTGGAAGATGTGGTCGCCGGCCGCGATCCCCGACTCCAGCACCAGCAGCCCGTAGACGACCGAGGCGAAGCCCTTGGGCCCGAACCACATCACCGCGGCTTGCTCCCGCATGGTCAGCCGCGACCGCAGGAACGACACCCAGATCGCGACCGGCCGGGCGACGACGAGCGCGAGGACGGCGAACGCCCAGCCCGTCCAGCCGACGTCGCCGAGGAACGCCGGGGACAGCAGCGCGCCGAACACCAGCAGCGCGGCGAGCTTGAGCAGTTCGGCGACCAGTTCGCCGAACTCCTCGAACGCCTCCCGGTGCTCGTGCCCGACGGTGGCGACGGTCACGCCGGCGGCGAACGCGGCCAGGAACAGGTTGCCGTGCGTGGCCTGCGCCGTCGCCAGCACCAGCAGGCCGATCGCGACGGCGTTCAGCGGCTCGTACTTGGGCGCGATCGCGAACCACCGGGTCCGCACCAGCATGATCGCGGCCCACGGGATCGCGACCCCGATGGCCAGCCCGCCGGCCAGTTCGCCCGCCAGCTCGCCGAAGTGCAGGTCCTCCTCGCCCTGCGCGATCGCCAGGAAGACCACCACGAAGGGCAGGACGAGCCCGTCGTTGACCCCCGACTCGACGTTCAGCAGATGGCGCAGCCTCGGCGGCACCTTCTCGTTGCCGACCAGCGCGGCGGCGAAAACCGGGTCGGTCGGGGTGAGAACCGCCGCGATGAGCAGCGACTCCACCCACCCCAGCCCCACGAGGCAGTGCGCGAAGAGCGCCGTGATCCCCAGGGTGAGGGGGAGGCCCCAGCCCAGGGCGCGTCCGGGCAGCCGCCAGGCGCTGCGCAGATCCTGCCAGCCCGCGTGCATGCCGTCGGTGAAGAGCACGGCGAACAGCGCCAGTTCGGCGAGCCGGGAGACGATCTCGTCCCCGGGCCGGAGGGAGACCAGGCCGGTGACACCGTCGCCGAGCAGGAACCCGCCGACCAGGAACAGCGCCGCCGTCGACAGCACGGTCCGGTGCGCGAGGTTCGACACCAGCACCGCGAGCAGCAGCATGGCGGCGAAGGCGAGCAGCAGATTCGTCATGTGGGTCTTTCCGGGATCGGCGACGGCACTGCCGACCAGACTTCCCGGCTCACCAGGTCACGACCCTAACGGGACCCGGCGCCGCTCGCTCGTCCCCGTCGTCCGGCGAAGCGCTCGGCCTTGGCGATGGTCCCGGCCACAAGGATCACATCGCCGTACTGCATGACCGGGTCGACGGTCGCGTAGGTGAACTGCTCACCGACCGAGTTCACACACCACCAGGAGGGTCTCTCCCAACGGAACCCAGAAGCGACACAGTGCTCAAGATTCGGTGGGCTCTACGCCGTGTCGCGGGGCTGTTGCTGGTCCGTGTGGTCCTTTCGGAGTTGGGCGTTGATGCGTTGGGCTTCGGCGAGCTGGTCTTCCAGGATGATGATGCGGCAGGCGGCTTCCAGCGGTGTTCCCTGGTCGATCAGGTCGCGGGCGCGTTGCGCCAGACGCAGTTGGTAGCGGGAGTAGCGGCGGTGTCCGCCGGGTGAGCGCTGCGGGACGATCAGGCGGGCGGTGTCCAGGCTGCGCAGGAACGCCGGGGTGACGTCCAGCATTTCGGCGGCGCGGCCCATGCTGTAGGCGGGATAGTCCTCGTCGTCGAATTTGCCCTCGAGCCCGCCGGGTTCCGCCGGGGGCCGCGCGTGATGCCGGTCTGGCTGGTTGCCGGCCTGGGCCGGCTGGGATGCTTTCACTAAACCTTCCGTACTGCCTTGGGTGGGCAGTGACGACGACAGGGGCCCCGGCGCCGTACTGCGGCGCCGGGGCCCAGAGGAACAACACCATCTACCGGCTCTGACGGGCCGGTCTTCCGCGTCGGCCGCCCGGATGCGGGCGGGGATGCGGGGATCGCGTATGCGTGACCGTAGACCACCGTCCAATCTGTGGAGCTGCGGTACCCGCGCGGCGTGACTGGAGCCTGCGACGGGCGATCCCGATGGCGTCGAACCCTCCTTTCTTCGACATCACTACCGGTACTGCGTGTTCTTCTGCGTACTGCGTTGTGCTGTGCACTGCTCCCGGCGACCCGTTGGCCGCCGGGCCGACCGGCTGCCGGGGCCCCTTCCACTGCGCTGGCCCCGGCACGCCCGGCCGGTGTCCTTCGTGCCTTCCGGCAGTTCGTCCTCTGCCGGTCCTCATGGACTCGTCTCTCTTCGATGACAGGAAGACTACCCGCTTCCCGGTCGAAAAACTACCGTGGCCGCTACAGAGTTTCGTAGATCACAGAGCCCGGTTCTCTGCATCGGTCGCGAGTGCTCTGGGGGGCGCAGGGGAGAGGCGGAGCGGCAGGACGGAGGAGGCGGGACATGGCGCAGACGGCCGTTTCGCCGGTCTCACGGCGCCTGTGATCCCCGGTCGGCCTTCTCTCGTCGTGAGCCGTTGCGGGCAGTCAGCGCACTAGGGGGAGGAAGATCGTGTCGACGATCTCCTCGAGGACGTGATCGGGCACGGGGGCGAAGGTCGAGAGGATCTCGTGGCGCAGCAGGACGAAGGGGAGGGTCTTGATCCGTTCGGTGAGGAGCTCCGGTTTGATCTCGCCGCGGTCGATGGAACGCTCGAAGAGCATGTCGAGCGCTGCCGCGCGTCCCGTCGCGACGGGATCGAACCAGCTGCTGGGGCTTCTTCCCGTCTCCCGGTAGTAGCCGGCCAGGTGTGCGTACATCACGGTGATGAGCTGCACGTGGGCGGTGGCGATCTGCCGCATGAGGGTGAGGAGGTCCTCCCGCAGGCTTCCGGTGTCGGGGACGGCGGGACGGGACTCCTTGAGGACGTGGACGATCGTGGCCTTGACGAGTTCGTCGCGATCGGACCAGCGGCGGTAGAGCACCGGCGGGCTGGTGCCCGCGCGCTTGACCACGCCGTCCATGGTGAATCTGGCGTAGCCGTTGTCCGTGAGTTCGTCCCATGCCGCATTGAGGAGTGCCTTCTCCAGTTCCGCCCCGCGCCGCCGCTGAGCCATCGTCCACCCTCACTTAGATAGATTTGCCTTTCTTAGGATACCGGCCTACTTTGATCCCGTTAAGAAAGAAGCTTCTATCTTAAGGTGGATCGTGAGCGCTTCCCGCCAGGCGGGGCATGTCTCCGCTGATCCCGGCCGCATGGACCCCGTCGTGCTGCGCATGGCGATCACCCTGATCGTCGGCGCTCTCGGTGTCGTCTTCGACACCACCATCATCAGCGTCGCCCTGGACGACCTGGCCGAAGGCTTCGATGCTCCGCTGACCACCGTCCAGTGGGTCGGCACCGGCTACATGCTGGCCGTCTTCATCACCATCCCGCTCGCCGGATGGGCGCAGTCACGGCTCGGTGGCCGCCGGCTGTGGGTCATCGCGCTCGGCGGGTTCCTGGCCGGCTCGATACTGAGCGCGCTGGCCCCGAACGCCGGCAGCCTCATCGCGTTCCGCCTCGTCCAGGGCCTCGCGGGCGGCCTCATGATGCCGCTGATGTACACCCTGCTCATGCAGGCCGCCAAGGGCCGCGACATCGGCAAGGTCATGGCCGTCATCACCGTGCCGACGGCACTCGGCCCAATCCTCGGGCCCGTCCTCGGCGGCCTCATCCTCTACGCGGCCGACTGGCGCTGGCTCTTCCTCATCAACATCCCCTTCTGCCTCGCCGGGATCTGGCTCGCCCGGCGCAACCTGCCCGACGACCGTCCCGCACTCGGCCGCTCCCGCGTCCGTCTGGACATGGTCGGCCTGCTCTTGCTCTGCCCGGGTTCGGCGACTCTGCTCTACGGCCTCTCCCGGGTGGACGGCACTTCCGCCTTCGCCAGTGCCCAGGTCCTCGTACCGCTGCTCGCCGGGCTCGCTCTGGTCGGGGGCTTCACCGTCTGGGCTCTCACTCGGGCGTCCGCTCCCTTGGTCGACGTGCGCATGTTCCGGCACCGCTCGGTGGCCTCCTCGTCCGCACTGCTCTTCCTCGGCGGGATCTCCCTGTTCGGCTCGATGATGCTGCTGCCGCTGTACTTCCAGCGGGTCCGCGGCGCGACCCCGCTCGGTGCCGGGCTGCTGCTCATCCCTCAAGGAGTCGGAGCGCTGGTCGCCCGCGGCCTGGCAGGCAAGCACATGGACCGGGTCGGCCCCCGCGTGGTGGCCCTCGCGGCCTTCACCTTCGTCGCCGCCTCCACCGTGCCGTTCGCCTTCGTCACCCCGGACACCAGCGAGGTCCTGCTCATGGCCGCGCTGCTCGTCCGCGGCATCGCCCTCGGTGCTGCCATGATCGCGCCCATGGGCGCCGCCTTCGTAGGACTGGAGCACGGGCAGATCCCGGACGCCAGCATGATCACCCGCGTCGCTCAGCAGCTCGGCGGTGCAGTGGGCGTCGCCATCCTGATCGTGATTCTCCAGCGGAACACCGGGGACGCCCACGATGCCGGCGCCCTGGCGGACGGCTTCGACCACGCCTTTTGGTGGTGCGTGGCGTTCACCGCCTGCGCTGTCCCACTCTGCTTGCTCCTGCCTGGGCTCTCCAAATCGGCGGCCTCTGCCGAGAAAAGCACACGGGAGAGCGACACGAGCACGGGCTCGACCGCGCGGTGATGAGCACGCCGCGCCGCCACTACGCGCATGCGACGGCAGGGCCCGCTACTGAGACCGCGCGCTCGCCTCCCAGGCGCGCAGGGACCACCGTCGGCCGGCGGTGTGGTCGACGACCTGCCTCGCGTGTCGCGCGGCCATGCGCCGGAGCCGGTCTCTCAGGTCGGTACCGGCCGAGGCGAGGGTGGCGGCCTGGGACCGGCCCGTGGTCCGGGTGAGGGCTTTCATCAGGACAGAAGGACGGCGATCACGACCACGAGCGCCAGCGCCAGGAGGGGCGCAAGAGCGAAAATCGTGAGTTGGAGCAGGCAGCCGCGCTGCTTCACCGTGCCGGGAGGTCCGATTGTGCCCGCGAGGTACAGGGCCGCGGGGCCGCGGTACTCCAGCTCAGACGGCTGCCCAGGCGTGAGGACTGTGGCGGCGACGCCGATCTGGCCGCTTCCCTGCGACACGGCGACGTGCACTGGCTTGTCCGCGGGGATCTCGAAGGCCGCTTTCCCCCAATGCTGGTGGTAGTGGGCGCCGTCAATGCCGACCGTGACGCCGGCCTTGGCAACGATCCCGCGGCGCGTGTGGAGTTGCAGAACCCGCGTAGGGCCGTTGTGGTTGCCGGCGTAGGGAATCGGCGGCTCGCTCATACCTGCCATCGCTATCACGGCTCCCTGCTGCCTAACCAGATCCTGGCGGAGGATGGCCGTGGGGGAGTGGAGTGGTGTCCGCGCGGGTTGCTGGACGCGGAACTCCTATGCGTCGCTGATGCCGGCCCGACCGGGCGGCGTGCCGGTGGTCGGGGCAGTGGCAGGGGGCTGGAGGGGCTGGCGGCGGACGTGGTCGGCACGGCGATCCGGATGCTGTCGGGAAGAGCCGGTGCCGGTCGCCCCTTCGGTCACTCCTGACCCGGGCTGCCGTGTTCCCACGGGACGGTACGCAAGTGCCCAACTTTCGCGTCCAAGACTGGCACACAGTACGTAGCGGAAGCGGTCCCGTTCGCGGCAGAATTAGCTTGATGCCGAGATACTTGGCGCCGTCGGCTCGTCCGCATCCGGACTGGCGGGCAGGCGCCCCCGGCAACCCGGCGCGATGGCCCGTACTGCGCTCACATCGCTGATGTGCGGGAGATAGGTGGTTGTCATGATCGTTGGAGTCCTCAAGGAGGATGCGCCCGGCGAGCGGCGGGTGGCGGTGACGCCGGACACCGTCACTCGACTGCAGAAGCTCGGGTACGAGGTGATCGTCGAGTCCGGTGCCGGAGCGGGCGCCGGCTTCCCCGATGACCGGTATGAGGCCGCGGGCGCCGCCATCGGCGACGCTGAGGCCGCGGACGTGGTGCTGGGCGTCGCCCCGCCCTCGTCCGACCGGCTGGACGCCCTGCGACCGGGTGCCACGCTGATCGGCCTCCTGAGCCCCCGGTTCAAACCGGACCTGGTGGAGGACCTCGCCGGGCGTCCCCTCACGGCGCTGTCCCTGGACGCGGTGCCGCGGATCTCCCGGGCGCAGTCGTTCGACGTGCTCTCCTCGATGGCCAATATCGCCGGGTACCGGGCGGTGATCGAGGCCGCGCACGAGTTCGGGCGGTTCTTCACGGGTCAGGTGACCGCGGCGGGCAAGGTGCCGCCGGCGAGAGTGCTCGTCGCGGGGGCCGGTGTCGCCGGGCTCGCGGCGATCGGCGCGGCCGGCAGCCTGGGCGCGGTCGTCCGGGCCACCGACCCGCGGCCGGAGGTCGCCGACCAGGTGCGCTCGCTCGGCGGCGACTACCTCGCCGTCGCCGAGCCCGAGTCCGAGCCGGACGACGCCCCGGGCACCGGCTACGCCAAGGAGATGTCGGACGACTACAACGTCCGCGCCGCCGCGCTGTACGCCGAACAGTGCCGTGACGTCGACATCGTCATCACCACCGCGCTCATCCCCGGGAAGCCCGCGCCGAAGCTGATCACCGCCGAGATGGTGGCGACGATGCGGCCGGGCTCGGTGATCGTCGACATGGCCGCGGCCAACGGCGGCAACGTCGAGGGGACGGTCCCCGGCGAGCGGGTGGTCACCGCGAACGGCGTGATCATTCTCGGCTACACCGACCTGGCCGGACGGCTGCCCGCGCAGGCGTCCCAGATGTACGGCACCAACCTGGTCAACCTGATACAGCTGATGACCCCGCAGCGGGACGGCGAACTCGTCCTGGACTTCGACGACGTCGTGCAACGCTCGATGACCGTCGTCCGGGAGGGCGAGCTCACCTGGCCGCCGCCCCCGGTCGCGGTGTCGGCGGCACCGGCGGCCGTCCAGCCGGTGCGGCCGGAGGCCGAGGGGGACGAGCCGGCCCGCAGCACGAACCCGGTTCTGCGCCGGCTCGGAGTCGCCGTCGCGGCAGCCGCGATGTTCGGCCTGATCGCGCTCTCGCCGGCGGCGCTGCAAGTGCATCTGACCGTGTTCGCGCTGGCCATCGTGATCGGCTACTACGTGATCGGGAACGTGCACCACGCGCTGCACACCCCGCTGATGTCGGTGACCAACGCGATCTCCGGGATCATCGTGGTCGGGGCCCTGGTGCAGATCGGCACGGGAAGCGCTGCGATCACCGTCCTCTCACTCGCGGCGATCCTGCTCGCGAGCATCAACGTCTTCGGCGGATTCGCGGTCACCCGCCGCATGCTCGCCATGTTCATCAGGAGCTAGGCAATGACGGTCGCAACCGCGGCGACCGCGGCGTACATCGTCGCGGCGCTGTTCTTCATCCGCGCGCTGGCCGGGCTCTCGCGGCACGAATCCGCGCGCCTGGGCAACACCTACGGCATGCTCGGGATGGCCGTGGCGCTCGTCGCCACCATCGCCCTCACCATCGACGACGGCATCGGCCTCCCCGCGTTCGGGCTGCTCGTGGCCGCGGTCGCGGTCGGCGCGCTGATCGGCCTCCAGCGGGCCAGGTCGGTGGAGATGACCGCGATGCCCGAGCTCATCGCGCTCCTGCACAGCTTCGTCGGGCTGGCCGCGGTCCTGGTCGGCTGGAGCGGCTACCTGCACGTCGAGCACCGCCCCGAGGGGACGGAGGCGGCGGCGCTCGCCCGCGAGGGCATGCTCGGCATCCACAGCGCCGAGGTCTTCATCGGCGTCCTCGTCGGCGGCGTCACCTTCACCGGCTCGATCGTGGCCTACGGCAAGCTGTCGGGCAGGCTGAAGTCCGCGCCGCTGATGCTGCCGGGCAAGAACCTGCTCAACGCCGCGGCGCTCGTCGTGTTCGCCGCGCTCACCGTCGCCTTCGTCATCGAGCCCCGGCCATGGCAGCTCGTCGCGGTCACCGCGGTGGCGCTGCTGCTCGGCTGGCACCTGGTCGCGTCCATCGGCGGCGGCGACATGCCGGTGGTGGTCTCCATGCTGAACAGCTACTCCGGCTGGGCGGCCGCCGCGTCCGGGTTCCTGCTCGGCAACGACCTCCTGATCATCGTCGGCGCGCTGGTGGGCTCCTCGGGCGCCTACCTGTCGGCCATCATGTGCAAGGCGATGAACCGCTCGTTCCTCTCGGTCATCGCCGGCGGATTCGGCCTCGAGGCGCCCGCCGCGTCCGGTGCCGAGCACGGACGGCACCGGGAGATCACCGCCGCGGAGGCCGCCGAAGCGCTCACCGCGGCCTCCTCGGTGATCATCGTTCCCGGCTACGGCATGGCCGTCGCCCAGGCCCAGGCCCCCGTCGCCGCGCTGACCGCGCGGCTGCGCGGCCTCGGCGCCCAGGTCAGGTTCGGCATCCACCCGGTCGCCGGCCGCCTTCCCGGCCACATGAACGTGCTGCTCGCCGAGGCCAAGGTGCCCTACGACCTGGTGCTGGAGATGGACGAGATCAACGACGACTTCGGCGCCACCGACGTGGTCCTGGTGATCGGCGCCAACGACATCGTCAACCCGGCCGCCGAAGAGGACCCGGCGAGCCCCATCGCCGGCATGCCCGTCCTGGAGGTCTGGAACGCCCGGCAGGTCATCGTTTTCAAACGCTCCATGGCCACCGGATACGCCGGCGTCCAGAACCCGCTCTTCTTCCGCGACAACACCCACATGCTCTTCGGCGACGCCAAGGAGCAGGTCGACGGCATCCTCCGTGCCCTCGAACACCTCACCCCGGTCGGCTGAACCGAGACCGCCACACGACCCTGATCGGTGACCACGGTCAACCCTGGGGGTATCAAGTCAGCCACCCGGTATGGCGGCACAGCGTCCCGCACACGATGAGTACAAGTCGAGAACGCGGAACGTCCTCCCGGACGGGGCGTTTGCGGCGGCGGGTTAGGAGGTCACGACCAGGGTCGCCACGACCGGGGCCAGGTAGAGCACCGGGAACGGCAGGGTCTTGTACGAGCGTGCGCGCAGCACGGTGGCGATGGCGCCGAGGAAATAGGCGGTCAGGCCGAGCGCCGCGGCGATCCCGACCGCCGGGACAGCAAGACCGGCCAGCAGGCCGATCGCGCCGGCGAGTTTGGCGGCGGCCAGCCAGGTCCACCAGGTGCGGGGGACTCCGTAGGCGATGAGGGGCTGGACGACGAAGTCGGCGCGCCGCAGCAGGGAGATGCCGGAGAAGCCGACCCAGGCGGCGGTGAGGGCGGTGACGGTGATCAGGGTGGTGGACATCGGCGTCTCCTCAAGGCCAGATGGAAAGGACATTCACTTCTTCGACTCTCTCGGACCGCCGGATGTGACAGCCTCAGCGAAAAAGTCCGAGCTCGGTGATCAACGGGACTTCGTACACTGATCGATAACCCTGCTGTTATGGATCGGAACGAGGCGCGCGTGGAGCTGCGGGACATCGAGATCTTCCTTGCGCTGGCCGAGGAACTGCACTTCGGCCGCACCGCCGAGCGGCTGCACATCTCCCAGGCCCGCGTCAGCCAGGCGATCAAGAAGCAGGAGCGCCGCATCGGCGCCCCGCTGTTCGACCGCACCAGCCGCAGGGTGCGCATCACCCCCGCCGGAGAACACCTGTACCGGGAGCTCAGCGCCGGCTACCGCCAGATCATGGACGGGATCGAAGCGGTGTCCGCCGCCGCCCGCGGCACCTCGGGGACGCTGACCCTGGGCGCCATGGGCCCGCAGACCTGGATGATCCAGGAGGCCGTGGAGCTGTTCCAGACGCGCCACCCGGCCGCCCGGATCCGCCACCGCGACATCAACCCGATCGATCCCCTCTCCCTGCTCCGCTCCGGCGAGATCGACCTCGGACTGCTGTGGCTGCCGATCCGCGAACCCGATCTCACCGTCGGGCCGGTCACGCACACCTCCGCGCTCGTGCTCATGGTCGCCGACACCCACCCCTTCGCCGGACGCGAATCGGTATGCCTGGAGGACTTCGGCGACTGCACCTTCATCTCACCCAAGTCCGCAGTCCCGGCGTACGTCGAGGAGGTCTTCCAGCCCTCTCACACCCCTGCCGGACGCCCCATCCGGCGCGGGCCGCAAATCGAGAACTGGCACGACCAGTTGACGGCGGTGAGTTCGGGCCAGGCCGTCGCCGCGACCGTGGCCGAGGCCGCCCGCTTCTACCCCTGGCCCAACCTGGCCTACGTCCCCGTCCGCGACGCCCCGCCCTGCCGATGGGCTCTCGTCTGGCGCACCGCCAACACGGCCCCGCTCCTCCAAGCCTTCGCCCAGACCGTCCGCGACCTCGACACACCCAACGCGCAGGACTCAGCTGTGACAGACGGCCATCGGTGAGCGACTTAAGACGACAGAGCATGCGGTAGGAGTGGGCGTGCGGCTCCCGGCGGAGCGGCGCCACCAGGCGAGTGAACGCGGCGTCGTCCCCGTCGCATGCCAACGCCAGGTCGCCGGCCCCTGATGCGGAGTCCGTAGACGGCCCGGAAACAGGTTGGCTCCCAAGAGATGATTCTGCCGCAGGGCGAAAGTCTCCTTTGCCGACCGGACTCACCCGTCCGCCGGACGGCGTGCACCACGACAGGAGAACGTCTGACATGACAGGGTCGGCACCGAAGACACACCCCGGCCGCGCAACGGGGGTCTGGCCGTTGGTCCACGCCGAGCGGGCGGCCCTGGCTGCTGACCTGGCGGAACTGACCGACGAGCAGTGGGCGGCGCCGTCGCTGTGCGCCGGGCTGACGGTGCGTGAGGTGCTGGCGCACATCACCGCGGGGGCGAGCCTGACCCCTGTGCGCTGGCTGGCGGGTGTGATCCGCTGCCGGTTCGACTTCGACAGGCAGGTGGCCATGCGGTTGAGCGAGCAGATGGGCGCGACTCCGGCCGAGACGCTCGACCGATTCCGCCGCGTCGTCACCAGCACCACCAAACCACCCCTCCCGGCCACGGCGATGCTGGGTGAGACGATCGTGCACGGTGAGGACATCCGGCGGCCGCTGGGCATTCGCCGTGCGTACCCGATCGAGACGCTGACCCGGGTCGCCGAGAACTACCAGGGCTCCGACCTCGTCGTCCTCGCCAAGGGCCGCATCCGCGGCCTGCGGCTCGTCGCCGTGGACGGACCTTTCAGCACGGGCTCGGGGCCGCTGGTGTCCGGTACCACCCTGGCCCTGACCATGGCGATGACGGGACGCGCCGCCTATTGCGACGAACTCGGGGGCGATGGTGTCGCGATCCTGCGCGACCGCTGCTGACCAGCGCGCCCGTGCCGCACAGGCCGTGGCGGACGAGCGCGCCGCAGCACCAGCTCCCCGCCGGCGGCGCGCTGGTGCTGCGGCGCCCTCCTCGGCGCGGATGGTCGCGGTCAGGAGAGCGCGGTCACGGGAGCGCGGTCACGAGAGGGGGATCTCCTGTGCGGTGATCCAGGCGGCGATCTGGGCGCGCGAGGAGTAGCCGAGCTTGGCGAGGATGTGTTCGACGTGCGAGTCGGCGGTGCGCTTGGCGATCGTGAGTCGTTCGGCGATATCGCGGTTTGATAATCCCTCAGCGACTAGAGACGCTACCTGTAGTTCACGCTCGGTCAGCGGATGGCTGTCGCTGCCCGACTTGTTCGCAGGCTTGCCGGAGGCGGCGGCCGGTGACTCGCCGAGCGCGTCTTCGATCGCGCGCGGCAGGGGCAACTGCTCGCCGTCATTGAAGGCGGCGCGGTACCGCTCCTGTCCGAGGGCGTTCACCGCTTGGTCGATGTGGATTTCCCTCAGCACCGCGTGGTGAGGACCGAACCAAGACGTGTGGGTCGATTCGCGCAGCCGGTCGGATGCTCCGAGGAGCATCGCGGCGCGCACGAATTCGCCGCGGCTGCACAGGCAGCCGGCGATCCCTTCCAGGCCCAGCGTCACGCCCAAGCCATCGTTGAGGTCGCGCTTGATCCGGAGTGACCGGCGGAGTCGCCGCATGGCCTCGTCGAGGTCGCCGGTGAGCCACAGGGCGAGCCCGGATACGAGCATTCCGTAGGAGCGGGCCCAGAGTTCTCCGCGCTCCTCACCGAGTCGGACGGCTCGGTCCGCGTGTGCGATGGCCGCATCCAGATCGTTCTTGAACAGGTACGCGAGTGCCTGGAAGACCCGGGTGAGCAGGATGAACAGATCGTCGCCCGTCTCGCCGTACTGTTCGCCCGCGGTGCCCAGGAGGTGGAGCGACGCGTCGAAGTCACCGGCGAATAGCGCCACGACGCCCTTCCCGGCCAGGGCGCCCGCGACGCCGTCCCGGTCGCCCTCCGCCCGCGCCTGCGCCAGCGCCCGTTCCAGCAGTTCGCCCGAGACATCGAGATCGTTTTGGAGCGTCATCGTCAGCGCGGCGATCGTGAGGAACTCCGACCAGCCCGGTCCGGTGGTGTCGCGTTCCTCCAGGAGCCGGTCCATCCAGTGCCGGCTCTCGCCGAGAATGCCGTTCAGCGCCCAGAACCGGCCGAGCGCTCCCATGGCCTCCCGGATCGCTTCCTCGTCGGCCGTCGGCAGAACCTGTCCGAGCACCGCGCGGATGTTGTCGCGCTCGCACCCGAACCATTCGAGCCAGCGAACCTGCGCCGCGCTGGACAACTCGGCACGGGCCCGGCGCAACAACTCCGCGTACCAGTCGAAGCAGCGATGCCGCAGCCGGCTCTCCTCGTCCGCCCCGCGTGCGGCAAGACGATCGGCACCGTACCTGCGCAGAGTGTCCAGCATCCGGTAGCGGACGCGGCCCCCGCGATCGGCGCGCTGGACGACCGACTTCTCGAGCAGGCCCGTCAGCACCTCGACGATCTGCTCGGCGGCCAGGCCGTCCCCCGAGCACACCTGCTCGGCGGCGTCGAGATCGAAGTCGGTGGCGAACACCGACAACCGCGCCCACAGCAGCCGCTCCTCGGCTGAGCAGAGTTCATGGCTCCAGTCGACCGTCGCGCGCAGCGTCTGATGGCGTTGCAGGCTGGTGCGCCTGCCGCGGACCTGGAAAAGGTGACTGCCGAGGCGGCTCAGCATCTGGTCGAGGGAGAAGGTTCGCAACTGCACGGCCGCGAGTTCGATGGCCAGCGGGATGCCGTCGAGGCGGTCGCACAACTGAATGACGACTTCGCGGTCGGCATGGGCGAGCGTCCACCCCTGGACGGTCGCGGCGGCGCGCTCGGTGAACAGCTTGACCGAGTCGCATTCCTCACTGCTCGGGGCACCGGGACCACCTGGGCCGGGCCCCGGACGGTCCAGGGGCGCGACCGGGAAGGTGTACTCGCCCATGACGTCGAGAGGCTGGCGGCTGGTCGCCAGGATGCGCAGCCCGTGGGCCGCCCGCAGCATCGCCTCGGTCAGCATCGCGCACTCGTCCACCAAGTGCTCGCAGGTGTCGAGCACGAGCAGCAGCCGCACGTCGGCGAGATGGTCGGCGAGGCGGATGATCGCGGGGTCGCTGCCCCGTTCGGTCACCCCGAGCGCGTCGCAGATCGTCTGCGCGAGCAGGGAGGGTTCCGTGAGCCCCGAGAGGGCGACGAACGCCACCCCGTCGGCGAAGGCGGCCTGGGCCAGCCCGGCGGTGCGCACGGCGAGCCTGGACTTGCCGACTCCACCGGGCCCCGTCAACGTGACCAGCCTGTGGTCATCGATGAGGTGTCGTACCTGCTCCAGTTCCGTCTTCCTGCCGATGAAACTGGTGAGTTCCGCGGGCAGTCGTCCTGTCTGCCGCTCAAGTGCCGCGGTCAGCGACAAGGCCGCCTCCAGTCAGCTACGCCGTGAGTCCGGCTACCAGGGGGACTCTTGGAGTGTAGTCAAAAAGACACGGACGGCTACGGTGTTCGTGAACGGCTCGAGAATCGGTACACGGATCGGTTCATCTACCGATGCGCTCCTCCGAGGGTCCCCGCCACGATGAATCCATGCCGGACAGGGCCGTGCGGCGCCGAGACCGACGGGTGGGGCCGTCTCGGCCGGAGACGGCGGTAACGCGCCGACTCGCGAGTCCGCGACGTGCCCTCGACGGCCACCCCGCCTGGCGACCCCGCCTGGCGACCCCGTCAGGCGCGCCGGGCCGGCGGTCGGAGATCAGAGGGGGACTCTCCGACCGCCGCTTGGTGTGGGTGCCGTACAGGACGGGACGGCCCTACGCCGGAGATGGGGGAGTTGCGTGATCGTTGACCTGTACAGCTGGGACGTGAGAAGCGGCAACGGGATGTGCGCCGGCCCCGGCGGAGTCAGCAGCGACCGAAACCGTGCCATGGATGCCTTAGCCGAGGCGCTCCGGAACGAACCACCCGGCGCACACGGCTCGATGTGGATGGTCCACCTCAGACTGGGACGGCATCCCGAATACACCTACGACGGCCTCCTCGCCACAGGCCTCCATGACCCGCGATCCGGTGCGGTCACCGTCGACGATCCCACCTGACGCCCGAAGGCCGAGAGCGGCGTTGAGGCGATCGAGCGTGGCTGGAGTTCCAGGCCGTAGGGCAGGCTCCAGCCGCGCCAGTTGGCCACCAGCCGGAGCGCGAAACCTGTGAGCACGGCGATGGCGGTACCCAAGCCGGGCGGCGCGTGCAGTGCGGAGCACACCACCACGATCGCGGCGACGACGATCGCCACCGAGGCGAACAGGCGGTTGCCGGCGAACACGGCCGGGACCTGCAGGAGCATCAGGTCGCGGGTAATGCCGCCGCCGACCGCGGTTATCGTCCCCAGCAGTAGGGCGGGCAGCCAGCCCAGCCCGACCTCGAGCGCCTTCTGGGCGCCCACGGTCGCCCAGGGGCTGAGTGCGGCTGCGTCCAGCAGGGTGAACACCCGGTCCCAGCCGCCCTGGGAGACGTTGACCAGGAATGCCGTACCGAGACCCGCCAGTGCCGGTGATGGCTTCATGGACTGCCACACCCACGTCACGATCACGCCCGACATCATCTCGGCGTTCACCATGTCGCCGACGGCGATGGCACTGCGGTCACCGGCGATCCTGCGGACCCTGCTGATGAACGGGTTCACCACGGTACGGGACCTGATGTGCGCCCACGTCGGATACGGCATCGTAGATCTGCGCGACGCCGTCCAGGCGGGTCTGGTCGTAGGCCCGCGCATGCTGGTGGCCCCGCACTTGATCTCAGCGCGGGGCGGGCACGGCGACGTCAGTTCCGAACTGGCCGACCAGTACCAGGGGACTCCGCCGGTACTGGCGCGACCGGCGGCTTCTCCAGCCCCGGCGACGACCCGGGGCAGACCACCTACTCCGAGGAGGAGATGACCGCGCTGGTCGCGGCGGCGGCCGACCTCGGCGTCCCGGCCACGCCGCACTGCTACGGCGACGAGGGCGCCAAGCGGGCCGTCCGGGCGGGCGTCCGCAGCATCGAGCACGCCAACCTGGCCTCGTCCGAGACGCTGAAGATGATCGAGGACGCGGGCACCTTCCTCGTCCCGACCCAGTACACGATCGTCGACGACGCCCGCAACGCCTTCAACCAGGACCACTGGACCGGGGCCCCGGCTTCAAGCCGCGCAAGTTCCAGAAGGACATCCTCGACAGCGCCGAGCGGCTCGCCGGCAGCGGGGTCGACATCGCCTTCGGCACGGACGCCGGCATGTTCCCGCACGGCGACAACTGGCGCGAGTTCCCGATGATGACCTCCAACGGCATCACCGCCGTCCGCGCGCTGAAGGCCGCCACCAGCGTCGCCGCCGACCTCCTGGGACTGGACGACCTCGGCGTCATCGCCGAAGGCAAGACCGCCGACATCATCGCCATGCCCGGCGACCCCTTCACCGACATCGAGGTCCCCGGACGAGTCGACCTCGTCATGAAACAGGGCACCCTCTACAAACGCCCCGATGATGCAGACGGCGACAGGTCAGCATGAGCATGATCTGCTCGGCCGCGGCTCGGGTGTCATACGTCGGGTCCTCGAGGAACTCCGCGACGACGGCGTCGATCATCCCGCCGACCAGGACCGCCTGGGTCCGTAGCCTGCCCGCGTCTGCGGGGCGGCCGTCCGCCTTGGCGGCCTCGCCCAGGAGGGCGGCGAGCGGGGCCCAGCGTTCCCGCCCCGGCGGCCGCGCCCGGTCGCCGCTGCCGGCTGCGGCCAGGCCGGCCTGCACGATCGTGCGGGCGTGCTCGGGACGGTCCGTCAGGTAGCCGATCATGGCCCGCACGTAGGCTCCGGGAGCCTCTCGGGGCGAGGCTTCCTCGACCTGTTCGGCCACGTGCGTGACCAGGGCCGTCATCACGTGCTGGTAGGCCGCGGCCAGGACGGCGTCCTTGGTCGTGAAGTGGTAGACCACGGTGCCCTTGGTCACTCCTGCAGCCTGCGCGATCCTGGACAAGGAGGCCGCGGCGTGCCCGTGCTCGGCCACCAGGGTGATGGTCGTGGCGATGATCTGGGCGCGCCGCTCCCGCTCGATCCGGGTAAGGCCGTCGGGCCCCGACGCGCGCGCTGGCATGGGACAAGGCTACTGTGGATCCTAGAAATTGACCGAACGGTCAAAGAAAAATCGGGCAGGGGGACCATGGAGGAGGACGTCCGGGATGCGACGCCCGAGGACGCTGTCCGCAAGGCCGCGCGCAAGCGCCGTCGCCGCCGGGGGTGGGGCATCACCGCCGGGGTGCTGCTGGCGACGGTGGTAGCCGGGGCGTTCGCGCTGCGCACACCGAGCCCTGTGGGGCACTGGAACTCGAAGGCCGGATACGAGGCGTTCATGGCCGACTACAAGCGGGCCTGGGAGGCGATGCCCGCCCCGGAGAAGAAACTGGACGTGCGCACCGGCTTCGGGTTCGTCCGGGTCTACCGGTTCGAGGCCACTGCCGACGTCCCGGCGAAGCACCCGTTCGTGCTGCTGCCGGGCCGGTCCTCGCCCAGCCCGATCTGGGCGGACAACATGCCCTCCCTGCTGGAGCTCGGAGATGTGTACGTACTCGACCTGCTGGGCGAGCCCGGCCTGAGCGTGCAGACGGTCCCCATCGAGGATTTCGCCGACAACGCCGCCTAGCTCGACCAGGCCCTCGCCGAGCTGCCCGAGGAGAAGTTCAACCTGCTGGGGCTGTCCATCGGCGGGTGGACGGCCGCGAACATGGCCACCCGCCACCCCGAGCGGGTGGCCGGCCTGCTGCTGATCGATCCGGCCTACACCTTCGGCAAGATCCCCGCCGAGACGGCGGTGCGCGCGATCCCGGCCTCGGTGCCGTGGCTGCCCAAGTCCTGGCGCGACTCCTTCGCCTCCTACACCGCCGGGGGCGCACCAGTGGAGGACGAACCGGTGGCCCGCATGATCGAGACCGCGATGAGCGCCTACTCGATCAAGCTGCCCCAACCGACCCTGATCCCGGAGCGGGCCCTGAAGGGCCTCAACATGCCGGTCCTGGTGGTTCTGGCCGGCAAGTCGGTCATGCACGACACCGCGAAGGCCGAGAAGGTCGCCGAGCGCGTCCTGCGGGACGGAACCGTGGTCGTCTACCCGCACGCCTCGCATGCGGTGGGCTCCGAAGAGGCCGACGACATCGCCAAGGTGATCAAGGATTTCCTCGCCGCTCAAAAATGAACCTCATGCGCCGACCCGCCGCGACCCGCGCTCGTTAGGGGCCTACGCTCGGCGCGGCGTCCACGTGGTGACGACCCGGCCCGGTGGTCACCCCGATCAGCAGCTCGCCGAAAGCGGCAACGCCGCTTCGGCTTCGCATCCGTCCCCACTCCTGAGGGCAGAATGGGGGAGTGGCCCCGGTCCGGAAGTGGGCGCGCGACAGGCGGCGGGTCGCGCGCTGGGCGGGATTCGTCGCACTGGCGTTGTACTTCGTCACCGTGACGGTCGTGGGCGAATGGCGGCTGGCGGTCGCCGGAGTGGCGGCTCTGTGCGCAGGCGCCCTGTGCGGCATGATCGCCTACGCTGAGGGAGTGCAGGCTTGGGAACTGATGAGGGCCTTTCCCGGAGGACTCGTCAGAGCCGAGTACAGCGAGACCATCAAAATTCATCGGCCGGTAGGGGGACGGAATCCTGAAGCCCCTTTTCAACAGCGCTATATCTACGTCAACGCCGAGGGGCGGACGCTGACCGGCACGCACGGTTGCTCCTATGCGAACTCCACGGCGCGTCCACTGCGCCGTTTTTGGGTGGCGAAAGGCAGGCACCCTGGGCTGCGGCCGTTCTGGCAGACGCTGCTGTCTCCCGCGCATCTGATTCTTGCTGTCCCCGCCTCCCTGGCCACCATCGCTTTTGTCCTGGCCGCCGTTCCCGGCGCGCTGATCGCCGCGATCATCGGCGTCCCTCTGGGCTGACCGGCGGGCGCCTTTCCCTGCCCGCCGGTCCTTCCGCTTTCGCCGATGGGCACTGCCCAGGTCCTCACTCCGCGGGTCGCCGGTCGGTGACTATGTCCAGGCGGGATCACGGCCGGTCAGGCCGAGGATGCGGTCCAAGGCGGGTGCGTCGGCCGGCACGGCGACTTCCGGGCCGTACATGCCCATCTCCCGTCCCTGCTCCACGCCGGCGAGCACCGTGTCGTGCAGATGCGTCAGCAGGTCGGCGGGCAGTTCCAGCCGCTGCCCGGTCGCGACGGCCAGGTCCCAGCCGTGCAGGGCCAGCTCGCCGGTGATCATGTCGCCCAGGACGGGTGCGGGCAGGGGGTGCGGTGTGCCCATGCTCGTCTCGCCCTCCCATGCGCTCGGCGGCGCCCATGACAACGTGATGTCGTCCAGCAGGGCGAGCAGGCGGCCGCGCCAGTCGCCGGCCGTCAGGTCCACCTCGGTCTCGGTGCCCGGCGGTGGCGGAACGGACTCCTTGCGGCCGCCGCCGGCGAGCGACGGGCCCCAGAACAGGAGGTGGTTGATCAGTGCCCGCACGTCGTACTCCGTGCATGGAGTCTTGTCGGCGAGTTGGTCGTCGGTGATGGCGCGAGCGACCGCGGCCATGGCCTCGGCGGCGTTGGACAGATGTGACATGCGGGCGAGGCTAGGCGGCCCAGGCCGGAAGGGTATTGGACAAAGGCGACATACACTCGGCCGTGTGGAGCGGGACGTTCGTGAGCTGCGAGGTGCGTGGACCAGGTATCAGCGCCACACGTTCCACCGCCCGTCGCCGGCGCTCGCGCCATGGGTGGAGCGGTACTGGGAGGCCCACTGGGACTACGCCGAGCCCTACCGGCAGAAGATCGTGCCGTACCCGAACGTGCACCTGTCGTTCGGCGGCGGCCGCGCGGACGTCAACGGCGTGTGCAGCGGCTACCAGATCAAGGTCCTCCAGGGCCGCGATCATGTCTTCGGCGTCGCGTTCCGGCCGGGCTGCTTCCGCCCTTTCCTCGGCGCCTCCGTCTCGACGATCACCGACCGCGTCGTCCCGGCGACCGAGGTGTTCGGCCCGGACCTCCCCACCACGCTCGACGTGCCGGCCGTGGACGCGTTCCTGCTGAGGCACCTGCCGGACGACGACCCCCGGGTGCGCGAGGCGGTGGCCGCCGTCGAACTGATCGCCGAGGACAGGTCCGTGACCAGGGTCGAACGCCTCGCCGACGAGCTGGGGCTGAGCATGCGGGCGCTGCAACGGCTGTTCGCGGAGTACGTCGGGATCGTGCCCAAGTGGGTGATCCGCCGCTACCGCCTGCACGAGGTGACCGCGCGCATGGCCGCCGGCGGGGCGATCGACTGGGCCGCGCTGGCGGCGGACCTCGGCTACGCCGACCAGGGCCACTTCATCCGCGACTTCAAGGGCATGTTCGGCGAGCAACCGACCCGGTACGCGCAGCGGTATTGATCCGCATCGTGTCCCGCCGATCTTCGGCTCCGACATCAGATCCGTGTGGCAAGCAGGCTGCGGGCGTTTCATTGGGCCGGCCGTGCGGCTGAGGGGGCTCGGTGCGTCAGCTGTCGGGGTCGCCGGGTTCGTGAAGGGGAGGACGGCGGTCCAGGTGGTAGGTGCTCGTGTCGGACCGCAGGGCGTGTGCGCACCGTAGGAGGTTCTCGGCCAGCGACTTGCGGTCGACGGCGTCGATCTCGGCGAACATGACCGCTTCGATGTCGTCCAGTGCGCGGTCACAGCGCCGCAGGACGTCCAGGCCCCTGCCGGTGACCCGGGCGCGCAGCACGCGGCCGCCGTCCGGATGCGGATCGCGGCGGATCAGCCCGCGCCGTTCCAGGTCGCGGATGACCAGATTCATCGCCTGCGGCGTGACGAAGGCGATGCGGGCCAGCTCCGCCGACGACGGCCCGTCGCGAAGACGCAGCTCGCTGAGCGCCATGTACTCGGTCGTGGTGAGGCCGTGCCGGGCCAGCGCATCGTCGAGACGGGCCCGGATACGTCGCTCCAACCGGAACACCAGGTAGCTCACGCGCGGCTGCGGCGCACCGGACGGCCGGGCCGGTGGGGGAGTGCGGCGGTCGCTCACCGGAAGACCATACCTCCGGAGCCTCCGGGAACTGCCGGCCGTGAAAGTTTTCATGAACACGTCGCAAGGATCTTCATATCAATGCCCTTGATACCAGCGGGAACTCGTTGGCCGTGATCCCATCCGCTGATTGCACGTGATATGGCGTTGACGCTGATCGGCGCTCCACATATATTCCGGCAATTGATGCCGGTCCGATGAAAATCGCGGCACCAGCTCCCAGGCCCGAATGAAGGAGGGCGGATGAATCGACTGACGACCATGCTGGCCGGTGCGTGCGCGGCGATGCTCTGTGCGGTCATGGCGGCCGTGCTGCCGGTACCGCACGCGGCGGCGGCCGGCCTGACGCAGGTCACCGGCTTCGGCGACAACCCGGGCAACCTGCAGATGTACGCTTACGTGCCCGACACGGCGCAGACGTCGCCGGCGATCGTGATGGCGCTGCACCCGTGCGGCGGCTCGGGGCCCGGCTTCTATTCCTCCAGCGAGTTCGCGTCCCTGGCCGACCGGTACGGATTCGTCGTGATCTTCCCGTCGGCGTCGAACAAGAAGTTCAACTGCTTCGACAACTGGTCCGACGCGTCGAAGGTGCGCGGCGGGCGTACCGACCCCGTCTCGCTCATGTCAATGATCACTTATGCGGAGCAGCATTACGGCGGTGATCCGGATCGGGTGTTCGTGACGGGCAGTTCCTCGGGCGGCATGATGACCAACGCGATGGCCGCCCTGTACCCGGAGGTGGTCAAGGCGGGCGCGGCGTTCATGGGCGTCCCCTTCGCATGTTTCCCCGACGAGGGCGCCTACCAGCCCGGCGGCAACGCCTCGCCGTGCGTAGGCAAGACCGCGCAGCAGTGGGGCGACCTGGTGCGCCAGGCGAACCCCGGCTACCACGGCCCCTGGCCGCGGATGCAGCTCTGGCACGGCACCGCCGACAACGTCGTCTCCTACGCCGAGTTGGCCGAGGAGATCAAGCAGTGGACCAACGTGCACGGCCTGAGCACCACGCCCACCTCTACCGACACCCCGCGGTCCGGCTGGACCCGGCAGCGCTTCGCCGGTTCGTCCGGCACCGCCCCGGTCGAGGCGATCACCGTCTCCGGTGCCGGGCACAGCCTGCCGATGAGCGGCATGGCGCAGTACGCCGTCGAGTTCTTCGGCCTCGCCTCCGGCGGCCCCACGACGCCCCCGCCGTCCGACTCCACCTGCCAGGTCGGCTACACCGCCAACACCTGGAACAACGGCTTCACCGCGCAGATCAGCATCACCAGCACGACCACCGTCAACGGCTGGACCCTGACCTGGGCCTGGCCGGGAAACCAGCACGTGACCAGCGCCTGGAACGCCGACGTGACCCAGACCGGTGCCCAGGCCACCGCCCGTAACGCCCCCTACAACGCCACGATCGCCGCCGGAGCCGCCACGTCCTTCGGGCTTCAGGCCACCTACAGCGGAACGAACACCGCACCGACCGAGTTCAGCCTCAACGGCACCGAATGCACAACAAGTCCGTAGTGAGCGCGGCCGCCGCCTCGCCGCGTACGAACGGGCCCTGCCGCAGGGCAGGGCCCGGGGACGGCCGGGTACCGCGAGATGCGGTGCCCGGCCGTGCCGACTGTTTCAATTCGAGGCGGTCACCGTGCAGGTGCTGCCGTTGAGAGTGAACGCGGCGGGCGCAGCGGAATCGCCCGTCTGCGTGGCCTGGAACCCGATGTTGGTGGAGGCCCCCGGCGCGAGCGAGCCGTTGTAGCTCATGTTGGTCGCCGTGACGCGGCCGCTGCTCGGGCTGAAGGTCGCGTTCCACCCGGAGGTGATGGTCTGCCCCGACGGCAGGGTGAACACCAGGGACCATCCGCTGATCGTCGTGTCGCCCGTGTTGGTGACCGCGATGTCCTCGGTCATGCCGCCGGACCAGGCGTTGACCTTGGGGGTGACGCGGCAGGAGGCCGGATCAGTGGGCGGGGGAGTGGTGTCGTTGCCGCCGTCCAGGCCGAAGAAGCGGATCGCGTAGGCGGCCATTCCGGCGTGCGGAAGGTCGTGGCCGGCCCCGGCGACGGTGAACGCCTCGACCTGCGCGGTGCCGGACGAGCCGGCGAACTGCCGCCGGGTCCACCCGGACTGCGGGGTGTCGGTGGACGTGGGGGTCTGGCTGAGGCCCAGCACGTCCGTCCACTGGTCGACCTCCTCCTGCAGGTTCGAGTAGTTCAGGACGTTGTCGTTGGTACCGTGCCAGGCCTGCACGCGCGGCCGGGGACCGGTGTAGCCCGGGTAGGCGGCCCGGACGAGGTCGCCCCATTGCCGCGGCGTCTTGTCGCCGCATCCGCTGGGCCCGAAGCATCCGTAGGGGACGCCCGAGAACGGCGCGCCGGCTTTGAACACGTCCGGGTTCACCGCGAGCAGGTTGTTGGTCTCCATCGCACCGGACGAGAAGCCGGTGGCGAACACCCGCTGGGGATCGCCGCCGTAGTGCTGCTCCACGTAGGTCACCATGGACACGATCGACACCGGGTCACTGCCGCCTCCATGGTGCAGCGCCGCGTCCGACCACACGTCGAAGCAGTTCGAGAGGCCGTTGTAGCTGTGCAGGGCCTGCGGATAGATGACGATGAAGCCGTACCGGTCGGCCAGCGATGCGAACTCGGTGCCCCGGTAGAAGTCGGTGGCCCGGCCGTTGCAGCCGTGCATCGCCACCAGGATGCCCGGGCTTGCCCGCACGCTGTCGGGGACATAGACGTACATCTGCAGGTTTCCGGGGTTGGCCCCGAAGTCGGACACCTGGGTCAGTGCCGCCGCCGAAGCCCGCGGTGCGGGTGCCGTGACCGCGCACAGCGCCGCGGCGACGATCGCGACGGCGATGCCGGCGAGCAGTCGAGTGATCCGTCTCAATGCACACTCCTTTCCGAATGCCAGTCCATTTGTCGGTTGGTGGAGTTCGTTCGCTTGCGGGGCCGTCAATTCCCGGCCGCGGGTGCCGGCGGGCCCGATACCGCTAAGAGGCGGCATTGAATTGCCACCAATTCACATTGAACAGGTAACCGCTGCCGCCGGTGAACCTGAGGTACAGATCATGGGTTCCCGTCGCGCCGTTCACCGAGCAGGACACGCTTGTCCACGCCTGCCATCCACCGGTGACCGGCACCTGGCAACTGCCCACGACCCTTCCGGTGGAGCCGTCCAGGCGCAGCTCGATGGTGCCGCCGCTGCCGGCCGAGGCGACCCGCGCGGTGAAGGACGCGGCACCGGAGCCGAAGGCGGCGCCCTTGACCTTGATCCAGTCCCCGTTCTCGATCCACCCGACGTTCATTCCGCCTTCGCTGGACGGCTCGGTTTCGATGCCGGACTCCCAGGCGATCGTTTCGGCCTCCTGGCGGACGTACGGATTCAACGTCCCCGCCTGCGGTGCCCCCGCGGCGGTCATATTGATCGTCGGGAAGCTGCCGTCGGCGTTGTAGTTGAACTTCTCCACGGCGACCGAACGGGTGAAACCGCCGCCGCCCGGCAATGCGCCGTTGTGGTAGAAGAAGTACGAGCCCCCGTTGAAGTCGATGACGCCGGGGTGGTTGGTGAAGCTGCCGCCCTGCGTGGGCATGATCGTTCCGCGGTAGGTCCATGGGCCGGTGGGGCCGGGCGCCGTCGAATAGGCGATGAACTCGGAGCAGCATTTCGCCGCGAAAACGAGGTAGTAGAGGCCGTTGCGCTTATAGACCCAGGGCCCCTCTTCGAAGAGGGTCGGACGGTTCGGATCGCCGGTGCGGGTGCCGAATCCCGCGGTGGTGAGCGGGATCCGCGTCGGGCCGCCCGAGTAGGACGTCATGTCGGCGTTGAGCTTCAGGTACCACAGATTCGGGTTTCCCCAGTAGAGATAGGCCTGCCCGTCGTCGTCGATGAAGACGGTGGGGTCGATCTCGTTGTTCTCGACCAGGGGATGCCCGAGAGCGTCTCTGAAAGGTCCGGTGGGGCTGTCGGAGACCGCCACCCCGATCGCGTATCTGCCGGTCGCCCGGTTCGTGACCGGCACATACCAGTAGAACTTGCCGTTTCTGAAGACGACCTGTCCCGCCCACGCGTTCGCGCTCGCCCAGCTGAACGTGGCGAGGCTCAAGGGGGAGCCGTGATCGGTCCAGTTCACCATGTCGGCCGACGACCAGACCCTCCAGTCCTTCATGGTGAACCAGGTCGAGCCGTCTTCGTCGTGTCCGGTGTAGAGGTAGACGCGGCCGTTGTACACGAGCGGAGCCGGGTCGGCGGTGTAGACGTGCTGGACGATCGGGTTGTCCGCTCTGGCCGTGGCTGAAAAGAGCGCTGTGACACAGAACATACCGACTAACGCGGCGATGGCGCGCCTCGCCGGGCGATGGAGTAGGAGTTTCACGATGCTCTCTCTCGGGGTGGCGGGAATGGTAGTGAGCGTAGGTAGTCCAACATTTATCGCGCTGAGCCGGTCAGGTCCTGAATGTTTTCGCTAACATCATTGGATGCTCTGTAATTCGGCTGCGTGGTGCGGTTCGGTGCCCCACCTCCCCGTAGTCGAGATGCCTTTTGAGAGCGCTACCATTCTTGGTTTGCTGAGACGATAGAACGATGCGCCGCGGCTCGAAAGCGTTGTTTCACGACTTTCATGAGTTCGGCGGTCGGTGATCGACTCAAAGGGAGGCGCCCCCGAAGATCCGCTTCACTTCTGTATCAAGCCTCTTGACACGACCGGCGGTCGATCGGTCGATCGGTTGCTCGGGGAGCGCCGCGCGGCGATCACCGGCCTTCCGCGGAACCCGGCCGCGGACCGACCCTCGCGCAGGCCGCCAGGCCCGCCGGCGTGCCACCGGCGACTGCCTTCCGCAGCGTGACCTGCTGCTTCGCCCAGCGCACGAAAGTAGACACGGTCTGCCAGGGCGGGAAACCGGCGGGCAACCGCCACCACGCGCCACACCGACCGAAATCAACCTTTCAAACACGTGCTGAATTACGGACGACGCCACTCGCCGCCCTCGGGCGACACGTCCTCCAGTGCGGACGAATGGTCGCTGCGTTTCCGTCCTGCTCCTCATTTCAGGTCGTTCGTGTCAAGAGTCTTCCGTGGTCGAGCGGAATCACTCGCGGCGACTGGTAAGGGCGCCGGATAATTCTCCTGTGCCTTTGTTTGCGTCAACATGTGACACCGGCTCGTGTGTCCTATGACAGCCGTCCGGCGAGTATCCGCCCGCCGTCCGCAGAGGGCGCCACCGCCGTGCGCGAGTCGGGGAACCGTCAGCCCCCGGGCCCCACGCGATCACGGCGGTGGCGGTCTCACGCCCCGGCCTCGATCAGACCGGGATCTCCAGCCGCGTCCGCAGCGCTACGGCAGATGCCACTGCTGGTTGCTTCCGCCGTTGCAGGTCCACAGGACGAGCTGGGTCCCGTTGGCGGTGTTGTGCTGGGGGTCGTCCAGGCATTTGCCGGAGGCCGGGTTGACGAGCCGGCCGTTGCTCGCCTGCCATTGCTGGTTGGCGCCGGAGTTGCAGGGCCACCATTCGACGAGGGCTCCGTCGCTGTAGTTCGCGTTGGTGATGTCCAGGCAGCCGCCGTCGATGGTGATGGTGCCGTTGCTGTTGACCGTCCAGTTCTGCGCGGCGGCGTAGCCGTTGCAGTCCCACATCTGCACCTTGTTGCCGGGGGTCGCGGCGGCGTTGTTGTTGTCCACGCACTTGGCGCTGTTGACGCCGGACGTGATCGGCCCGGTCCGCGAGCCCCCGGTGCCGGTGGCGTAGCCCGCGGCGACGATGTTGGCCTGGACGGCGTTCTCCGTGGCGGCCGATGGATAGCCCGAGGTCATGACGCCTTCGTAGAAGGTGCCCGCCGAGCCGATGCTGTTGTCGCCGCCGGTGCCGAGGATGATGGCGCCCTCCTTGCGCATCGGGTTGTAGCCCGGGACGTTGGGCCGCGGCCCGTCGTAGTAGGTCGAAAGGCCTCCCGACTGGGCGTTGCCGGCCCGGATCGCCCAGTGGTTCGGCTCGCCCTTGATGATGGCGGTGAGGAACCGGTGGTCGACGGTCGGGTCGTTGGCGTTGTATCCCGCGTTGACCCCGGAGAAGAGGCCGTTCTCGAGGTCGGCCATGACCCACGGGCCCGGGCCGGTGCCGTAGCCCCAGACCTTGATGTTGCCGAAGTAGATGGCCTCCATCGTGCCGTTTCCGTTGTCCCGGCTGTTGGTCTCGGCGTTGCCGTAGTCGAAGCAGCAGCCGCCGTTGTAGTGGGTGCCGTCGAAGATGGCGTACATGCCCTCCGGCTGGTCGCCGGTGGCGACCCCGTTGGTGCGGTTGTTGCGGTATCCGGTGCCGGGTGCCACGTACACGCCGTAGGCCTTGTTGCCGTTGATCGTGATCGGCGCCGCCTTCGCGTCCGCCAGGTTGTCGTATCCGCCCGGAGCCGGGCCGGGGAATCCGCCCGGGGGCGCCTGAGTGAGATGGTTGCCCCGGCCGGACTGGTCGTAGATGACGGTGATGAGGCAGTTCGTGTTGGCGCAGAACGAGTCCTGGGCGGCGGCGTCGGCGTAGCCGCCCGCACTCAGCACGCCGATGTCGCGCGTGGCGTTGTCCGAGGAGCGCCGCACCTGGTACAGCGGCCCGTTGTACGCGCCGTACAGGGCCCGGGTCGTGCTGTGCGCGGCCACGCAGGGCGTGCCGCCCGCGGCGTAGATGTCGCAGGGCTGCGTCGTCGCCGCCGAGGCTCCGGTGACGGCGAAGCCGGTCAGTTCACCCGCGACGAGGGCGAGCGCGCCGACCGCGACGAGCAGGGCCTTTCTCCAGAAGGTCATGAGGAGCGGGTACCTTTCTCGGTCGATCGGGAAGTGTTAGCGCTAACATTTCGCCGTGCTCCAGGGCGGGATCGATCGCCGGTGGTTAGGCGGAGTAAATAACGCGAGAGGTGCACCGTCAAGGCCCATTCGAGCGTTACGCCGGCCGTGGAGGAAACGTCGCAGTTCAGCCGCCATGTTTCCGTACTCCGTGGGGCCGGTGGCGGAACTCCGACACCACCTGAGGAGGTTGTGCCTGCCGAAATTTCATCCGCCCAGGTAAGACATGCGGGGGTGGGCTCCAGCATGGGGCTTGATCAGTCGCAGGCGGGGCCGGAGCCGATCGAGCACCTCCGCGAGCCGGGTCAGGCCGCACCAAGTCGGCATGGCGCGTGCGGTCGCCCGGCCGAACGCGGCCAGGTAGCGCAGGGCCAGTTGGTCGATCGTGCGCTCGGTGCGCAGCGGCGCGTCCGCCCACGACTCCAGCGGCGCGTGGACGGTCCGACCGCCGGCGCCCCACACCCCGTGCGGCGGAGCCTGGACGACCGGCAGGGGGTTGCGCACCGCGTAAGCGAGCGGTCCGGCCACCACTGGGCCGGCAGCCGGCCGAGCTCGCCGGGGGCGGGGCTACTCGGGGGGCTGGTGATCTGGCCGGTGGACGCCGCGGCCGAGGGCGGGCCTGGTGGCCCGCCCTCGACCCCAAGCATTACCAGCGGTGCCGCAAAAGGGTGGTGGCGATGGCGATCTGGACGGGTTCCAGCGCCGTCTTGCCGTCTTCGATGTCCCACAGGGCGTTCTGCAGGACGCGGCCGAGCGTCCAGCCGGTCGCCCGCTTGCGGTCTAGGCCGAGGACCTCTGTCAGCAGGTCGAAGCGGCGGAGGACTGCGCGAGCCACGTCACCGGTGGCCTCCACGTCGTCCCAGCGATTGTCCAAGGCCGGCAGCAGTTCGAATCCGGGGTCGCCGGACAGCGGTTCGGGGTCGATCGCCAGCCAGGGTTCCCGTTCTCCGGCGAGGATGTTGTCGTAGTGCAGGTCCCAGTGCAGCAGGCAGGCGCAGGGTTCGCCGACCAGTCCGGCCACGGCGTCCGCGCAGATGCGCATGAGCCGCTGCTGGGCAGGGTCGCGCAGGATCGCCACCGCCCGCTCGACCTGGTCGAGCATGGCCCAGGCGATGTCGGACAGCCGCCGCAGCCCCTCCGGTGCGGGCACCGAGGTCAGCCGCGCCATCAGCTCCGCCAGGACCTGCACAGCCGTGTCGGGGGCGACTGAGGACAGGGGCCGGGCCGCATCCAGCCGTTCCAGCAGCTGGGTCGCGCTGTCGGCGTCATGATCGAGCAGGCGCACGATCCCGTTGCCGTCCCACGCCCTCAGAGCGGTGGCGGTGCCGGCGGTCTCCTCTCGGAGCTGCTGAAGCTTCAGCACGGCCGGGGTCCCATCGGCCCGCAGCACGGGCAGGACCAGTGAGGCCATGCCGTATGCGGCCGCGCCGTCGAGCCGCAGGTCCCAGCGGGCCAAGAACTCGCCGCCCAGCCGAGGCAACCGGGTGATCCACGCCCGTTGCCCGGCACCATGCGCGCCGTAGGACGCGGCGAACGCCTCCGGGACATCGATGGAGATCGACTTGGTCACGGAAATGGGTCTCCTTCGTCAGATCAGGGTCAGTGCGATCAGGGAAGGAGAGCGTGGGGGCGCCCGAGTACCGGGCAGGCGTCAAAGCATGCCTCAACCCTACTCGTAATGATCATGGGTCACCGCAGTCCGCGGCCCACGACCCCGACCCGCGCCTCGGTCCGTGACCACCGCCCCACCGAATCGTCGCCTTCCCTGCCGTGCGGTCCGAACTTTCGCGTGCCGGTTGGACGGACCTGGAGGTTCATGTCGGCGCGGTCGGCGTCCGGGTCCGTCGGCAACTGGACGGCTCCGCGGCCGGGCGGTGTTCTGCGGTGCCCGGCCGCGGGCCGGTTCAGCGGAGGGCGGAGAACCAGCGGTGCGGGTGGCGGGTGAGGCTGTATCCCGCCACGGCCGCCGCGGCGGCGAGGAGACCGCCGCCGATCGTCCACCACCAGCGGCTGGACGGCCAGGAGAACCAGCCCTTGACGCGCTCGGCCGGCTTCGGCGCGGAACTGGCCGCGGCCGGGGACCCGGACGGCGACGCGGGTGCCGCCGCGTCCGGGGCCAGGGTGGCCCCCGGGTTGACGGGCGGGGACAGCGGCGCCTTCAGGTCCGCGCCCGCCGGTTGCGCGTCGCCGTCCGTCGCGGTGATCCGCACGTCCGCCCGGATCGGCAGGCCGAGGTCCTGCTCGGGCAGGGCGCTCGCCGACAGCCGCAGGTAGTAGGTGCCCGGTAGCGGATCGTCGGACCACGGCTCGGCCCACGCGCGGACCCGCCGCAGCGTGCAGCGGAGGTCGACCCGTGCGGCGTCGGCGCCGGCCGTCGCGTTCTGCGGGCCGGCCGTGCACGCCTGGCGGCGGCGCAGCCCGTCGAAGACGTCGGCCGTGTACGTCGCGGCGCCGTGGCGGTTCCCGGCCGGCGGCAGTGCGACGGTCACGGTGGCCCGGCCGGTCTGCCCGGCGGCGAGCGCGAACGACCAGTACAGGTGGTCGCCGGTCGAGGCGGACACCCGGACCGGCTGGCCCGGTCGCACGGTGGTCGCCGTGAGGAAGGACGTCCCGGCGGTGCCGATCGTCGGGGGCGGGGAGGGCTCGTCCGCGGCGGCCCGTCCGGCGGACGGCGGCAGGACGACGGCCGTCAGCACGGCGGCCGGCAGGACGAGCAGGGGGGCGGTGCGCACGGTCAGTTCTCCTTCCAGACGGCGACCCGCCAGCGGGCGAGCCATCCCATGACGAGACCGGCGACCAGGCCGGTCCCGGTGAGCACCGCGAGCAGCAGCCAGCCGCGGCCCAGGTCGGGCCCGCCCGGCGCGTCCGAGGACGGCACCAGGTCGACGGTCAGCTCCAGCGGCATGCCGGGCGCCGTCCGCACGTAGGCGGGGGAGGAGAAGGAGTTGCTGACGACCAGGCAGACCGGCCGCGGCTCGGACGAACGGTCGGACCCGTCGTCGGACGTGGGCGACGGCTCCGCCTTGACCTGCCGTTCCGCCCAGCGCAGGCCGGTGGACCTCACGTCGGTGCGCCCACTGCCCGCGTCGGTGCCGCGGACGAGTTCCTGGCCGTCCGCCGACACCGCGCGCAGCAGCACGCCGTGGTCGGGGTTCAGCCTCCGGTCGAGCGAGAGGCTGATGGAGGCGCGCAGCTCCTGCCCGGGAGCCACCGGCACCCGGTACCAGCGGTGCTCGCTGAACCGCTCCCGGTCGGTGTACACGCCGGGCGTCAGCAGCGGCGCGTCGGCGCACTGCGCGCCCCCGGCCACCTGCTGCGGGGTCTGCCGGTAGGTCGCCCCGGCCCGCTGGACGAGCTGGTTGAGCCGGCCGGTCAGCTCCTCTTGGTGCTGGACGGCCGTGTAGGTGCCGCCGGTCGCGTCGGCGATGCAGGTGAGCTGCCGGCGGACCTTCTCGTCCAGCGTGAGCCCGAGGGTGTCCACGACCAGGTGCGTCCCCTGGGCGGCCAGCTTGCGGGCCACCTCGCAGGGGTCGGGCGGCGAGCAGGTGTCCTCGCCGTCGGTGATGAGGACGATCCGCCGTGTCGTCTCCCCGGTGCCGAGGTCGCGGGCCGCCGCGCGGAGCGCCAGCCCGATCGGCGTCCAGCCGGTGGGGCGCAGCGTCGCGATCGCCGCCTTCGCCTGCACCTTGTCCATCGGACCGACCGGGAAGAGCTGCCGGGTGTCCCGGCAGCCGACGGCCTTGGGGCTGCCGGGGAACCGGTACTGCGACCCGAGCACCCGGATGCCCAGTTGCGTCTCGGCGGGCAGGGCGTCCACCACGTCGTTCAACGCCTGCTGAGCGGCCGCCATCCGGCTGCGCCCGTCGATGTCGCGGGCGCGCATCGAACCGCTGACGTCGAGCACCAGCTCGACCTTGGGAGGCTCCGCGGGACCCTCGGCACCGCCGTCATCGGCGGTGCCGGGGGGCGCGCCGAAGAACGTCAGGGCGGCCAGCAGACCGAGCAGACCGCCGCCCGCGAACCATCGTCTGGTGATCATCGAAGGATCCTAGTGACGCCCCGCGGCCCCGATGGCCAAGATCGCCGTACTCCCGGCAGAGAGCAACGATCCGGTGCGGGCACCGCAGACAGTGCAGGCCACTGCGGCCGTGCACGATGAACATGACGAGGCAAGGCGCAGGGGGCGTGGGGCCGGATCGGGGCGATGCCGCCCGCGAGGACGTACCGCCCCTGTTCACCCGGTACCTGCTGTCTCGGAGCGGCGTGAGAAGCGTGCGCGTCAACCGGACAGAGAGCCTCAGATGTGCAGATATGGCATGAGAGGCATGGGTAATGCTGGATACATGGGTGGAGGTAGGTGGAGGGCGTGATGGAAGACAGCCGCGGGCGCGGGATGGGCTGGCTGGCGCTGGAGGCATTCGATCCGGCGCCGATCGCGGTCGCCCTGACGATCGGGCCTGAGCACCGGCTGGTCTACAGCAATCTCGCCTACCGTACGTTCGTCGGTGACCGTCCGCTCGGGGCGCCTGTCGGGGAGGCGTTCGGTGACCGCTTCCAACGCGACTACGGCGACCTGTTCGACCATGTGCTGGCCACCGGCGAGCCGGTCAACGTGCTCGAGGCGCCGGTGAGACCGGAGGCCGCCGGCGGTCAGGAACGGGTGTTCTCCTTCAACCTGTCGCAGTTCGTCCACGAGCGTCCCGGTGTGCTGGTGATCGCGGTCGATGTCACCGAGCAGGTCGCCGCGACCCGGCGGGCGGACCGGTCGGCCGAGGAGGAGCGGCGCTGGCGCCGCCGGTTCGAGAGCCTGGTGTGGCTGGCCGCGCAGATCGTGTGGGTGGCGGATCCGGCGGGCCGCGTGATCGACTCCAGCGGCATCTGGGAGCGGGTGACGGGCCAGCGCAGGGCGGACTACACCGGCCAGGGCTGGTCGAACGCGCTGCATCCCGACGACCGCCGGGCGACGCTGCGGTCGTGGAAGAGGGCGGTCCGGCGGGCCCGCCCCTGGCACCACACCTACCGGGTCCGGACGCGGGACGGCCAGTACCGGCACTTCGAACTGCATGCCGCGCCGGTGCACGAGGACGGCGCCGTGGTCGAGTGGATCGGCACCGCCACCGACGTGGAGCGGCAATGGCAGGAGCGGCGGCGCAGGGAACTGCTCGACCGCGCCGCCGCCGCGGCCGCGGCGCGGACCGAGCTGACGGAGATATTCGCCGCGCTCGCCGAGGTGCTCGTCCCCGCGGTCGCCGACGGGTGCGGCGTACGGCTGCTGCCCGACGTGGTCGACCGTCCCGCGGGCGCCCCGATCATCGCCCACCGCATCGCCAGCGCGTCGGCGGCCGGCGTCCGCCGGCAGGCGGCCACCGGCGAGGAGCGCTTCTCACCCAGCAGCGAGTTCGCCCGCGCGATCAAACAAGGGCGTGTGCTGCACCGCACCTTCCCGCCCGGACAGCCGCCCGCCGATCTGCTGCCCCCGAGCACCGTCACCTGGCTGACGGAGGCCAAGGCCACCAGCGTGGTGTTGATGCCGGTCGCCGTCGACGGGATCGTGGCGGCGGTGGTCACCGCCGCGCGGCACGGCGACCGTGCCCACCTGGGACCGGATGACATCACCCTGATGCGGCAGATCTTCGGCAACGCGCACGATGCGCTCAGCAGCGCCGCCCAGTACCGCCGCACCCAGCAGCTGGCCCTCGCCCTCCAGCACAGCCTGCTCGCCGACCCTCCCGAACTCGCCGACCTCGAGCTGGTCGCCCGGTATCTGGCCAGTCCGGCGGCGGCGGAGGTGGGAGGCGACTGGTACGACTCGTTCGTTCTGCCCGACGGCGCGACCGTACTGGCCATCGGGGACGTGGCCGGGCACGACCTGGCCGCCGCCGTGGAGATGAGCCGGCTGCGCAACATGCTGCGCGTACTGACCGCGGAACACCTCGCCCCGCCCGGCGACATCCTGCGCCGCCTCAACGCCGCCATGGCGACGGTGGCCCCTGAGGCCATGGCGACCTGCGTCCTCTCCCGCGTCGAGCAGCCCGCGCCCGGCCGATGGCAGTTCAACTACGCCGCCGCCGGACATCCGCCACCGCTGCTGATCACCGCCGACGGCGGCGGCCGGTTCCTGGAGGAGGGCGGCAACCCGCTGCTCGGCATCCCGTTCGACGAGCCGTACCACGACGCGACCGAGCCGCTGCCGCCCGGCTCCACCCTGCTGCTCTACACCGACGGCCTCATCGAGCATCCCGGCGAGCACCTGGGCACGGGCCTGGACCGGCTCCGCCGGCACGCGTCCAGGCTTGCGTCCCGTCCCTTGGAGGACTTCTGCGACGGCCTCCTGGACGACATGCCCACCACCGGCGCCGACGACATCGCCATGATCGCCATGCGGGTCAGGACCAGATGACTCGGGATCATGGCGCGTAGGGCACAGAAGCCGGTGCTCAGGACCTCGTGCCTACCCAAGACCAAGGGTCTCGCCCTCACTGGCCGGTGCTGCGTGTGCGGCGACGCCGGGCCGCAGGTCGGCTCTCACCTCGGCGCATGCGCCTGACTCCTCACAGCGCCAGCAGCTCAGTGATCTCCTTCGGCGGCAACCCCCAGGTGCTTGGCCGCGTCGATGAAAGCCAGACGCTCACGGCGTCCTCGCCGTAGAGCCGGTATTCGGCCGTGGACCGTCCGGCGGGTAGCACCGTCAACCTTCGACCCGGCTCAAAGGTCAAGCCGTCACCATCGTCGGCCGGGTCAGCACGTCTCCTGGTTGAGCCGCAGCAGCAGATGGTCCACCGTGGCGACGAACCCCTCCAGGTCGGACGCCGCGATCCCGTCGAACAGCCGAGCCGCTCCCTCGTCGTATTCGCCGCGCAGGCCGTCCATGGTCGTGGTGCCCTTGCCGGTGAGGGCGACGAGCGTGGCCCGCCGGTCGTCCGGGTGACGGCCGCGCGTGACGAAACCGTCGGCCTCCAGGGCGTCCACCAGCCCGGTCACGTTCCGCGGTGAGACCCCGATCGCATCGGCCAGCGCTCGCTGTGTCATCGGCCCCCGCTCGTTCAGGTTCCACAGGACCGTCGCCCGCGCACGCGACAACCCCCGCGCGGCCATCCCGGCCTCCATGTACTGGTGCGTCACCACCGCCAGCGAGAACAGCTTCTCCAGCGCCGCGCCCGCCTCCGTACTCGAAAGTGCGGAACTATCTTCATTGTGAAGTGACTTCACTATGTCGTAACCTCCGGAATGAGGGTAGCGCCTCGCGCCCTTGCGGACAGAAGGAGACGACAGCGATGAGCCGCACGACCGACCGGACGAACCCCAAGGTGAAGAGACGAGGGCGCCCGCTGTTCGCCCGGTTCTACGCCCGCGTCGCCCCGGCCATGGACGACGGCGGCGTCACCGAACACCGCCGCGCCCTGCTGGCCGGCACCGCCGGACGCGTCCTCGAAGTCGGCGCCGGCACCGGAGCGAACTTTCCCTACTACCCGGCCGAGGTCACCGAAGTGATCGCCGTCGAACCCGAACCGCACCTACGACACCTGGCCGAAACCGCCGCCGCGGCCGCCTCCGTCCCGGTCACCGTCATCGACGGCATTGCCGAGCATCTGGCCGTACCCGACCGCGATGTCGACGCCGTGGTCGCCTGCCTGATGCTGTGCTCGGTCCGCGACCGCGATGCCGCCCTCGCCGAGATGCTTCGCGTGCTGCGGCCCGGTGGACGGCTCCACTTCTTCGAGCACGTCCGCGCCGAAGCGCCTGCGCTGCGCCGCACCCAGCGCGTCCTGGACGCCACCGTGTGGCCACGGCTCAACGGCGGCTGCCACCTCGCCACCGACACCGCCGCCGCCATCCCACGCGCCGGATTCACCAACATCCGCTCGCGGAAGTTGAACTGGCCCGAGACCCGGCCGACGCTCCCGTTCGCCCCGCACATTCTCGGCACCGCCGACCGTCCCGCCCGTTAAGAGGAAGCATGACCACCGCCGCCCCCACCGCGCCCGGCACCGCCGGACTTCTGTCAACGACGGCCGAATTCTGACCCCCTGGCGACGTCTGAAAGTTGACCCCCTTGATGTTGTCGGTCGTTACTGCTCGTCGTTGGTGGTGTTGGCCGCGGGGACGCGGCCCAGGTCGCGGTTCTT
>NZ_BAAAMW010000033.1:0-62909 GCF_039529475.1 Actinomadura chokoriensis | reverse complement strand
GCCCGGCCGCAGCGCCCCGGGCCGTGCCCCGGGCGGCGGCGCGGCGGCCATCGGGGCGGCGACCGGGCGGTCCGGCGGCGGCGCGTCCAGCAGCAGCTTCATCTGGCTCTTCCGCCGCCCGTACACCAGGTACAGGACGATGCCGACGGCCATCCAGATCGCGAAGTACGCCCAGGTCTCGACCTTGAGGTTCAGCATCAGCCAGCCGACCGCGACGATCGTCGCGATCACGACCAGCGGCGCCGCGGGCATCCGGAACGGCCGGTGCAGGTCGGGCTGGGAGTGCCGCAGCGCGAGGACGGCGGCGGCGACGAACAGGAACGCGAACAGCGTCCCGATCACGACGAGCTGCTCCAGCGTCAGCACGTCGAACGTCTGCGACATGACCACCGCCGCGCCGCCCGCGAGCAGCGTGGCGCGGGAGGGCACCTTGTACCGGCTCATCGCGGCGATCGGGCGCGGCAGCAGCCCGTCCCGGGCCATCGAGAACACCACCCGGGTCAGGCTGATCATCACCACCAGGATCACGGTGGTCAGCGCCAGCACCGCGCCGACGTCGACGATCTTGCCCATCGCGCCCGCGCCGACCTCGTCGAACGCGGCGGCCAGCAGCAGCTTCTCCGGGTCGAGCTTGGCGAACCCGTCCATCCCGACCATGCCGACGAGCGCGATCGCCACCGCCGCGTACAGCACGATCGCGGTGAGCAGGGCGGTGAGGATGCCGCGCGGCACCTTGCGGGGCGCGTCGTCGGTCTCCTCCGAGGCGGTCGCGATGAGGTCGAACCCGATGTAGGCGAACGCGATGGCGGGCGCGGCGGCGAACAGGCCCCAGACGCCGAACACGTGCGGGGTGCCGCCGCCGAACGCGCCGAGCACGGCGTCCAGCACCGTCTGGTCGCCCTCCGGCGCGGGCCGCGCGGGCGGGATGAACGGGGTGAGGTTGCCGGCGTCGAAGAACTTCAGGCCGGTGGCGATGACGAGCCCGATCACGATGACCTTCGCCATCACCATGTACCACAGCGTCTTCAGGCTCATCCGGCTGCCGGTGGCGAGCATCACCACGACCAGCAGCAGGATGCCGAAGGCCAGCACGTCCGGGCCCTTGACCTGGCCGATCACCTCGCCGAGCCAGCCCGGGATCGGCACTCCGAAGTCGTGCAGCGCCTGCGTGAAGTACAGCGACCACACCCGCGCGAGCACGGACGCGGCCAGCAGCAGCTCCATGATCAGCGCCCAGCCGACGACCCACGCCCACACCTCGCCGAACGCGACGTAGCTGAAGGAGTAGGCGCTGCCCGCCACCGGGATGATCGACGACAACTCCGCGAACGCCAGCGCGGCCAGCACGCACACCCCGCCCGCGATGAGGAAGGAGATGAGCACGCCGGGCCCGGCGGTCGAACTGGCCTGCTCGCCGGCGATCTTGAAGATGCCGGAGCCGATCATCACGCCGAGGCCCAGCACGACGAGGTCGCGGGTCCGGTAGACCACGCGGAGGCGGTGCCGTCCGCCGTAGAGCCGTCCGGTGGCCTGTTCCACCGGCAGCCGGCGGAACATGTTGTTGCGCATGCGCATGTCCCAGGTCATAGGTCGTCCCCCCAGGCCGGGGGCCAGGGTCAGTGCACCCGCGCCGCTGTTCGCGAGGTGATGGTTTGCCGAAGTCCCTAAGAATTCACCACGTATGACCATAATCGCAACGTTTTCGCCCCGTGGGATGTCGTCTCATCGTTGTCGCATCCTGCCAAAGCGCAGGTCGGCGACATGCCGCAGCGGCGCCCTCACGCTCGGCGCACGCCCGCGGAACCATTTCCTCATGGACCGTTCCGATGGAATACGTCCATTTTCCGTTGATGGAAAGCGCTTTCGACTCGGGTTCGCGCGGCGTCCGGGGTCGGCCGGTGCGGACGGTGGCATCGCACGAAGATCGGTGGCACCGTAGGGACGCCGCGTACGTCTGGAGGTCCGGTGTCCCGCTCCCCGTCACGCCCGAAACCCGCACGCGTGCGGCGCCGCACGGCGCTCGCCGCCGCGCTGACCGTCGCCGCGTCGCTGACCGTCCCCGCCGCCCACGCCACCGCCCACGCCGCCGCGCCCGTCCCCGCGCCCGTCCCCGCGCCCGGGCCGCACGCCGGGCCCGCGCGGCCGCCGGTCAATCAGCCGGTCGCGACCGGGTACGGCGGCGCCGTCTCCACGGTCGACCTGGACGCCAGCCGCACGGCCCTGGACGTCCTGAAGCGCGGCGGCAACGCGATGGACGCGGCCGTCGCCGCCGGCGCCGCGCTCGGCGTCACCGAGCCGTACGTGTCCGCGATCGGCGGGGGCGGCTACATCACCTACTACGACGCGCGGACACGCCGCGTCCACGCGCTCGACGGCCGCGAGTTCGCCCCCGAGCGGATGAGGCAGGACAGCTTCATCGACCCCGCCACCGGCCGGCCGCTGCCGTTCGACCAGGCCGTCACCAGCGGGCTCGGCGTCGGCGTGCCCGGCACCCTCGCCCAGTGGGACCTCGGCCTGCGCCGCTTCGGCACCCGCGACCTCGGCACCCTGCTGCGCCCGGCGATCAGGCTCGCCGACCGGGGATTCGTCGTCGACCAGGAGTTCCACGACCAGACGGCGGTGAACGAGGCCCGCTTCCGCGACATCGTCCCCACCCGGAGGCTCTTCCTGCCGGACGGCGAGGTGCCCGAGGTCGGCTCGGTGTTTCGCAACCCCGACCTCGCCGACACCTACCGGCAGCTCGCCAAGCGCGGCGTCGACTGGTTCTACGAGGGCGGGCTCGGCAAGGAGATCGCGAGGACGGTCGCCAGGCCGCCGGTGGACCCGGACGCGACCCGGAACGTCCGCCCGGGGCTGATGGAGCGCGGCGACCTCGCCGCCTACCGGGCCGTGGTCCGCAAGCCCACGCACGTCCCCTACCGGGGGATGGACGTGTACGGGATGCCGCCGTCGTCGTCCGGCGGCGCCACGATCGGTGAGGCGCTCACCATCCTGGGCAACTTCCGCCTCGACGCGCGCGACCCGGTCACGGCCCTGCACTACTACCTGGAGGCGTCCAAGCTCGCCTACGCCGACCGCGGCCGCTACCTCGGCGACGCCGACAAGGTGGACGTGCCGCTGGACGAGCTGCTGTCCGCCGGGTTCGCCCGCGAGCGCGCCTGCCTGATCAAGCCGGACCAGGCCGCCGCCGCGCCGGTCGCGCCCGGCTCGCCCGACGGGAGCTACGAGCCCTGCATCCCGCCCGGCACGCAGACCCGCGCGCTGGCGTTCGAGGGGCCGCAGACCACCCACCTCGTCGTCGCCGACAAGTGGGGCAACGTCGCGTCCTACACGGTGTCGATCGAGCAGTTCGGCGGCAGCGGCATCACCGTCCCGGGCCGGGGCTTCCTGCTCAACAACGAGCTGACCGACTTCTCCTTCCAGCCGCCCGCGCCCGGCCAGGCGCCCGACCCGAACCTGCCCGGCCCGCACAAGCGCCCGCGCAGCAGCATGTCCCCGACGCTCGTGCTGAAGGACGGGCGACCGAAGCTCGCGCTCGGCACCCCCGGCGGGTCGACGATCATCACGACCGTGCTGCAGATCCTGATGAACCGCATCGACCTCGGCATGGACCTGCCCGCCGCGCTCGGCGCGCCCCGCGCGACGCAGCGCAACACCCCGCTCGTGTACGCCGAGCAGCCGTTCATCGACCGGTACGGCCGCGGCCTCGCCGCGCGCGGGCACCGGCTGGAGGTCTTCCCGGGCCCGCCCGCGGGCGTGATCGGCGCCGCGACCGGGCTGGAGTTCCTGCGGCCGGGGCTCGTCCAGGCGGTCGCCGAGCCGGTCCGGCGGGGCGGCGGCAGCGCGCTGGTCGTCCGCCCGGCCCGGTGACCGGCCCGGTGACCCGCCCGGTGACCGGCCCGGTGAGGGCGTGCGCGGACGGTGAGCGGGAAGGAGTCGGGCCATGGCGCACTCTTACGTGCAGGTGACGACCACGACCGACTCCCGGGCGGAGGCCGCCGAGCTCGCGCGGTCGGCGGTCGCCGAGCGGCTCGCCGCCTGCGCGCAGCTGGTCGGCCCGATCGCCAGCACCTACTGGTGGGAGGGCGAGATCGAGTCGGCGGAGGAGTGGATGGTGCTCTTCAAGACCTCCGCCGACCGCTTCGACGAGCTCGCCTCCCTCATCACCGAGGTGCACTCCTACGACACCCCGGAGATCATCGCGACGCCGGTGGTGGCGGGCAGCATGGACTACCTCGCCTGGATCACCGAGCAGACCGAGCCCGGCGAACGCGACGACGCCGTGGAGGATCCCGCCGAGGACTGACCGCGGACGCCGCCCCTTGGCCGTGTGACCTGCGTCATGGCAGGGTAAGTTCTTGTTTACCCTGGCCGGACGGGTTCCGCCGGTCGAGGCGGCGGATGAGAGGCGGTCGATGTGCGCGAGTCGAGCGAGGTGGGAGCGGACCGGGGCCTGTTCGGGCCCGGCTCGGTGACCTGGCGGGTCATGGGCGAGCCCGTCCTGATCGTCGGGGGGATCAGGGCGCTGCTGCTCCAGGCCCTCCATCCCCGCTCCATGTGGGGGACCGCGCAGAACTCCGAGCTGATGGACCCCTCGGCCGCGTGGGCGCGGCTGACCCGGACGGTCGAGTTCGTCCGCGTCCGCACCTACGGGACGGAGGAGGAGGTCGAGCGGGTCGGCCGCCGCGTCCGCCGGCTGCACGCCAAGCTGACCGGCCTCGACATGCGGACCGGGGAGACGTTCCCGATCGACGACCCGGAGAACCTGCTCTGGGTCCACATGGGCGAGGTCGACTCCTACCTCGACGTGGCGCGCCGCGCCGGCGTCCCGCTGTCCGGCGAGGACGCCGACACGTTCGTGGACGAGCAGCGCCGCGCCGCCGAGGTCGTGGGCCTCGACCCGGCGGACGTGCCCGCGACGGTCGCCGAGATGCGCGAGTACTACGAGGAGATGCGGCGGAAGATCTACGCGTGCCGGGAGGCGCGCGAGGGGCTGCGCCGCATGTTCAGCCCGTCCGTCCCGCGCAACCTGCTGCCGCTGAAGCTCGCCGCTCCCGCCGTCGGGACGCTGACCGTCGCGACGCTGCCGCGCTGGGCGCGCCGCATGTACGGGCTGCCGGGGCTGCCGACGTCCGACCTCGCGGCCACCCTGACGCTGAAGGGCCTGTACCAGACCACGCGGGTCGTCCCGGAGCGGTACCGGTACTCGCCGGACGCGCGGCGGGCCAGGCGCCTCACGCGCGAGCACGAGACGGGCCTGGCCACCTGGTCGATCGCGTCCTGAGCGGCGCCGGGCGGCTCACGCCATCGGCGGCGGCGCGTCCGCGTTCTCCTCGTCGTGCCGCACCCCGTGCATGGGCAGCAGCAGCGCCGGGACGATCAGCAGCGCGGTGAGGATCAGCGCGACCCAGAACGTGCTGCCGAACGCGTCGGCGAGCTTGGGCGCGATCTGCTGCCGCACCTGCTCGGGGATCGCGCCGACCCCGCCTCCGCCGCCCCCGCCGGCCGCCTGCGGGATCCGGTCGCCGATCTCGCGGGCCAGGATGACGGCGAGCAGCGCGGTGCCGACCGACCCGCCGAGCTGCACGATGATGTTCAGCGAGCTGCTGGCCCGCGACACGGCCTCGCGGCGCAGCGTGGTGAGCGCGGCCGACATCGTCGGCATCATCGTGCAGCCGAGCCCGATGCCCCGCACGACCAGCGCGCCGCCGAGCAGCCAGTAGGAGGTGTCGGCCGTGACCAGGGCGAACGGGACGGTGCCGAGCACCAGCAGCGCGATGCCGAGCGGCACGATGCGCCCGGCCCCGAACCGGTCGGTGATCACGCCGGCCACCGGCATCGCGAGGGCCGCGCCGATGCCCTGCGGGGCCAGCAGCAGGCCCGCGGCGAACGCGCCCTCGCCGCGCGCGGTCTGGTAGAAGAGCGGGATCAGCAGCATCGAGCCCATCAGCGCGATGCCGACGAGGAACACCGCGACGGACGCGGTCGCGAACGTCCGGTCGGTGAACAGCCGGACGTCGATCAGGGAGCGCTCGCGGCGGCGCAGGCTGTGCAGCACGAACAGGCCCACCAGGACCGCGCCCGCGATCAGCCAGCCGACCGTCCTGGCGTTGCCGAAGCCGCCCTCGCTGCTCGCGGTGGACAGGCCGTAGATCAGCAGAGCGAACCCGGGCGGCAGCAGGAGCAGCCCGCGCAGGTCCAGCGCCGACGCGCCGCCCTCGCCCCGGCCGCGCGGCACCTTCCACCAGGCGAGCGCGAAGGCCAGCGCGCCGACCGGCACGTTCACGAAGAAGATCCAGCGCCAGTCGACGTCCTCGACCAGCCAGCCGCCGATCACCGGGCCGAGCACGGGCCCGAGCAGCATCGGCACGCCGACGATGCTCATGATCCGGCCGAGCCGGCGCGGCCCGGCCGCCATCGTCAGGATGGCCATCCCGGTCGGCATCAGCATGCCGCCGCCGAGCCCCTGCACCACCCGGAAGACGATCAGCGAGCCGATGTTCCAAGCCGCGCCGGACAGCACGGACCCGACCACGAACAGCACGATCGAGGTCAGCCACACGCTCCGCCCGCCGAACCGGTCGACGGCCCAGCCGGTGAGCGGGATGACGCTGCCCATGGCCAGCAGGTAGCCGGTGATGACCCACTGGATCGTGGACAGGTCGGTGTGGAAGTCGCGCCCGAGCGTCTCCAGGGCCACGTTGACGATCGTGGTGTCCAGGATCGCCATCACGGTGCCGGCGACGATCACGAGGCCGAGCACGATCGTCCGCCGGTCGAGCCGTTCGCCGCCGGTGCCGCCCGGCGGCGCCACCTTGATGGACGGGCTTTCGGCCATGTCGCCCCCCTTGACTGAAGGTCCGGTAGCCCGGAGTCCCCGTGGCTCAAGACGTGAAACATCTTGAAGTTCAATGTTTTGCAGTGCATCACGAAATATGTTGAACTTCAAGGTATGTCCGAGGATCGATTCGCCGCCGACGCGTCGATCGACGCCGACATGGAGACGATGGTGCAGCTCCTGAGCCGGACGATGCGCGGCATGAAGGGCGCGCGCCCCGAGGCCGAGGACCTCATCCACCGGGTGAAGGAGGCCGGGCTCGGGCCCCGGCACGTGCCCGCGCTGATGCAGCTCGTCCTGCACGGCCCGGCGCCGGTGGGCGTCCTCGCCCGGCACATGGCGCTCAACCCCGCCACGGTCAGCCAGCTCGTCGGCGAGCTGCAGCGCGGCGGCTTCGTCGACCGGCGGCCGGACGAGCGGGACCGCCGCCGCATGATCGTCAGCCTGGCCGAGGCGCACCGCGCCGCGATCGAGCGGTTCGCCTGGCGCCGGCTGCGCCCGCTGCGCGCCACGCTGGAGGCGCTGACCCCGACCGAGCGCAGGCACTTCCTGCACGGCTGGCGCACGCTCGCCGAGAACATGGAGCTCCGCGGCCCCCTCGCCGCCGACGACACGCCCCCGGACTGCCCCGGAGACCACCATGAGCCGTGACCGCCCGAGGCCCATGACCATCGGGGCTCCGTGACCGTCCGGGTTCTGTGACCGTCCGAGCTCCGTGACCACCCGGAGTCCGTGACCACCTGGATCCGGACCGTCAGGGCCTCATGACCGCCCGAGCTCCGTGACCGCCGGGACTCCGTAATCGTCAAGGCTCCGTGACCCGGCTGGGCTCCAGGAGCGTCTGGGCGCCGTAGATCACCTGGAGCCGGTGATCATCGGGCCGGTCGTGCAGCGCGGCCGCGGTGATCATCGCGGGCCGGGGCCGCGGGCGGGGTCAGCCGCGGCGCATGAGGCGGCCGACGGCGGCCATCAGCTCGGTGGACATCTCGTCGCCCTTGCCCTCTTCCGCGCCCTCCGCCACGCAGTGCCGGACGTGCCCGTCCAGCAGGCCGAGCGCCACCTTGTCCAGCGCGGCCTGGACGGCGCTGATCTGGGTGAGGATGTCGATGCAGTAGCGGTCGTCCTCGACCATCCGGTCGATGCCGCGCACCTGGCCCTCGATCCGGGCCAGCCGGGTCTGCAGCTGGTCCTTGGTGGCGGTGTACCCGCGGGTGGGGGTCTCGCTGGTCGCCATTACCGTCCTCCGCAATCCTTCCGAGGGCGCACGCCCGGGTACCCCTGGGGGACATCCCCCAACAGGTACCTTATGCGCTGACCGGGGTTACGGCGGCGGGACGTTCCAGGCGCTGACGACCGGCCGGTCATGCTCGGTGCCGAGCGCCGAGAGCGTTCCGGTGCCGAGCGCGAACAGGCGCCCGAGCGCGGGCTCCAGGCCGAGCCACCGCGCCGTCAGCACCCGCAGGAAGTGGCCGTGCGCGACGAGCGCGACGTCGCCCTTCGAGAGCGGGCCGTCCGAGACCGGGCCGACCCGCGCGAGCACCGCGTCGGCCCGCGCGCCGACCTGCCCGACGGTCTCGCCCGGATGCCCGGCGCCGCCGGGGACGACCCCGTCGTCCCAGAGGAACCAGCCGGGACGCGTCTCCCGGATCTCGGCCGTGGTGATCCCCTCGTAGCCGCCGTAGTCCCACTCCCGCAGGTCCGGGTCGGTCTCCGCGGCGGGCAGCCCGGCGAGCTCGGCGGTCCGCCGCGCCCGCTCCGCCGGGCTGACCAGCGTCCGCACGATGCGCCGCTCCTTGAGCGCCGCGCGCAGGGCCCGCGCCTGCTCCTCGCCGCGCGCGGTCAGCGGCACGTCCGTCAGCCCGGTGTGCCGCCGCGCCCGGCTCCACTCGGTCTCCCCGTGCCGCACCAAGATCAGCTCTCCCATGGTGGAGTGTCTACCCGGCGGGCGGACGTCCCGGAACCCCGGGAGGGGTGAGGGCGCGGGGGAGATCCGTCAGTCCAGGATCGACGTGAGCGGCGTGTAGGGGAGGCCGTGGGCCTCGGCGACGTGGTCGTAGACGAGGTCGCCGGCGTGCGTGTTGAGGCCCCGCGCCAGGGCGCCGTTCTCGCGGAGGGCCCGGTGCCAGCCCTTGTCGGCGATCTGCACGGCGTAGGGGAGCGTCACGCCGGTGAGGGCGTAGGTCGAGGTGTTCGGGACGGAGCCGGGCATGTTCGCCACGCAGTAGAACGTCGAGCCGTGCACCGTGTAGGTGGGGTCGGCGTGCGTGGTGGGGCGGGAGTCCTCGAAGCAGCCGCCCTGGTCGATGGCGATGTCCACCAGGACGGACCCGGCCTTCATCGCCGCGACCAGGTCGTTGGAGATCAGCTTGGGCGCGCGGGCGCCGGGGATCAGCACGGCGCCGATGACGAGGTCGGCGGCGCGGGCCTCCTGCTCGACGGTGTAGGAGCTGGACACGAGCGTCCGCAGCCGGCCCTGGTAGATCGCGTCGATGTGGCGGAGGCGGTCGACGTCCACGTCCATGACGGTCACGTCCGCGCCCATCCCGACGGCGATCTGCGCGGCGTTGAGGCCGGACACGCCGCCGCCGATGACGACGACCTTGGCCGGGGCCACGCCCGGCACGCCGCCCGGCAGCACGCCGCGCCCGCCGTTGGACGCCATCAGGTTGTAGGCGCCGACCTGCGGGGCGAGCCGCCCGGCGACCTCCGACATGGGCGCGAGCAGCGGCAGCGACCGGTCCGGCAGCTGGACGGTCTCGTAGGCGATCGCGGTGACGCCGGCGGCCAGCAGCGCGTCGGTGCACGCGCGGGACGCGGCGAGGTGCAGGTAGGTGAACAGGACCTGCCCGCGCCGCATCCGGTGGTACTCGGGCGCGACCGGCTCCTTGACCTTGAGGATCAGGTCGCCCTCGGCCCACACCTCGTCCGGGCCGTCCAGGATCTTGGCGCCGGCGGCGGCGTAGTCGTCGTCGGGGATCGCTGACCCGAGGCCGGCGCCGCGCTCGGCGAACACCTCGTGGCCGTGCCGGGTCAGCTCGTGCACGCCCGCCGGCGTGATCGCCACCCGGTACTCGTGGTTCTTGATCTCTCGCGGCACGCCGATCTTCACCGGGGGCTCCTCTGTCCACGCTGACCAGGACCTGTGCTTCCAGCGTGCGGTCCGGAGCCCGCCTCCGACCATGAGCAGTGTGTCAAGGCATCGTCTTCATCCGTGACAGTCTGTAAAGGCCGGTGGGTCCGGCGGCCGGTGGAACGTTGCACGCTACGGGCGCGCCGGCAGCCACTCGTCGGCGATCGCGACCGTCAGCTGCTCCAGCAACGGCCCGGTCCGCCGGACGCGGCGCTCCTCGTCCGGCTCGATGTCGGCCAGCGCGTACGCGGCCTGGATCCGCGCCTTGCGCAGCTGCTCGCCGGTGAGCGCGCGGCGGCCGGCCACCGCGACGACCGGCGCGCCCGCGCGGGCCGCGGCGCGGGCCGCCCCGATCGGCGCGGTGCCGCGCAGCGACCGGGTGTCGAGCGTGCCCTCGCCGGTGACGACCAGGCGGGCGCCGCGCGCCTTCCCGGCGAAGCCCAGCAGGTCGAGCAGCAGCGCCGGGCCCGGCTCGATCGTCGCGCCGAGGAAGGTGAGCGCGGCGAACCCGACGCCGCCGGACGTCCCGGCGCCCGGCAGGTCGCGGGCCGCCCGCCGGGCCGCCGCCTCCGCGAGATCGGCCCAGCGGCGCAGCCCCGCGTCCAGCACCCGCACCTCGTCGCGGCTCGCGCCGCGGCGCGGGCCGTCCACGGCGGCGGCGCCGGTGCGGCCGAGCAGCGGCCCCGCGGAGTCGCCCGCCACCACCACCTCGACGCCCGACAGGTCGGGCAGGCCGCGCAGGTCGAGGGCGTGCAGCGAGCGCAGCGCCGCCCCGCCCGGCGGCAGGTCCTTGCCGAGCGCGTCCAGCAGCCGCCCGCCGAGCCCCTGCACGAGGCCCGCGCCGCCGTCGGTGCAGGCGCCGCCGCCGAGCCCGAGCACGATCCGGCGGGCACCGAGCCGTAACGCGTGCGCGACCAGCTGGCCCGTCCCGAGGCTGGAGGCGGTGAGCGGGCGCGGCTTGCCGCCCGGCAGCCGGCGCAGCCCGGACGCCTCGGCCAGCTCCACCACGGCGCTGCGGCCGTTCAGCGCCAGCCGCGCGGTGACCGGCCGCCCCGTCGGCCCGCACACCTCGACCTGGACCCGGCGCCACCCGGCCGCGACCGCGGCCTCCACGGTGCCCTCGCCGCCGTCGGCCACGGGCAGCTCCACCAGCGGGACGTCCGGCCGGGCACGGCGCAGCCCGGCCGCGAGATGCCGGGCCGCCTGCGCCGCGGTCAGCGCCCCCGGGAACCTGTCAGGCGCCAGCAGGACGTGACCCGGCGGAGACGGACGGGAGGGAGAGTCCGCGGACACCACAGCCACGCCTTTCACGCCGGGAGGTAAGGCCCTACCTTCTGCTTACGCCATGACGGCACTATTTGACACCCGCAAACGCGTCCCAGAGTCTCAAATGGCCGCAGAGCCGTGTTCTCCCGGAGCGGCTAGCGCACGTCCAGCCACTGCTCGATCGGGTTGATCGCGAAGAAGACCAGGAACAGCAGCACCACCGGCCACAGCCAGACCGACACCTCGCGGATCTTGCCCTTGGCCAGCTTGATCAGCGCGTAGGCGACCATCCCGCCGCCGATCCCGATGGTGATCGAGAACGTGAACGGCATCAGCACGATGGTGAGGAACGCCGGGATCGTCAGCTCCAGGTCGCTCCAGTCCACCTTGGCGACCTGCGTCATCATCAGCGCGCCGACCACGACCAGCGCGGGCGCGGCGGCCTGCGCGGGGACGGTCGCGGCGAGCGGGGTGAGGAACAGCGTCACGGTGAACAGCGCGCCGGTGGCGAGGTTGGCGAGGCCGGTCCGGGCGCCCTCGCCGACGCCGGCCGCCGACTCGACGAACACCGTGTTGGCGGACGAGCTGGTGACGCCGCCGAACGCGGCGGACAGGCCGTCCACCGACAGGATCCGGCCGAGCCGCGGCACCTCGCCCTTCTCGTTCAGCAGCCCCGCCTCGTCGCTGACCCCGAGGATCGTGCCCATCGCGTCGAAGAAGCCCGACAGCACCAGGGTGAACAGCACGACCAGCGCGGTGATCACCCCGGCCCGGCCGAACCCGCCGAACAGGTCGATCTCCCCGAACAGCCCGAAGTCGGGCGCGGCGAACAGCTGGTCGGGCATGTTCGGGGTGACCACGCCCCAGCCGCCCTCCTTGATGGAGGCGTTCTCCTGGATGGCGACCGCGCCGATCGTCCCGGCGATGATGCTGATCAGGATGGCGCCGGGCACCCGCCGCACGTACAGCACGATCATCAGCAGCAGGGTGAGCGCGAACACCAGCGTCGGCCAGGTGGCCAGGTGGCCGCCGGTGCCGAGGGACAGCGGCGGGCTCGTCGCGCTGGAGGTGACGAACCCCGAGTCGTAGAGGCCGACCAGCGCGATGAACGCGCCGATGCCGACCGCGATCGCGTGCTTGAGCGCCAGCGGGATCGAGTTCATGATCCGCTCGCGGATGCCGGTCAGCGCGAGGACGATGATGACCACGCCCTCGATCACCACCAGGCCCATCGCCTGCGGCCAGGTCATCACCGGCGCCGCCTGGAACGCCACCACCGCGTTGATGCCGAGGCCCGCGGCGAGCGCCAGCGGAGCGTTCCCGACCAGGCCCATGATCACCGTGGTGACCGCGGCGGACAGCGCGGTCATCGTGGTCAGCTGCGGGATCGACAGCGTCGCGCCGGTGACGTCCTTCGCCCCGCCGAGGATGATCGGGTTCAGCAGGATGATGTAGGCCATCGCGAAGAACGTGGTGACCCCGCCGCGCAGCTCGCGCGGCACCGTGGTGCCCCGCGCGGTGAGCTCGAACAGCCGCTCCAGCGGCCCGCCCCCGCCGGCCGGCGGCGATTCGTCGGTCTTCGCGGTACTGGTCTTGGACATGGCGGGCGCTCATCTCTGCGCGGCGGTGGTTCCGGCGGCGTAGAGCCGGATTCGGGCGAGCACAGATTAGCCGGTGCGAACTCCGCAGCGTGACGGGGGCGTTGGCGGGGCGGGGGCGCGCCCCAAAGCCCGCCCCTATAGCCTGCCGGAGTGCGGATTCGAACACGCTTCGGTACCGAATACGGCGAATCGCGGGCCTGACCGGCCGGGATATCGGCACACTTGAGGACCTGAGTCGGCTTCATCCTCGCCCCGCGCGCGGCGATTACCTGGTAGGCGGTGGTCACACGATGGATCGGGAGACACTGGGGCAGCGGATCCGCGCCCTGCGGATCCGGCAGGGCGTGAGCCAGGCGCAGCTCGCCTTCCCCGAACTGTCCGACAGCTACATCTCGCTGATCGAGAGCGACAAGCGGGTGCCGGCCCCGAGCGTGGTGGAGCTGCTGGCCGCGAAGCTGAACTGCTCGGCGACCTACCTCGTCAGCGGCGTCAGCGAGGACGTCGTGGACGAGCTGCGCGTCACCCTCGACTACGCCGAGATCGCGCTCAGCAACGGCGCGGCGGCCGAGGCGCGGGCCAGGTTCGCCGAGGTCCTCGCGAGCGCGGACGCGGTCGCGCTGCCCGACATGCTGCACCAGGCGCGCTGGGGGCACGCGCTCGCGCTGGAGGCCGCGGGCGAGCTGGAGGGGGCGATCGCCGAGCTGACCGCGCTGACCGAGGAGGCCTCCGCCGAGGCCGACCTCGACCACTGGGCGAAGGTGCACGTCGCGCTGAGCCGCTGCCTGCGCGAGCGCGGCGACGTCAGCGCGGGCGTCGAGGCGGCCGAGCGCGCGCTGCGGCACCTCATCGCCACCGGCGCCGACTCGACCGACGCGGCCGTGCTCCTCGGCGCGGCCCTGCTCGCCGCGTTCATCGAGCGCGGCGACCTCGTCCGGGCCCGCCAGCTCGCCGCCCAGCTCGTCGAGCGGGCCGAGCGGATCGGCAGCCCCCGGGCGCGGATGGTCGCCTGCTGGGAGGCCGCCTACGTCGCGGAGATCCGCGGCGAGTACGAGGAGGGCGTCACGCTCGCCGAGCGGGCGCTGATGCTGGCCGGCGACGGCGAGGACCCCCGCGACCTGAACCGGCTCCGCGTGATCTACGCCGGGCTGCTGCTGCGCGCCCGCCCCGACCAGGCCGCCCGCGCCCGCGAGCTGCTGGCCCGGGTGCGCGGCGAGATCAGCGCCAGCTCGTCCGGGGAGATCGACGTCGCCTGGTGCCTGACCGAGCTGGCCCGCGCGGAGACCGCGCTCGGCCGTCCCGCCGAGGCGGTGGCGCTCGCCGAGGAGGCCCTCGACCTGCTCGGGGACGCCCCGCGCCGGGCCACCGCCGGGGCGCTGACCGTGCTCGGCGAGGCGTCGGTGCGGCTCGGCCGCCGCGACCGCGCCGTCGAGGTGCTGACCCGCGCCGCGACCTGCCTGGAGCAGATGGAGTCCTCCCGCGAGGCCGCGCAGGCGTGGTTCGACCTCGCCGAGGTCCTGTCCGAGGCCGGCACCGCCGAGGAGTCCCGGATGGCGGCCTACCGCCGCGCGCTCACCTGCGTGGGGGTGTAGCCGAACCATCTCGGACGGCGCCGCGTCCATAATGCTGCGAGTTGTTCGAGGTGGGGGAGTCGCTGGTGTTCGGTGTGGTTCGTCCGTGCAGGCATGTGCTGTGCGGCTCGCTGTTCAAGGACTGGATGGCCCACCTGTGCGGGCTCTGCCTGACGCTGCGGGCCGAGCACGGCCAGGCCGCGCGGCTCGTCACCAACTACGACGGGCTGCTGGTGTCGGTGCTGGTCGAGGCGCAGGCCCCCGAGCTGTCGCCGCGCCGCAAGGCCGGGCCGTGCGCGCTGCGCGGGATGAAGACCGCCGAGGTCGTCACGGCGAAGGCGCGGGGCGCGCAGCTCGCGGCCGCCGCGTCGCTGCTGCTCGCCGCGGGCAAGGCGCGCGACCACGTCGCGGACGGCGACGGGCCCTACGCGCGCCGCCTGGTCGCCGCCGCGGCGGGGCGGATGGCCGACCGCTGGGACGCCGCCGGCGGCCGGACGGGCGCCGCGGTCGGCTTCGACCCGTCCGCGCTGCGCGACGCGGTCGCCCGGCAGCCGCTGCTGGAGTCGGCGCCGGGGCTCGGCCTCCTCGACCTGACCGAGCCCACCGAGACGGCCGTCGCCGCCGTGTTCGCGCACACGGCCGTCCTCGCGGGCCGGGAGGGCAACGCCGAGGCGCTCGCCGAGGCCGGCCGCTTCTTCGGCCGCGTCGCCCACCTCGTCGACGCCGTCGAGGACCTCGCGGACGACCGGGAGGCCGGCGCCTACAACCCCCTCCTCGCCACCGGCACCACCCTCGACGAGGCCCGGCGGCATGCGGACGACGCCCTGCACGGGCTCCGCCTCGCCCTCGCCGACCTGGAGCTGGAGCGGCCGCGGCTCGTCCGGGCGCTGCTGGACCGGGAGGTGGGCCGCTCCGTCGACCGGGTCTTCGCCGATCCGGAGAACCAGTCGAGGCACGGCCCCCGGCGGCCGCGCCCCGGCTGGCCGATCCCCTGCTTCACCGGGGCGGCCGTGTGCGTGACCTGCGGCGTCTTCCAGCCCGAGTGGAGCGACCACCACGGCGACTCGTGCGGGGACCGCTGCTGGTGCACCCGGCACTGCGACGACGGCTGCGGCGACTGCTGCGAGTGCTGCAACTGCTGCGACTGCGACTGCGATTGCGACTGCTGCGACGGCTGCTGCTGCGACTGCGGCTGACCGCGCTCCCGCGGCAACGCGATAGCACGACCCGGAACGGGCCATGGCGACCGGCTCAGTAAGGTGGACGCAGCCCTTCAACTCACTACAGAACCCGGCCCTCCATGAACATCCGCAAGCCCCGCCGGGCCGTGCGGCGCCTCGGCGTCGTCGCGGCCCTCGCCCTCGCCCTCGGCGCCGTGACCGCCACCTCCGCGCTCGCGCACACCCGGCTCATCGACAGCACCCCCGGCAAGGGCGCGTCCGCCGAGTCGGTCACCGAGATCAAGCTGGTCTTCAGCGACGAGATCAGCCTGGCGAAGGTGGTCGTCACCGACGCGCAGAAGAAGACCTACCAGTCGGGTGAGGCGGAACGCTCCGGCACGACGGTGACGCAGAAACTGGCGGGGCCGCTGCCCGCCGGGTCCTACACCGTGGCCTACCGGGTCGTCGGCGAGGACGGGCACCCGATCGAGAACGCCGACCTGACGTTCACCGCGACCGGGGGCGAGGCCGCCGCCCCCGCGCCGTCCGCGGGCGCGGTCGGCGCGGAGGAGCAGGCGGGTACGGCCGCCACCACCGACGAGCAGCCGCTCAAGGCCGACCAGGAGGCCGAGAAGAAGGACTCCGGTTCCGGCGCGGTGCTCTGGGTGCTGATCGTCGTCGGCCTCGGGGTCGGCATCGGCATCGGGGTCGGCATCGTCTACCGCGCCAAGCGCAAGCACCAGGCGGCGACCGGAAGTGAATAGCGGTGACTAAGGGCAGCCTGGTCGTCTGGCGGGCCGCCGCGGTCGCGGTGGCCGCGGCCGGGGCCGGCCTCGTGGCCGCCCTGGTCCTCGGCGGCTCGGTCGCCGAGAAGGTCATCCCCGGCCTCGGCGACGCCGGCGCGCTGACCCGATGGGGGCTGCCGGCCGCCCGCACGGCGATGGACCTGCTGTCCGCGCTGACCGTCGGCGCCCTGCTCGCCGCCGCCGCGTTCCTGCCCGTCGAGGGCGGGCGGGGCGCGCCGCGGCTGTCCAAGGACGCGATCGGCTACCTGAGCGTGGCGTCCTGGACCGCCGCCGGGTGGGCCGCCGCCGCGGCCGCCACCCTCGTCCTCACCGTCGCCGACGTCCTCGGCCGGCCGGTCGGGGAGGTTCTGACCGGCAGCGAGCTGAGCAGCTACGTCGGCTCGCTGCCGCAGGGCACCGCCCTGATGATCGTGGTGCTGCTGGCCGTGGTCGTGGCGCTGCTGGCGCGCACCACGACCACGCCCGGCGCCGCGTTCGGGCTGCTCGCGATGGCCGCGGTCGCGCTGCTGCCCGCGCCGCTGACCGGGCACTCGGCCTCCGCCGCCAACCACGCCACCGCGACGACCGGCGTCGCGCTGCACGTCGCCGCGGTCGCGCCGTGGGTCGGCGGGCTCGCCATCGTCGGCGCGCACGCGCTGCTGCGCCGCGACAAGCTCGCGATCATGGCGGACCGGTTCAGCCGGATGGCCCTCTGGTGCTACATCACCGTCGGCGTCAGCGGCCTGGTGAACGTCATCGCCCGGCTGCCCGACCCCGCCGAGCTGGTGACCACGAACTACGGGCGGCTCGCGCTCGGCAAGATCATCGCGTTCGCGGTGCTGGGCTGGTTCGGCTGGTGGCACCGGGAGCGGACGCTGCCCGCCCTGCACGACCGCAAGCCCCGCGCCTTCGCCCGGTTCGCCACCGTCGAGGCGGCGGTGATGGCGGCCACCATGGGCCTCGCCGTCGCGCTGGCGCGCACCGCGCCGCCCCCGCCGACCGAGCCGGAGTCCGCGGTCAAGTCGCTGCTCGGCTACGACATGCCGCCCGAGGTCACCCCGGTGCGGCTGCTGACGCTGTGGCAGTTCGACCTGTTCTTCGCCGCCCTCGTCGCCGTCCTCGGCGGCCTCTACCTCGGCGCCGTCGTCCGGCTGCGGCGGCGCGGCGACTCCTGGCCGGTGGGCCGCACCGCCGCCTGGCTCCTCGGCCTGGTCAGCATCATCGCCGTCACGCAGACCGGCGTCGCCAAGTACGCGCCGATCCTGTTCAGCGTGCACATGGCGCAGCACATGGTGCTGAACATGCTGACGCCGATCCTCCTCGTCGTCGGCGCGCCGGTGACCCTGGCGCTGCGCGCGCTGAAGCCGGCCCGGGTGCGCGGCGACCTCGGCCCGCGCGAGTGGCTGACCGTGCTGCTGCACAGCCGCTACCTGCGGGTGATCGCGCATCCCGGGGTGGCCACGGTCATCTTCGTGGTGAGCCTGTTCGCGCTGTACTTCACGCCGCTGTTCGAGGCGGCGATGCGCAACCACCTCGGCCACATCGCGATGATGGTGCACTTCCTCGCGGCCGGGTCGCTGTTCTTCTGGGTGCTGCTCGGCGTCGACCCGGCGCCGCGCAAGCTGCCCTACCCCGCCCGGCTCATCCTGCTGTTCGTGACGATGCCGTTCCACGCGTTCTTCGGCATCGCCGTGATGAGCATGAGCCAGGCGCTGGCGCGCGGCTGGTACGCGGCCGTCGACCCGCCGTGGGGCACCACCGTCCTGCACGACCAGCACACCGGCGGCGCGATCGCCTGGGCGTTCGGCGAGATCCCGACGTTCATCGTCCTGATCGTGATGGCGTGCCAGTGGTACGCCGACGACCAGCGGCAGGCGCGGCGCTCGGACCGCAAGGCCGACCGCGCCGCGAGACCCGGCGGCCGTCCCGAGGACGACGAACTGGCCGCCTACAACGCCCGCCTCGCCAAGCTGGCCCAACTGGACAAGGCCGCCGAAGAACAAGGCAAGGCGTAGGACCGCACTCCCTCTCACGGGGGAGGGGCATCGGAGAGGGGTCTGCCAGGATCGGGGTGTGGTTCACGTGCTGCGGCCGCTGATCGAGCGGACGACCTGGCAGCGCTGGTCGCACCTCGTGGTGGGCGGCGCGCTGCTGATGCCGTACTGGTTCCTGGCGATGAGCCTTTCCCCGCTGCTGCCGATCGGCAACGCCGTGGTGGCGGGCGCGCTGCTGCTGCTCGTGCTGCCGGCGGCGGCGACGTTCGTGACCGGGCTCGTGCCGACGGTGCGGCTGCTGGAGGCGTCCCTCGCCAGGGAGCTGCTCAAGGGGCCCGCCGCGGCGCTCGTGCCGGGGTCGGCGCGCTCGTGGGAGAGCCGGCTCCGCGCCGCGGCGTGGTTCAGCCTGCATCTCGGCGCCGGGGTGGTGGTCAGCGGTCTCAGCCTGGCGGTGCCGCCGTTCGCGGTCGTGATGACCCTGGCGCCGATGGTGACCTGGGACACCCGGTTCCTGGAGGTCTGGGGCTGGCAGGACGACTGGCGGCAGTGGACGACGCCGGCGATCGGGCTGGCGTCGCTGGCCGTGCTGCTCGCGCTGATCGTGGCGGCGGGCACCCTGCTGTCCAGGCTCGCGCCGTGGTTCCTCGGCCCGTCCGCCGCCGAGAGGCTCGCCGCCGCCGAGGACAGGGCGGTGAAGCTGGCCGAGCGCAACCGGCTGGCCAGGGAGCTGCACGACTCGGTGGGCCACGCGCTCAGCGTGGTGACGCTGCAGGCGGGGGCCGCCGGACGGGTCCTGGACGCCGACCCGGCGTTCGCCCGGGAGGCGCTCGGCGCGATCGAGGAGTCGGCCCGCGCCGCGCTGGAGGACCTCGACCACGTGCTGGGGCTGCTGCGGGAGGACGCGTCCCGTCCCGCGCCGCAGGCCACGCTGAAGGACCTCGGGCGGCTGCTGGAGCAGACCCGGATCGCGGGCGTGAAACTCGACGCGGAGGTGGCGGCGGAGGTGGAGCACGTCCCGGCGGCCGTGTCGCGGGAGGCGTACCGGATCGTGCAGGAGGGGCTGACGAACGCCCTGCGGCACGCCGGGAGGGTCCCGGTGCGGCTGCGGCTCGGCATCGCGGGAGACCGGTTGGAGATGGAGATGAGCAACCCGCTCGGCGCGTACCGGGGCGACGGCGCCGACCACGGCGGCGGCCGCGGCCTCGCCGGGGTCCGCGAGCGCGTCACCGTGCTGCGCGGCGACATGGCCGCGGGGGCCGACGGGGACGCCTGGCGGTTCCGCGTCTCGCTGCCGCTAAGGTCCGGAACATGACGATCAAGGTGCTGCTGGTCGACGACGAGCGGCTGATCCGCGCGGGCCTCGCCGCCATCATCGGCGCCGAGGACGACCTGGCCGTGGCCGGCGAGGCGGCCGACGGCTCCGAGGTGCCGGACGCGGTGCGGCGGCTGCGCCCCGACGTGGTCCTCATGGACGTGCGGATGCCGCGGCTGGACGGCATCCAGGCGACCCGCCGCATCCTGGAGACCGTGCCGGAGCCGCCGCGGATCATCGTCGTCACCACGTTCGAGAACGACGAGTACGTCTACGACGCGCTGAAGGCCGGCGCGCACGGCTTCCTGCTCAAGCGGACGCGGCCCGAGGAGATCCTGCGGGCGATCCGGATGGTCGCGCACGGCGACAGCCTGCTGTTCCCGGCGGCGATCCGGGAACTGGCCGCCCGGCACGGCGGCTCCGGCGCGGGCGGCGGCGCCGGCTGGCACGCGCAGCTCACCGAGCGGGAGGGGGACGTCCTGCGGCTGATGGCCAAGGGCCGCTCCAACGCCGAGATCGCCGGGGACCTGTTCGTGAGCCCGCAGACGGTGAAGACGCACGTCGGCAACATCCTCGCCAAGCTGCAGGCCCGCGACCGGACCCAGGCCGTGATCCTCGCCTACGAGACGTCCTTCATCACGCCCGGCTGAGCTGCCAGGGTGGGGGGATGAGGGACTTCCGCTTCGGGTTCAACTTCTTCGACATCGCCTCCCGCGAGGACTTCACCGAGCGGTGCCGGCGCGGCGAGCGGTACGGCTACGACATCGCGCTCGTGCCCGACCACCTCGGCGCCCCGGCGCCGTTCCCGACGATGGTCGCCGCCGCGGACGCGACCGAGCGGCTGCGCGTCGGCACGCTCGTGCTGAACGCCGGGTTCTGGAACGCGCACCTGCTGGCCCGCGAGGTCGCCACCGCCGACCGGCTCACCGGCGGGCGGGTGGAGTTGGGGCTCGGCGCCGGGCACATGAAGTGGGAGTTCGACGCGGCCGGGATCGCGTGGGAGCCGTTCGGCGCGCGGGCGGACCGGATGGCCCGGCTGATCGAGGAGCTGGGCGGGCTGTTCGGCGGCGACGGCTACGAGCGGCACCGGCCGGTGGCCGAGCACTTCGGGCTGGCGCCGCTGGAGCCGGTGCAGCGCGGCGGGTTCGGCGGGTCCGGGCCGCCGCTGCTCGTCGGCGGCACCGGCGACACGGTGCTGCGGGCCGCCGCCCGGTACGCCGACATCGTCGGGATCGCGGGGGCGTACCAGGTGAGGGGCGAGGAGCCGGGGACGTTCCGGCTGGGCACCGCCGCGGAGGCGGAGGAGCGGGTCCGGTTCGTCCGCGAGCACGCGGGGGAGCGGGCCGCCGGCATCGAGTGGAACGTCCTGGTCCAGCACGTCCAGGTGACCCCGGACCGGCGCGCCGAGGCCGAGCGGATCCGGGCCGAGCGGCTGCCGTACCTGACCGTCGAGGAGATCCTCGACACCCCGTTCGTGCTGCTCGGCACGGAGGCGCAGATCGCCGGGCAGCTCCGGGAGCGGCGCGAGCGCTTCGGGTTCTCCTACGTCACCGTGCACGCGCCGTTCCTGGACGTCCTCGGCCCCGTGATCGCGCAGGTCTAGGCGGCCCCATCGGGCGGGGCTTACACCTGGTTTACCTGCCGGTAGCTACAAAAGAGACATAAGAGACATGGCTGACCGATCGGGGGATCATGGACGCCGTTACCCTGTCCGAGCTGCGCAAGCCGCGCGCCTATCCGGCGGTGTCGGTGCTGATGCCGACGCACCGGTCCGTCCCGGACAACCGCCAGGACCCGATCCGGCTGCGCAACCTCCTGTCCGAGGTGCGGCGCCGGCTGCACGACGACGCCCGGGTCGCGCCGGACGCCGCCGACCACGTCCTGCGCGGGCTGGAGCGCGCCGCGGACGAGGTCGACCTGCGGCACGCCTCCGACGGCCTCGTGCTGTTCGCCGCGCCGGACGGCGAGCACCACGCCTTCACGATCGGCCAGCCCGTGGACGAGCGGGTCGTCGTGGACACCGGGTTCGCGACCCGCGACCTCGTCGCCGCCTACACCCGCACCCCGCGCTACTGGCTGCTGTCGCTGTCGGACCAGCGGGCGCGGCTGTGGGACGGCCGCGGCGAGGAGCTGACCGAGCGCACCGCCGCCGGGTTCCCGATCGCGCCGGAGCCGATCGACGAGGCCGGGTCCGGGCGGCAGGCGCGGCGCGCCGCGCAGGGCGGCGACGGCGAGCGGCAGCGCCAGGTCATGCGGGACGTGGTGGCCGCCCTCGACCGGGTCCTCGCCCGCGACCGCCGGCCCCTGATCGTCGCCGGCGTCACCCGCCACCAGGCGTTCTTCGACGAGGTGGCCGGGCCGCACATCACGGTGGCGGGCCGCGTCGACGGCAGCTTCGAGGGCGCCTCGCCGAGCGCGCTCGCCGAGGCGGCCCGTCCCGCGCTCGCCGCCTACGAGGACCTCCGCGAGGTCGGCGTGCTCGCCGAACTGGAGGCCGCGCGCAGCATCCAGCGCTACGCGGGCGGCCTCTGCGAGGTCACGCCGCTGGTCGAGGAGGGCCGCGGCGAGCACCTGGTCGTCGAGCGCGGCTACTACGCGCCCGCGGTGAAGTCGCACGGCGAACTCGTCCCGGTGGACGGCATGCCGGGCGTCCTCAAGGGCGCCGACGTCGTCGACGACGCCGTGGACGACGTCATCGAGACGGCGCTGGAGTACGGCGGCGAGGTCACCTTCGTCTCCGACGGCTTCCTCGTCGACCACGGCCGCATCGCCCTCGTCACCCGCTACTGAGTCACCCGCTGCCGAGTCACCCGCTACTGTGCCGCCCGCTGCCGAGCCGCCGCGCAGTCCGGGTCGTGCCAGGCCGCCCAGCCGGGCCGCGCGTGCACCCGCCAGGCCGCCGGGTGGGCGGGCCATGACGCCTCCGGGGACGTCCCGTCCGGCACCGGCACCACGACGGTGCACACGCCGGGCGCGGGCGGGCGGCCGTCGCGGACGTCGATCCGGCCGATCCGCGTCCACCACACCGGGTACATGAGCTTGGTCCGGGTCGCCCAGTTGAGCGAGACGTCCGCGACGACCCCGCCCGCCGCCGGGCCGGGCAGCGGCGGGACGGGCCGGACGCGCTCGCGCGACGGCGTCATGACGAACGTCATCGCGGCCAGGTTCACCCCGGTCAGGGCGATGGCGGCGAGGGGCGCGCGGCCCACCCGCGAGAGCAGCAGCAGCGCGCCGAGCAGTGCGGCCGCGGCGAGCGTCGCCTCGGGCAGGTGCAGCGCGGCGCGGTCGCCGGTCAGGAACATGATCTCGGGGAAGTCGAACCCGATGAACGCGTGGGTGCGCAGCCGCTCGCCCGCGTAGGCGGTCACCCAGAGCCCGGTCCCCGCCAGGACGAGGACGGACGACGCCGCCGCCCCGAGCGCCGTCCGCGCGCCCGCGCGGAGGAGGACCACCGCCCCGGCCAGCGCGTACACGAGGGCCAGGCACGACAGGTAGCGGCCGTAGGCGAAGTTGCCGACCCGGTGCTCGTCCGGCAGTGCCGCCGACGACGCGTACGCGATCCCGCAGGTCGCGGTCAGCAGCACGGCCGCCATGAGGCGGTCGGCGGCCGGGGTGCGGCGCCGCACCGGTACCACCGCGACCGCCGCCAGCCCGGCGCCGGCCAGCCCCCATGTCGAGGCGACCAGGTACCAGAGCTGCCCGGCGGCCCCGGACAGCGCCCATTGCTGCCCGGCCACCGTGCCCAGCCTGGACTCCAGGATCCCGGCGAGGTCGCGCACGCCCCCGGGGTACAGCGCGTCCGTGATCTGCGCGTTCAGCATCGAACCCGCCGCGAATCCGGCGAGGGCCGCGCCTCCCGCGACCAGGGCCGCCCGCCGCCGCGGGGGATGCAGCGCGAGGACGGCGAGCGCCAGCGCGTGGACGGCGAGCAGGACGGTTCCGCGCGTGTGCACGGCCGCCGCGCAGGACGCGACCGTGCTCGCGAGGACCGCGCCGCCCGCCCGCCCGCTCCGGACGAAGCGGTCGAGGCTCAGCAGCCATCCGAGGACGAGCGCCGGCAGGACGGCGTCCGCGAGCGCGAACGCGCCGAAGAACGTCGTGGCCGGCAGCAGCGCCGCCGCGAACGCCAGTGGCAGCGCGGTCCGGCGGCCGAGCCCGAACCGCCGCGCCGCCGCGTACCCGAGCGGGAACAGCGCGGCGCCCGCCAGCGCGTTGATCACCATGACGGCCGCGTAGACCGCCGCCGGGTCACGGGTGAACCAGTACACGGGGGTGAGCAGCAGCGGATATCCGCCCTGGTAGAAGGTGTTCCCGGACAGGTCGGCGCCGGGCCCGCCGGCCAGCCAGCGGGCCGCGATCAGGTAGCCGGTCTCGTCCGGGTCCGCGGCGGGTCCGGTCCGGGTGCGGGCGAGCCACAGGCGCAGCGCCACCTGGGCGAGCACTCCGGCGGCGAGCAGGCAGCCGAGCGCGCGGCGGCGGTCCGGTCGCGGGGGAGCGGCCGGCGCGTGGGGACGTGCCGGGATGATCGCGAGAGCCATGGGGCCCACCGTTCCGGCGCGGTGTCATCGCCGGGTGCGGGGAGTGTCCGGATTTCGTGACACAGCCCGGAACTTGATCACGAATATCCGATAATGACCTGGTGGCGAGCATTCTCTTCGTGGAGGACGACCCCTCCGCCCGCACCGCGCTGGAGCTGGCGCTCACCCGCCAGGGGCACGGGGTGACGTCCCGGTCCACCGGCGAGGACGGCCTGGCGGCGCTGCGGGCGCGGCGCCCCGAGATCGCGCTGCTGGACGTGATGCTGCCCGGCATCGACGGGATCGAGGTGTGCCGGCGCATCCGCCGCGAGGACTCGCTGCCGGTGATCCTGCTCACCGCGCGCGGCGACGACCTCGACATCGTCCTCGGCCTGGAGGCCGGCGCCGACGACTACGTGGTGAAGCCGGTCGAGCCCCGCGTGCTGGACGCCCGCATCCGCGCCGTGCTGCGCCGCGCGGACCAGACCCGCACCGACCGCTCCGTCTACGGCGACCTGGTCGTCGACCGGCTGTCGCTGAAGGTGACCAAGGGCGGCACCGACCTGCGCCTCACCCCGACCGAGCTGCGGCTGCTGCTGGAGCTGACGCGGCGCCCCGGGCAGGTCCTCACCCGCCGGCACCTGCTCGCCGAGGTGTGGGAGCACACCTATCCGGGCGACTCCCGGCTCGTGGACGCGTGCGTGCAGCGCGTCCGCGCCAAGATCGAGGACGAGCCGGCCGAGCCGCGGCTGATCGAGACCGTCCGGGGGTTCGGCTACCGGTTCACCGCGCCGTGACGGGCCGCCGCCGGCTCACCGGCCTGCGGATGCGGCTCGCGGCGGCCTTCACGGCGGTCGCGCTGCTGGCGTCGGTGCTCGCGTCCGGCATCTCCTACGTGCTGATGCGGCGGGTGATGCTGCAGCGCGCCCAGGACGCGGTGCTGACCGACGTGCGCACCACGCTCGCCCAGCGCGTCCCGCAGCGCCTGCCGCCGGAGGTCCAGGACACCCTCGGCGCGGATCTGGCGATCGCGCTCGAGGCCGAGGGCCGCAGGGCGGCATGGGTCCAGGTGCCGCTGGACGGATCCGTCCCGCGGCCGGGCCCCGACGTGCTGGACGTCCCGGTGAGCGAGGAGTTCGCGCGGCGCGCCATGCGGGGGATGGTCTTCCAGCGCGTCGTCCGCGAGGACCGGGCGAACCGGAGCCACCCCTATCTGCTCATCGGTACGCGCGTCACCGGCTACGAGACGACGGCGGACGAGCCGTGGCGCACCACCCCGCCGATGGTCTTCGTCTCGGCGAGCCTCGCGCGGGAGGAGGCCGACCTGCGCTCGTTCACCCGGGTGCTGTCGGTCGCCGACGTGCTCGCGCTGGCGGCGGCGCTGCTGCTCGCGCTGCTGGCCACCCGCGGCGTGCTGCGGCCGGTGCGCCGCCTCGCCGCGGCCGCCGGCGCCCTCGGCGCGGGCGAGCTCGGGACGCGGGTCCGGGTGCGCGGCCGCGACGAGCTGGCCGACCTCGCGCGCACCTTCAACGGCACCGCGGCGGCCCTGGAGCGGACGGTCACCGAGCTGCGCGCGATGGAGGCCGCGTCCCGCCGGTTCGTCGCCGACGTCTCGCACGAGCTGCGCACCCCGCTCACCTCGATGATCGCGATGACCGGCGTGCTGGCCGAGGAGGAGGCGGCGGACGGCCCGGACGGCGGCGCGGCGCGGCTCGTCGCGGCGGAGACGCGGCGGCTCGGCCTGCTGATCGAGAACCTGGTCGAGATCAGCCGGTTCGACGCGGGCGCCGCCGCGCTCGTCCTCGACGACGTCGACCTCGGGGACGCGGTCGCCGGCACGCTGGCGGCGCGCGGCCTGGCGGACGGGGTCGCGGTCGAGGGGCCGCACGGCCTGCTCGTCCGGTGCGACCCGCGCCGGCTCGACGTCATCGTGGCGAACCTCGTCGGCAACGCGGTCCGGCACGGCGGCCCGCCCGTCACCCTGCGCTTCGGCCCGGCGTGCCGGGCGGACGCGCCGGGCGTGGAGATCGCCGTCGCCGACCGCGGGCCGGGCGTGCCGGAGGAACTGCTCGGCGCGGTCTTCGACCGGTTCGTCAAGGCGGAGGCGGCCCGGTCCCGCAGTGACGGCAGCGGACTCGGCCTGTCGATCGCCAGGGAGAACGCCGTCCTGCACGGCGGGACGCTGGAGGCGGCCAACCGCCCGGACGGAGGCACGGTGTTCACCCTGTGGCTGCCCGCACGGCCCGGCGATGCGGAGGCGGCCGATGACTAGGCGCCGTTCCGGAGCCGCCGCGGCGGCGTCCGTGCTCGCGTCCGTGCTCGCGCCCGTGCTCGCCTGCGGGCTCGCCGTCGCGGGCTGCGGCGTGCGGCCCACCGGGATCATCAGCGCGGGAAGCCCCCCGGTCGCGGACGGCCAGGCGCCCACCATGACCCTGTACCTGGTGCGCGAGGAGCGGCTGACGCGGGTCGCCCGCCCGGGGCTGGCCGGCCATCCGTATCTGCCGCTGACCCAGCTCGGAAAGCCGGTGACCGTGGACGAGCGCCGCAGGGGCCTGTACAGCGAGGTCGGCGACACCGACGCCATGACGGTGTACGAGGTGCGGCGCGGAGTCGTGGGCGTCCAGCTGCCGGGCCTCAGGTTCGGCGGCGGGCGGGCCGAACCGGGAGGCGAGTGGTCCCGCACGGCGCTGGCGCAGGTGGTGTGCACCGCGGAGGCGATCCCGGGCGTGTCCGCCGTCCTGGTCTCCAACGCGTTCGAGGAGGGGGCGTCGCAGACGATGGGCTGCGACCGGTTCGCCGACCTGCTCGAATGATCAGTTCCTGGTCAGCCACTGGGCGGTGACGTCGCCGAGGACCGACCGGACGGCGAGGATCGCGATGCCGAGGGTGAGGACGGGCATCACGACCCAGCGCTCCACCTTGCCGTCGGTCTTCGGGACGACCGGGATGTCGATGCGCCACGGCAGCGGCCAGAACACCGGACACCCCCGCGGTGTCAGGCAGTCTCCGACGACGTGCGCCAGGCAGCCGAGTGTGACCGCGAATCCGACGAAGCTCATATCGATCTTGTGCATGAGCCAGACGGCGACGAGGGCGAGCGCGCAGTCGGCGAGCGCCGACTGGGGCTCCTTGCCCTCGAAGTCCAGCCCGACGCCGCGCAGCCCGAGGCCGACGATCATGAACAGGCAGGCCCACCAGGCGTACACGTAGTGGGTCGCGAGGGTGTCCATCGCCCAGCCGATGCCGACCGCGAACAGGATCGAGTGGGTCGCGTGCCGGTGCCCGCCGGACAGCTTCCCGATCCACTTGCACATGTGGTGGGTGATCGGGCCGAACGTGTTGGCGATGCGGCCGTTGTGGTGGTCGATGTCCGGCAGGATCGCCGCGCCCGCGCAGACCACGGCGCCCGCGGCGACCTGCTCCACCGACAGCGACACCGCGTGGTCGCCGAGCAGCGGCTCGTAGCCGAGCACCGGGACGGCGGCCAGCCACGCCAGCGCGCCGCTCAGGGCGTGCGTCTTGCCCATCATGTGCCGTTCCCCGCCTTCCAGAGCGCCCGCCGCCCGTACTCAGGGCGGGACTCTAACCCGCGCATGATCGGTTTCTGTGGCGACGCGCCGAAGCGGGTGCAACGTCCCTTTGATGCGGGGGAGGGCGCTCCGGTTCCGCCGTCAGGCGTGGGCCTCGCGGGCGGACAGGACGGCCCCGACGTTCTCCTCCGCCCAGTCGGCGACGGCCTTGATCGGCGTCTGCAGCGACAGGCCGAGCGGGGTGAGGGCGTACTCGACCCGGGGCGGCACCTCGGCGTAGACCGTCCGGACGAGGAGCCCGTCGCGCTCCATCGCGCGGAGGGTCTGCGTCAGCACCTTGGGGGTCACGCCGCCGATCGTGTCGCGTAGCTGGGTGAACCGGCGCGGCCCGCCGGTCAGGCTGAGCACGACCAGCACCGACCACTTGTCGCCGATGCGGTCGAGGATCAGCCGGGTCGGGCAGTCGGGGTCGAACGCGTCGCCTCTCATAGTTCCCAAAGGGTATCAATGGCACGTTGAAGTAACCAGTATCCGATAGATACCGTCGAGCGGACGACGTTCGAGGAGGTCACGTGAAGATCCTGCTGATCGGTGCGACGGGGATGGTCGGGAGCCGCATCGCGGACGAGGCCCGCCGCCGCGGCCACGAGGTCACCGGCGTCACCCGCAGCGGCGGCGCGGGGACGGCGAAGGCCGAGGCGGGCGACGCCGCCGCGATCGGCGGGCTCGCCGCCGGGCACGACGCCGCGGTGCTGTCGGTCCCGCCGCCCCGCGATGGGTCGGAGACGACCGGCCCGCTGCTCGCCGCCACGCGCGGCGTGCTCGACGGGCTGCGGCGGGCCGGCGTCCGCCGGCTGATCGTGGTGGGCGGCGCCGGCAGCCTGGAGGTCGCGCCCGGCGTGCGGCTCGTCGACACCCCCGAGTTCCCCGAGATGTACAAGAGCGAGGCGCTCGCGGCGGCGGAGCAGCTCGGCGTCATCCGGGCCGAGGCCGGCGACCTCGACTGGACCTACATCTCGCCCGCCGCCGTCATCCAGCCCGGCGAGCGCACCGGCACGTTCCGGCTGGGTGGCGACCAGCTGCTCGCCGACGCCGAGGGCAACAGCGCGATCAGCGCCGAGGACTACGCCATCGCGCTGGTCGACGAGCTGGAGAAGGGCAACGCCCTGCAGCGCCGCATCACCGCCGCCTACTGAGCGCCGCCGACTGAGCGCCGCCTACTGAGGCCCGCCCACGGGGACGAAGCGCCAGGCGCCGGACTCCTCGCCCGGCTCGTACGGGGAGTCCAGGCGCTTGGCGAGGACGCCCGGCAGGCCCTGGTCGCGGGCCGCGTCCCGGACGGCGTCGCCGTCGCCGGGGAACCAGGGGGCCGTCTGCCACGTCGGCCCCGACAGCCCGAGGCCGTCGAGCCGCTCGCGCCGCTCCCGGTACGGGACGTCCAGCAGCGGATGCCCGTCCAGATGGAGCAGGTCGTAGACCATGTACGTCTCGCGGCCGTCCAGGACGGCCAGTTCGCCGTCCAGCACCGTCCGCCGGACGCCGAGCTCGGCGCCGAGCCGGGAGCCGAGCCCGCCGGGGCCGTCCACGGCGCGGCCCCGGCCGTCGGTGAACCGGGTCCGGCCGCCCTCGACGTAGGCGGCCAGCCGCCGGCCGCCCCAGGCGAACTCGAACGCCCACGCGTCCTGGTCGCGGGGGAGGCGCGCCTTCTCGGCCGGGCGCATCGGGACGACCGACGCGGGCAGCGGCTCGGCGTCCGGGTCGGCCGGCGGGTCCATCCGGTGGATCATCCAGTTCTTGCCGCGCGTCCGGAACAGCACGTACCGGCCGGACACCCGCGAGCCGTGGATGACGATCTTCACCTCGCGCTCGGACCACTTCTCGGTCTCGTACGTCCCGCGATCCCAGACGGTCATCTGCCCGGCGCCGTACTCGCCGCGCGGGATCTCGCCCTCGAACGTCGCGTACTCCAGCGGATGGTCCTCGGTGTGCACGGCGAGGTGGTTCGTCTCCGGGCTCCACGGCAGGCCCTTCGGGACCGCCCACGAGACCAGCACTCCGCCGCGTTCGAGGCGCAGGTCCCAGTGCAGGCTGGTCGCGTGGTGCTCCTGGACGACGAACGTGTCGTCGTTCCCCTGGGGCAGGGCCTTCTCCTTCGGGACGGGCTCCGGCGTCCTCCCCGGATCGCGCCTGCCCCGGTACTCCGCCAGCCGGTCGCCGCCGTTCTTCCGCTTCTTGGGGGCCACGCAGGGTGCATACCCGAGATCAGCGGATGAAGACGGCGTAGTCGGCGAGGTCGCTCGTCAGCGACGGCGGCAGCCCCGCCACGGCCGACAGCTCCTCCGCGGACATGAAGCCGCCCGCCTCCTCCCGGACCCGCTCGATCTTCCCCGCCAGCTCCGGGGTGATGCCGGGCAGCAGCGTCAGCGCCTCCGCCGGGGCGTGGTTGACGTCGACGAGCCCGCCGTCGTTGTACTGGCGCGGCAGGTCGGGACGCCCGATCCGCAGCTCCTTGGCGAGGCCCGGGTCGGCCGCGGCCAGCTCGCGCGCCTTCTCCCGCAGCAGCCGCCGCCGCTTGACCCGCTCCACCACGGCCTCGTTGTCGACCGCCGACAGCCCGTGCGGGTCGAACACCCGGCGCCGGATCAGGAACGCGTGGCCGCAGCCGACCACCGCGAGGACGAACAGCAGGACGCCGACCGTCCGCTCGGTGCCGTCGTCCTTGCCGATGCCGGGGAGCAGGAACATCGCCGCCACGAACACGCCCAGGTACGCGGCCGTCGACACCACGAGGTGCACGCTGCGCCGCCACAGCGCCGCCGCCGCGAACGTGAACGGCGTCGCGTAGCCGAGGGTCAGGAACGGGAGCGCCGCCCACGTCACGCTCAGCGCGGCCCGCCCCGGCGGCATGCTGTCGGACGGAACCCGCGGCTCGTACGGCGCTGGGGCGTTCATCTCTAGAGAGTCTCCCGGCCGGTAAGGGGGCGAATCGGACCCTAGATCAACAGGACTGTCACGGCAGGGTGAGGATTTCGTGGCCGTCGTCGGTCACCAGCAGCGTGTGCTCGAACTGCGCCGTGCGCCTGCGGTCCTTGGTGACGACCGTCCAGCCGTCCGGCCACATGTCGTAGTCGTGGGAGCCGAGCGTCAGCATCGGCTCGATCGTGAACGTCATCCCCGGCTCGATGATCGTCGTGGCGCTCGGGTCGTCGTAGTGCGGGACGACCAGGCCGGAGTGGAACGTCGTGCCGATCCCGTGCCCGGTGAAGTCGCGGACGACCCCGTACCCGAACCGCTTGGCGTACGACTCGATGACCCGCCCGATCACGTTCAGCGCGCGTCCCGGCTTGACCGCGCGGATGCCGCGCATGGTCGCCTCGCGGGTGCGCTCCACCAGCAGCCGCGACTCCTCGTCGACGTCGCCGCACAGGAACGTCGCGTCGGTGTCGCCGTGCACGCCGTCGATGTAGGCGGTGATGTCGACGTTGATGATGTCGCCGTCGCGCAGGACCGTGTCGTCCGGGATGCCGTGGCAGATCACCTCGTTGATCGAGGTGCACAGCGACTTGGGGAACCCCCGGTACCCGAGCGTGGACGGGTAGGCGCCGTGGTCGAGCATGTACTCGTGCCCGATCCGGTCGAGCTCGTCGGTGGTGATCCCCGGCCGGACGTGCCGGCCGACCTCCTGCAGCGCCTGCGCCGCGATCTTCCCGGCCACCCGCATCCGCTCGATGATCTCGGGGGTCTTGACGTCCGGCTCCCCGGTCCTCGGCCGCTTCTTCCCGACGTACTCCGGCCGCGGGATGCTCGACGGGACCTTGCGCATCGGTGAAACGTGTCCGGGCCGGAGCAGCTGGGTCGTCATAGTGATGGAGTGTAGTCAGCGGGATCGGGGCAACGAATCCCGTCCGAGCGCGATCGAGAGGAGCGCCGATGGCGGACGACGACGGCGACTGGTGGTTCTGCCTGAAGCACATGAAGGTCGAGCACGGGGCGGGCTGCCCCGGCAAGGACCGCATGGGCCCGTACGCGTCCGAGGGGGAGGCCGCGAACGCCCTCGCGCTCGCCCGCGAGCGCAACGAGGCGTGGCGCAAGCAGAACGAGGACTAGACCCGGGGCCGGCCGCCTCACCGCTGGTCGACGACGGGTCCCGACACGGCGTCGAGCAGTTTGGCGAGGCGGTGGCGGAGCCCGCGCGGAGTGCGCGCGGGCTCCTGCCCGGCCGCCGCGCTGACGAGGTGCTGCGCGCCGTCGAACGACATGAGCGCCTCGTCCTTCGGGACGGTCAGCGCCTCATGGGCGAGGCCCCGCAGCTCCCGGTCGCCGCCCTCCAGCGCGAGGACGGTCGCGCCGGTGCGGCGCGCGTCGTCGACCCGCTCCAGCAGCGGGACGGGCGCGTCCTCCTCGGCGACGACGAACAGCGTCTCGCCGCGCCGCGCCGCCTCCAGCCGCTCCAGCCCGACGCGCAGGTGCGCGGGCGCGTTCGGCGGCGGCGTCCAGCGCACCAGCGTGGGCGCGAGGCCGGGGGCGCCGCCGAGCCGGCTCTCGTCGTCCAGGTGCGCCGCCAGGTGCCACGGGTCGCCGCCGGGCGTGCCGACCAGCAGCAGCCCGCCCGGGGTCCGGGAGGTGGTGCGCAGCGCGCGGGCGAACTCCCCGGTCCGCTCCAGCCAGCCCGTCGTCGACAGGACCTCGCGCAACATGGTGATCTGCTCGGCGTCCACGGGCACCATGGTGCCGCACCGGAGCCGCTGATCAGGCCGTTTTCGGCGATGCGGGAGCCCTGGGCACCGCCCGCCGGACCGGGTTTGGCAGACTCGGCGCCATGACTGAGCAGCAGCAGAAGACGCCCTACGACCTTCCCGACGTCGGCGGCCTGTCGATCGGCATCCTCGGCGGCACCGGCGACCAGGGCAAGGGGCTCGCGCGCCGGTTCGCGCTGGCCGGGCACACGGTGACGATCGGGTCGCGCAGGGCCGAGCGCGCCCAGGCCGCCGCCGCCGAGCTGGCCGCCGAGCGGGACGGCCTGCGGATCTCCGGCGCGGAGAACCCGGTCGCCGCCGGGCGGTCGGACGTGGTCGTCGTCGCCGTCCCGTGGGACGGCCACAAGGCCACGCTGGAGTCGCTGCGCGCCGAGCTGGCCGGCAAGATCGTCGTGGACTGCGTGAACCCGCTCGGCTTCGAGAAGGGCAAGGGCGCGTTCGCGCTGCCGGTCGAGGAGGGCAGCGCCGCCGAGCAGGCCGCCGCCGTGCTGGCCGACAGCCGCGTCGTCGCCGCCTTCCACCACGTCTCCGCCAAGCTGCTGCTCGACCCCGGCGTGGACGAGATGGAGCTGGACGTCCTCGTCCTCGGCAACGACCGCGAGGCCACCGACCTCGTCCAGGCCCTCGCCGGCCGCATCCCCGGCATGCGCGGCGTCTACGGCGGCCGCCTCCACAACGCCCACCAGGTCGAGGCGTTCACCGCCAACCTCATCTCCATGAACCGCCGCTACAAGGCCCACGCCGGCCTGCGCATCACCGACGTGTGACCGGTGACCGGAATGGAGCGCCAGCGGAATGGAGGGCGCCGGTCACACGGCACTTCCGCGGGGCCGGGGGGTCGTCCCCCAGAAGGGAAGGGGCTCCCTTAAGCTCGGTCCGGTGCCGAGCTTGAACGATCCCGAGGCGGCGCGGCGGCCGCTGGTGCTGCTGCCCTCGTCGACGACGGGGCCGCTGCGCGCGGTGGCCAAGCGCGTCGGGATCGCGCTGCTGCTGCTGTTCGCCGTGGTCGCCGTCGTGTACGCCGACCGCGGCGGCTACCGCGACAGCGGCGACGGGGAGCTGTCGCTGCTGGACGCCTTCTACTACGCGACGGTCACCGTCTCCACCACCGGCTACGGCGACATCACGCCGGTCGGGGACGCCGCGCGGTTCGTCAACATCGTCTTCATCACCCCCGTGCGGGTGCTGTTCCTCATCGTCCTCGTGGGCACGACCCTGGAGGTCCTGGCGGAACGCACCCGCGAGGACTGGCGCAAGTCACGCTGGAGGGCACGCGTGCGCGACCACATCGTGGTGGCCGGCTACGGCACGAAGGGCCGCAGCGCCATCAAGACCCTGCTGAGCACCGGCGTCGAACGCGACTCCATCGTCGTCGTCGACCCGGACCCGCGCGTGGTCGCCGAGGCGGCGGAAGCCGGGTTCGTCAGCATCGTCGGGGACGCGACCCGCAGCTCGGTGCTGAAGCAGGCGGCGGTGCAGCGGGCCCGCGAGATCGTGGTGGCGAGCGCCCGCGACGACACCGCGGTGCTGATCACCCTCACCGCGCGGCAGCTGAACCCGCATGCCGGCATCCAGGCGTCGGTGCGCGAGTCGGAGAACGCCCCGCTGCTGCGGCAGTCGGGCGCCGACCGCGTGGTGACCTCGTCGGAGGCGGCGGGGCGGCTGCTCGGGATGTCCACCAGCCAGCCGAGCGTCAGCGAGGTCATCGAGGACCTCCTGGAGCAGGGCAGCGGCCTCGACCTGGTGTCGCGCGAGGTGCTCCCGGAGGAGGTCGGCGGGTCGCTCGGCGCGGTGCGCCAGCCGGCGCTCGCGGTCGTCCGGGACGGCCGGACGCTGCCGTTCGACCACCCCGAGTGCACGACGCTCGAAGCCGGCGACCGGCTGATCGTGGTGCGCTCGTCGCCGCGGCTGCGGGCCGCGGCCAAGGACAAGGACGGGGACGGGGACAAGGACGGGGACGGGGCGGGCGCGTCGCGCGCGTCCGGCCGCTGACGCGGGAAGACCCGGCCGCGTCCCCGCGGGCTGCGGGGGGCGGCCGGGTCTCCGGGCGGGGCTCAGCGGTAGGAGTGCTCGGGGGCGGGGAAGGCGCCGCCGACGACCTCGTCGGCGTAGCCGCGGGCGGCCTCGCCGAGCAGCGTGTTCAGGTCGGCGAACTTCTTCACGAACTTGGCGGTGTGCGGGGTGAGGCCCGCCATGTCCTGCCAGACGAGCACCTGCGCGTCGGTCCCGGCGCCGCCGCCGATGCCGATCGTCGGGATCGACAGCGACGAGGTGACGCGGGAGGCGAGGTCGGCGGGGACGCATTCCAGGACGAGCGCGAACGCGCCCGCGGCCTCCAGCGCCTTCGCGTCGGCCATCAGCTCGTCGCCGTCCTGGCCGCGGCCCTGCACCCGGTAGCCGCCGAAGACGTTCACCGACTGCGGGGTGAGGCCGAGGTGCCCCATGACCGGGATGCCGGCGGAGACGAGCGACTCCACCTGCGGGATCACGCGGCGGCCGCCCTCCAGCTTGATCGCGTGCGCGCCCGCCTCCTTCATGAAGCGGGTGGCGGTCGTCAGCGCCTCGCCGACGCCCGTCTGGTAGGAGCCGAACGGCAGGTCGGCGACGACCATGGCGCGCTTGGAGCCGCGCACGACCGCCGCGGTGAGCGGGATCAGCTCGTCCACCGTCACGGGGATCGTGGAGTCGTAGCCGTACACGACCATCGCCGCGGAGTCGCCGACGAGCAGCACGGGGATGCCGGCCTCGTCGAAGACCCGCGCGGTGAGCGCGTCGTACGCGGTGAGCATCGGCCACTTCTCGTGCCGCTCCTTGGCGGCGGCGATGTCGCGTACGGTCACCCTGCGTCCGCTCGTACCGCCGTACAGTGCGGTCGGCTGCGCCGAGGGCATGGCAGAAGAAGACATGCGGGATCCTCCCGTCTTGAGGCGCCACGGTGGCGTACCCAGACAGCTCCGATCGTGCCACTTGGAAAACGATTCGGGAACCCCCGCGATTCCCGATTCCGGGCGGCCGGGAACAAGTTCCGAAACGATACCGTTGCGTATCGACATGGACCCCCAGACGATCCGGCGGCGCCGCTGGTACATCCTCGGCGTGCTGACCATGAGCCTGCTGGTGGTGGTGCTCGACAACACCATCCTCAACGTCGCGCTCAAGACCATCGCCGACCCGGAGAAGGGGCTCGGCGCCACGCAGAGCCAGCTCGAGTGGTCGATCAACTCCTACACGCTCGTCTTCGCGGGCCTGCTGTTCACCTTCGGCGTGATCGGCGACCGGATCGGGCGCAAGCGCGTGCTCATCGGCGGCATGGCGGTGTTCGCCCTCGCCTCGCTGGTGTCGGCCTACGCGCAGTCCCCGGACCAGCTCATCTACGCCCGCGCGCTGATGGGCCTCGGCGGCGCCGCGGTCATGCCGCAGACGCTGTCGATCATCACCAACGTCTTCGAGCCGGCCGAGCGCGCCCGCGCCATCGGCATCTGGGCCGGCGCGGTCGGCCTCGGCGTCGCGATCGGCCCGCTCACCGGCGGCCTGCTGCTCGCCCACTTCTGGTGGGGCTCGGTCTTCCTCGTCAACGTGCCGGTCATCGCGGTCGGCGTGACGCTCATGGCGTTCCTCGTGCCCGAGTCGCGCAACCCCGAGCCCGGACGGCTCGACCCGCTCGGCGTCGTGCTGTCGGTCATCGGCCTGGTCGTGCTGTCCTACGGGATCATCCAGGGCGGCGAGAAGGGCGACTGGCTGGCGCTCTCCGTGCTCGGCCCGATCCTCGCCGGTGCCGCCGTCATCGCGCTGTTCGTCGCGCACGAGGCGCGCTCCTCGTCCCCGGCGTTCGACGTCCGGCTGTTCAGGGACCCGCGGATGTCGGCCGCCGTCGCGTCCATCGCGCTGTGCTTCTTCGCCGCGAGCGGCGTGTTCTTCTTCGCCAACTTCTACATGCAGTCGGTGCGCGGGCTGACCCCGCTGGAGTCCGGCGCGATGGTGCTGCCGTTCGCGATCGCCCAGCTGGCGTTCGCGCCGCGCAGCGCCGAGATGGTCCGCCGCTTCGGCGCCAAGGCGGTCTGCACGACCGGCCTCCTGCTCGTCGCCGCCGCGCTCGCGAGCTACCGGTTCGTCGGCACCGACACCCCGATGTGGATCCTCGGCGCGATCTTCTTCGTGCAGGGCACCGGGATGGCCAACGTCATGCCGCCCGCGACCGAGTCCGTCATGTCGGCGCTGCCCCGCGAGAAGGCGGGCGCCGGCTCGGCCATCAACAACGTCGCCCGGCAGGTCGCCGTCGCGATGGGCGTGGCCGTGCTCGGGTCCGTCGTCGCCTCCGTCTACCGCCGCGACCTGGACGGCGACCTCGCCGCGCTGCCCGCCGGCGCCCGGGAGGCCGCCGGCGAGTCCATCGAGGGCGCGCACGCCGTGGCCGCCCGGCTGGGCGCCGCCGGGGAGCGGCTCGCCGGGCACGCCGACATCGCGTTCGTCAACGCCATGCACACCGCGTCCGCGGCCGCGGCGGTCATCGCCGTCCTCGGCGCGCTGGTCGTCCTCACATGGATGCCGGGACGCGCCCAGGCCGCCCCCGCTGCGGAGGCCGACGCGCCGCGGCGGCCGGAGAAGGCCGGGGTGTGAGAGCGTGAGGGAACCATGACCGAGACCGAGCGGCGCGGCGGACGGCCCCGCAGCGAGCGCGCCGAGAAGGCCATCATCGAGGCGGCCCTCGACCTCCTCGCCGAGGAGCCGGGGCTGGCCGGGCTGTCCATCGAGGCGGTCGCCGCCCGGGCCGGCGTCGGGAAGACGACCATCTACCGGCGCTGGCCCAGCAAGGACGCGCTGATCCTGGACGCGCTCGGCGCGGCGAAGGCCCCGCTGCCCGAGCCGTCCGGCGGATCCGTCCGGGACGACCTCGTCGAACTGGCGCGCGCGCTGACCGACGAGCGCAAGAACCGGTACTCGCGCTGCTTCTGGAACGTCGCCGGCGGCGCCGAGAAGCATCCCGAGCTGTACGCCCGCTACAAGCGCGACATCATCGAGCCGCGCCGCGACATCGTCCGCCGGGTGCTGCGGCGCGGCGTCGAGACCGGGGAGTTGCGCGCCGGGCTCGACGTGGAGGTGGCGATGACGATGCTGCTCGGCTCGCTGCTGCCGCGCAGGCCGCAGGAGACCGTCCCCGCCGGGCACGCCGAAGCCGTCGTCGACACCCTCATGCGGGGCATCGGAGCGCCCGCGCGGTGACGCGCGGGCGACGGATCCGAAGCGATTTCGGCACGGTAACCGTGATCTTCTCCCACCGCGAGGGGGTCATGCCCCATACTGTCGCTGGGTAGTGCTGAGACGACCGGCTGTCTGGAGCGCGTCAGGTGAGATCCGTCATGGCGCCGCGAGGCGATGCGCCCGCCACCGATTCGGCGTCCCGGACCCTGGTCCTGGGCATCGACGGTGCCAGGCGGATCGTGCAGTGCGGGCCGAACGCCCGGGCCGTCCTCGGCCGGGCCCCAGAGGACCTGATCGGCCGTCCCGCCACCGACCTGGTGGGGGACGAGGCCAAGGCCGAGCTGGAGGCCCTGCTGGAGGTCGGCGACCAGGAGCGCAACGGCGTGATGACCGTGCTGCGCGGCGACGGGGGGTCCGGCAACGCCCTCGTCACCGTGCAGCCGATGGTCGGCGGCCCCGCGCCCGCCGCGCTGCTGTTCGTCCGGGTCGAGCTGCCGCCCAGCGAGCGCTACCAGGACCCGGCCCTCATGCGCCGCGCGCTGATGGACGACCAGCTCACCCGGTTCGGCGCGTCCCTCGACCTCGACCAGTCCGCCCGCGGCCTCGTCGACGTCGTCGTCCCGCACTACTGCAACGCCGCGTCCGTGCTGGTGCTGGAGAGCCTCGTCGCCTCCGACGAGGTGCACAGCGAGTCGGGGTCGGCGGTGCTGCGCCGCATAGCGGTCACCTCCGACGACGGCAACCCGGCCTGGACGTCCACGTTCCCCGTCGGCGAGGTGCTCGTCTTCCCCGAGGGCACCCCGTACCGGCAGGTCATGGAGACGGCCCGGCCCGTCCACCTGCCGCACGTCACGGTGGACGCGGCGAGCGAGATCGGCCGGCTGTGGCGGCGCGGGCCGGCCGGCGACCTGCTGTCCGACGTGTCGATGGTGCTGCTGCCGATGATCGCGCGCGACACCCTGCTCGGCTTCATCGCCTGCACCCGCGTCCCCGGGTTCCGCAAGTTCGACGCCTACGACGTCGAGATCGGCATGGAGTTCGCGACCCGCGCCGCGATCGTCATCGACAACGCCCGCAAGTTCAGCCGCGAGCGCTCCACCGCCCTCGCGCTGCAGCGCAGCCTGCTGCCGCTGCGGCTGTCGGCGCCGTCCTCGGTCGAGGTCCGGCACCGCTACCTGCCCGGCAGCAAGCTCGTCGAGGTCGGCGGCGACTGGTACGAGTCGATAGCGCTGCCCGGCGCCCGCGTCGCCCTCATCGTCGGGGACGTCGCCGGCCACGGCGTCCGCGCCGCCGTCACCATGGGCCGGCTCCGCACCGCGCTGCACACCCTCGCGAACCTGGAGCTGCCGCCCGCCGACGCGCTGCACGTCATGCACGAGCTGATGATCGAGCTCGGCGAGCAGGAGCCGCACTTCGCCACCTGCGTGTACGCGGTGTACGACGCGACGACCGGCACGATAGAGATCGCGTCCGCCGGGCACCTGCCGCCGCTGCTCGCGACCCCCGCCGGCGACAACGAGTACCTGCAGGTCCCGCCCGCCCCGCCGCTCGGCGTCGCCGGCGGCGCCGCCATCGAGAGCCGCGAGTTCACCGTCGAGGACGGCAGCCTCTTCGTCATCTACACCGACGGCCTCGTCGAGAACCGCGGCCGCGACATCGACGACGGCCTCGCCCGGCTGCAGAAGATCTTCGGCCCCGACTCCGTCGACCGCCCCATGGAGGACCTCGCCAAGGCGACCCTCGCCGGCGTCTACGCCGACCAGCACCGCGACGACATCGCCGTCCTCATCGCCCGCCTCCGCCGCCTCCCCGAGGACCGCTACGCCTCCTGGACGCTGCCCGCCGACCCGGCCGCCGTCCGCCGCGCCCGCGGCCTCGTCAGCTCCAAGCTGGAGGAGTGGGGCCTCGGCGACCTCGACTACACCACCGAGCTCCTCGCCTCCGAGCTCATCACCAACGCGCTCCGCTACGCGCCCGGCCCCATCGTGCTGCGCCTCCTCCTGGAGCGCACCCTCGTCTGCGAGGTCCTGGACCGGTCCGCCGCGCTGCCCCGCCTCCGCCGCGCCGAGGACGACGACGAGAACGGCCGCGGCCTCCTCGTCGTCAGCCAGCTCGCCCACCGCTGGGGCACCCGCCGCACCGCCGCCGGCAAGGTCGTCTGGTGCGAGCAGATCGTCCCCGGCATAGACCCCGACGCGTCCGAACAGGTCCCCGCCTGGCCGGAGGAGACCTGGCCCGGCGAGAACCACCACAGGGGCTGAGACCCGCTACCTCTCGCGCCAGCGGCTGGTGATGGGGAGGCGGCGGTCGCGGCCGAAGTTCTTCGGGGTGATCTTGGGGCCCGGGGGGTACTGGCGGCGCTTGTACTCGGCCAGGTCGACCAGGCGGATGGCGCGGTCGACCAGGTCCGGGGCGTGGCCGGCGGCGATGAGGGACTCGCGGCCCATGTCGCGTTCGACGTAGTCGGCGAGGACCGGGTCGAGGACCGTGTACTCGGGGAGGGAGTCGCGGTCGCGCTGGCCGGGGCGGAGCTCGGCGGACGGCTCCTTCACGATGATCGCCTCGGGGACGGGCTCCTGCGCGAACGGGTGCAGGAACGGCAGGTCGACGCCGGTCTGGGTGTTGCGCCAGCGGGCGAGGTCCCAGACGGTGAGCTTGAAGACGTCCTTGATGGGGGCGAAGCCGCCGGCGGAGTCGCCGTAGAGGGTGGAGTAGCCGGTGGCGAGCTCGCTCTTGTTGCCGCCGGTCAGCACGAGGTGGCCGTGCTCGTTCGACAGGGCCATCCAGACGTTGGCGCGGATGCGGGCCTGGAGGTTCTCGGCGGCGAGGCCGTGCAGGTCGAGGTGCTTCTCGAACGCCTCCACCATGTCGGCGATGGGGACGATGCTCGAGTTGATCCCCTGGCGCTTGACGAGGTCCTCGGCGTCCACGACGGAGCCCTCGGAGGAGTAGCGGCTGGGGAGCAGGACGGCGTGCACGTTCTCCGGGCCGATCGCGTCGGAGGCGATGGTCGCGACGAGCGCGGAGTCGATGCCGCCCGACAGGCCGAGGACGACCGAGCGGAAGCCGTTCTTGCGGACGTAGTCGCGGGTGCCGAGGACCAGGGCCGCGTAGATCTCGGCGAGGTCGTCCATGGGCTCGGCGGCGGTCTGCGGCAGCACCGGGTAGGCGGGCAGCGGGTCCGGGGTGAGGACGTGCCGGTCGATGGTGATCGTGGTGCCGTCGAGGGCGTCGACCGGGGTGCGGCCGGGCTCGGACGCCTCCGCGGCGGGCAGCGCGAGGTCGGCGACCAGGAGGTGCTCGACGAACTGGGGCGCGCGGGCGAGGGGGGTGCCGTCGGGGCCGACGATGACGGAGTCGCCGTCGAAGACGAGCTCGTCCTGGCCGCCGACCATGTTGACGTAGGCGAGGGCGCAGCCGGCCTCGCGGGCCCGCTCGGCGCACAGGTCGAGGCGGACGTCGTCCTTGTTGCGCTCGTAGGGGGACGCGTTGATGGACAGGAGCAGCCCGGCGCCGGAGGCCGAGGTGACGCTGACCGGGCCGCCGTCCTGCCAGAGGTCCTCGCAGATGACGGTGGCGACGTCGACGCCGTGGACGCGGACGACCGGCAGCCGGTCGCCGCGCACGAAGATGCGGTACTCGTCGAAGACGCCGTAGTTCGGCAGGTGGTGCTTCGCCGAGCGGACCAGCACCTCGCCGTCGTGCAGCCACGCGGCGGCGTCGAGGGGCGCTCCGGCGGGCTGACCGGACCGGACGAGGCCGACGGAGCGGCGGTCCAGGTAGCCGGTGACGACGGGGAGGTCGCCGAGGCCCTCGTCGGCGAGGCGGCGGGCGAGCCGGTCCAGGGCCCGCCGGCACGCCTCGACGAAGGACGCGCGGAGCGCGAGGTCCTCCACCGGGTAGCCGGTCAGCATCATCTCGGGGAAGGCGACCAGGTGCGCGCCCGCGTCGGCGGCGCGCCGGCTCCATTCCACGATCAGGTCGGCGTTGCCGTCGAGGTCGCCGACGGTCGGGTTCACCTGCGCGAGCGCGATCCTGAGCTGTGCCACGCTCCCAGGGTAAAACGCCGGAGGTGGTTTCGTCACTTTGACGAGAAGTGCGTGTCGAGCGCGAGGGCCCTGCGGCGCCTGATCGCGGGGGCCAGGGCGAGCTGTGCGGCCGCCGCCACGAAGGCCAGTGCCGCGCAGGTCAGCCATAGTGCGGCGGCCCCGCCGGTGCCGAGCAGCTGGGTGCCGCCGAGGGGCGCCAGCAGGAAGCCGCCCGACCACGCCATCCCGTAGAGGCCGCCGTACCGGCCGCGCAGGTCGGCGGGGGCGAGGTCGGCCACGACCGCCTGCAGGACGGACGCCGCCGTGATCTCCCCGAGCGTCCACACCAGGATCGTCGCGGTATAGGCGAGGACGGTCGAGGCGAGCGAGGTGAGCCCGTAGCCGATCCCGACCAGGACGAACCCCGCGACCATCACCAGGCTGTGGTCGCGGCGGGCCAGCCACGCGTTCACCAGCGGCTGGACGATGATGATCAGCACCCCGTTCGCGGCGATGGCGAGGCCGTACGCCTGCGGCCCGAGCCCGTCCTCCTTCATGGCGAGCGGCATCGTCGTCATGCCCTGCATCAGCACGAACGTGTACACGAGGGTGACCAGTACGTAGCCGACCATGACCCGGTCGCGCAGGGCGCGCCCGAACCCGCCGCGCTTCTCCGCCCGGACGTCCCGCGACCGCGTCTCCGGGATCGCGCGCCACACCAGCACCCCGAACCCGGCGCAGGTGAGGGCGTCGATCCAGAACAGCCACAGGAAGCCCTGCTGCGCGAGCGTCCCGCCCAGCACCATCGCGACGGCCCAGCCGAGGTTGATCGCCCAGAACAGCAGCCCGAACGCGCGCGGCCGCTCGGTGGGGGAGATGATGTCGGCCACCATCGCCTGCGCGGCGGGCCGGTACATGTCCAGCAGGACGCCGAGCAGCAGCGCCGCCGCGACGATCGCGGCGATCCCCTGCGCGTAGCCGAGCGCGAGCATCGCCGCGCCGGTGCCGACGGTCGCGAGCGTCAGCGTCGCGCGCCGGCCGAGCCGGTCGGCGAGCAGGCCGCCGGCGATCTGGCCGCCGAGCGAGCCCGCGCCGAGCACCGCCATCACCACGCCGGCCTGCGCCAGCGACAGCCCCCGCACGGTCGTCAGGTAGAGGCCGAGGAACGGCTCGACCATGGTGCCGAGCCGGTTGAGCAGGGTTCCCGCCCACAGCACCCAGAACGGCCGCGGGAACCCGCCGACGCGCGGGTGCAGGAACGCCGCGATCCTGCCCGGGCCGGGCGCGACGGGAGCGTCTTCCACAGTGGTCACCCGCCCGATGGTGGGGCGTCCGCCGCGCGCGCGGTAATCATTTAGCCTGGACTAAATGATCGAGTTCGTGCTCGCGCCGGACGACGTGGCCCGCGTCCGGTTCGCGTTCTCACCGCTGTGGGAGCTGGTGCGCAGCCTGCGGGTCCTCGCCGACCCGTCCGGGCACGCGCTGCACCTGCCGTGGGTGCGCACCGTCCGGCCGCGGCTGCGCGGGCTCGGCCTGGAGCCGCTGTTCGCGGTCGTCCCGCCGGCCGGCTACATCCCGGACTTCCTCACCCCGCCGCCGCGGACCCCGCTGCCCGACCTCGGCGCCGAACTGGCGGTCGTCCGGGCGACGCCGCCCGCGGTCGTCGCCGCCGAGCTGCGCTGGACCGAGCGCGGGAACCGGCCGGGGCCGGCCCGGCTGGCGCTGGCCGCCGACCCCGCGCGCTCCCTGGAGCGGCTCGCCGGCCTGCTCGAACGGTACTGGGAGGTCGCGGTGGAGCCGTTCTGGCCGCGCGTCCGCGACCTGCTGGAGGGGGAGGTCCTGCGCCGCGCGGGCGCGCTCGCCGCCGAAGGGGCCGCCGGGGTCTTCGGAGACCTGCACGAGGCCGTGTCCTGGCGCGCCGGGACGCTGACCGTCGACCGCCGCTGGACCTTCCGCGGCGAACCGGCCGGACGCGGGCTGCTGCTCGTCCCGAGCGCGTTCGTCTGGCCGAACGTGTCGGTGATGGTGCCGCCCTACCAGCCGATGCTCAGCTACCCGCCGCGCGGCGTCGCGACGCTCTGGGAGAGCGGCCGCCCGGACGAGCCGAGGGCGGACGCCCTCGCCGCGCTCCTCGGGCGGCGCCGCGCCGAACTGCTCGCCGCGCTGGCCCGCCCCGCCTCGACGACCGACCTGGCCCGGCGGCTCGGCGTGACGGCCGGCGCGGTCAGCCAGCATCTCGGGGTGCTGCGCGCGTGCGGCCTCGTCACCGGACACCGCATGGGCCGCCGCGTCCTCTACGTCCGCACCCCCGCCGGCGACGCCCTCGCCGGCGGCTAGCGGGTCACCGGCTCCGTTGATCTGCGGCGTGTTGTTGTTATGAGCGCGTTGAAAACAACAACACGCCGCAGATCAACGACGGGGTGGGCGCGTCAGCGGAGCGAGGCGAGCGCGTCCAGGCGCGGCGGGCCGGTGCCGGGCGCCGACTCGCGCTCGTAGCGGCCCGACTCGGCGAGCCAGTCCAGGTGGGCGCGCGGCGTGTCCAGCAGCACCTTCACGACCTGCGCGGCGGCGGCGCGCTGCGCGACGGTCAGCTCCAGCCGGTCCAGCATCTCCGGCAGCCGCCGCGCCGCCGCCCACGCCTCCTCCAGCCGGTCGACGATCTTCTCGGCGACCGCGGCGGCGGCCTGCGCGGCGTCGAGCCCGCGGGTGCGGGCCAGCACGGCGGGCAGGTCGTGGACGTCGCCGCGGGCCGACTCCAGGTCGTGCGAGGCGAGGTCGTTGGACCAGGCCACGACGTCGGCGACGCCGTCGGCGAGGGTCTTCCAGCGGGGCGTGCGCAGCAGCCGGGCCGGCAGCTCGACGCCGAGGACCGGCTCGACCAGGTCGTACATGAACGGCCCGCACGCGCGGCGGCGCAGCGGCGCGTACTCCGCCTCCGTCGGGACGTGCCGGATCCGCCGGTTGACCGACTCCTCCGCGCACCCGTCCCGGTGCGCCTCCAGTTGCAGCATGAACCTGCGCCGCCAGTCGCGGCTCATGTCCTTGGACGTGGCGTGCCACAGCTCCACCAGCGCGGCCTCCAGCGGCCGCGCGCCCGGCCGGGCGTGGCCGCGCCGCATCGCGCGCAGCAGGTCGTCGTACAGGGCGTGCACGGCGCTGCCGCTGTCGGCGAGCGGCGGATGGTCCATGGTGTCGTCGAGCGCGAGCGTCCAGACCAGCCAGCGCGCGAGCAGGTCCACCCCGGCGAGGTCGGCGGACGGCAGGACGCGGGCGGCGAGCCGCTCGCAGCGGGCCCGGCCGAGCGGCGAGGTGTCGGGGTCCCCGAGCACGAGGCCCCGGCCGCGGGCCCAGGCCTCCACCTGCGCGCACAGCCGCCACGACTCCGGGTGCATGGCCGACGGGGTCGCCAGCGCGGGCACCCGGTCGCTCATCGAGAGAAGAAGAGAGATGTCCACGGCCCTGTCCACGCTAATGATCACTTCGTCGAGCGACCATGATCGCCACGTCAATTTCCGGGAAACCGATATCCGGGGGCGGTCATGTCCGTCCCGTCCGGCCGCCCCTGCCGGGCGCGGGCGCGACGTGCGATAGTTCGGTGATCAGCAACGTGCATAACAGGAGGAAAAGTGTCCAGAGGGACCGTGCGATGGGCACTGGGCGCGGGCCTGGCGGCCCTGGCGCTGACGGCGACCGCGTGCGGCGGCGACGACGGCGCCACCGTGCAGGGCGTGAAGCTCATCGAGAAGGGCGCGCTGACGTCCTGCACCCACCTGCCCTACCCGCCGTTCCAGTCCGAGGACAAGAAGACCGGCAAGGTCGTCGGCTTCGACGTCGACATCATCGACCTCGTCGCCAAGAAGCTCGGCGTCACGCAGAAGGTCGTCGACACCCCGTTCGAGACGATGAAGACCGGGGCGGCGCTGAACGCCGGCAAGTGCGACATCCAGATGGGCGGCATGACGATCAAGCCCGACCGGGTGAAGTTCATGGACGTCTCCGACCCCTACTTCGACGCGACCCAGTCGCTGATGGCGAAGAAGGGCAGCGGCGTCGCCTCGCTGGACGACGTCAAGTCCAAGAAGCTGAAGCTCGGCTCCCAGGCGGGCACGACCGGTGAGGACTACGTCAAGGGCAAGGGCTTCGACCCGCGCTCGTTCGACAACTCCAACGCCGAGCTGAACGGGCTGCGCACCGGCCAGGTCGACGTGATCGTGCAGGACGACCCGGTCGTCAAGGGCTGGCTGAAGGACCCGGCGAACTCCGCCTTCGAGATCGTCGCGAACCTGAACACCGGTGAGCAGTACGGCATGTGGATGCGCAAGGGCCACAACCCCGCGCTGGTGAAGCTCACCAACGAGGCCATCGCGCAGGCCAAGGCGGACGGCACCTACAAGAAGATCTACGAGAAGTGGATCGGTCCAATGCCCGCGGCCGCCGGCGGCGGCTCGTGACCGCGGAACCGGTCGGGGCGGCGGCGCCGGGCGGGCTGTCCCGCCGGCGCCGCCGGCAGCTGTCCCTCGGCGGCCAGTACGGCGTCTTCGCGCTGGTCGTGCTCCTGGTCGTGCTGCTGGCCGACTGGGGCACCCTGCGGCTGAACTTCGCGAACTGGGAGGTCGCGAAGAGCCTGTTCCCCGAGATCATCACGGTCGGGCTGCGCAACACCGCCGTGTACACCGCGGTCGGCTTCGGCCTCGGGCTCGGCGGCGGGCTGGTCGTGGCGCTGATGCGGCTGTCGTCCGTCCCCCCGTACCGGTGGTTCGCCACGACCTACATCGAGATCTTCCGCGGCCTGCCGCTGCTGCTGATCTTCATCTTCGTGGGCGTCGGCGTGCCGCTGGCCTTCCCCGGCACCAACATCCCGGGCGGCGCCGCCGGGCAGGCGGGCCTGGCGCTCGGGCTCGCCGCGACCGCGTACATGGCCGAGACGATCCGGGCCGGGATCGAGGCCGTCCCGAAGGGGCAGATGGAGGCGGCGCGCTCGCTCGGCATGTCCCGCGCCCGCGCGATGCGGTCGATCATCATCCCGCAGGCGTTCCGGATCATCATCCCGCCGCTGACGAACGAGCTGGTGCTGCTCTGCAAGGACTCCTCGCTCGTGCTGTTCCTCGGCATCACGCTGGAGCAGCGCGAGCTCACCAAGTTCGGCCGCGACCTCGCGGGCGAGCAGGGCAACACCACCCCGATCATCGTGGCCGGGATCTGCTATCTGCTCATCACGATCCCGCTGAGCCTGCTGGCCCGGCGGCTGGAGGCGCGGCAGCGCAGGGGGCAGCGATGACGACCCTCGACACGACCACCCCCGGCACGGGGGCGAACGCGATCGAGATCACCGGGCTGCGCAAGTCGTTCGGGACGAACGAGGTGCTGCGCGGCATCGACTTCCACGTCGAACCGGGCGAGGTCGTGTGCGTGATCGGCCCGTCCGGGTCCGGCAAGTCGACGCTGCTGCGCTGCGTCAACCTGCTGGAGGAGCCGTCGGCGGGGACGATCCGGGTCGCCGGCGCCGCCGTCACCGACCCGGAGGTGGACATCGACGCCGTCCGCCGCCGGATCGGCATGGTGTTCCAGTCGTTCAACCTGTTCCCGCACCTGACGGCCCTCGGCAACGTCATGATCGCGCAGCGGAAGGTGCTGAAGCGGGACAGGGCGGAGGCCGAGCGGATCGCGCGGGAGAACCTGGAGCGGGTGGGGCTGGCCGACAAGGTCGGCTCCTACCCGGCGCAGCTGTCCGGCGGGCAGCAGCAGCGCGTGGCGATCGCCCGCGCGCTGGCGATGGGCCCGGAGGTGATGCTGTTCGACGAGCCGACGTCCGCGCTCGACCCCGAACTGGTCGGCGATGTCCTCGGCGTGATGCGCACGCTCGCCGAGGCGGGGATGACCATGCTCGTCGTCACCCACGAGATGAGCTTCGCCCGTGAGGTGGCCGACCGGGTGGTGTTCATGGACGGCGGCGTGGTCGTCGAGGAGGGCCCGCCGGAGCGCGTGATCGCCGATCCGGCGCACGAGCGGACCCGGGCGTTCCTGTCCCGCGTCCTCGATCCGGCCGCCGCGCGGATCGGGGAGGGTGACTAGTCGGATATCTTCCCGTGAGCGGGAAAGGCCGGACGTAACGTCGCGGTAACAGCGACGGGGCATACTGCGAGGTAGCCGGACCGTCTCTCGCGGCCGGCATGCGTCCCCCGCCCCGATGACACCGGCAGGGCAGTACCGAGGGAGAAGGCTTTGGAGCGTCAGCAGGAGTTCGTGCTCCGCACGCTGGAGGAGCGCGACATCCGCTTCATCCGGCTGTGGTTCACCGACGTGCTCGGGTTCCTGAAGTCGGTGGCCGTCGCCCCCGCCGAGCTGGAGGGCGCGTTCGGCGAGGGCATCGGCTTCGACGGGTCGGCGATCGAGGGCTTCGCGCGGGTGTACGAGGCCGACATGATCGCCAAGCCCGATCCGTCCACCTTCCAGGTGCTGCCCTGGCGCTCGGAGTCGCCCGGCGTGGGCCGGATGTTCTGCGACATCCTCATGCCGGACGGGACGCCGAGCTTCGCCGACCCGCGCTACGTGCTGAAGCGGGCGCTGGGCCGGGCCGCCGATCTCGGGTTCACCTTCTACACCCACCCCGAGATCGAGTTCTTCCTGCTCAACGACAAGCCGGAGGACGGCAGCGAGCCCGAGCCCGCGGACGCCGGCGGCTACTTCGACCACACCCCGCACAGCGCCGCGCACGACTTCCGGCGCAACGCGATCATGATGCTGGAGGCGATGGGCATCTCGGTGGAGTACAGCCACCACGAGGGCGCCCCGGGCCAGCAGGAGATCGACCTCCGGTACGCCGACGCGCTCACCACCGCCGACAACATCATGACGTTCCGGCTGGTGATGAAGGAGGTCGCGCTGGAGCAGGGCGTGCACGCGTCCTTCATGCCGAAGCCGTTCACCGAGCACCCCGGCTCGGGCATGCACACGCACATGTCGCTGTTCGAGGGCGACCGCAACGCCTTCTACGAGCCGGGCGCGGAATTCAAGCTGTCCAAGGTCGGGCGGGCGTTCATCGCCGGGCTGCTGCGGCACTCCGCGGAGATCACCGCGGTGTGCAACCAGTGGGTCAACTCCTACAAGCGGCTGTGGGGCAACGTCGGCTCGGCCGCCGGCGCCGGGGGAGAGGCCCCGTCCTACATCTGCTGGGGGCACAACAACCGGTCGGCGCTCGTCCGCGTCCCGATGTACAAGCCGCACAAGGGCCACTCGACCCGCATCGAGTTCCGGTCGCTGGACACGGCCGCGAACCCCTACCTGGCGTTCGCGGCGATCCTCGGCGCCGGGCTGAAGGGCATCGAGGAGGGCTACGAGCTGCCGCCGGGCGCCGAGGACGACGTCTGGGCGCTGACCGTCGCCGAGCGGCGCGCCCTCGGCATCGAGCCGCTGCCGCAGGACCTCGACGACGCGATCCACGCGATGGAGCGCAGCGAGCTGATGGCGGACGTCCTCGGCGAGCACGTGTTCGACTTCTTCCTGCGCAACAAGAGGCAGGAGTGGGAGGACTACCGCCGGCAGGTGACCGAGTTCGAGCGCAGGCGGCTCCTGGCGGTGCTCTGAGGGGGCGGCCCGGTCTACGGTTGACGCTGTGACCGAGTCGCGGACGCCCGAACGCCGTTCCTCTCTCGCCGGGCGCCTCGCGCGGCTCGGCTTCACCGACGCGGCACGGGCCGAGTGGCTGCTGCGGGACGCCGAGCGCGGCACCGGGTCCCGGCCCGGCGACGACCTCCTCGACGCGCTCGGCGGCACCGCCGACCCCGACCTCGCGCTGGACGGGCTGCTGCGCCTCCTCGCGTCCGCCGACGAGCACGGCGCCGGCGGCGGGCTGCGCACGGCCCTCGCGGCCGAGCCGGGCACGCGGGAGCGGCTGACGGCGGTGCTCGGGGTGAGCGCCGCGCTCGGCGACCACCTGGCCCGGCACCCGGACCACTGGCGGGTGCTGCGCGACGGCCCGGCCGCTCCGGACGGGGACCCCCGCGCCGACCTGCTCGCCGCCGTGGGCGCCGACCCGTCCGCGCCGGAGCCGGTGGCCGGCGGCGACGGCGCGCTCGCCGCGCTCCGCGTCGCCTACCGCCGCCGGCTGCTCGCGCTGGCCGGCCGCGACCTGATCGGCTCGGCGGACGTCGCCGAGGTCGCCGCCGAGCTGGCCGACCTCGCCGCCGCCGCCCTGGAGGCGGGCCTCGCGATCGCGCGCGCCGGCGTCCCCGAGCACGGGACGTGCCGGCTCGCCGTGATCGGCATGGGCAAGGCCGGGGGCCGCGAGCTGAACTACGTCAGCGACGTCGACGTGATCTTCGTGGCCGAAGCGCGGGACGGGCACGACGAGGACGCCGCGCTGCGCACCGCGACCCGGCTGGCGTCGGCGATGATGCGGGCGTGCTCGGCCAGCACCGAGGAGGGCGCGCTCTGGGAGGTCGACGCGGCGCTGCGCCCCGAGGGCAAGGCCGGGCCGCTGGTGCGGACCCTCGCCAGCCACCGCGCCTACTACGAGCGGTGGGCCAAGACGTGGGAGTTCCAGGCGCTGCTGAAGGCCCGTCCGGTCGCCGGTGACGCCGAGCTCGGCGCCCGCTACCTCGACATGGTCACCCCGATCGTGTGGAAGGCCGCCGAGGGCGAGAGCTTCGTCGAGGACGTCCAGGCGATGCGGCGGCGCGTCGAGACCGACCTGGACCGGCGCACCGCCGACGCCGAGCGGCAGCTCAAGCTCGGTCCGGGCGGGCTGCGCGACGTCGAGTTCTCGGTGCAGCTGCTCCAGCTCGTGCACGGCCGCGGCGACGCGACCCTGCGGGACCGCGCCACCCTCGACGCCCTGGACGCCCTGTCGAGGGGCGGCTACGTCGGGCGCGACGACGCGGCGGTGCTGACGTCGGCGTACCGGTTCCTGCGGCGGGTGGAGCACCTCGTCCAGCTGCACCGGCTGCGCCGCACCCATCTCGTCCCGGACGAGGCGGACGGGCTGCGCCGCCTCGGCCGCGCCCTCGGCCTGCGCACCGACCCGGTGGGGGAGTTCACCGCGCTGTGGCGGCGGCACGCGCGGGAGGTCCGCCGCATCCACGAGAAGCTGTTCTACCGGCCGCTGCTGCGGGCCGTGGCGCGGCTTCCGGGGGAGGAGGCGCGGCTCACCCCCGAGGCGGCCCGGACCCGGCTGGAGGCGCTCGGCTACGCCGACCCGGCGGGCGCGCTCCGGCACATCGAGGCGCTGACCTCGGGCGTGTCGCGGCGCGCCGCGATCCAGCGGACGCTGCTGCCGGTGATGCTCGGCTGGTTCGCCGACGCCCCCGACCCGGACGCGGGCCTGCTCGGGTTCCGGCAGGTCAGCGACGCGCTCGGCACCACGCCCTGGTACCTGCGGCTGCTGCGGGACGAGGTGACCGTCGCCGAGCGGATGGCGTGGGTGCTCGGCTCCAGCCGCTACGCCACCGACCTGCTGCTGCGCGCCCCCGAGGCGGTCGCGCTGCTCGGCGGCGAGGGCGACCTCGCCCCGCGTCCGGAGGAGGCGCTGCGCGCGGAGGCGCTGGCCGCGGTCCGGCGGTATGGAGGGGCGCCCCCGAAGGACGCCGCCGAGGGGAGCCGGTCGGCGGAGGAGGCCGTCGGGGTGGTGCGCGGGCTGCGGCGCCGGGAGCTGTTCCGGGTCGCGGTCGCCGACCTGCTCGGCCTGGCCGACGTCCGGACGGTCGGGGACGCCCTCACCGGCATCGCCACCGTCACGATCGAGGCCGCGCTGGCCGCCGCCGTCCACAAGATCGAGATGGAGGCGCGGGAGCCGCTGCCGACCCGCGTGGCGGTCGTCGCGATGGGCCGGTTCGGCGGGCACGAGCTCGGCTACGGCAGCGACGCCGACGTGATGTTCGTGCACGACCCGCCGCCCGGCGCGGACGAGGCGGCCGCCGGGCGCGCCGCGCACGCCGTCGCCGAGGAGCTGCGCCGGCTGCTCGCGCTGCCCGCCCCCGACCCGCCGCTGGTGATCGACCCGAACCTGCGCCCGGAGGGCCGGCAGGGGCCGCTGGTGCGCACCCTCGCGTCCTACGCCGCCTACTACGCCCGCTGGTCGGAGCCGTGGGAGGCGCAGGCGCTGCTGCGCGCCGACCCGCTGATCGGCGACGCGGGGCTGCGCGACCGGTTCCGCGCGCTGATCGACCCGGTCCGCTGGCCGGAGGGCGGCATCGGCGAGGACGCCGTCCGGCAGATCCGCCGTTTGAAGGCGCGGATGGAGTCCGAGCGGCTGCCGCGCGGCGTCGAGCGGCGGCTGCACACCAAGCTCGGGCCGGGCGGCCTCGCGGACGTCGAGTGGGTCGCGCAGATCCTCCAGCTCAAGCACGCGCACGACGTCCCCGGCCTGCGCACCACCCGCACGCTGGACGCGCTGGACGCCGCCGTCGCGGGCCGGCTGCTCGACGCCGGCGACGCCGAGGTCCTCGCCGAGGCGTGGTGCCTGGCCACCCGCATCAGGGGCGCGATCATGCTGGTGCGGGGCCGCGCGTCGGACCTGCTGCCGACCGACCACCACCGCGAGCGCAGCGCCGTCACCCGCGTCCTCGGCTACCCGGCGCCGGGGGACCTGCTGGAGGACTACCGCCGCCACACCCGCCGCGCGCGGGCCGTCGTCGACCGCGTGTTCTACGGCGCCGAGTGAGCGCACCGCGTGCGCCTGTAGTACCAGGGGTGTACGTACCGCGGGAGGCGTACTCCGGTCAGGGCCGCCCGGCGCGGCAGGTGGCGGCGGATCCGGCCCCCGAGCGGCTCGCGCCGCGCCCGCCGCGCTGCGCGAGCCGGTGGGTGATGCGGGCCCGCGCGATCAGGATCGGGACGGGGCAGCGCATATAGAGCAGCCACGACACCGCCAGGGCGCCGCCGATCAGCGCCATCCCGGCCACCGCGTCCAGTACGTAGTGGTTGGCGGTCGACAGGATCACGAACACGGTCGTCGCGGGGTACAGCGCGCCGAGGGCCTTCGCCCACAGCGGCGTCGCCAGCCTGACCAGGATGACCCCGCACCACAGCGACCAGCCCGCGTGCATCGAGGGCATCGCCGCGTACTGGTTGGTGAGGCTTCCGGACGCGTCGCTGGCGTACAGGCCGAGCGAGTGCAGCGCGGTCACCGGGTCGACGAAGCCCTCGCTGTGCAGGAACCGCGGCGGGGCGAGCGGGTACAGCCAGAAGCCGATCAGCGCCACCCCGGTGGCGACCATGATGGACGTGCGCAGCCACCGGTAGTGCTGCGGCCGGTAGCGGTACAGCCAGACGACGACGCCGAGCGTCACGATGAAGTGCATCGTGGCGTAGAAGATGTTGGCGGTCCGCGCGAGCCACGGCACGGCCAGCAGCGTGTGGTTGAGGTGCAGCTCGACGTCCAGCCCCAGGTCGCGCTCCAGGCGCAGGATCTCTTCCGCGTGGGCGAACGCCGGGCCCGTGCCGTCCTGAACCAGCACGACGCGCGTCAGCGTATATCCGGTGTAGAAGAGGACCACCAGCAGAAGCTCACGCCAGACCGGGGGCGCGGTGAGCACCCGGTGCCGCATCCGCGCGGCGGCCTGGCCTCTGCGGGCTGCTGGGGGGGCGGGTTGAGCCATGCTACCTATCTTTGCCTCAGGGCCCCCTGAATGAGATCACCGCATTGAATGGTCTTCATCTCAGCCTTGAGTAGTACGACCCTGATGCGGCATCCGGACTTTCGGGGGAGGGCCTTGGGGACGCCTGGCGGATCCCCCCGCGCTTCCCTCCTCGTGTGGAGCCTATGGAGTTGATCAGGAGTCAGCATAGGAGGCCCTGGGTAGGTCCCGATCGCCCCCCGTGACACGAACGGAGGGACGAATGGCCAGGTACTGGGCCATACCCGGCATTGCGGTGGTGTCCGCCGCCGCGCTGGCCGTTTCCGGACTGATCTCCCTCTCGGGAACGACCGGGCACGGGCGCACGGTCGCCGGCGTCCCCCGCGCCGCGATCGGCACGCCCCCCGCCTCGCCCGTCGTCGCACCCGCCGCCTCGCCCGCCGTCGCGCCGCTGAACTGGAAGCGCTGCACCGGGCTGCCGTCCCCGCCGCCGGGCGGGAAGCCGCCGCCCGCCGCCGCCCGGTGCGCGACGCTCCGGGTGCCGCTCGACTACGCGCGGCCGTCCGGCGCGACGATCGGCATCGCCCTCATCAGGATCCCGGCGACCGACCGGCGGCACCGCATCGGCTCGCTGCTGTTCAACTTCGGCGGCCCCGGCGGCGCGGGCGTCGACACGCTCGCCCGGGTCGCCGGCGAGTACGCCGCCCTCCGCACCCGCTACGACCTGATCGGCTTCGACCCCCGCGGCGTCGGCCGCAGCACCGCCGTGCGGTGCGTGGACGGCCGGCGCATGGACGCGCTCACCGCCATGGACGACAGCCCCGACACCCCCGCCGAGGAGACGGCGCTCACCGGGGCCCGCGCCGGCTACGCACGGAGCTGCGCGGCCCGCTCCGGCGGGCTGCTGCCCCACGTCGGCACCGTGAACGCCGCCCGCGACATGGAGATGATCCGCATCGCGCTCGGCGACGGGAAGTTGCGCTACTTCGGCGTCTCCTACGGCACGTGGCTCGGCGGCGTCTACGCCCACCAGTTCCCCGGCAGCGTCGGCCGGGCCGTCCTCGACGGCGCCGTGGACACCCGCATCAGCGGCGCCGACCTCGCCCTCCAGCAGGCCGCCGCGTTCCAGCGCGCCCTCGGCGACTTCGCCGCCGCCTGCGCCCGGCTCGGACGCGAGGCCTGCCCGCTCGGGACGGACCGCGCGTCGGTCACCGCGTCCGTCGGGCGGATCCTCGCCGGGCTCGACCGCAGGCCGCTCGCCACCTCGTCCGGCCGCACGCTCACCCAGAGCCTCGGCACGACCGGCGTCGCCGCCGCGCTGTACTCGCGCGACGCCTGGCCGTACCTCGCGCAGGGCCTGGTGGACGCGGTGAAACGCCGCGACGGATCGCTGCTGCTGATGCTCGCCGACGCCCAGAACGGCCGCGCCGGGGACGGGACGTACAGCAACCTGTCCGCCGCCAACACCGCCATCACCTGCGCGGACAGCACCGACCGCTACACCGCCGCCGACGTCCGCCGGCTGCTGCCGAGCTTCCGCGGCGCGTCGCCGGTGTTCGGCCCGTCGATGGCGTGGAGCCTGCTGCAGTGCACCGGCTGGCCGGCGCGGGGCGACGGCGCGGCCCGCGAGGTGTCCGCCCCGTCCGCCGCGCCGATCCTCGTCGTCGGCAACACCGGCGACCCCGCCACCCCGTACGCGTGGGCGCCGGCGCTGGTGCGGGAACTCGGCGGGCGCGCCGTGCTCCTCACCCTCAAGGGGGAGGGGCACGGCGCCTACGACACCGGGAATCCGTGCATCCGCGAGGCCGTCGACACCTACCTCCTGCACGGCCGTCTCCCCGCGCCGTCCACGACCTGCGGCTAGACCAGGCGCGGACTGCGCGGTCAGACGACCTGCTCGACCTTCTTCGGCTCGCGGAGGGCCTCGCCGACCGTGCAGTACCGCTCGTGGACGCGTGCGGCGACGGCCTTCAGCACGTCCTCCGCCGCGTCGTCGCCCTCCGGGAGCTCGACGTCGTAGGTGAGCGTGATCGTGCCCAGCGTGCTCGTCGCGACCTTGTCGGCCTGGACGGTCGCGGCGAGCCGCGCCATCCGGTGCCCGCGCTTCGCGGTCAGCGGCTCGACGGTGACCAGCTCGCAGCCGCCGAGCGCCGCCAGCAGCAGCTCCACGGGAGTGAACACGCCCTCGGTGTCGCCGTCGCCGATGGCGACCCGCGCGCCCCGCGCGTTGACGGCCTGGAACCCGTCCTCGGTGCGCTCCACCCTGACCTCGGCCATGGCATCCCCTTTGATCGTCCGCTGTCGCCACCTGAACACGGCGTCCCGGCGCGTTCTTCCCGCCCCGCCCGGCATCGATGCGTCCGGCCCCGCCCCGGGGTTTCACCGCCGGCCACGGGGTACCCGGCGCCTGAAGGCGGCCGCGTGGGCGCCGCCGGAGATCCGGAATCATCGATCTGGGGGGACCGATGGGCCACATCAAGACGCGCGACGGCACGGAGCTCTACTACAAGGACTGGGGCCAGGGGCAGCCGGTCATCTTCAGCCATGGGTGGCCGCTGAACGCCGACGCCTGGGACGACCACCTGAAGGCGGTCGCCGACGCCGGCTACCGCGCCATCGCGCACGACCGCCGCGGGCACGGCCGCTCGTCCCAGCCCTGGCGGGGCTACGACTTCGACACCTTCGCCGACGACCTCAGCGACCTGATCGACGCGCTCGGCGTGTGGGACGTCGTCCTCGTCGCGCACTCGATGGGCGCCGGGGAGGTGGCCCGCTACATCGGCCGGCACGGGACGAGCCGGGTGTCGAAGGCGGTGCTGCTGTCGGGGATCCCGCCGCTGATGATGCAGAGCGACGCCAACCCGGCGGGGGTGCCCGCGCAGGCGTTCGAGGACATCAAGAAGGGCATCCTGAACGAGCGGTCGCAGTTCTGGAAGGACGTCTCCGAGGCGTTCTTCAGCACGAACCGGCCCGGCACCAGCGCCACCCAGGGCAACCGGGACGCGTTCTGGTTCATGGCGATGCAGGAGAGCGTCAAGGCGGGCGTCGACTGCGTGACCGCGTTCGCCGAGACCGATTTCACCGAGGATCTGCGCCGGTTCGACATCCCGACGCTGATCGTGCACGGGGACGACGACCAGATCGTCCCGATCGACGCCACCGGCCGCAAGTCCGCCGAGATCGTGCCCGACGCCACGCTGAAGGTGTACGAGGGCGGCTCGCACGGCCTGGCGCTGGTGCCCGGCTACAAGGAGCGCTTCGCCCAGGACCTGCTGGACTTCCTCCGGAGCTGACGCGCCGGTGACGGCTCGGGACCCGGGGGTCAGGTCCCGAGCCGCTCCTGCTCCTCCGCGACGATCTGCCGGGCGAGGGCCTGCTCGGAGACGTCCACCGCGTCCGGCGTCTGCTCGGCCAGGTCGCTGCGCCGCGCGTACTGGTCGAACAGCATGCTCTTGACCTGGAGGATCTCCAGCATCCGCTCGTCCACGCTGCCCGGCGTGAGCAGCCGGTGCACCTGCACGGTGCGCACCTGCCCCATCCGGTGGGCGCGGGCGACCGCCTGCGTCTCCATGGTCGGCTTCACCTGCGGCTCGCAGAGGATCACCACGGACGCCGCCTGCAGGTTGAGCCCGACCCCGCCCGCCTGGATCTGCGCCAGCAGGACGGCGTGCCCGGGGTCGGCGGTGAACGCGTCCACGATCTCCTGCCGCCGGGCCACCGGGGTGTCGCCCGCGATCGGGCCGCGCGCCTCGGGGCCGAGCGCGTCGCGGACGGCGGCGAGGACGTCCCGGAAGTAGGAGAACACCACGACCTTCAGGTCGTTCTCGGCGGCCTCGTCCACCAGCTCCCTCAGCCGGTCGAGCTTCGCCGACTTCTTCGGGACGGCGTACGCGGCCCGGCGCATCGCCATGAAGTTGCCGTCCGCCACCGCCCGCCGGTAGGCGGCGGCGTCGGCGCGGCTGAACTCCTCCAGCTCGTCCACGTGCACGACCTCGGGCAGCTCGACGAGGACGTCCCGCTGGTTGCGGCGCAGGTAGACGGGGGCGACCGCCGACCGGAACGCCCGCGCCCCCATCGCCGCGTCGCTCGGCCGGACCCGCTCGGCCACCTCGGGCCGCAGGTGCGCGACGAGGCTGCGGAACTCCTCGACCCGGTTCTCCATCGGGGTGCCGGTCAGGAACAGGACGTTCTCCGTCCGCCGGCACCACCGCGCGACGGCCTGCGCGCGGCGGGTCTCGTGGTTCTTGGCGTAGTGGGCCTCGTCCACGACGAACATCCCGACCCGCAGGTCCGGCGGGACGTCCAGGGAGTGCAGCGTCGAGAGGGTCGTGACGGCGATGCCGCCGTCCCCGGCCCACTTCCGCAGCGCCGCCGCGCGCCCCGGACCGTGCAGCGGGTGCGCGGCCATCGTGCTGCGCGTCTCGATCTCCCGCACCCAGTTGATCAGCACGCTCGCCGGGCACGCCACCAGGAAGTGCGTCGCCCCCTCGGCGCGCAGGTGGGCGATCGCGGCGATCGCCTGGATCGTCTTGCCGAGCCCCATCTCGTCGCCCAGGATCACCCGCCGCTGGACGAGCGCGAACCGGGCCCCGAACGACTGGTACCCGCGCAGCGACACCCGCCGGAACGCGTCGTCGAGCGGCTGCGCCTTGACCCGCGCCGCCAGGTCGCCGGGCAGGAACCCCTCGGCGGCGCCGCGCTCGGGGTCCAGCGCCGCCAGCTCGGCCAGCAGGGTCTGGTAGTCGGACGCCCGCAGCTCGAAGTCGATCCACGCCTCGTCGGGGGAGGCGTCGGGGCGCAGCAGGTCCACCGACGCCTGCGAGATCAGCAGCCGGGCGTCCCGCCGCTCCTCGGCGCGCAGGGCCTCCGCCAGCTCGCCGATCGCCCGCCGCGCCCGCTCCCGCTTCGCCGGCCCGGCGATGAGCCGCCGCCACCACGACCCGGCGGGCCGCGCGTCGTGGACCAGCGGCGCGAAGCGCTCGTCGACCTCCTCGGCCGCGGTCCGCGCGCGCGGCAGGTCGGGCCCCGCGTTGACCAGCCGGTGCAGCGCGACGACGACGGGCGCCATGGCCGCGTCGCGCCGCTCGACGTCGATCCGGACCGTCGCCGACCGCTCCGCCGCCTCCGCCAGGCTGCCCGCCGCCGCGTGGAGCTGCCGCGCGGTCTGCGGCCCGATGCCCGGCAGCAGCTGGAGCCGGTACGGCGTCGCCGCCAGGACGTCGGCGACGCTGGCGAACCCCGCGTCCTCCAGCGGCCCGAGCCGCAGCCGGCCGTCCGTGACGTCCTTCAGCCGCGCGAGCGGGATCGACCCGAGCTGCTCCCGCGCCGCCGCGGCCCGCAGCGGTGCCAGCGCCGCGTGCACGTCCGCGAGCGCCCGCCGGTGGTCGGCGATCAGGTCGCGCGCGGCCCCGAGCAGCGCGTACCCGCCCCGAAGGACGTCCTTCGCCTCGTCCGCCATCGCGCTCCCAACCACGTGCCCCGCCACATGATGCCAGCGCCCTGAGACGATCCCCGCTCGTCCCCGACGATTCGCGCGGGGCCGCCGTTCGGGCACTCGCCCGCGCCGCCCGGCTGGGCGAGGCGGGCGGCCGGGCGATACCGTTCCGCCGGTCGGCCGAGCCCGCCGGCGTCGCCGCGGTGGCGCGTTCCCGGCGTCCGACGAGGCCGGCTTCGTGACCGCGCGGACCCGAGAGCAGGCGAGGGAAGAGATGGACTACACCGGATACGAGCAGCTGCGGTTCGAGCGGCGCGCCAACGGCGTCCTGCTGATCACGATGGACCGGCCCGAGAAGTACAACGCCGCGGACGAGGGCATGCACGGCGAGCTGGCGCGCGTCTGGAAGGACGTGGGTGCCGACCCCGAGACCCGGGTCGCGGTGGTGACCGGGGCGGGGAGGGCGTTCTCCGCCGGCGGCGACCTCGGCATGGTCGAGCGCATGATCGGCGACCACGACCGCGTGTCGCACATGCTGTCGGAGATGAGCGACCTCGTCTACAACATCGTCAACTGCGAGAAGCCGGTGGTGTCGGCGATCAACGGGGTCGCGGTCGGCGCCGGGACGGTGGTGGCACTGCTCGCCGACATCTCCGTCTGCGCGCTGGACGCCAGGATCGGCGACGGGCACGTCAAGCTCGGCGTCGCCGCCGGGGACCATGCGGCGATCATCTGGCCGCTGCTCGCCGGCATGGCCAAGGCCCGCTACTACCTGATGACGGGGGAGATGATCGACGGCGCCGAGGCCGAGCGGATCGGTCTGGTCAGCAAGGCCGTCCCGCGCGAGGAGGTGCTGCCGGAGGCGCTGCGCGTGGCCGAAACCCTCGCGACCGGCGCGCAGCCGGCGATCCGCTGGACCAAGCGCGCCCTCAACGGCTGGCTGCGGATGGCCGGGCCGATCTTCGAGCAGTCCGCCGCCTACGAGATGCTCGGCTTCCTCGGCCCCGACGTCGTCGAGGGCGCCGCCGCCCTCCGCGAGAAGCGCGCGCCCCGCTTCCCGTCCGCCCCGCCCACCGCCCCCTGACGCCCCGGGACGGGAAGAGCGCGCCGCCCCCGTGGGAAGCGGGGGCGGCGCGCTCGTCCGGCCGATCAGATGTCGTAGATCTGCGGCCCGCGCGGCGGCTACCTGCGGCAACTCCGGACGCATGTGCCCTGACCAGCGATTTCTATGCTGAGGACTACCGGGCGATACCGGGCAATACCGGGTGCGCTGTGCCCTGCATGTGCCCTACCCCTTCTTGCGCAGGTACCGCCGTAGGCAGTCGTTGACGACGTCCGAGACGTTCTTGCCCTCCGCTTCGGCCTTCTCCTTGGCCTCGTTCCAGACGGCATCAGGCACCCGCACAGTGCGGTTGGGAGTCTTGCCCGTCGCGGGGCGACCGCGCTTCTTTTCTGCCATGGCAGCAACCCTAGCGAACCAGGGGTTTCCCCGGTTGACGCGTCCGAGGTGACGCGCATATTGTGCAATGGCAGTAATTCGGGATGGCCAGCAGCTATACCGAAACAGGTCGGCCCCGGACGCGGTGACTGCAACACCGGCCGGGGCCTAGGCAGAAGGGTCCTCCGCCATGAACACGCATCCTATCGAGCTGTGCGCCGCGTGCGCCGAGCCGGTCGACTGGTCGGCCGGACCGCACGAGTTCGTCCGCGCGGACGGCTCGACGGCGGTCGTCTGCGGCGACTGCTGCAGCATCATCGCCGAGGCCACGGCGCCCGACGAGCAGGGGGTCCACAGCGTGGAGGCCCTGGGAGACGAGAGGGCGTCCGCGGTCGTGGACACCCCCGCCGACGTGAAGGGGGTGCACAGTGTGCGCACCCTTGACGGCGAGCAGGGGGTCATTGCTGCTGAGACCCCCGCCGCCGACGACGCGACGGCCGGGAAGTCGGCGACGTGGCCGGACGGCGAGGTCGCGTCGGTGCGCGACATGGCGCGGCGACACGACCTCGCGCGACGCGCCGACGACCTCGCGGCCATGCTGTCGCGCGACCTCGGGGACGTCCGCGACGAGCGTCTCACCGTCGCCGTCCGGGCGACCGTCGAGGGCCTGCGTGCCCTGTCGGCCGCGTGCCCGACCGCCGACGAGGAGATGATCCTGCGGGCCGCCGAGCACGCGCACACCGCCCTCGTCCGCTGCGCCGACCTGGTCGCCGAGATCGAGCGGGGGGACGCGTGAGCGGCCAGCAGACGCCGGACACGGCCGAACTGGTCGAGCGCCTGGAGCGCGCCGAGGCCCGCATCGAGCGCCTGTCGGAGATCCTCGCGGACCTGTTCGGCGACGTGCTCCGGGAGTCGCAGCGGCGGCGCGGGCGCCCGCACCTGCGAGCGGTGAAGTAGCCGGTTCGGTCCGGCAGACGGATGGAACGCCCTGAACTACCGCCTTGAGGCCGGTGGTTCGGGGCGTTCTCGCGTCCGCGACGGCCGCCTGTACCGGGCCGAGTTCGGGACGTTCGAGGAGTACTGCCGGGAGCGGTGGGGGTTCAATCGGCACCGAGCGTCCCAGCTCATCACCGCTGCTGACGTGGTTACAAATGTAACCAGCGCTGGCCTCCCCGCCCCGTCCAACGAGGGACAGGCTCGCGAGCTGGCTCGCGTTCCCGAGCCGGAGCGCGCCGAGGTGTGGCGGGAGACCGTCGAGCGGACGACCTGCGTATAGTTCAGCTCAACTCAGGTGGTCTGACCTGCGCGTTTGCCGTCACGGCAACGCAGGTTGCCAGGTCACTCCTGCTCGTCGCCGGCGGCCGGGCGGACGAACGTCCCGCGGCCGGGCGAGGTGACGACGAGGCCCTCGTCGCGCAGGGCGTCCACGGCCTTCTTCACCGTCTTGGCGTTCAGGCCGAACTCCTCGACGAGCGCCATGAGCGACGGCATGCGCTTGCCCGGCGCGTACTCGCCGGAGCGGATGCGCTCGCGCAGGATCTCGGCGAGTTGCAGCCACGGCGCGGTGATGTCGTCGGGGTCGATGGCCATGATCGAAACGCTACGTGACCAGGGGAAACCCTTCCAAGGTACGGTGCACCCTGGTGTACCAGGGGACTCCAGGGGTACGGTGCCGTTACGTTCGGCAACCTCGGGAGGGTCCCCCGTGACAGAGCCACGACGCGCGCACGAACCTGCGCGCCAGATCCCAGAGTTCGACGTCTTCGAGCTCGACGGCGACCGGTGGCGGGCGGTGCATCGCGCCGATCACGACCTCGTGCTCGAACACTCCGACTGGCAAGAGCTGTTCATGAACTGCGTCGGCGTCCGGATCCGCCGTGTGATCGACCAGGCCCGCGACGAGCTGATGGAGCGGCACCTGCTCGCCCGCGACGAGCACGGCCGGACGGGGCGGCTGTGACCGGGCAGGCGGCACCCGACCTCGACGGCTACGAGCTGTCCGGCAAGCACGGCGTGTGGATCATCGCCGAGCCGGACGGCGGCCCCGTGGTCGCTGCCTTCTACACCGTGAAGGGCTCGCCCGGCTGGTGGCGCGGCCACAGCCGCGGGCGGGTCAAACAGGTGTTCGCGCCGCGGGCCGAGCCGCCGGCCGTCGCGGCGCGGTTCCTGCGCCCCTGAGACGCCACACCCCCGGTTGCCTGCGCGGGAGGCCGGGGGTGTGGTCTGTTTGCGCAGGTCAGAGGGTTGCTCGGCAACCTCGGACGGCAGGGAGAAGGGACACGCAGCGTGACGCCGGGGCGTGATCATCGGGCCGCTAAATCGGCTCCGTGCGAGTCCGGTCGATAGCGGGACCATGATCGAGCAGTGTCACAGAGTGTGACGATCACGGGGGTCGCTAATTGAGGCAAGTCGGAGTTCGGTCCAGTAAGGCCGTTACCCTGAGTGACGGGGAGAGAATAGGGCGACCGTGGTTTGGGTCTTTGCAGGTCAGCGACTCAAAACTCTCGGCATCCTCGCAGGTCAATCGCATTTGTGCAGGTCAGAGCGTTGCTCGTCTCTGGTCACGTTTGGTGACGCTTGCGGTGATCGCTCTCGCCCCCATCACACTCCGCTACCCCTGCGGCGATCATGCTTCGGGCGCTGCCGTCACACTGTGTGATGCGGGAGCCGGGACGCAGGTCGCCGTCTGCGCTGTGGTCGGCCTCGGGTGACCGACCGGGCTGCCGACCTTGCTTCCCCTGCGGTGCGGAGATGCCCACACCGAGCGGCGAGGTTGACG
>NZ_BAAAMW010000032.1:0-71794 GCF_039529475.1 Actinomadura chokoriensis | reverse complement strand
TCGCCGGACTCGCCCCCCTCGACTCCGCCGCAGCCCCCTACGGCACCGGCCTCTACGCCCCGGAATGGAACCACCGCACCTACCGGGAGCTCGCCGACCGCGCCACCAAACTGCTCCGGCTCGGCGAAACCGTCATCCTGGACGCGTCATGGACGTCGAAGCAGCAGCGCGACCTCCTCGCCCTGGTCGCCGAGCACGAACACGCGCACCTGACGTCCCTGCGCTGCGAGGCCCCGCAATCCCTCACCGCAGAGCGGATCCGCACCCGCACACAAGGCGCCTCCGACGCCGACACCACCATCGCCACCGCCATGCACGCACACGCGGCACCATGGCCCGAATCGACCCCGATCAACACCAGCGGCACACTGACCAACGCCGTCGAACAAGCCCTCAACACCCTCCAGCCCCACGGCCCCGAACACAAATAGCATCGGCCCGTTCTCCTTCTCCGGCTGAGCGAACACAGAACCATGGTGGGGACGCGAAGCAACGCCTTTGCCCGCGCGGCGTGTCACCCCGCTCGCGCGGCTCACCAGCGCGTTGAGAACGCCTCAACACCGGCTCTTCACAATGTGGGGTGTAGTCGGGGCCCGAAATCCGCCGTCGGCGATGATGTGGGCGTGGAATATGTGTCCAGAGTGCCGCGTCCGCCGCTGGACGGGCTGATCGATGACCTCTACTACCTGGAGGGCGCCCCGCCGTACTCCCGGTTGACGCTGCCGGCGGCGCCGGCGCCGTTGCTCATCGTCAATCTCGGGGCGTCGTTCCTCATCCGCACCGGTACCGCCGACAAGGCGGCGGAGTACGCCGACGGTTGCGTGGTCACCGCGCCCACCCGCGCGTGGGAGTTCGGCTACCCAGCCCGGACCCGGTCCGTCGGCGTGCACTTCAAGCCGTGGGGGCTGGCGCCGTTCCTGCCGATGCCGGCGGCTGAGTTGTGCGGCCGGCCGACGACGGTGGAGCAGACCTGGGGTCGATCCGCGATTGCTGAGCTGCGTGACCGGCTGACCCTGGCGGACGCACCGCACGAGATGCTGATGCTGCTCGAGAAGTGGCTGATGCGGCGGCTGCGCGAGATCGACGGTCTGGAACTGGTCCGCCAAACGAGCAGCGTCATCGCGGCGACCAGCGGGGCGGTGGCGATCCGCGACCTCGGCGTGGCGGCCGGTGTCAGCAGCACCCACTTGGCAAAGCGGTTCAAGGAGGTCATCGGCGTCACGCCGAAGCGGCTGGCGCGCAGCCACCGATTCACCGCCACCACGTTGGCGATCGACTTCGCTGGATCGATCGACTGGGGCGACATCGCCGCCGGCGCAGGCTACTTCGACCAGGCCCACTTCGGTCACGAGTTCCGCGAGTTCACCGGGCTGACGCCGACCCGGTACGCCGAAGTCCGGCAGCGATTCCTGCGCGATCATTCCGGCCACGTGCTGGACGGCTGGCCGCTGCCGGCCGATTGATTTCTTACAAGAGCGACAGCCCACGACACGCCAAACTTGGAGCACCCCAAAGCGGAGGAGGAAGCCGTGGGCAAGGTGGTCATGTACGCCTCGGTGTCGGTGGACGGCTTCATCGCGGCCGAGAACGACGACCCCGGTCCGTTGTTCGAGTGGTTGTCCAGCGGTGACGTGCTGTTGGACGACAGCGGCCTGTTGAAGGTGTCGCAGACGTCCTACGACTACATCCGGCCGTACTGGGACCAGATCGGGGTGACAATCGCCGGCCGTCACGTCTTCGACATGACCGAGGGCTGGGACGGGACGCCTCCGAGCGGGATCGACCACGTGGTCGTCGTGACCCACCGGGGTACGCCCGAGGGCTGGGAGGCCGAGGCGCCGTTTCACTTCGTCAACGGCATTGAGGCGGCCGTGGCCAGAGCGCGGGAGCTTGCGGGTGACCGCAGTGTCGAGGTCGCCGCCGGCGACGTCGGCGGGCAGGTGCTCGCCGCAGGACTAGTCGACGAGGTGCGCATGGACGTTGCGCCCGTCGTGTTCGGGTCCGGCAAGCGCTACTTCGGCTCCGTCGACGCACAGCACCTGTTGGAGGATCCGGACGTGGTGATTCAAGGCAACCGGGTGCTTCACCTGCGCTATCGGGTGCGACGTTGACCGATCTGGGTGGGCCGTGCGGTACTGGCGTGCCGGGCCGTCGAGCCGGACCAGTGGTGCCGTCGCTGTGGTTGCGAAGGCGTACCGAGCGACACTGTGATCCCAAACCCGGATCAAGCAGCTCCTCCTGGCGGATACCTCGTTGTCGGCGGTCTCAGCCACCGTGGGCCTTATCGCGATGCTCACCCGGGTAGGCAGCATCCGCGTCCGCCAGTGCGCGGTGCCGGCCACGCTCGGCATCGCTCCGGTGATGGTGTGTCCGGATGTGATGACGCACGACAGGACGCCCGCCGCGGGGCGGGCGTCCTTGGTGATCGCTATTGGTCACTTGAGGAACGGGAGCCTTTCGACCAGGCGGGTCTTGCCCCACCAGTGGCCGAGGCCCAGGGTGTCGCCGGCGCTGACCAGGGCGAGCCCGACGATCAGGAGCGCGTAGATGATGTGGTCGTCCATGAACAGGTTGTTCTCCGGGGGCAGGACCGCGGTCCACATCAGGACCAGCAGCGCCGCGCCGGCGGCGGCCGCGACCCGCATCCCGATGCCGAGGATCAGCGCGGCGCCGACCCCGGCCAGCCCGATCATGAACAGCCAGTCCGCCCACGCGGCCCCGGCCAGGTCGTTGTAGAACCCCGCGAACGGGCCCTTGGGGGCGTGCGCCAGGAACCCCTCGGTCGGGCTGCCGCCGTCCAGCCAGCCCTTGCCGGCCGGGGTCTCGTGGCCCAGCCCGAACAGCTTGTCCACGAACGCCCACGCGAAGATCCACCCCAGCGCCAGCCGGGCCGCGGCCCAGATGTAGCGGGCGGCGGGCGTCTCGGTCAGCGGCTTGGGGGCCACCACCCGGATCAGGGTGCTGCGTCCCGCGTGCGTCTTGTGCTCGGAGACTGCCATCGCCGTCTCACCTTCCATCACATCGCCGGTTTCTGCACTCCTCACTCAACTCCCCCGCGATGTCCGGCCATAGGACCGTTCGGTCCGTGATCAGGGGGACCAACGTCCCCGCGTCCGGCGGTATCCGGGACTGAAGGTCCTTCGGCGGCGGGCGGTGGTCAGGTTTGCTTGAGGGGGGTCTGCCAGGTGAGGATCGTGCCGCCGTCCGGGCGGGGTGCGGCGGTGAAGGAGCCGCCCAGTTTCTCGGCCCTTTCGGCCATGTTGCGCAGTCCGCTGCGGCGGCCCTGTTCGGGGATGCCGACGCCGTTGTCCTCGACGCGCAGGAGCAGGTCGTCGTTGACGTCGATGGCCACGGTGACCTGGGACGCGTGGGCGTGGCGGGCGACGTTGGACAGGGCCTCGCGGACGACGGCCTGCAGGTGTTCGCCGATGTCGTCGTCGACCGCGGTGTCCAGCAGCCCGTCCAGGCGCACCGACGGAGCGAACCCCAGCTGCTCGGCGGCGGCGTCCACGAGGGCGTGCACGCGGCTGCGCAGGGATTCGGTGTCGGCCGGCGCCTGCAGCGCGAAGATCGTCGAGCGGATCTGGCGCATGGTGTCGTCCAGGTCGTCCACCGCCCGCTGGATCCGGACCCCGACCTCCCGCTTCTGGGTGATCTTGATGGCGGCCATCAGCGTCATCGCCGTGGCGAACAGCCGCTGGATGACGGTGTCGTGCAGGTCCTTGGCGATGCGGTCGCGGTCCTCCAGCAGCACCAGCCGCTCGGCGTCGCGGCGCCGGTCGGCCAGCTCCAGCGCCACCGCCGCCTGGCCCGCGAACGCCTCCAGCAGCCGCTGCGTCCCCTCAGAGAACACCGCGCCGCCCGGTGGATTGACTACGGAGATCACCCCGCGCGCAGCCTCACCGACGCCCAGCGGAACCGCCAGCAGGGGGCCCACCGGCACCTGAGTCGGCACCTGGGCCTCGCGCGCCGCCTTGCCCCCCTCGGTCAACCGCAATGAGACGCCCGCGGTGAACACCGGGCCGGCCACCGAGTGGTCCAGGGGGATCCGCAGGCCCTCCAACTGCTCGCCGCCGTCGCCGTGCGCCGCCTCCACCAGGAATTGCCGCCCGTTCTCGTCGGCCAGCGCCACCGTCGCCAGGCCAGCGTCGGTGATCTCGCGGGCGCGCTGCGCCACCAGCACGGTCACCTCGTGCGGGTCGGTGCCCGACAGCAGTGCCGTGGAGATCTCCGTGGACGCCTCCAGCCAGCGTTCGCGGCGCCGCGTCTCCTCGTACAGCCGGGCGTTCTCGATCGCCACGCCCGCCGCCGTCGCCAGCGCGGTCACCACGATTTCGTCCTCGTCCTCGAACTCCCCGCCGCCGGCCTTCTCGGTCAGGTACAGGTTGCCGAACACCTCGTCGCGCACGAGGACCGGCACGCCCAGGAACGCGTGCATCGGCGGATGATTCTCCGGAAACCCGGCAGAGTCGGGGTGCTCATTGAGGTTCGGCAGCCGGATGGGGTGCGGTTCGCGGATCAGCAGGCCCAGGATGCCGCGCCCGTGCGGCCAATGCCCGATCGCCTCGATCTCGTCCTCGCTCGCCCCCACCGTGATGAACTGGACGAGCCGCTCCCCCTCCTCGGCGATCACGCCGAGAGCCCCGTACCGGGCGTCGACCAGGGTGGTCGCCGCTTCGGTGATCCGCCGCAGCACCGACTCCAGATCCAGCTCGCTGCCGATCGAGACCACGGCCTCCAGCAGCGCGTGCACGCGGTCACGCGTCGCCCGCGCCGCCTCCAGCCGCGACTGCAACTCGGTCAGCAGGTCGTCCAGCTGCAACTGCGGGAGAACGAGCCTCGCCCGATCGTCACCGGCCCGGGGTTCGTTGGCCATGTGTCCAGTATTCCCGGCAACATGGGCAATGTCAGCCCTGGATCTATGACACCGACCACATGGTCATGTCTCTTCGATCACTTCCTCGACCGGGCGGCGGACCGTTCCCAGTTCCTCCCCTGCGGGGGCGCCCAAGCGCAGCAGCATCTGCGGGTGAGCGCCGTTGCAGAAGCGAGTCCTGATGAAGGCACGCAGTTCCGGAACTTCGAGTGCCTGGGTGTGGAAGGCCGCCGCCAGGTCGCGTTCGGTGGCCCTCAGGAGTAGGCGTTGCAGTGCCTGCCCTGTACGCAGCCAGTCGGCGGGCTCATCGCCGGCGGAGACCAGCAGCAACGTCAACCCGGCCAGCGCCTTCCCCTCATCCTGACCGTGCGTGCTCTGTGCACCCCACCCGTGCCCGCGGGCGAAGTCCCGGGCCGGGAAGTGCGGCTTGGTCTGCGGGACCTGCTGCGGGTAGGCGCCCTCCTGAACGCCATCGGCCCGGGACGTCCGGGGCGAGGGCGCCCAGCGGGCGATCTCCGCCGTATGCGCCGGCGTCCGCTGCTGCACGTGCTCGGCCGCCTCGGTCAAAGCCGCCAACGCCTCCTTGACGTGGACGTCCACGGCCTCGACCAGCCGGGCTCCCTCACGCTCGGCGTCATGCCGCATCGCCGACAAAACCCCGGCCGGCACCGGATCGGGACGGAACCCGCCTCGGTGCGTCCGGCGCCGCCGGATCTGCGCATGCTCACGCAGCGTCTGCTGATCCGGCTGCCCTCCCGGCTCAAGGTCGATGTCGGCCAGCAGGTGCGGGCGATCAGGGTCGGGCAGCAGCCGCACGTGCGGCGTGTACCCGAGCGTGCGCAGCGAGGTCTTCAGGTTGTAGAGCGCGGCGCCGCAACTGATCAGCATCTCGCGGCCGTCCGGGTCCGCCACGTCGAGACGGCGGTCGATGTCGGCGCTCAGGCTGATCCGGGCCCCGTGCAGGCCGAACCGCCATGGCTGGGTGTTGTGCACCGAAGGGGCCCACACCGCGTCCTCGACAGCCGTGCGGGCATCGGCCGAGACCTGCTCGGACGGACTTACCGCGTTGCTGTAGTGCATGGTCACTCCCTTCAAGGTCCCTTCGAGATCTGCTGTCTCCATTCATGCCCCGAGACTCGGGGAACTCCCCAGGGACGAAGGTCCGCTATGGCAGGGGTCTCCGTACTGACCGGTGCTCCCCGTGCTCCCGGCGACGATCCTCACCGACCGGGTAACGTCCGAGCATTGCGGGAAAGATAGGAGAATGCTGCAGTGACCAGTCCGAGCCGTGAAGTCACCGGACCCATCCGGGTGTTCCTGCTGGACGACCACGAGGTCGTCCGGCGCGGAGTGGCCGCACTGCTGTCGGCCGAGGACGACATCGAGATCGTCGGGGAGGCCGGCACCGCCGAGCACGCGCTGGCCCGCATCCCCGCCGCCCGCCCCGACGTGGCGGTGCTGGACGTCCGGCTGCCCGACGGCGACGGGGTGAGCGTCTGCCGCGAGCTCCGCTCCCAGATGCCCGACCTGGCCTGCCTGATGCTGACCTCCTTCGACGACGAGGACGCCCTGTTCGAGGCCGTGATGGCCGGAGCGGCCGGGTACGTCCTCAAGCAGATCCACGGCTCGGACCTGGTCGGCGCCGTCCGCACCGTCGCCACCGGCCAGTCCCTGCTCGACCCCCGCTCCACCGCCCGCATGCTGCAGCGCCTGCGCGACCGGCAGGAGAGACAGAACCCCCTCCAGTACCTGACCGAGCGAGAGCGCCAGATCTTCGACCTCATCGGCGAGGGCCTGACGAACCAGCAGATCGGCGAGCGCCTACCTCGCCGAGAAGACCGTCAAGAACAACATCTCCAACATCTTCGCCAAGCTCGGCATGAGCCGCCGCACCCAGGCCGCCGCCCTCGCCGCCCGACTCAAGGCCGATCCCAGGAAACGGCACGAGTAGGGAGTTCAGCAACGCCCCGGGACGATGGCGACCGGGCAGTGCGCGCGCAGCAGCATCGCCTGGCCGACCGACCCGAGCAGCAGCCCGGTGAATCCGCCGCGCCCGCGCGATCCCACGACCAGCAGATCGGCGTGCGCGGACGCCTCGGCCAGGACGCGCGCGGCCCTGCCGCGGACGGCCTCGGACACCACCTCCACATCGGGGTACTTCGCCCGCCACCCGGCGAGCGACTCGGCGAGCAGGCGCCGCTCGTCGGCGGCGAGGATCTCGCGGTCGTAGACCAGCGGGAGCATGTCGCCGGGGCCGGCGGAGACGGGATGCGTCCAGGCCAGCAGGGCCCGCAGCCGGACCCCGCGCACGGCCGCCTCCTCGAAGGCGAAACCGATCGCGTCGGCTCCGGCCGGCGACCCGTCGACGCCGACCGCGATCTCGCCGTGCCCGGACGTCCCGGCGCCCCGGACGATCACCGCCGGGCAGGGCGCGTGCGCGGCGACCTGCATCGCCACCGATCCCAGCACGAGCCCGGTGAGACCGCCCGCGCCGCGCGGGCCGGTCACCAGCATGAGCGCGTCCCGGGTCCGCTCGATGAGCACCTTGGCGGGCTGCCCGCCGGTCTGCTCCCCCGTCACCTCAAGGCCGGGCACCCGCTCACGGGCGCGGGCCGCACCGGCGTCGACGATGGCCTGCCCGTCGCGCAGCATTTGCTTCCTGACCTGCGCCGCTTCCGGGTCGTCCGGGACGTCGAACAGCCACGGGGCGACGACGTACACCACGTGCAGCGACGCGCCCCTGCGGGCGGCCTCGGCGGCGGCCCAGTCGACCGCGAGCAGGCTCGGCTCCGAACCGTCCACGCCGACGATGATTCTGCTCATGCGGTGACCCTCCGCAGCTCGCGGGCGATGCCGGCGGCCCACGCGGCCACCCGCTCGCGGTCCCGGTAGTCGCCGCTCATCCGCTTGGCGATCTTGGACGCCATGAAGCCCTTGGCGTCGGGGGCCAGGCGTCCGCCGAAGGTGGCGTGGCCGCGGGCGTGCACCCGGCCGGCGGCCTTGGCGACGCCCGCAACGGGCTCGATCACCCGCTCCCGCGCGGTGTCGTCCAGCGGTCCGCTGCTGAACAGCCACACCGGCCGGTGCGCCAGCGCGTCGGAGTGATGCCGGACGAAGCGGCGCGCCTCCCGGTGCCAGCGCCCCTCGTACAGCGCGCCGCCGACCACGGCGGCGTCGTACCCGTCCAGGTCCTGGACCTCCCCGGCGGGACGCACATCGGCCTCCACACCCGCCTGGCGCAGCGCTGCGCCGATCCAGTCGGCGATCTCTGCGGTCCCTCCGCGTTCGGAGGCGTACGCCACCAGTACTCGGATCATGACGACTCCTCGAAGTTCGGGTCGCGCTCGTGGACGACCGCGATGGGGCTCTGCGCCTCGTGCAGCACGGCGCGGGTGACCGCGCCGAGCAGGGTTCTGGGGGAGGATCCGATCCCGCGGTCGCCGACCACGAGCAGCAGCGCGTCCCGGGCGTTGTCGGCCAGGACGCGCTGGGCGTGTTCCATGACGAACCGGCGTTCCACGGCGACATCGGGATAGTCGGCCAGGCACGGCTCCACCGCGGCGGCGAACCGCGCCTTGGCCTGCTTCTTGATGGCTTCGGGGTCGGTGAACGGCAGCCGCTCGGGGCCGGGCAGCGCGGCAGGATCCCACCACGCGCACACCAACGTGACCGTGGCCTCACGGAGCCTGGCCTCCTCCAGGGCGAACCGCAGCGCGGCCTCACTCGCCGGCGAACCGTCGATGCCCACGACGATCCGCGCGCTCCGCCGCTGTTCATCGGCGGGCACCACGACTACGGGTCGATCTGCATGCGCCGGAACATGCAGGGCCGTGGAGCCGATCGGCAGCTTGTCGAAGCCGCCCGCCCCTCGCGCACCGATCACGATCAGCGCCGCGTCCGCCGAGGCCTCCAGGAGCGCCCCGGGCGGCGTGCCCTTCACCAGCAGCGGCCGGACGTCCAGGCCCGGAGCGATCTGGCAGGCGAGCCGGACCCCCTCATCAAGGGCCAGGGCACCCATGCCCTGGACGATCTCCAGCGCGTCCTGGTCCCGCGGAGTCAGCGGATAAGGCCACGTCCAGGCGTGGCAGACCAGCAGGGGCACCCCCCGCAGGGACGCCTCAACAGCCGCCCAGCGCACTGCCCGTTCGGCCGCCGGCGAGGCATCGAACCCCACCAGAACAGCACGTCCGTCCATCAAGGTCACCTCCTGGCTTTCAAGCCTCACCGATCCGAGGCGCCGGATTCAGGGGCATGGGTCCGCCGATGCGCAGGACCTTCGGCCCTGGGTGTACCCGGGCCAGGACCACAGGCTGGAGGCAGAAGGAGGTACGGTCATGAACATCGGATACGCCCTCGTGGCCGCCGCCCCCGGCGACGGCTGGGGACACATGGGAAACGGCGGCTGGTCCGGCTGGATGTGGCTGTGGGGAACGGCGATGGTCCTGTTCTGGGTCATCGTGATCGGCGCGACGGCATGGCTGGTCGCCCGCGCCGCGGCACCGCACCGCACCCCCACGCCGAGCCCTAGGACGGCGCGGCTGGAGCACGCCCGCGAGATCCTCGCCGAGCGCTACGCACGCGGCGAGATCGACACCGATGAGTACGAGGAACGGCTGGCCAAGCTGCGCGGCCCCAACGTCCGCGTCTGACCTCTGCCGTCCCAGCAGAGACCCGACGCAGAGATCCGACGCGCAAGCTCGACAAGGTCGAGATCACCGGGAGGAAGAGCATGCCCGCGTACCCACCGCTGGAACAGCGCCCCGCCGACGATGTGATGACCCGGGACCTGCTCACCATCGCCGCGAGCGAGTCGGTGCTGATGGCCTGGGAGCTGATGTGCAAGGCCGAGGTGCATCATCTGCCCGTCACCGATGACGAGGGCGGCTTCCTCGGCGTCCTCGACGCCCAGACGCTCACCTCAGCATGGAACGCCGCCGTCCCGCGGCATGCCCGCCAGCCCGTAACGAGCCTCCTGCCGTCCCGGCCGCCCATGACGGTGCGGCCCTCGGCCACCATCCGTGAGGCGGCACGCGCCATGCTCGAATCCAGCACCGACTACGTGCCGGTCACCAACGATCACGGCAGGCTGGTGGGCCTGATCACCGCCCGAGACCTCCTCGGCGCACTCGCCGGACTCGAACGCGACATCGCCCCACCCAGAGGCGGCATGCCGTCCCTCTACCGCATCGAACCGATACTGCCGAGTACCCCACCGGCCCACCCGGGCCACAGCACCTTGCCACCCGACTGAGCGAACCGTCGGCCCCCGGGCCCTGCGTCCGTGACCCGGGGCTTGGCTACGTGGTCAGGTAGCACGCGGCGTGACCTGCCGCAGCTGCGGGACGATCGCCACCGCGCACGGAGCATGGTGCAGCATGGTCGAACTCGTCGCACCGAGCAGCAGCGGATCCAGGCTTCCGGTGCCGCGATCGCCCACCACCAGCAGATCGGCGTCCGCGGACGCCGCCAGCAGGGCCTCGCGTGGACGCTCCAGGTGCAGTGACACCTGCACGCCGACCATCGGGTAGCGCTGCTTCCACGGCTGAACGGCCTTGTCCAGCATGGCGGCGCGCGTCTCGAAGAGCTTGTTCTTGTCTGTGAACAGGCGTAGCTCGTGCTCGGGGACGGCGCCAGGTTCCCAGGCGCCGTAGACCACGCGCAGGTCAGAGCCGCGGAGGGCGGCCTCTTCCATCGCGAAGCCGAGTGCCGCGTCCGCGCCGGCTGATCCGTCGACGCCGGCCACGATGAGCCCGCGCCGTCCACCGCCGTCGCGGACGGCGATCACCGGACGGCGCGTCCGCGCCGGCAACTGCACCGCCGTCGACCCCTCGAGCAGTTGATACCGCTCGTGGGAGCCCACGATGATCAGCTCCGCGTCATCGGACTCGTGCACGAGCGTCTCGGTGACGGGTTCGCGTCTGAGCAGCGTGGAGACCGTGCCGCCCGCTCCCATGCCGCGAGCCCGCCGGGCGCCCTCGCGCAGCAGGTTCTCACCGGCTCGCTGGACGATCGCCTCGACGCCGGCGTCGACGTACCCCGGTGGATAGGGCCAATGCCAGCAATGGCACACGATCAAGTCGAGTTCACGCAGCCGGGATTCCTCAACCGCCCAACGCAGCGCGGCCTCGTTCTCCTCGGTCCCGTCGTAGCCGAACAGGATGTTCGGCCGCTGCTTCCGTGTCAGGGCAACCATCGGGCCGTCCCCCTTCCTCGACCCATGTGTTCACTCTCAGTGTCGGCAGGGCCGCGCGCGTCCTGCAGGGGCCGAAGGTCCCATGTCCGGCAGGTCGTCCGGCACTGCCCGGCCCCACCGGTCGGTGAGAACTTGGCGGTGCCGGGAATGCCCTGCGGACGGCCCTGGAAACTACGAGGGGACACCATGGAGCGGTGGATCCTGTCCTATGACGACTACGCCCCTGAAGCCGAGGGGCTGCGAGAAGCCCTGTGCACCTTGGGCAACGGCTACTTCGCCACCCGGGGCGCCGCCGCCGAGTCGTCCGCCGACGGTGTCCACTATCCGGGGACCTACATCGCAGGCTGCTACGACCGGCTGCCGGCCGAGATGGACGGACGGCACACCGACAACGCCGACCTGGTCAACATGCCGAACTGGCTGCCGCTGACCTTCCGCGCCGCCGGCGGCGCCTGGTTCGACCCGGACCGCGCCCAGTGCGAGGGGCGCCTGCTGTCGTATCGGCAGGAGCTCGATCTGCGCCGCGGCGTGCTGACTCGCCTGGTCCGGGTGCGCGACGCGCAAGGGCGGACGACACGGGTGGCCCAGCGCCGGATCGTGTCGATGGACGATCCCCACCTGGCCGCGCTGGAGACCACGATCGTGGCCGAGGACTGGAGCGGCCCGATCGAGATCACCTCGGCGGTGGACGGACGCGTCGTCAACTCCGGAGTGGAGCGGTACCGGAACCTGCCCAACGCGCACCTGACGCACGAGAAGAGCCCGCAGCCGAGTGATCCAGAGCTGCTCCTGCTGCGCGCTTCGACCGTTTCATCCAAGATCGGTGTCGCCGTGGCGGCCCGAACCCGCGTCCGCCCGCCGGTCGAGCGGAGCCATCGCGCCGAGGACGGCTGGGCGGGCCACGACCTCACCGTGGACGCCGGCGAGGGCGTGCCCGTCACGGTCGAGAAGGTCGCCGCCGTGTTCACCTCCCGCGACCGCGGCATCGAGGAGCACGGCCGGGCGGCCCTGGCGGCCGCCGCCGGCGCGGGCAGCTTCGACGCCCTGTTGGAGAGGCACACACTGGCGTGGTCCCGGCTGTGGCGGCGCTGCCAGCTGAGCGTCGACCAGATCGAGGTGCAGCGCGTGCTGAACCTGCACATCTTCCATCTGCTGCAGACGGTGTCGGAGCACAGCGTCGACCTGGACGTCGGCGTCCCCGCCCGCGGCCTGCACGGCGAGGCCTACCGCGGCCACGTCTTCTGGGACGAGCTGTTCATCCTGCCGTTCCTGACCATGCGGTTCCCCGAGATCGCCCGCGCGCTGCTGATGTACCGGTGGCGGCGCCTGCCCGCGGCGCGCCGCGCGGCGGCCGATGCCGGGCACAGCGGCGCGATGTACCCGTGGCAGAGTGCGGCCGACGGAGGTGAGGAGACTCAGCGCATCCACCTCAACCCGCGTTCGGGCCGGTGGCTGCCCGACCACTCCCACCTACAGCGCCACGTCGGGCTGACCATCGCCCACAACGTGTGGCGCTACTACGAGGCGACCGGGGACACCGGGTTCCTCGCCGAGTACGGCACCGAGACCATGCTGGAGATCGCCCGGTTCTTCGCCGACCTGGCCGCCTACGACCGCTCCACCGACCGGTACCAGATCCGCGGCGTCATGGGCCCCGACGAGTACCACGACGCCTATCCCGGACGCGACGAGCCCGGCCTGGACGACAACGCCTACACCAACGTCCTCACCGTCTGGGTGCTGCGCCGGGCCCTCGACGCGCTCGCCCTGCTGCCCGAAGACCGCCGCGTGGAACTGCGGGAACGCCTCGCTCTGACCCGCGAGGAGATCACCCGGTTCGAGGACGTCGCGCGCAAGATGTACGTCCCGTTCCACGACGGCGTGATCAGCCAGTTCGGCGGCTACGCCGACCTGGCCGAACTCGACTGGGCCGGCTACCGGGAGCGGTACGGCGACATCCGCAGGCTGGACCGCATCCTCGAAGCCGAAGGCGACTCCACCAACCGTTACAAGGCCTCCAAGCAGGCCGATGTGCTCATGCTCTTCTACGTCCTGTCCCCCGGCGAACTCGACGACATCCTGCGCGGCCTCGGCTACGAGCACGGCCCCGCACTGGCCGCCAGGACCATCGCCTACTACTTGCCGCGCACCTGCGACGGTTCCACGCTCAGCTCACTGGTGCACGCCTGGATCCTCGCCCGCACCGACGGGGACCAGGCCTGGCGGATCTTTCTGGAATCGCTGTTCAGCGACATCACCGACGCCCAGCACGGCACCACCCCCGAAGGCGTCCACCTGGGCGCGATGGCGGGCACCGTCGACCTCGTCCAGCGCTGCCACGCCGGGATCACCACCTGCGGCGGCGCCCTGCATCTGGAGCCGCGGCTGCCCTCGGCGATCGGCGAACTCCGCCTCGGCCTCCGCTACCGGGGCCACTGGGGCATCGACCTGACCTGCCGGCAGGACTCGGTCCGCGTGACACTCCGGCCCGGCGCCGCCTCCCCCATCCGCATCCGTTACGCGGACCAGGACATCCAAATCCCCCCGGGCGCATCGTGGGAGAGCCCCCTCCTGCACGGCAGGACGACACCACTCGGCGCCTGATCCCGCAGGGATCGACACGGGATGACTTTGGTCCCGGCCGCGGGTGACTCATGGCCGTATGGACGATCCGCTTCCGGCGGAAACATGAAGGTGCATCCCACCGATGAGGAGCGGAAGCATCCGGATGCCGACCATGCCCCTCACCCGTGGGTGTCGCTCAGATCCGAGCCGAGGGAGGCACCATGAGCGCACTGGAGCGGCGCGAAACGCGCGGCATCTTCCCCGAACTGTTCGACTGGATCGAGTCGCCGTTCACCGTGTTCCGCACCGGGACCGGCCAGGCCATGCGGGTCGAGAACTACATCGACGAGGGCGACCACGTCATCCGCGCCGAGCTGCCCGGTATCGACCCTGACAAGGACGTCGAGATCACCGTCACCGGAGGCGTCCTGCGCATCCACGCCGAGCGCCACGAGGAGAAGAAGGAGGGCCACCGGTCGGAGTTCCACTACGGCTCCTTCATCCGGTCCTTCACCCTCCCGGCCGCCACCGAGATCGACGCCATCAAGGCGTCCTACGACAAGGGCATCCTCACCGTCCGCGTGCCGATGCCCAAGGCCGCCAAGGCCGAGGCCAAGCGGATCACCGTCGAGAAGTGAGACCGGCAGGCGGAGGGCATCGCACCGAGGACTCGGTTCGATGCCCTCCGTCCCCGTTCGCGCTCGAAGTGAGATGAGGACGATGGCGCATTTCTCCGGCCCTCACCTGATCCTGGTAGGGGTGGACGGATCGGCGGCGTCGCTTGAGGCGTTGCGTTGGGCCGCCGCCGAGGCGGAACTTCGGCATGCCGAGATCGTGGCCGTCCGTTCGTGGCGGGCACGGCGCGATTGGATGGCGCCCTACGCGGGGGCGGCTCGACTTCCTGCACCCGACCGGGAATACGAACAGGCGCGGTGCGCCCTTGCAGCCGACGTTGCCGCAGTTCTCGGGCACGCGCCTCGGGTCCCGGTTCGTCAAGAACTGGCCGTCGGCGAGCCCGCGCGCGCCCTCCTCGATCGCGCTGCGGGGGCGGACCTGCTCGTTCTGGGCGGCCACCGCTGGGACTCTGCCGAAACCGACGTCATCGGGCCGGTCCGGGCTGCCTGCCTGCGCCACGCCCCCTGCCCCGTCGTGTTCGTCGCCCCCAGCGCCGGCCAAGACCGCGCCCGGGCGAAGATCTGGCATCACCCGCAGGAGGGACGAACGGTATCTGACCCCATGGCATTGGCCTCCGCCGTCGGTCCCGGCGAAGGTGGAGCACGGTGCCATGAAGGACACCAGGATGGGGACGAAAGACCACCCGCGATCCACGGGCCGCGGCCTTGACGAGGACGGCCCCGGCGCTGCTCAGGACATACGCTCCCACTGAACAAGCGTGTCCAGCGGGTTTCTGCCGGTTTAGGCCGGAGCACCGGCCCTAGCCAGCGGCGCGTCGGCTTCACACCCCGGTGGGACAGGGGACGACCGCGACCGGGCAGTGTGCGTGGTGGATGAGCGCGTGCGTCACCGCGTGGCTGCGCGCCGCCGGCAGGCCCGTGCGCGAGTGTGTGCCGGCGATCACCAGGTCGACGTCGCGGGACGCGGTGACGAGGGCGGCGGCGGGGTTGTCCTGGACGATGTCCTCGACGACGTCCACGCGCGGGTGGCGCTTGCGGATCGGGGCGTGCGCCTCGATGACGCGCCACCGTGCCCGCTCCTCGATGCGTCTCAGGTCGGCTCCCGCTCCGGGCTCGTCCAGCGCTTCGGGGAATGGCCAGGCGTGCACGACCCGCAGTCTGGCGTTGCGTGCCGCGGCGGCCCGGAAGGCGTACTCCAGGGCCGCGGAATCGTCTCCGAGGCCGATGCCCACGGCGATCTCGCCTCGTTCGGCCGCCGGCTCGCCGCGTACGAGGACCACCGGGGACGCGGCGTTCCGGACGACTCCGAGCCCGACCGATCCCAGCAGGAGCCCGGCGAACCCGCCGAGGCCGCGGTGCCCCACCACCAGCTCGAACGACTCCCTGGAGTGCTCGGCCAGCACCTGGACGGTCCGTCCGGACGCCAGTTCGACGCTCACCTGCACCTCGGGCCGGCGGGCGTGGGCGATGCGCTCGGCGCCCGCGAGCACCTCGCTGCCCGTGCGGGACAGCGAGCCCGCCTCACCGGGCGCGAGGGTCAGCGGCACGTCGAACGGCCATTTCTCAATGGCGTGGACGATTCTCAGGTCGCTCCTGTACCGGGCCGCCTCATCGGCCGCCCAGGCCACCGCGTGCTCGGACGGCGCCGAGCCGTCGGCGCCGACGACGATCGGATTGGACATGATCAACGCCTCCTTTTCGCTCCTTCAACGGCTGACTTGCACAGACCCGTGACGACCTCAGCCACGGTCGGGCACGACGACGACAGGGCACCGCGCGTGATGCAGCACCGTGTGATTGATCCGGCCGAGCACCATCCCGGCCAGGGGCGCGCGCCGGCGGCGGGCGCCGACCACGACCAGAGCCGCATTCTCCGACGCCTCCACCAGCGCCTGCGCGGGTGTCCGGTCAGAGATCAGCCAGTCGACCACGACATCGGGGTACCGCTCCCGATAGCCGGCCAGGGACTCCGACAGCTCCAGGTCCTCGATCACCCGGCGGCGCGGGGAGAACTCCCCGCCCACCGCATGCAGGGCCAGCACCCTTGCAATGCGGAACGCAGCTTCCTTGAACGCCCACTCGATGGAGGAGCGCTCGTCGTCCAGCCCCTCGATCCCGATCACGATCTCCGCCGGCGCGTCGGACGGGTACGGGGCCGACCGCGACACCACCAGCACCGGGCAGCGGGCGTGCGCGGCGGTGTACAGGCCGACCGAGCCGAACAGCAGGCCCTCGAAGCCGCCCTGCCCGCGCGATCCGACCGTCACCAGGTCGGCGTGCTCGCTCTCCTCCACCAGCGTCCGGCCCGGGTCGGCCGACACCAGCCGCGTCTCGACGTCGAGCCCCGGATGGAGTTTCAGCGCGTACTGGCGGCCCTCGGCGAGCAGATCCTCGCGTTCGGCGACCAGCCGACGCAGTGCATCCTGCGGGATCATCCCCTCGTCCAGGAAGGCACGCGAGGCATGTACCAGAAGCAGCGGGAGATGACGACGGTGGGCGCGGTCGGCCGCCCAGTCCAGTGCGCGCCACGCATGCGCGGAGCCATCGATTCCCACGACGATCGGAGCCGGCATCCGTCCTCCTTCCTGAACCATCCGTTCACATTCATTGGCCCACTCCCAGCCCAGCAACCGTCCTCGTCCGGAGGCGGAGGCGGGGAGCTGCGGCCACCACGGGGATGGCCGCAGGTTCCATCGCTGGGTCAGCGGGTCAGGACGACCTTGAGCGCGCCGGTGTCGGCGGCGTCGCCGAAGACGTCGTAGGCCTTGCTGAACTCCTCCATCGGGAAGCGGTGGGTGATGAACCGCCCGGCGTCGAGCTGCCCGCCGGCGACCAGCCGCAGCAGGGTGGGCGTTGAGGAGGTGTCCACCAGCCCCGTGGTGATCGTGATGCCGCGGATCCACTGCTCTTCCAGATGCAGCGTGGCCGGGCCGCCGTGCACGCCGATGTTGGCGATCCGCCCGCCCGGCCGGGCCAGCGCCACCGCCGCCTCGAAGGTCGCGGGCACCCCGACGGCCTCGATCGCCACGTCCGCGCCCAGCCCGCCCGTCAGCTCCCGGACGGCCGCGAGCGGATCCTGCCGGGAGTTGTCGACCGTCACATCGGCGCCGAACCGCTCGGCCGCCTCCAGACGGCTGTCGGCCAGATCGATCGCGATGACCCGGCTGGGGCTGAACAGCCGCGCCCCCATGATCGCCGCCAACCCGATCGGGCCCGCGCCCACGACCGCGACGACATCGCCCGGACGGACCGCGCCGTTGAGGACACCGACCTCGTACCCGGTCGGCAGGATGTCGGCCAGCATCAGCACGTCCTGAGCGGGCACACCGTCCGGCAGCGGGTGCACGGAGGTGTCGGCGAACGGCACCCGCACGTACTCCGCCTGCGTCCCGTCGATCGTGTGCCCGAGGATCCACCCGCCACCGCCCACGCACAGCCCGTAGCGGCCCTCCCGGCAGAACCGGCAGGTCCCGCACGCGGTGATGCACGACACCAGCACCTGATCGCCCGCCTTGACCGTCCGCACACCCGCGCCGACCGCCTCGACCGTCCCGACCGCCTCATGCCCCAGGATCCGGCCGTCGGTCACCGCCGGGACATCGCCCTTGAGAATGTGCAGATCCGTCCCGCAGATGGTCACCGCGTCGACGCGCACGATCGCATCGCCGTCCTCGACGATCCGCGGCTCGGGCACTTCCTCCCACGCCTTGCTCCCAGGACCGTGGTACACCAACGCTCGCATGACGCACCTCCTCCATCGATTCGGCTGAGGTCTTCAGAGTCGAACCCGCCCGCACGGCACCAGCAGAGCCCAACGTCCCGCGACACCGGCGCTAACGTCCCTGCCCGGCCATCGCAACTGGGCGAACGGGACTCCCCCGAGACGAACTGCTTCAAAACTGACGCATGAGTGAACCCCGTCCTCCGACGAAACGAGAGCTGCGCGGCCGAACGGCCATGGGACCGATCAAGGACCGCGGAGCAGGTCCGGCAGTTCGGTCCCTCCTCCTGCGGCGACTACTTGAGCGGGTCGTGGCCCCAGTTCATCAGTGAGTAGCGCCACTTGCTGTCCCGGACGTCGCCGGACGGGCGCTGGGCCAGGTGGCGGTGGACGTAGCCGACCACCTTGTTCATGTGCGCGTAGTCCTCGATGGTCGTCGGCGCTCATTTCGGCCCCTTCCGTCTCTTGTGCAGCGCCGAGCCTTTATGCACCGCCTTCTTTCCGCTCTTCTCGCTGCGGACGGCGTACTGCGGTTCCTCGGGCGAAGCCGCCACGGTACGGCCCGCCTCCTCGCGCCGATCGGTGATCTTCTTCTCCACCTCTCCCTCGGCCGTGGAGCCGTGGCTGCGCCACGTGACCTTGTCACCGACGTCGGGATCGTCGTCACGCTTGCCGTTCATGCGCCTGGCGGTACCCGCCGCGCGGCCGGGCAGTCCCCGCAGAGCACAGGGTGGACGAGGGGTTGCCAGGTCTTCGGCAACTGATGGCGCATCGCGGACATCGACCACGGCAAAGTCCAGGTCAGCGTGCGCTTGTGTCCGCCGGAGCCCGGGTAGGCAGCGTCCGACCGAGGGGGGAGCATGACCAACGGCGGCGACGCGCCGGCCGTGCCGGGACGCGCGCGGGCCGCGGACGATCGGAAGTCGTGCCTGGTGACGGGAGCCGGCGGCTACATCGGAGGGCGGCTGGTCCCCGAACTCCTGGACGCCGGCCACCGGGTGCGGTGCATGGCCCGTTCGGCGCGGCGGCTGCGCGATCACCCCTGGGCCGGACGAGTGGAGATCGCGGAGGCCGATGCCGCCGATCCGGAGGCCACCCGGCGCGCACTGGACGGCGTCGACGTCGCCTACTACCTGATCCACGCGATCGGCGGCGCGGGCGGCTTCGCCGAGAACGACCGCCGGGCGGCCCTCACGTTCGCCGAGGCGGCGCGGGATGCGGGAGTGCGGCGGCTGGTCTACCTCGGCGGCATGGACCCCGAGGAGGAACTGTCCCCGCATCTCCAGTCCCGCGCCGAGGTCGGCAGGATCATGCTCGGCAGCGGGGTGCCGGCGGTGTGGCTGCGCGCCGCGGTGATCATCGGCTCGGGTTCGGCGTCGTTCGAGATGCTCCGCCACCTCACCGAGCGGCTCCCGGTGATGGTCACGCCGCGGTGGGTGCGCACACGGATCCAGCCCATCGCGATCCGGGACGTCCTGCACTACCTGGTGGCGTCCGCGGACCTGCCCGCCGAGGTGAGCCGCGGCTTCGACATCGGCGGGCCGGACGTGCTCACCTACGCCGGCATGATGCGCCGGTACGCCGCCGTGGCCGGGCTCAACCGGCGCGTCATCATCCCGGTCCCGCTGCTGAGCCCGTCCCTGTCGAGCCTGTGGGTGGGGGCCATCACCCCGGTGCCCAGCGGCCTCGCGCGCCCGCTGGTGGAGTCGCTGCGCAACGAGGTCGTGTGCACCGAGAACGACATCAGCCGGTACGTCCCGGCACCGCCGGACGGGCCGACCGGCTTCGACCGCTCGGTCCAGCTCGCACTGCGCCGCGTCCGCGATGCGGAGGTCGCCACGCGCTGGTCGTCGGCCGGCACCCCCGGGGCCCCGAGCGACCCGCTGCCGACGGACCCGGACTGGGCCGGCGGCAGCCTCTACACCGACGAACGATCGTGCCGGGCGGACGCTCCGCCGGGGCGGCTGTGGGACGTCGTCGAAGGGATCGGCGGGGAGCGCGGCTGGTACTCCTTCCCGATCGCCTGGCGGGCGCGCGGCGTCATCGACCGGCTCGTGGGCGGCGTCGGGCTGCGGCGCGGACGCCGGGACCCGCGCCGTCTGCGCATCGGGGAAGCGGTGGACTTCTGGCGCGTCGAGGAGATCGAACCGGGCCGGCTGCTGCGGCTGCGGGCCGAGATGCGGCTGCCCGGCCTGGCCTGGCTCGAACTGAGGGTGAGCGGCGAGGACGGCCGCAGCCTGCTGGAGCAGCGGGCGCTCTTCCATCCGCGCGGGCTGGCGGGCCATGCCTACTGGTGGGCGTTCCGGCCCTTCCACGACCGCGTCTTCGGAGGCATGTGCCGGGGCATCACCCGCGCCGCCGAGGCCGGCCGGACGGATCGAGCGAGCCCGCGCCCCGCCTCCGAAACGGGCGCGGAGAGATGACGCTGCGAGCCGGTCAGCGCCTCACGCGCGCCGCGCGTCACTGCTGCGGAAGCTCCTGGTCGCGCCCTTCGCGCACCGCCGCCGCCTCGCCGGTCAGATGGTGCATCGTCCCCGTCAGGTTCAGAAGCCGATCGAGCGCACGGGACAGCAGATCCGTGGTGCGGGGATAGTCGGCGAGCTGCTCCGCCAGCAGGTCCAGGGCGGGCCGCAGGCTGTGAGCGGGCACGTCGCGGGCGGTCAGGATGCCTGCGATCCAGCCGGCGAATCCGGTGAACAGCTCCGGGTCGTCCACGTAGAGGGCGGCACCGAGGAAGTCGACGATGTGGGCGATGTCCTCGGCGGTGTGGCGCCGCTGCCGGTCGGTGTAGTCCGCCATCGCCGGGAAGCGGGACTCCAGTCCGGCCAGCACGTGGCGCACCAGCCCCGGCGCCGTCCGCGTGATGTGCGCGTACTCCTGGTCGGCGAGGTGCGGAAGGTCGTCGACGGCCTGGTGGACGGGCGGCGGCTTGGGGAGCGGCCCCCCGGCCAGCCGGCCGGCGGCGGCGCGGGCGTCGGGGGCCCAGGCGTCCGCGCCGAGCAGGGCGGCGTACCGGCCGCCCGGCCCGTACGCGGCGCCGCCGACCATGACCGGGGTCCCGGTCGCCTGGCAGGCGGTGATGGCGGCGTGCGCGGCCGGGAGGCGGGTGGCGATCGAGGACGACAGCGCCACCACCGCCGGGTTCGTGCGGTGCACGTGCGAGATCAGGTGCGGCGTCGGCACCTGGGCGCCGAGGTAGTCGACCTGCCAGCCGCGCAGCCGCAGCACCTCGGCGAGGATCCGGGCGGGCAGCGCGTGCCACTCGCCGTCGATGCACGCCACCGCCACCCGTCCGCGGGGTGCCGCGCGATGGCGCTCCATGGCACCGCGGACGGCCGGATGGTGCGCCAGCGTCCCGATCACCCGCTCGTTGATCGCGGTGGCGGTGTGCTCCTGGACGACGGTGAGCCGGTTCGCCGCCCACTCGCGTCCCACCCCGGCCTGGATCGGTGCGATGACGTCCAGCAGCAGGGCCTCCGGGTCGGTCCCCTCGTCCAGGGCGGCCGTCGCCGCGTCGGCGGCGGCGTACTCGTCGCCGCCGACGGCCGCGTCCCAGAGCTCTCTCGTCCGCGCGTCGAGCCCGGCGGGCGGCTGTTCCGCGGCGGGGGTCACGCGGTGAACCTCCCCGGCCCCTGGCCCCCGACCGCACTGAGGTGGTGGCGCCGCGGCGCGGTGATGGCGATCACGGCCATGTCGTCGTGCCTCCCGGCGCCCACCCATTCGGCGGCGAGCATGTGCACCCGTTCGACCAGCGCCTCCGGGGGCATTCCGCCGCAGCCTCGCAGTTCGGCGCGCAGGCGCTCGTCGCCGAACATCTCGTCGCCCAGCGGGCCGCCGACCGCCTCGGTGATGCCGTCGGTGTACAGCAGGCAGGTGTCGCCCGGCTCCAGCAGCACCGTCGCGGTCGTGGACGTGATCTCCTCCAGCACCCCGATCAGCGAGCCGCGCGTGTCGGCGGACTCGACCTCGCCGCCGGCGCGGACGATCAGCGGAGCGCCGTGGCCGGCGCTGGTCAGCCGCAGCCGCACGCGCCCGCCCTCCTGCCGGAGCGAGGCCAGCACGAGGGTGACGAACCGGGTCGAGCCGCTGTTCAGGAGCGTCCCGTTCAGCAGTTCCAGCACGCGCTGGTGGTCTCCGGCCAGCGGGACCAGGGCGCGCAGCGTGTTCCGGATCTTGCCGGTGAGGACCGCGGCCTCCAGCCCCTTGCCGCACACGTCCCCGAGGACCACCAGCGACTCCGGCGCCGCGCCGGGACCGCCGGCCGCCGGATGCAGGTCGTAGAAGTCGCCTCCGACCAGCTCGCCGTCGCCCGAGGGCCGGTACCGGGCCGCCAGTTCCGCCTCGGGCAGCCGCATGGTGCGCGGCGGCAGCAGCTCGCGCATCAGCGTGTCGGTGATGGACGCCTGCTCGGCGTACACGCGGGCGGCCGACATGGCCGCACCGGCTCGCGCCGCGAACAGGCGCGCCACCGTCTCCTCGCCGTCGGAGAACGCGCAGCCTCCGCCCCGCCGGAGCAGTACCAGGGCCCCGGCCGGGACGCCGTGCCCGGGCAGCGCGGTCACCACCATGGCGGTGAGCTCGCCCAGGTCCTCGCGGGCGACCCAGGACGGTGCGGCGGCTGGATCGATCCAGCGCGACGGCACCGGCGGGAACCCCTGCATCGCCTCCGCGAGCCCCGGCACGTCCGCCGGGTCCACGAGCAGTTCCTGGTGCCGGACCTCACCGTCCGGGCCGCAGTAGGAGACGGGATGGGACCGCCCGGATCCGGGGGCGATCACCAACGCGGCATCGGCGAGATGCCGCGCGGCCAGCCGCACGGTCACCTCCATGCACCGTTCCAGGTTCAGCGACGTGAGCAACTGGCCGGACGCGTCGGCCAGGAACGACGTCCGCTCGCGTTCGGCGGCCAGCTCCCGTTCGAGGCGCCGGTTCTCGGTGACGTCGAACAGCCACCAGACCGTCCCGGCGGGGTCTCCGTCCGGCACCGCATGGGCGGCGAAGAAGCGGTCGCCGATCGAGCCGTGCGCGGCCGGCTCCGGCAGGGAGGGGGCGGCCCCAGCGCGGACGGGGGCGGGAGCGGCGGCCAGCGCGCGGTGCGCCTCGGCCAGCCATCCCGGCGCCCGGTCGGTCGGCATCCCACCGGGGATCATGCCGAGCAGTGAGCGGGCCGCGCCGTTGAGTCGTGCCACGGATCCGGTCGCGTCCACGACGAGCACCGGATAAGGGGCGCGGCCCAGCGCCGGGTCGAGAACGTCCTGAGGACCATCTGTGCTTTGGGTGATTTCCATCACTGTGAGAGGCAGCGGCGGACCACGTCCCTTCCTGAGCAAAGCCGCCAAACGAGGAGCCAACCCTCTCACTCCACCTTAACCGCAAAAGGACACTTGCCGGAAGGCAAGGAACCGTCCGACGCCGCACGCGGGGCTCGCGCCCCGCCGCAATCTCGCGGGTTCACCGGGTCTGGACACGGGTTCGCCCAGGCCAGAGGCCATGTCGACGTCACATAAGATTGTTCGCATGGTCTGCGGGTAGAGTTGATGAAACGGGAGGCCGATTACGGCGATGGACGCGGCACGAGGCGAGAATACGACTCTTGAAGAATCGTGACACGACCATTATGGCCGCATTCGGCTCCAGGTCGAGCGCCGGAACTCATGCCTTCTCATCAAGGTGGCCCGCGAAATCGACCATCTCACGGCGCACGTGTTCCGCGACCGCGTGATCTGCCACTGCGGCAGTTCTCGGCGCGTCCCTTGACCGGCGGAGAGCCGGGTAGGGTGAGTCCAGGTTCCGCCCTGTGTCCGCGGATCGGCGCAAATGATCTGCGAGAGGACCCTCGTGGCGATTGACGGCGGCGACCCCGGAGACGGCCGGATGCCGGACCACCCCACCACCGCCGAGACAAGCCGGCGGCTGGCCTCGGCGGCCGGCAGGCTGTCCCGCGCGCTGTGCTCGATGGCGGCGCTCTCGGCGGCGGACGGCGCGGCCCTGATGCTGGCCGGCGAGGCGAACGGGCTGCACGCCGTGGGCGGGTCCACGGCCGACGGACTGGAGCTGGAGTACGCCCAGGAGTTCGAACGGGCCGGCCCCACCCGGGAGTCCGTGGCCGCCGATCATCCCGTGGCGGTGGACGATCTCGCGGACGGGGCCGGCCCGGCGTACGCGCAGCCGGCCCGCCGAGCGGCGCCGGTGCGCGCCGTGCTGTCGGTTCCCGTCCGGCTCGACGGCACCGTCATCGGTGCGCTGGACTTCTACCGGCGCAGGCCCGGCACATGGACGGGCGGGCAGATCGCGCTCGGCGAGCACCTGGCCGACACGGCCGCCGACCTGGTCGCCAGGCTCGCGGCGCACCCAGAAGCGCACGATCACGGTCGGCCGTAGTGCGTCCGTACCCCAGTGACCCCGGGCCGGCCGTCCAAGGATGTGGATCATGATGCATATCGACGTCGAAGCGCTGGGCGCCAGCCTTGAGCGGCTGCGCGGAACCCCGCACGAGACCGACGTCGCGCGGGCCCTGCAGCGCGTGGTCAGCTCGGTGGACCGGCTGTTCGGCTACGACGGGGCCGGCATCATGCTCATCGACCAGAAGGAGCAGCTGCTCTCGATCGTCCCCTTTGCGGACGGGCGCGCCGCGTTCGCTCCACCTCGGTCCGGCCCCTGACCCTGCCCGGTCCCGGAGATCCCCGCGCTCTTGGAGGCTCTGTGACCCCGGCAAACGATCACCCGTCCACCTCGGCATCGCGGCCCGGCGGGCCGGCGGCGTCGACAACCGTCTCCTACGCCGGGGGCGCGTTGCTGGTGGCGGTCGACGTCCGTCCGCACGACTCCACGGCCGAGCTGCGCCTGCGCGGCGAACTCGACGCGGCCGCCTCCGAGGACCTGCGCCGCCACATCGGCGCGGTGATCGACCGGCACGACCCGGACCGGCTGCTGCTCGACCTCTCCGAGGCGGCCGTCCGCCGGCGTCCCCCCGGTTCGCGCCGGCCGCACGCCTGACGGAGGCGCGACGGCTCCGGGCGGGTCAGGCGGTCAGCAGCCGGGCGCGCAGCGCCGCGACGGTGGCGTCGCTCAGCTTCAGGCCGTCGCGGACGTAGCCGTCGAAGCTCCCGTAGGCCCGGTCGACCTCGTGGAACGCCTCGTCCAGCCAGGCGGACTCCACGGCGTCCGTCCGGCCGAGGTAGGTGTTGCTGGCCATGTAGTCCTGGTAGACCGTCGCCTTCGGGACGCCCAGGATCGTCAGCAGCACCGCCGCGCCCCAGCCGGTCCGGTCCTTGCCCGCGGTGCAGTGGAACACCGTCGCGCCGGGGTTGGCGGCGATGGAGGTGAGCAGGTCGTGGTAGGCGCGGCTCGCGCCGCTGAAGTCCACCATGAACGGGTAGGCGATCGACTGGCCGAGGTTGGACGACCCGGTCACCAGCCCGATCAGGAACCCGTACAGCAGGCTGCCCAGCGCCGGGTTGGCGAAGGAGATCCCATGCGTCAGGTCTTCGACGTCGGCGACCTTGTAGGCGATCCCGGCGGGCAGCAGGTCGGGGTCGTCCGAGCGCTCCCGGTAGTTCCGCAAGTCCACGTCCAAGGTGATGCCGAGGCCGAGCAGCGTCTGCTGGTCGGCGGCCGACAGGTGGGCCAGGGAGTTGGAGCGGTAGACGACGCCGGGGCGGACGCGGCGGCCGTCGGCGGTCGCGTAGCCGCCGAGATCGCGGAAGTTGGAGGCCGTGTCCAGCCGCGGCGCGAGTGCCGGGCGCGCCGCGACCGGCGCACGGTCCGGGGCGTCGGCGAGGGCGGGCGGTGCGGTCAGCGCGCCGGCCAGCAGGGCGGCGCCGAGCAGGACTGCGGACGTACGGGGGGTGCGCATGACGATCCTTGTCGGATGGCCCCGGCGGGGGGGATGGACGTGACGCCCGTCATGATGATGTCCGAGCGGACGGGGATGAACTGGCAGGCCCTCAAATCTTCCCGGCGATCATTGTGCGGGGCGACAACGGCCGCGCCGCTCAGGTGATGTCGCGGCGCATCGGGCGGACGATCGCGGCCGTGGCGGCCAGCGCGGTGTACGCGAGCAGCAGCAGCGCGCCCGAGGCGGGCGAGAGCAGGTGGACCGGGTCGGCGGACAGCTGCTCGGACATCGCGTCGGTGACGGCCGTGAAGTCGGTCAGCGCGGCGGTCGCGCCGCCGGGCAGCCACGGGTACACCTCCCGGACGCCCGGGATGACCAGCAGCGCCATCTCCCCCGCGTACAGGTAGCCGATCACCACGACGAGCGCGGCGGCCTGGTTGCGGATCAGCGCGCCCATGCCGGTGCCGAGCAGCATGTAGGCCGCCATCGCCAGCGCGATTCGGGCGAGGACTCCGGCGATGTCGGCGGCGGGCATTCCCAGCGTCACGCCGCGCACGGCGGAGGCACCGAAGAAGCCCGCGGCGGCGGTGCCGGCGAGGACGAGCCCGTAAGCGGCGCCGGCCACGCCGTGGGCCAGTAGTTTCGCGGCGAGCACCCGCCACCGGCGGGGCTCGAAGAGGAAGGTGACGTCGGCCGTCCGGTGCCGGTACTCCGACGTCATGGCCAGCGTCCCGATCGCCGCCGGGACGAACGCGGTGTATCCGAGGATGCCGAGAACGCCCCGCACGCCTTCCTCGGTGTCCAGTCCCGGCATCGGGGGGTCGAAGTTCTCGGGGCCGACGAGGGTCATCATCCCGACGAGCCCGCCGCCGAGAAGGCCGCCCGCCAGCAGGACGAGCAGCCACGCTCGGGTCGCCAGGAGCTTGCGGAACTCTCCCTTGAGCAGCCTTGCCATCACGCGCCTCCGGTCAACTCGAAGAAGAGCCGTTCCAGGTCGGGTTCCTCGGTGGCGAGCCCGTGGACGCGGACCCCGTGCGCGGCGGCCACATCGGCGACCTGTGCCGCGTCGAGCCCGTGCACCCGCAGCCGTCCCGGCCCGGCGGCCTCGACGCGCGGCGCGGGCCCGCCGGCGGGCTCGCGGGCCAGCACGCCGGCAAGCGCGTCGGCGTCCGGAGAGGCGACGAGCACGGCCGGCGCCGCGCCGGCCACGTCCGCCGGCGGACCGGACGCGACCACGCGCCCCGCGCTGATCATCACGACGTCGTCGACCAGCCGCCGGACCTCGCCGAGCACGTGGCTGGAGACCAGGATCGTCCGGCCCTCGCCGGCCAGGTGCCGGAGGAACGACCGCAGCCAGGCCGTCCCGGCGGGGTCGAGGCCGTTGCCCGGCTCGTCCAGCAGCAGCACCCGGGGGTCGCCGAGCAGCGCGGTCGCCAGGTTGAGCCGCTGGCGCATGCCGGTCGAGAAGCCGCCCGTCCTGCGGTGCGCCGCTCCGGCCAGGTCCACGAGCGCGAGGAGTTCGTCGACGCGGGAGTCGGGGTGGCCGCCCATCGCCGCGTACACCCGCAGGTGCGCGCGGGCCGAGTGACCGGGGTGGGACGGGCCCGCGCCGAACGCGGCCCCGACCGTCGACGTGGGACGCGGAAGGTCCCGGTAGCGCCTGCCGCCGATGGTCACCGAGCCGGACGTGGGGGCGACGTGGTCGACCATCATGCGCATCGTCGTGGTCTTCCCGGCGCCGTTCGGGCCGAGGAATCCGGTGATCCGGCCGGGTTCGACGGTGAAGCCGACCCCGTCCACGGCGGTGACGTCACCGAACCGCTTGGTCAGGCCGGTGGCCTCGACGCGGAGCCCGCCCGTCACGTCCGCACCCCCGCGGCGGCGCGGATGCGGCCGGCGAGCCGGGACGCGTCCGGGTGGGACAGCACGATGCCGTCGAACTCGTCCCCGCTGATCGCGCGGTTCAGCGTCAGGTGCAGGCCGGGGCGTCCGCGGCGCGCCGAGACGAGCAGCCGCGGGCCGCGCAGCAGTCCCCAGATGCCGATCTTGGCGAAGCCCGAGACGGCCAGCCCCCGCCGGGACCCGCGCGCCGCCCGCAGCGGCGCGTCGACGCGAGCGGCCCGGGTGATGGCGGCGAGCGGGACGGTCACCCGCCCGCGCCCGGTCCAGAGGCGCTCCCAGGCGTCGAACTCGATGTCGACGCTGTTCTCGGCGATCGTCACTTCCGCCATGGCATGGCCTTTCTCTACGGCCGGCCCGTCTCAGGGGCCGGCGCCGTCGTTCGGCGTCGGGTCAATGGGCATGAGCACGGTCGCGAGGAGCCGCGGCACCCGCCCCTCCCGCGGCTCGTTGCCGAGCAGGGGCCGGACGAGTTCGCCGAAGCCGCGGGCGAACTCGGCGAACTCGGCGTCGTCCAGGTGCAGCACGACCTGCTGGTAGCCGACCCCGTCCGCGACCAGGTCGACCCGCTCGCGGGCCAGGTAGCGGGCGAACTCGGCGAGCAGGCTGGAGACGAACACGGTGAAGTAGCGCTCGTGGTCGCCGGGCGTCGCCGCGGCCAGCGCGTCCCCTTCGAGCGACGCGCCGCCCGGGGGCAGGGCGAAGACGCGCTCGGCGACGCCGCCGACCCTGCGCTCCTCCACCACGTCCAGCAGACCGCCTCTGACCAGGGCGGCGAGGTGCCGGTACAGCGTCGCCTGCGGGACGTCCGGCAGCAGGTTCGCGACGTCACGCGTGGTGCGGCGCCCGCCCGCGACCGACCGCAGGATCCGGATCCGCACCGGATGCAGCGCCAGCTCCGCCCAGCGCTCCTTGGATATGCTCACACCCTCACGTTATCATTCTCGATAATGAGAACAGCCCGGACGCGAGCTACACCGCCGGCCCGACCACCCCACGCCAAGAGTTCAATGCGGACAGTGAGCGCCTGTCACGCCGTGCGGGGGCCTTGGTCGCCCTCCATGGCCGCCGCAGTGATGAGGGCGACGGGACGGAAGCCCTTGACGAGGAGCCAGATGCCCAACGACGCTTCCCAGACGATCTCTGGCGCCGTGAACAGGAAATTCACCGGGGACTGCTGGTCATAGGCGCCGAAAAGCACAGCGGTCGCGGTGACGCACGCGATGGGCCCTCCAACGAGCCCGATGAGCGCCATGGGGCGCGGCACCAGGCCCGACCGGTACATCAGGTAACCCAGCAGCAGTCCGTTCCCCAAGCCCGCGCAGAACGCAGGACCGAGCAGGAACGTCTGATCCTTCAGCGTCACCAGTGACCGGCCGAGCCCAACGGCATCGGCGCCGCCCCCGCCCGCCACGTCCTGCCGCAACGCCACCACGGCGAGCACGGTGGCAATCCCCATCACGATGACGGTCGATTCCACGACCCGCACGCCGATGTACCCCAGGGCGATGCTCTCGCTCTGCCGTTTCAGGATCGGGAAGAGCACGACCGCGGTGGCGATGTTCGCAACGGCGGTCAGAATCTCGAGCAGAGCTCCCACCCGCACCTGTGTGTCCGCGCCCGTCCCCAGGATGTAGTTCGCGTCGTTGAGGACCGGGTCGTACAGCAGCACCGCCGGGATCGAGAAGACGAAGGTGAGGATGAACCAGACACCGGCGATCCTGGCGGTCCGCTGAACGGCGTCCACCTCCACCGAGGTCGCGGGCATCCGAGGTTCGGTCGCGTCCACGTCACTCCCCAAGGCTCTGATCGGCCCCGCCCGGTTGCCGGGATAGTCGTAGCCAACCACGCTCACCGAACGCTGTCCCCCACCCCTGGTGGCCGGATCAAGCCGCCCAAAGAACAACCCGCCGCGATGGGTTCCCGACGTCCGGATAGGGGTCGGCGCCCGCGCTTCGTGTGGACACGGCCCGTCCGGCTTGCTGGTCCACGGACCGGACACGCCAGCCCGTTGGCGGTGGGCGCGGCGGCAGGGGTCTATTCCTGCAGGTCACCCTTACGGGGGTGGGTCGGTGGGCGATGGGCGGGGCGCGGAGGGACGTCGGTCGAGCCCGCTGTGCGGCAGGCATCGGTACCGCTCTCGCGCGTGACGGCCTCCCGGGGTGCCGGGAGGGCTCGACTAGACACTTGTCCAGGTCCGTCTAATCGTCTATTTTCGGCTTATGCGAACCTCGGCTCCGCGGTGTCGTGGACGTTCGATTGACTTGGTCGGCCGGGCAATAGGGCCCGGGGATTTTCCGTAGAGACGAGTCTCTGCTTGGTCGACGCTCGGCTGCTGGAGTGAACGCGATCTCAGGGTCGCGGCATTGATGCCGAGCAGGCGGAGGACGTTGAGGATTCCACGCGGCGGTGGGCGGGTCTTGAAAGGTCGCCATGCCCGCGGCGTGAATGTTGTTCTATCGATCGTCCATCAACCGGGATGGAGGTAGCGGTCGATGGCGGCATGCGCTGCCGTTGGCCCACGAGCATGGGGTTTCTTCAACCGAACTTTCCGCAGTTCGATCGGGTCGAATGGCAGGGCGGTACGCGCATCGAGCGGATGCGGCCGCTGATCCGGCATCTGTGCGAGGTCGGATTCGGTACGCCTGATGTGGTGTACCTCCTGTACGCGGTCAAGATCGGGCTGTACGTGCTCGGTGCGATGGGGTTCGCGCTGGCGACCGATGGGATCGACGGGTTCACCTCGGTCGGCCAGTGGTGGGCTGAGCCGGTCGTGTTCGAAAAGCTCGTGCTGTGGTCGATGCTGTTCGAGGTGCTCGGGTTGGGCTGCGGCTTCGGGCCGTTGAATTCGCGTATTCTTCCTCCGCTTGGGTCATTCCTGTACTGGCTGCGGCCCGGCACCATCCGCCTGCCTCCCTGGCCCGGCCGCGTCCCTCTCACCCGCGGTGACGCGCGCACGCCGGTGGACGTGCTGCTGTACGGGGTGCTGGTGGCCGCGCTCCTGCTGGCGTTGCTGTCGGACGCCGCCGCCGACGGTCTTCTGGCGGACTGGAAGGTGGCCTTGGTCCTGGGCGTGCTCGGTGTCCTGGGGCTGCGGGACCGCACCGTGTTCCTGGCCGCCCGTTCGGAGGTGTACGCGGCGATCGCCGTACCCTTCCTGTTCTCCGGGGTCGACGCGATCGTCGGCGCCAAGCTGGTGATGCTGGTGATCTGGTGGGGTGCGGCCACCTCCAAGCTCAACGGCCACTTCCCGTTCGTGATCCAGGCGATGCTGAGCAACAGCCCCGTCCTGCGGTTCGGCCGGTTCAAGCACCGGTTCCACCGCTCGTTCCCCGACGACCTGCTGCCCTCGCGGCTGTCGCGGACGACGGCGCATGTGAGCACCGCGGTCGAGTTCGGCGCTCCGCTCGTGCTGATCACCTCCGACGGCGGCCCGGTGACCGCGGTCGCCGCCGTCGTGATGATCGCGTTCCATCTCAACATCATCGCCAGCATCCCCATGGGGGTACCGCTGGAGTGGAACGTGTTCATGATCCTCGGAATCGGGGTCTTGTTCGTCGACAACGCCTCCTACGGTGTCGGCGACCTGACGCAGCCGTGGGTACTGGCCGTTCCAGCGGTGAGCGCGACGTTCGTCGTGTTGGGGAATTTGTTCCCCGAAAAGATCTCGTTCCTGCCGGGGATGCGCTACTACGCCGGAAACTGGGATACGTCAGTGTGGTGCCTCACCGAATCGGCCGTGGACAAACTCGATGCCGGCACCAAGCGGGCCGCGATGTTGCCGCACCATCAATTGGAGAAGGTCTACGGCAGTGCCGCCGAGGCCGAGATACCGCTTTACAGCGGCTATGCGTTCCGGGCGCTGCACCCTCACGGACGAGCGCACTTCGCACTCATTCCCAGGGCGTGCGGGCCCGCCCATGACACCGACTATCTGGTCTTGGACGGTGAAATGGTCGCGGGCGTGCTCCTCGGCTGGAACTTCGGCGACGGGCATCTGCACGATGAGCGTCTGATCGCCGCACTCCAGAAGCGCTGCCATTTCGAACCCGGCGAGCTGCGGGTGATCATCCTGGACGCCCAGCCGGTCCACAGGCGGACTCAGGCCTACCGGCTCGTCGACGCCGCCACCGGAGAGTTCGAACGCGGCACGGTGGCCGTCAAGGACATGATCGCGCGGCAGCCGGGGGACGACAGCCTCCCGGTCACCACGGCCGCCCAGGCGGTCTCATGAGGCGCCGTCGCCCGGCGCGCCTCTGCGCCGTTCAGCCGGCCACGCGTCCTCTGCCCGTCTCGCGCATCCATCGGCGCTCGCCGCCGGCCGGCATCGCTTCCCCGCCTGCGTCCGCGTCGGGACCATGGCCGGGTTCGGCGCCGCACACATGACTCACCCGCACGTCACCGGGTTCCACAACCGACTTCCGGTAATGCGGAGCCCAGTCCAGCAGCACGCGCCGGCCGCAGTCGGGACACGCCCACTCCTCCGTCCCCGACGGCGAGGCGGAGATCCTCTGCATCTGGTGTGTTCGCACTACATAAGCACCCCGACAACGGGCATCGCCCCTCCCGACCAGGCCAAACACCGCATGAGGTAGATCATGGTTTGGCGACGGCGGCTCCCGTCCGGTCAGGTGGAGGTCTTACTTCTCTCCAGGATTCTGAGGGCTTCCAGGAGGTAGCCGCGGAACGCGGAGTGGTTCTCGCTCATCGGGAAGTGCCCGATCTCCTCCATCTTGATGAAGGTGCCGTTCTGGATCGCGTTCGCGGTGCGGGCGCTGTCCTCCGGGGTCGTCAGGTAGTCGTACTCGCCGGTGAGCATCACGACGGGGCACCGGTCGCCGTCGATCTCCCGGAGGCGGTCCCGCAGATCGTGGTCGACGGAGTAGAAGTACAGGTCGCCCTTGAACGCCTCGGAGCCCTGGGAGTAGTAGAACCAGGTCTTCCAGCGGTCGGCGTCGGGCGACTGGGGCGCCATCAGGTCCCATACGCCGCTCGCGCAGACCTGGGCGGCGTTGGCGTGCGGGTGCTGCCACCAGTCGAGGTAGAACCCGGGCGAGTAGTCGGCGCCCTCGACCGCCAGGACGCCCGCGAACCGGTCGGGCCGGCGCAGGGCGAGCTGGAGCGCGACGTTCCCGCCGAACGAGGAGCCCATGAAGATCGGGTCTTCGAGTCCGAGGGCGTCGCACAGGGCGACGATGAAGTTGACGAAGTGGTCCGCGGTGAGCCTGTACTCCTCCTTCCACCATTCGGCGTTCTCGGGCGGGTCGGACTTGCCGTGGCGGGGCAGGTCGTAGGCGATGACCCGGTAGTTCGCGGTGATCTCCTCGTCCTCCAGGAGGCCGCGCCACTGGTGGTTGTGGCATCCGGCGGTGTGCTGGCAGACCAGGGGCTGCCCGGTGCCGTTCTCCAGGTAGAAGACCTTGTACTCCAGGCCGTCGACCTCGATGCTCACATAGTGTCCGGTGACCGGGGATACGGCGCTCACGGTTCTCTCCTCCTTCAGACGGGCGAGCCGACGGTCCGGAGCAGCTCGATCTGCCGGGTGATGCAGCGCAGGTTCTGCATGAGGATCAGGACGTTCCCGTCCAGCCGCATGTCGCGCTGGAACGTGGCCGCCCAGATCCCGTGGTGCATCGGCGGCGGCACCGGCCGGCCGAACCCCCGCCACGTCTCGGGGCTCGCCCGGATCGCGAACTCGTACGGGACGTCGAGCGGGCCCGGATCCACCACGACCTCGGTGACCCGCCCCGACTCCACCTTGATCGCGTAGGTGCGGTCGGCGGCGTCGAGCAGGTAAGTGCAGGTGAAGTACGTGCCGTGGGCCTGGATCTCGGGATCGTCGTTGCTGGCCGCCGCGAAGGCGTCGGCCCATTCCCGGGCCGGCGCGGCCTCGGTCGGTGCAGTCATGATCTTCCTCCCCGCACTGGGCGCTTCGGCGATACCGGCCGCTCTACCCGGCGTCGGGGAACCCACCGCCCACGACGGCCAACATCCGGTCAAATCAGCTGATACCTGACGTCGTCGACATGACAGGGTGCCGAGCGCGTGGGCGGTCAGCGGCCGGGTCGGTTGGGTGGGATCGAGTGGGCGTGCGGTCGGACTCGATCCAGGCCGCATGGAGGTCGAACGGCTCGGCGGTGAAGGCGGGGTCCACGACGACCGCGCGGTGGAGGGCAGGGCGGCCGCGTCGAGCCCGGTTCGCGTCCCGCCAGAGCCGGGCCGCGTCCGTCCTCAGAACGCAGGAGGGCCCCAGGAATCGGGCGGCATGCTCGGACCTTCACTCGTGAAGGCTCCGATCGGCGCGGTCGGCGGGCCGTTCGGGCCCGCCACCGCCGATGGGCACACCAGGCCGACCTGGCGAAATGCTGCCGCCGATGGTCACTCCGCCGCGCTTCTGACACTGAAATCGCGGATCGCCCGCCACACCTGCGCGGGAGTTTCCTCCTGGGCGAAGTGACCGGCTTCCGGCAATACCTCGACGACCACGTTCCGGACTCCCGCGTCCCGCAGCCCCCGCTCATAGGCCGCGATGTCGCCGCCCTCATGGGCGGCCCGCAGGTAGAGCAGCGGAGTGTCCGCCGGCGGCCCTTCGGCGAATGCGGCATTGTCCCGGACGTCCTGGTCGAAGCCCCGGTACAAATCGAATCCGGCGGTCAAGGCGGCGTCGTCCCGGTAGGCCGCGACGTGCGCGTCCCTGGACCCGCCGGTGATGCGCGCCGGATCCGCCGAAAGCACGTCGTAGAAGTAGTCGAAGTACTCCGCCTGGCGCCCCCGGACCAAGGTCTCGGGGAGCGCCGCCACGGAGTGCAGGCCGAAATGCCAGATGCGGGGATCGCCCACCACGTCCCACCACGGGGCCACCCCCGGGATCACGGTGTTCATGATGACGACGCGGCCGGCCCCGTACCGCCGCAGGTAGGCGTAGGCCACCATCCCGCCGGCATCGTGCCCGACGAGCGTCAGGTCTTCGAGCCCGAGCTTCTCGACCAGCCCGTGGACGACCTCCGCGATGCGCAGCTTCGCTCCCCCGGCCACGCGCCCTGCTGACGCACCGATGCCGGGCAGGTCGATGGCGATCAGCCGCTCTCTGTCCCGCGCGGCGCCCATGACGCCCGTCCAGGTGCGCCACGACTCCGGCCAGCCGTGCAGGAACAGAAAGGGCCGCCCCGCCGGATCGCCCGCTTCGACGACGTGCAGCACGACGTCCCCGACGGCGATCTGATCGTGACTGAATGTGGTGGTCATGAATCATGTCTACCAGATGAACATGGACCATGTCGATGTACTAGCCTGGTGTCCATGAGCGGTATCGCCTACGAACGCGGAACCCCCTTCCTGCTGGCGCGCCTCGGCTCCCTCGCCGCCCGCTCCTGGACGGCCTTCCTGGCCGACCGCGGGATCACCCAGAACCAGTACGCGGTCATGGTCGTGCTCCGGGAGCAGGGCCCGCTCGGCCAGCGCCGCCTCGCCGAACTCGCCGCCATGGACGCCCGCAACATCGTCGCCGTCCTCGACTCACTGACCGAGGCGGGCCTGGCCGAACGCCGCCCCCACGCCACCGACCGGCGCCGCCGCGTCGTCACCCTCACCCCGTCCGGGACCCGCCTCATCGACACCGCCGCCCAGGCCGCCGCCGAAGGCCAGAACGCGTTCCTCCGCTCCCTGTCCCCCACCGAACGCGACCGCCTCAACGACCTGCTCCAGCGCCTCTACAACGCCCACGTCCACGCCTGACCCCACCGACGCCTTCTGGCGTGCGGGGCCGTTTTTCAGTGCAAGGTGACGGGAGAGATCAGGAGCGCACGGTGACCTGGCGTATAAGGTGCACGTCGGTGAGCGGGCCTGTGGATGCGGCGAATCCGAACTTCACGGTGTTCGGGACGGGCTCGGGCGCGGGGAAGCGCAGGACCTGACGGAAGCCGTCTCCGTCCTGAAAATCGACACCGACCGTCACTATCGGGTCCGGCGCGGGCGATATCGCGACGCGGACGATCCGTTTGACTGGTTCAAGCAGGGTTTCGGCTCGCCTCGGTGTGACGCCGGCGGGCATGGTCTCCAACTCGCCGTGGAGTCGCCCGGGTAGTGTCGAGCGCCAGAGCCCGAGAGAGGGCTTCTTGCTTATCGTGGCGGCCAGGACGCAGTATCCGTCGACGCCGTTCCCCGGACCGCGGGCGGTCACGATGTTGGGTCCGGGAGGTGGGGGCTGAAACGAGGTCCCGGCCGGGGAACGCCGCTGGCAGCCGTTTCCGCGCCTTTCTCCGTCGCCGACGTAGTCGCCCAGCACATCGAGTCCGATGCCGAGGTATCCGCCGGCGACGCCGGGAACGAAATGGGCGTCCGGGCTGTCGTCCGGCAGTTTCTGGGCGTAACCGAGGCTTCCACCGAACGCGCCCGGCGTGGTGAGCCGTACGGCGCCGTCGGTGATGAAGAAGGAGATCCCGTCGGCGGGCGTCCCCGTGGTGCTGCCGTACTGCCACTGCTCGAAGGTCACCTCGAGACCGTCCCGTACCGGGATCGGCGAGTCGAACAGCACGGCGCCGGTCTCTTCGACATGTGCATCCGTGAGCTGGAGATAGCCGCGCGGCGCCGCACCCGCCGGTGGAACAGGGCCGGCCGGATTCGGGTGACAGCCGCCGAGCGGATGGTTCGTGGCTTCCGCGACCTTCCCGCCTCGCGGAGCACCCGTCAGGCAGGCAGCTCCGTACCCCAGGAAGCGGGCGTCCGCGGTGGCCGCGGTGAACGACTCACCGACCACTACCGATTCAGGACGCCGCTCCGCCGCCGCAGAACGTCCGGCCACCGCGGCCAGCGCGACCATTCCGATCGCCGCGGAGACGCGGATCACCCCATGCCCCATGTCGCCAACCTTCTCCACAAGTTCGAGGAGCCTCCTCCTGCCGCATTCATCTGACCACGAGGTCACGACCAGCACGCCGGGTTGCCTCAATCAAGTCGCCAGTACCGACGACTCTTGACGAGAAAGCGTGTCATCTTTTCAATCGGCCACGTTGTCGTCATAACCGAGTCATCGATCAAGACTCTGAATATTCAAAGCAACACGGACATTTGCCCTGATCAACGCGATAAACGCTGTACGAGACCGGGTCACCACCGACGGTGATGCCGTCAAGGCGACCTCACGTGCCGCAGTCGGGTGACCGGCAGCGACCTTTAAGCCCTGTCTCAGGGGCCGAATGCCGCCCTCGTGTCATGTCCAGGGTGTTCGTGTCGGCTTTCCGGTGACGGGGGAACGTCCGGCGCTGATCGCGACCAGTGGAACATCCACCGGTCGGTGGGGACGTGGCGTACCGTTCGTGTTCGGGGTCGTGTGGCCGGCCGCCATCAGGTAACGAGGCGCTCGAAGGCTCCAAGGGTCTTCACGATGCATGGGAAGGCGACCGATGGGCTTTATCCAGCGCTTCGACCACGTTGGTATCACCGTTGCCGACCTCGACGCCGTGACGGCGTTCTTCGTCAGCCTCGGGCTGGAGGCCGATCAGAAGATGGCCGTGGAAGGCGAGTTCCTGGACACGGTGATCGGCATGACCGGCGCTGCCACCGAGATCGTCATGCTGCGTCCACCGGGAGGCGGAACGACGTTGGAGCTTTCGAGCTTCGTCCGGCCGGACCACCTCGCGGGTTCCCCGGCCGCACCGGCCAACGAACTGGGCCTGCGCAACGTCGCTTTCGAGGTAGGGGACCTGCGGGCTGCCGTCGACCGGGCTGCGGCCGACGGCTACGGCCTGGTAGGAGGCATCGGCGAATATGAGGGCCTGTGGCGGATGGCCTATGTCCGCGGGCCTGAGGGAATCATCGTGTCGCTGGCCGAGCGCATCCGCGAGTAAGGAGACAATGGTGAGCACAAGGGTGACCGACGAACAGATCCAGGCCCTGGCTTCGACCGCGAAACCTTTCAGCCTGGCGCTCCTTCAGTGGACTCCGCAGCGAACCATGAACGGCGCGGATGCTGTAGAGCTCGAGCACCAACGGCGCATGGTGTCACTTCGCGCCGAGGGGGTGATCGCCGTCCTCTGCCCGGTCGCCTCCGACACTGTGGCAGGCGTCGCGATCATGACCGTGCCGGCTGAGGAAGCCGCCGAGATCATGGCTGAGGACCCTTGCGTGCAGGCCGGGATGATGCGCTGCGATGTCCATACCTGCCACGGCTTCCCCGGTGATGCTCTCCCCACCTGAACGATCCAGTCGGGTCGAAGTGCACTTTCACCAAGGGATTTGAGCCGACCTCGTTCCAGTGTCCCAGTGGGGATCACGGTCCGTCCTTCGGCCGTGGTGGCGTCGGCGTGATCGCTACCGTGTCGGCATGCCGAGCGATGACAACATGATCGGGGGCGATCCGCTCACCGAGGGGATCGCCCGGTCCTTACGGCTGCGGCGTGATTTCACAGTGACCGTTGCCGAAGACTCGGCAGGAGCCGAACCTGGGAACCTCCGTCCGGACCTGCTCGGGGTCGATCTCGTGGCCGGTGCTCCGGCTGCCTTCCCCGTCACCGCCCGGTTCGTCCCAGATCCACATGTATCCGTTCTGGCGGATCTCCCACCTCTTCCGTGCCGCGCGAGCGTCGAACTCAGGCCGGTCGGCGGCGGAGTACGTCCAGCTGCGCATCTCCCGCAGAGTGATGTGGGTTTCGTCCAGCAGGCGCGTGTCGATGTGGACGTGGCGTCGGTCTTCCTCATCGATCAGCCAGATCGAGCAGTAGTGGCTTGCCCGGGCGATCTCGACGAGCACCAGCGGTCGGTCGTCGGACGACAGCACAACCGCGTACTGCTCGCCCGCACGGTCGCGCTCGCGGGCGGCGGCCGTCGACAGCGCGCCCACCGCCGTCCGTGTAGTCGGGTCCCAGCCCTCGTGATAAGGGACGGCAAGCCGATCAATATGCATGGGGGTGTTCAGTGCTGCCGGGCTTGCCTGCTCCCCCGCGACCAGAGGAACGGCTGGACGCCGATCCAGATGACGGCGAGGAATATGAATGAGTGGAAGAGGGAGTCGTCCAAGAAGGAGTCGTTCAGGACGTCCAGGCCCGATCCTGCGAGTTCGTACACGGGCCCGGGCCACAGTAGGGCCACCATGCCCTCGATCAGCACGGCCACGATGATCAGGGCGTGGCGGGCCGGCGGGGACGTCACCTTTCCGGCGAGCGAAGGGTTCACCGCGGTGAAGGCGAGCATCAGTGCGAGCGTGCCCAGGATCCAGGAGAGCTCGAATGCGTCGTTGGGGTCGATGGCCTCGGCGGTTCTGTTGTGCTGGTAGCCGTACACGACGAGGGCTTCCAGATGGATTCCGTTGAGGATCGCGAAGACGAGTCCGACGACGAGCGCCGGCCGGCCGGGACGGAACCACATGACGCACAAGAGGATGAACGCCGTGATCCACGGCAGCGGCAGAACTATCAGCGTCTCTGGCGAATAGAAGTGCAGCGTGCGCGTATTACCGGGTCCGGGCCACGGCCCGACCAGGTAGGTCAGCATGGACAGCGCCGTGCACACGAGTGCGGCTCTGACGAGCAGGAGCTGACTGCGCTGGAGTGGGACGTGGCCGGACGACGCGCGGAGCAGCAGGGTGCGAAGCGGCCCCCGAGGGGTGCTCGGTCCGGCGTCGGTCGCGTTCTCGCCGGTGCCGGTGGCGGCGGTGGGATCCACGACGGTGCTGGGGCCGGTGGCGGGGACGAGGGCGGCGTTGAACAGGTCGCGGACCTGTGCGGGGTGGAGCCGCTCGTCGGGATTCTTGCGCAGGAGGCCGTTGAGGGCTTGGGCGAGTGGGCCGCCGCATCGGGGGGCGGGCGGTTGCCGGGTGGCGATCGCGACGAAGACCGCGCCGTGGCCGGGGCCCTCGAAGGGGCGGCGGCCCTCGACCGCTGCGTACAGGGTGGCGGCCAGGGACCACAGGTCCGAGGCCGGGGTGACCGGCTCGCCCTCCACCTGTTCGGGCGACATGTAGGCGGGAGTTCCCAGCACCATGCCCGAACGGGTGATGGTGGCATCGCCCTCCAGCGCGGCGATGCCGAAGTCGGTCAGCAGTACCCGGTCGCCCTCCAGCAGCACGTTGGCGGGCTTGACGTCCCGGTGGACGACCCCCTGGGCGTGCGCGGCCGACAAGGCGTCCAGCATCGCCAGCCCGATCATCGCGACCCGGCGCGGCGGCAGTGCCCCCTGCTCGGCCAGCACGTCCGCGAGGGACCGGCCCTCGATGAGCTCCATCACGATCCAGGGACGGCCGTCCTCGCCCGTCACCCTGTCATGGACGGTGACGATGCCGGGGTGCCGCAGTCGCGCGGCGGCGCGGGCCTCCCGCTCCATCCGCGCGTACCAGCCAAGGCGTTCTCGGTCGGTGACCTGCTCGGGCACCAGAAGCTCCTTGACGGCGACCGCACGGTCGAGGTCGACGTCATGCGCCCGCCACACCGACCCCATCCCGCCCTGGCCGATCCGGCCGAGCCTGCGGTACCGGCCCGCCAGCATCCCGTCACCGTCCCAGGTCATGATCAGAACCTATCGATGCGGAGCTTCGGGAAGAAGACGAACCAGGCAACTGCCGGAGGGCCGCGCGCCGGTGGCCGGCCGATCGGGCCACCGCCGCGATCGGCGTTGCGCCTAAGGCCCGTCTACCGATCTCACTGCCGCTCGTCCCGGATCGCCTTGTCGGCCATACGCCGTATCAAGACCGACCCCCTCCCCCTTACCGCGTCACCTTGGACAAGTGAAGGAAGTCGGTGACCCCAATGAGGCCGAGGAACTGCCGAACCCCAGGCGGCATGTCGCTCCGGGCCGGATCATGGACAATCTCCGGCTCATCGACCCGGTGGATCTTTCCGCGGATCTCCAGCTCGCAGCCCCCGGCCGCGATGACGTTCCTGACCCAGTCGCGGTCGGGACCATAGGTGAGTGCGGCGACGTACCCGCCGGGCCGCGGGAAGATATTGACCGGAGTCCGGTAGTGGTGGCCGGACTTGCGACCTCTGTGGTGAACGACCGCGAACCCGGGGAGGCGTCCCGCGAACGGCTTGGTCACGCGGTTGGTCACAGTCCGGTTGAAGCGGGCCACGGCGTCGGGAATCGGCATCGGCCACTCTCCCATCGAGCCTGGTCGGATCTGGCGACGACCCCGAACCGTCACCCTCGATCGGCTCTGTTCGAGGTTCAGGATGTCGAGGCTATCGGCCTACCCATGGACCCTTGAAAGCCACGTGGTTCGGCCGGTCCGCCGCACTCCTCCAACACGCGCAGCGCGTCAGAAATCCGGTTCCGGCCGCCGTTGACGACCCCGCTCCACCGCCCGCCGATACCGCTCCTGCCCGCGATTGCGGCTGATCGCCCGGTTGACCGGATCACGAGGGTCGGTGAGATCACTCGGCGGACGATGCCGCGGCTGCACCCGCTCACGCGGGACACCGCGGTAGTCCTGCCCGGCGATGGGAGCGACCTCACCGGCCGCGACACGCGCATGACGGCCCGCCTGGCCGTCCCGACGGATCTCCAGCCACAGAAGACGCGCCCACCACGTGCGGTCGGGATGCTGCTCCCACGCCAGCAGATACGCAGGACCACCGATGGCCCGATAGGTGACGACAGGCGGAATCCGCACGTCACCCCACCAGCAAACCGAACATGTGTTCTAGTATGCCCGCGCCGGCCAGCGGATCCGCAAGCAGCCCGCCAACACCGCTCACACCCCCCTCGCCGACCTCCACGCCCCAGTCGGGGATCTCGGTGAACGAGAAGCGGCACCACCTCTGGTGGGCCGGTGTCGCCGCGCCCTGAGGCGGGAACGGCCCTGGTTTCAGGTGCCTGCGGGGGCGAGGACGATGTCGAACCGGACCCGGCTCCAGGTTCCTTCGATGGGCCGCCCGTCCGGGGTCGGGGTGCCGGCGGGCTGCTGGACGAACGGTTTGATGAGCGACTGCTTGACCCCGAAGACGGTGTCCTTCCAGCCGATCGGGTCGCCCTCGGGGAAGATGTGGGTGACGAGCGTCCGGGCGCTGTCGTGGGAGACCATGAAGTGCAGGTGACTGGCGCGCAGCGGGGAGCGGCCGACGGCTTCGAGCATCGTCCCCACGGGGCCGTCGTCCGGGATCGGGTACGGCGTCGGGGTCAGCCCCCAGAACCGGTAGGACCCGTCGGGCTCGCTGAACAGGTGCGCCCGTGCGGCACGCCGGCCGGGGTCGTACTGGACGTCGTAGCGGCCGTTCTCGTCGGCCTCCCACACCTCGATCCGGGCCCCGGCGAGCGGGGTGCCGTCGGAGGCGGTGACGGTGCCCTCGACCCAGCACGGCTCTCCCCCTGCGCCGAAGGCCATGTCCCCGCCGACCGCGATCCCGGGTGAGTCCTCGACGAAGAACGGCCCGAACACGGTGGCCTCGGTGGCGTCGGCGTAGGTCCGGTTGTTGACGTTGATCGTCTGCATCGAGGCGCCCAGCGTGTCCGAGAGCAGGATGAACTCCTGGCGGACGTCGTCGGTGATGTGCCCCGCCCGGGTGAGGAACTCGATCGCGGCGCCCCACTCCTCCTCGGTCAGCCGGGTCTCCCGGATGAAGGCGTGCACATGCGTGACCAGCGCGACCATCAACTCCTTCAGGCGCGGGTCCGCGCATGCGTCGAAGCTGGCCACCACCTGCTCGACGAGCGCCTGCTCGACCGCCTGCTGCTCCGGACCGGCCTCGCGGACGGCCCGCCCGCGCGGTTCGGCCTCGACCGACCCCGGGTCTTCGGCGTCGAGGGGGTTCTCGGGACGGTCGGCGGTCGTCATGGCAGGTCTCCTTTCCAGGCCGCGCGCAGCAGCGCGGCCAGGCTGTCGGCGTTGACGGGCGTCGGGTTGTTCGCAGGTACGGCGGCCAGCACTGGGGCGACCGCCTTGGCGATGCCCTCCTCGGGCATCCCGAAATCCTTGGGGGCGCGCGGGGCGTCCAGTTCGTCCCGCAGCGCGCGCAGGCCCCCGGTGGCGGTCGCCGAGCCGAACGCGGCGGCGATGCGCCGTTCGACCTCCGGGGAGTTCGGCGCGTTGAAGGCTGGCACGTGCGGCAGCACGACGGCGTGGGTCTGGGCGTGGGGAAGGCCGACCATCCCGCCGAGGACGTGGCAGATCTTGTGGTGCATCCCGGAGCCGACCGAGGCGAAGGCGACGGCGGCCAGGTAGGCGCCGTACAGCGTCTGCTCGATGCCCTCGGATCCGGCGTAGGTCGTGGGCACCGCATCGATCGGCAGCCCCGTGGTCATCGCGACCGCCTTGGCCGGGCCGGTCGTGGAGCCGCCACCGATACCGACCAGGACGCCGTCCTCCTGCGCCCCAGCCGCCGCGCGAGCCCGGTCGGAGGCGATCACCATGGCCCTCGAAGGCGCCGAGCACCCCGACCACGGCCTCGACCGCCGCGGCGGCCTCGCCGGCGGAGAAGACGACACGCTGCGGGAGGGTCCCGTGGACGAACCTCACTGGGCGGCCACCGCCTCCTGGAGGACGGCATCGGTGTCGTAACCGTAGATCCAGCCGTTGACCACAAGGGGGTCTTCCCGGGCGTAGAGCTCGTCTCGGGCCTGCTGCTCGGGGCCGTCCGGGAGGTGGTTGATGTGGGCCCGGCCGTGGCTGACATTCTGCAGGCGCGTGGTGCGCGGGATCCTGATCCCCTCGTACCGACGCAGCGCGGCCGCCTGGTCGTCCGCCCCCTCCGCCAGGCAGCGGGCCAGGACCGCGGCGTCCTCGATCGCCTGGGCGGCGCCTTGGGCGAAGAAGGGGAACATCGGGTGGGCCGCGTCGCCGAGCAGGGTCGCTCCGCCGTCGCTCCAGCGGGTGAGCGGCGCCCGGTCCAGCAGCGCCCAGCGTCCGGGGGTCCCGGCCGCGCGGATCAGGTCGGTCAGGCGCGGATCCCAGCCCTCGAACTCCGCCAGGAACTCCTCCACGGTCGCCGTCGCCGTCCACGACTCCACGGTGTAGTCGCCGGCGGGCGCGAAGGCCACCAGGTTGATGTACTCGCCACCCGACACGGGATAGTGCACCAGGTGGTGCCCGGGTCCGATCCAGAGCGACTGGACGGGCCGACGGGCGAATTCGGGTGCGCGAGCCTCAGGAACGAGCGCACGGAAGGCGCAGATGCCCGAGTACGTGGCGGGCGAGACGCCGAACAGGGTGTTGCGGACGACCGAGTGCACTCCGTCGGCGCCGATGACCACGTCGGCCTCGGCCGACCGCCCGTCGGCGAATCGGAGCTGAAACACGTCACCGCTCCTGGTCACGTCGACACACTTGCGGCCGAGCTCGACGCTCTCGGCCGGCACCTGGGTGTGCAGGGCGGCGAGCAGGTCGGCACGGTGGGCCGTGTAGGTCTTTTCCCCGTAGAGCCGTTCGCAGGAGGAGGCGAGGTCCTCGGCGGACAGGACGGCGCCGTCCTCCCAGCGCCGGAACTCCCAGCCGGTCTCAAGCACGACGGCGCGCTCACGGAACTCGTCCAGCACGCCCAGCCTGCGCAGCAGACGCGCCGCGTTCGGCGCCACGACCAGGCCGGCCCCGACCTCGGAGATCTCGGACGCCTGCTCGTAGACGGTGACGCCCAGTCCCTCGCGCCGCAGGAAGGCCGCGGCGGCCAGACCCCCGATGCCTCCGCCCAGGATCCCGATCCTCGGCGCGGCGGTCGTACGTGCGGTCATCCTCGAACTCCTCGCATCCTGGTCCGGCGGTGGCGTCCGGTGGTGGCGTCCGGCGGCCCCATGGTGCCCCGGTCGCAGGCGCGATGGGCATCATCTGTCATTGAACGAACATGAAAGTGCCGAGCTCCGGCGCACTGGCCCGGGACGCGCGAATCCAGATGGCGGCCGATAAAGGAGCCGGAGTCACAACGCCATAAGCCCGCCCTGGACGGCCGACTGCACTGGGCCTCGGCCGAGACCGCCGACCGGTACGCCGGGCATATCGAGGGCGCCCTGCGGGCCGGCCAACGCGCCGCCGACGGCGACGGTCACGGGAGTTCCGCCGTGGTGCCGCCCGCGGGGCCCGCCTCCTCCATCGCTCGGCGGAGCAACGGGGTGATGCGGTACTCCACCAGTTCGCGCATGACCAGCGAGGTGTTGGTGCGCTCGACGCCCGGGACCGCGAGGATCTCCCCGGCGATCCGGTAGAGGTCGTCGGCGTCGACCGCGACGCTCTGGACGAACAGGTCGGTGGAGCCGCTGACGCCCTGCACCTGGAGGATCTCCGGGATGTCGGCCAGCGAGGAGGCCACCTCGTCCAGCCTGCGCTGGGCGACCTGGACCGTGATGAACGCGGTCAGCGGGTAGCCGAGGGCCGCCGCGGAGATCCGGTGCTCGAACGGCCGCAGCGCCGCGCCCTCCTCCAGGCGCGCGAGCCTGGCCTGCACCGTGTTGCGCGACAGCCCGGTCCGCTCCGCCAGCGCGATCATGGTGGCGCGCGGCGCGTCGTTCAGGGCCATGAGCAACCGCGCGTCGGTCTGGTCGATGCGGTCGTCGCTTCGCATGATGCTCACTTTCTGCACGGAGAATGCCGTGACAGCGTGCATTCTGCTCAAGATTCTCGCCGCATATTGTGCACCACTGGCCTTCATGCTCTGCTCTTGGCAGTCGTGTGCACGGTCAGGAGAACCTCGATGGAACAGATGACGAGCGCGCCGGTCGCCGCGCGGCGGCCCGCCGGGGACGCGCTGCGGGAGATCGAACGCCGGGTGCTGTGGCTGGCGAGCTCGATGGTCCACGAGGCCAACCGGGTGCGCCCGAACCCGTCCGGCCTCAAGGTCGGCGGCCACCAGGCCTCGTCGGCGTCCATCGTGTCGATCATGACCGCGCTGTGGTTCGGCCACCTGGGGCCGCGGGACCGGGTGTCGGTGAAGCCGCACGCCTCCCCCGTGCTGCACGCCATCAACTACCTGCTCGGCGAGCTGGACGAGTCCCACCTGCCGACGCTGCGGGCGTTCGGCGGGCTGCAGAGCTACCCGAGCCGCACCAAGGACCCCGATCCGGTGGACTACTCGACCGGCTCGGTCGGGATCGGCGCCACCGCCCCGATCTGGGGCGCGCTCGCCCGCCGCTATGTCGAGCACGCGTTCGGCGGCACCGGGACCGGCCGGCAGTACTCGCTGGTGGGCGACGCGGAGCTGGACGAGGGCGCGGTCTGGGAGGCGATCCTGGAACCCGGCGTGCGCGAGCTCGGGGAGGTCGTCTGGATCGTCGACCTGAACCGCCAGTCGCTGGACCGGGTGATCCCCGACATCGCCGCCGACCGGTTGCGCGGGATGTTCGCCGCCGCCGGATGGCAGGTGCTGACGGTGAAGTACGGCGACCTGCTGGAGGGCCTGTTCGCCCGGCCCGGCGGGGACGCGCTGCGCGAGCGCATCGACCGGATGCCCAACCCGGAGTACCAGCGGCTGCTGCGCTGCGCGCCCGGCGAGCTGCGCGAGCGCCTCCCGGGAACCGGTCCCGGACGCGAGCGGATCGCCTCGCTGATCACCGCGCTGGACGACGCCACCCTCGCGGCCGCCATCGCCGACCTGGGCGGGCACGACCTCGCGGCCCTGGACCGCGCCTACTCCGCCATCGAGGACGACCGTCCCACGGTCATCTTCGCGTACACCGTGAAGGGGTACGGGCTGCCCACCCACGGCCACCCGCAGAACCATTCCTCGCTGCTGACCACCGCCCAGATGGAAGAGCTGGCGGCCGAGGTCGGCGCCGACCCGGCCCGTCCCTGGGCGCGGTTCGGCCCCGGCAGCGCGGCGGGGCTGCTGTGCGCCGAGACCGCGCGCCGGCTGCGCCGCCCCGCCGTCCGGGCACCCGAGGTTCCGGACCTCCCCCGCGACTTCGGCCGCACCCCGACCGGGACGGCGACGACCCAGGCGGCACTGGGCCGCGTGCTGATGGACCTCACCCGCTCGGCACCCGGGATCGCCCGCCGGGTGGTGACGGTGAGCCCGGACGTCAGCTCCAGCACCAACCTGGGCGGCTGGGTCAACAAGGTGGGCGTCTGGTCGGCGCGGGAACGTCCCAACTGGTTCGCCGACGACTCCGAGACGATCCTGCACTGGCGCGAGCGGCCCACCGGCCAGCACATCGAGCTGGGCATCGCGGAGACCAACCTGGTCGGGCTGCTCGGGGAGCTCGGCACCACCTGGAGCCGGTGGGGCGAGCCGCTGCTGCCGATCGGCGTGCTGTACGACCCGTTCGTGCTGCGGGCGGCGGAGCCGTGGTCGTTCGGCATCTACGCGGGCGGCCAGTCCATCCTCGTGGGGACGCCGTCCGGGGTGAGCCTGGCACCGGAGGGCGGCGCGCACCAGTCGATCACGACCCCCTCGCTGGGCATCGAGCAGCCCGGCTGCGTCTCCTACGAGCCGGCGTTCGCCATCGACGTCGAATGGACGCTGCTGGCGTCCATGGCCCGGCTGGGGCGGCCGGACGGCTGCTCGGCCTACCTGCGCCTGTCCACCCGGCCGGTGGACCAGTCGCTCGCCGGCGTCCCCCGGGATCCGGCGGCCCGCGAGCGGCGCCGCGCGCAGGCGGTCGCGGGCGGCTACCTCCTGAGGCGCACCGAGTCCCCCGCGGTCACCATCGCGGCGATGGGCGCGGTGGTCCCCGAGGCCCTGAGCGCGGCGGACCGGCTGGCCGGACAGGGCGTCGACGCCGACGTGGTGTGCGTGACCAGCCCCGGCCTGCTCATGAGCGCGGTGCGCGCCCGCCAGGGCCACGAGGACGCCCCGAGCTGGATCCTCGACCGCCTCTTCCCCGCCCACCGCGCCGCCCCGCTGGTCACCGTGCTGGACGGCCATCCCCACACGCTCGCCTTCCTGGCGACGATCAACCGGGTGCCGACCACCTCGCTCGGCGTGACCCGGTTCGGCCAGTCCGGGTCCATCGAGGACGTGTACCGCCATCACGGCCTCGACGCCGACGCCATCGTCCGCGCCGCGCTCGACCTGGCCGAGAGCTGACGCCGGGCCGGTGCGGCCGGGCCGGCGTGGGTCAGAAGGCGAACCCCTCGGGGAAGGGGTCGGCGGGGTCCAGCAGGTAGGTCGCGGTCCCGGTGATCCAGGCGCGTCCGGTGAACTCGGGGATCACCGCGGGCAGCCCCGCGACGTCGGCGCCGGCGACGAGCCGGCCGGTGAAGCGGGTGCCGAGGAGCGACTCGTTCACGAACTCGGTGCGCAGCGGCAGCTCGCCGCGCGCGTGCAGCTGGGCCATCCGGGCGGACGTGCCGGTGCCGCAGGGTGACCGGTCGAACCAGCCGGGATGGATCACCATGGCGTTGCGCGAGTGCGCCGCGTCCGAGCCGGGCGCGAGGAGCTGGACGTGCTTGCAGCCGGCGATCAGCGGATCGGCCGGGTGGACGGGCGGGTCGGTGTCGTCGATCGCCGCCATGATCGCGAGGCCGGCGCCGAGGAGGTCGTCCTTGCGACTCCGGTCGAAGGGCAGCCCGAGCGGGGCGAGGTCGGTGATGGCGTAGAAGTTGCCGCCGTAGGCCAGGTCGTAGCGGACGTCGCCGAAGCCGGGCACGGCCACGACGGCGTCCCGCCGGAGGGCGAACGAGGCGACGTTGCGCAGCGTGACGTCCTCCGCGACGCCGTCGCGGACGGCGACGCGGGCCTCGACGAGCCCGGCCGGGGTGTCCAGCCGGACGGTCGTCTCCGGTTCGGTCACCTCGACCATGCCGGTCTCGACCAGCACCGTCGCCACCCCGATGGTGCCATGCCCGCACATCGGCAGGAAGCCGCTGGCCTCGATGTAGACGACGCCCCAGTCGGCGTCCGGGCGGGCCGGGGGCTGCAGCAGGGCACCGCTCATCGCCGGATGGCCGCGGGGCTCGTCCACCAGGAAGCGGCGCAGGCCGTCCAGGTGCCGGACCGCGTGGCGGCGGCGCTCGGCCATCGTCGCGCCCGGGATGGGCGGGACGCCGCCCGTGACGACACGGGTCGGCATCCCCTCGGTGTGGGAGTCGACGGCGCTGATCGAGCGAACGGACCGCATCAGACCCGCCGCCCTTCGAGGCTCGCGATGGCGCGGGCCATGTCGGCGGCGACGGCGGCGCGCAGGCCTGGGTCGAGCGGGCCGCGCGGCGGGCGGCACGGGCCGCCGTACCGCCCGGCCTGGTCCATGCCGAGCTTGACGGCCTGGACGAACTCGGTCCGCGAGTCCCACCGGAACGCCGCGATCAGCGGCTCGTACAGGGCTCGGGCCTCCTCCAGCCTCCCGGCGAGGGCCAGCTCGTACAGCCGCGCCGACTCGGCGGGGAACACGTTCGGGAACCCGGCGAACCACCCGGTCGCGCCCATCAGCAGGGCTTCGAGGGCGAGGTCGTCGGCGCCGATGACGACCTCCAGGCCGGGCGCCTTGTCCCGGATCTCCAAGACTCGGCGGACGTCGCCGGAGAACTCCTTGACCGCGACCACGCCGTCGATCCGCGCGATCTCGGCGAGCAGGTCCGGTGTCAGGTCCACCCTGGTGTCGAGCGGGTTGTTGTAGACCATGACGGGCAGCCCGACCGACGCGACGGCCTCGTAGTGCGCGATGACCTCGCCCGGGGCGGCCCGGTACAGGGTCGGCGGCAGGCACAGCACGCCGTCGGCGCCGTCCTCGGCGGCGGCCTCCGTCCACCGCACCGCCTGGTGGGAGCCGGGGCCGTGCACGCCGGCGATGACGACGCCGTCCCCGCCGACGGCCTCCACGGCGGTGCGCGCGACGCGGCGGCGCTCGTCATCGGTCAGGGCCGAGTACTCGCCGAGCGAGCCGTTGGGGCCGACGCCGCGGCAGCCGCTGCCGACCAGCCAGCGGCAGTGCTCGGCGAAGGCGTCGTAGTCGACGGCGAGCCCGGCGGGGGCGGCGGCGTCCTCGCGGTAGGGCAGGGCGGTGGCCACCACGAGGCCGCCGAGGCTCGGGGAATCGGGACCGCTCATCGGGCACTCTCCTTGGACGCGGTGTCTTCGATGGGGGGACGTGCCAGATCGCCGAGCCGGATGGGCTGGGCGATGGGCCGGTGGTGCGGAGCGGGGCCGCCCAGCAGTTCCGCGACCGCGGGGCCGCAGATGCGGGCCTGGCAGGGGCCGAGCCCCGCGCGGGTCGCGAGCCTGACCGCGGCGGGCGAGTTCCGCGCGGGATCGCCGGCCGCGCGGCGGAGGTCGCCGTAGGCGGTCTCCTCGCAGCGGCAGACGATCGTCCCGTCCCGCAGCCAGCCGGGCCAGGCGGCGCCGACCGGGTGCGCGGCGGCGAGGCGCGCGGCGAACGCGCGGCCCCGGTCGCGGCGGCGCCGCAGGGAGCGCAGCGCGCCGGCCTCGGCGGAGCCGCCGCCGGCGATCCAGCCGGCGAGCAGGCCCTCGGTCCGGGCGGCCTGGGCGCCGGCGATCCCGGTGGCCTCGCCCGCGGCGTAGACGGCGGGGACGGTGGTGCGCTGGTCGCCGTCCACGGTGACGAACGCGCCGTCCCGCAGTTCGCAGCCGGCGGCGACGGGCAGTTCGAGCTGCGGGCTGAAGCCGTGGGTGACGCACAGGGCGTCCACCGCGACGGTCCGTTCGGTGCCGGGGACCACCGACCAGTCGGGGCGGAGCCGCGCGGTGACCGCCTCCTCCACCCGCCCCTCGCCCCGGGCCTCGATCACGGCGCGGCCCGTCCGGTAGGGGACGCCGTGCCGGGCGAGCAGCCCCGCGTACCCGGCGAGCTCGGCGCCCTTGCCGGCCTGCGCCGCCAGTTCCCAGGGACGCCGGGTCCAGCCCCGCGCCAGGGTCGCGGCAGTGCCGGCCTCCAGCACCTCCCGGACGGCCGAGCCCGCCTCCAGCAGCGTGGCGGTGACCGGCAGCAGGAACGGTCCGGAACCGGCGATCACCACGCGGTCGCCGATGACGAGGCGTTCTCCCTTGGCCAGCGCCTGCGCCGCTCCGGCCGTGCAGACACCGGGCAGTTCCCAGCCGGGGAACGGCAGGGCGCGGTCATGGGCGCCGGGCGCGAGGACGAGCGCGTCGGGCCGCAGGACGCGCCGTTCGCGTTCCGGCGCGTCGGCCTCCCCGCGCAGCACGTGCACGTGCGGCGCGCCCCGGTCCGGGCGGTCGATCGCCCAGACGGTGCTCTCCGGCCACCAGTCGCAGCGCGGATGCCCGAGCACCCGTCCGCGGAGCCGCTCGAAGCCGCGCCGGCCGTGGTGCAGCCGGCCGGGCCGCGCGGCGGCGTAGGCGTCCGGCAGCATGCGGTGGTACTGGCCGCCGGGGTTCTCGGCGGCGTCGACCAGCGTCACCCGCGCGCCGGCGCGCAGCGCGCCCGCCGCCGCGCCGAGGCCCGCCGGGCCCGCGCCGACGACCACCACGTGCCGGGTCATCGGACGTCCTCCCGCGTCCGCGACTGGGTGGTCACGGCGTCCCCGTCGCGGGCGCGGCGGCGGCAGGCCCGCACGTCGCGGACGCCGTTGACGGTGACGAGGCAGTCGAAGCACGCGCCGATGCCGCAGAACACGCCGCGCGGGGCACCGGACGGGCCCTCGCGCCAGGCCGTCCGCCCGGACGCCAGCAGGACCCCGGCGATCGTCTGCCCCGCGATGCCGGCGAGCGGCTCGCCGTCCAGGGTGATCCGCAGCGGCGCGTCCCGCCGGCCGACCGCGTCGTCGGCCGCGCGCACGAGTCTCGGGCTCATCCGGTCTCCCCTCCGGAGCGGACGGCGGGCCGGTCGACACGGAACGGCGCCGCGTCGATGTCCGGTTCGCGTCCGAGCATCAGGTCGCGCAGTACCGCCGCCGTCCCGGCCGAGAGACCGATGCCCGCGCCCTCGTGGCCGGTGGCGTGCCAGAGGCCGTCCAGCCGCGGGTCCGCGCCGATCACGGGCAGGTGGTCGGCGACGTAGGGGCGGAATCCGCCGTAGGCGCGCATCACCGGCACGCCGGCCAGCGACGGGAACAGGCGGAGCGCCCGGCCCGCGATGACCGACAGGACCTCGGGGCGGATCCGCGCGTCGAATCCGACGCGGCGCCGCGAGGAGCCGAGCAGCAGCGTGCCGGCGCGGGTCGACTCGACCACCGCGGACGCCCGCAGGTCCCCCGCGTCGGCGCCGACGGCGCCGACGTAGTCGGCGTCGTAGACCTTGTGGAACACGGTCGGCGGCAGCGGCGCGGTCACGAGCACCTCACCGCGCCGGGGACGGACGGCCAGCCGGACGCCGAGCCGCCCCGCGACCTCGCCGGACCACGGCCCGGCGGCGTTGACGAAGGCGTCGCCCCCGACGACCCCCTCCGCCGTGCGGACGCCGGTGAGGCGGCCGCCGCGCGCGACGGCGCCGGTGACCTCCCTGCCGCAGTGCAGGACGGCCCCGGCGCGGACCGCGTCGGCGAGCAGGGCGGTGGCCGCTCCGGCGGGCTGCACCTGTGCGTCCCCGGGGTAGTGGACGGCGGCGGCGCAGTCGCGGGTGAGGTGCGGCTCCGCGGCGGCGAGGGCGGCGGCGTCCAGGTCCTCGGCGGCGACCCCGGCGGCGCGCTGGGACGCGGCGAACGCGCGCAGGGCGTCCGCGGACTCACCGGTGGTCGCGACGACGATGCCGCCCTTGGGCTCCCACTCCGCCGCGCGGGCGTCCGGGAGCGCCGCCAGGATCCGCGGCCAGAGCCGCCGCGACAGCAGCGCCAGCTCCAGTTCGGGGCCGGGCGGCTTGTCGGAGACCAGGACGTTGCCCTCGCCGTGCGCGGTGGTCGCGGCGGCGGGGCCGCCCCGGTCCACGACCGCCACCTCGAACCCGGCGAGAGCCAGCTCCCGGGCGCAGGCGGCGCCGACCATGCCGGCGCCCAGCACCACGACCCGCGTCATCGGCAGCCCCAAACGTTCGATAAACCGAACGCTTCGGAGCGTAAATCCGCCGTATGCCAGGTGTCAACGCGCACGTCCGGCGGGCTCGGCTCAGGGTCCGCCGTCGCGATGCGGCGGCTCGGCCGCCGCGGAGTGGAGCCGCTGGCCGGCGTCGTACTGCAGGAGCAGGACCGACCGCACCGTCCCCTCCAACGCCGTGTAGCGGTGCGGCAGCCCGGCGTCGAAGGAGACGTAGTCGCCCGGACCGAGTTCCACGTCCCGGCCGTCCACCCGGACGCCGAGCCGCCCGGCCTGGACGATCGTGTGCTCGGTTCCGACATGGCCCAGCGAGTCCTGCCGGGAGCCGGCCCTGACCTGCTGGTCGTAGACCTCGAACATGGCGCCGCCGGAGGCGATGCCGCGCAGCGGCCGCAGGTCGACGCCCGCGCCGCGCAGCACCTCGACCTCGGCCGCCCGGACCACGGTGAACCCGGCGGCGGGGGGCCGGTCGAGCAGGTCGGAGATCGGGACGCGCAGCGCGCGCGACAGGCTGAACACCGTCTCGATCGTGGGGTTGCCGGTCCCGGCCTCCAGGTGGGACAGCGTGGCCTTGCCGATCCGCGACCGGCGGGACAGCTCCGAGAGCGACAGGCCGAGTTCCGCACGCGCGCGGCGCAGATTGCCGGCCAGGACGTCCCGCACCGACTCCGCTGATGCCTCCACGATCCCGCCCCTGCGCCAGCCGTTCGATAACTCGAACGCACAGTGTACCGGCGGCCGGGCGGAAGAGGTCGACCGCGTGGCCTCGATCGATGCAATACTACATGGCACCGGTGAATCGGCCGTCTCGCCGACGGGGATTCTCCTCACGGAGGGAGCCACGGGACCGATGCTGAACCTGCCGTCCCCCGGCCCGCGGAGGAGCGTGCGGGTCCAGGTCGCCCACGCGCTCCGGGCGGCGATCGTGAGCGGCGAGATGAGGCCGGGCGTGGTGTACTCCGCCCCCGCGCTCGCCGAGCGGTTCGGGGTGTCGGCCACCCCGGTCCGGGAGGCGATGATCGATCTGGCCCGGGAAGGGCTGGTCGAGGCCGTCCGCAACAAGGGGTTCCGCGTCACCGAGCTGTCCGACCGGGACCTGGACGAGATCACCGAGGTGCGGGCCCTCATCGAGATCCCCACCGTCGTGCGGGTCGCGGAGACCTGCCGCAGCGAGGACGTCGACGCGCTGCGGCCCCTCGCCGAGGCGATCGTGGCGGCGGCCGGGCGGCGGGACGTCCTCGCCTACATCGACGCCGACCACCGTTTCCATCTCGCGATCCTCGAACTGAGCGGCAACGCCCACATGGTCCGGCTGGTGAGCGAGCTGCGCTACAGGTCCCGGCTCTACGGGGTGCCGCGGCTGGCGGAGCGCGGCGAACTCGAGCCGTCCGCCCGGGAGCACGAGCAGCTGCTGGACGCCATGGCCGACGGCGACGCGGCGGGCACCGAGGCCCTCATGCACCACCACCTGCGCCATATCCGCGGCATCTGGGCCGACCGCCCCGAACACCGCTAGGCGCTCGCGCCGCGGCCCCCGCGCGAGCGCGCGTTCAGTGCAGGTCCCACGACGGTGCGGGATGCGGCGACGCCCGCGGGGCGAGTTCCTCGGTGTGCCGGACGATCTGCTCGACCACCTCGACCACGTCCGACACCGGGTGCCGGACGACGCCGTGTCCCGGCCGCTCGTACAGCAGCGACTCGCCCTTCACCCAGACCCAGAGGCCGGCGGGGAAGTGGACGACCGTCGCCTCGGTACCGAGTGAGACGCAGGGCCGCAGCCCGCGCGCACGCGAGCGCGCGGACGCGCTCGTGCACGGGCCGCGGCGGCGGATCCGGCGGCGCCGTGCTCGTCCCCGGAATCGGGACGGTGACGTAGACGGCCTTGCCGGGCACCGGCTCGGGCCCGAGCCTGGACCTGCTCGGGTGGACGCCCCAGCGTCCGCCGGCCTCCGCCGTCAGCGTGTCCACGATGAGGAGGCCGCGCCCTCCGCATGCGTCGGGCTGCCGATCGCGGCCGGAGCCACGCCCAGCTCGGCGAAGACCGAGCGGACGATCGCCCGCGCCGTGCCCGCGGCCCTCGGGCCGGGCGGTAGCGGCCAGGCGGGGAAGGCGCCCTCGCGCAAGCGGCCGTCCGGCGGGGAGCACTCCTTCGCGGCCGTCCGCGGTCGGTCCATATCGATCGCTCCCAGGGGAATCACCGGACGCGCACCCTCGGCCGCCGGGAGAGGGGCGGTGAGGAGGACCTCTCCCGGCGGCGTCGCTCGCTTCGTCGAAGGAGTACCGGAAGTATGGCCGCGAACCTCCGCCGGGCGTCATCAGCTGATGCATAATTTCCGGCTATGGACCTCGATATCAGTCATCTGCGCATGGTGTGCGCGATGGCCGAAACGGGAAGTGTGACCCGGGCCGCGGCCCGGATGGGAATGTCGCAGCCCGCGATGTCCAACCAGCTCCGCAGGGTCGAGGGCATCGTCGGCGGTGATCTGTTCACGCGCAGCCGGTCCGGCCTGGAACCGACGCCGCTGGGCCGGCAGGTCATCAGCCGGGCGCGGACGGTCCTGGCGGAACTCGACACCCTGTTCGGCGATCTGCGGCCGTCCGCGGCCGAGGACGCGGCCCTCGCGCTCGGCTCCGTCCATCTCGCCTGCGTGGGGAGCATCGTCGCCCGGGTGGGCGACGCGCTCCCCGGCCGCGAGGTCTCGCTGCGCATCGAGCCGTCCTCGGCGCTGCTCGGCGACGCCCTTGCCAGGGGGCAGCTGGACGCCGCCCTGCTCGGGATCATGGAGGGCTTCGACGTCCCGCTGCGCGCCCCGGTGGTCAGCCGAACGCTGGTGCCCAGGTTCCCGATCTTCGTCGCCCTCTCGGCGGACCATCCGCTCGCCGGGCGGGAGGAGATCGACCTGGTCGACCTGAAGGAGGAGTCCTGGGTGGCGCCGCCCGGTGCCGACGACGGCTCCCTCGCCTCGCTGCGGGCGTCCTGCCGCGCCGCCGGCTTCGAGCCGATCGTGCGCTACGAGGCGCCGAGCGGAGCGGCCTGCCCGCTGGTCGCGGCCGGGCACGGGATACGCTTGGTGGACCCGTCCTGGCCGCCGCAGCCCGGCACGGTCGTCCGGCCGCTCACGGGAGAGCCGCAGGTCGCGAGGCTGGTCGTGGCCTGGCGCCGGGACCGCCTGGGCGACGACGACGCGGCGGCCCTCTACCGCGGGCTCGCGGCCGCCTTCGTGGAGCACGCCGACAGCCACCCGGCCTTCGGGACGTGGTGGCACGCCCACCCCCACGTGCACCCGCTGCTGTGACCCGGGGGTGAAGCCGCCCCCGCCGCTCCGCACACCCGGCCGGGCCCGTGACGCGGACCGGTATCCTGATCGTGGTTGAGGAGGGTGTATGGATGCGGTGGCCGATGCCGTGGTCGGGCTGCCGGACCTGGGCGGTCACAGCAGTCTGCGCGGGCAGGTCGCCGATGCGCTGCGCGGCGCGCTGGCCGGCGGCAAGCTGACGCCGGGGGTGGTCTACTCGGCCCCCGCGCTGGCGGACGAGTTCGGGATCTCCCCCACCCCCGTCCGCGAGGCGATGATCGACCTCGTCCGGGACGGGCTCTTCGAGGCCGTCCGCAATCGCGGTTTCCGGGTCGTACCGCTGTCGGACCGGGATCTCGCCGAGCTGACCGAGATCAGGGAACTGGTCGAGGTTCCCGCGATCACGCGGCTGGCCGGGAACGTGCCGGAGGCGGTCCGGCCGTCGCTGCGGACCCTGATCGAGGAGGCCGCCGCGGCCGCCGCCGACGGCGACCTGATCCGGTTCCTGGACGCCGACCGCCGGTTCCATACCGCGCTGCTCGAACTGACCGGCAACCGGATGCTCGTCCGCACGGTCCTGGATCTGCGCGCCCGGTCCCGCATGTACGGGCTGGCCGCGCCCGCCGCGGCCGGCGACCTGGCGGCGTCGGCCGAGGAGCACGCATTCCTCCTGGACGCCCTGGTCGCCGGGGACGCCGACCGCGCACAGGAGATCATGACGCGGCACCTGGAGCACATGAGACGCTCCCGGGACTGAGCCCTACCCTGCTGCCCCGGCCCCAACAAGGGCGCTGAGTGCCGCTCCCGTGGGCGGCGCTCCTAGCCGAGCGACCGCATCCAGAACTCGAGCTCCTCCGGGTGGCGCGGGAGGCCCGCCGACATCAGGCGCGCCCCCTCCCCGGTCACGAGCACGTCGTCCTCCAGCCGGACGCCGATGCCCCGCAGCTCCGGCGGGAGCGTCAGGTCGTCCGGCTGGAGGTAGAGGCCCGGTTCGACGGTGAGGACGTGGCCGGGCCGCAGCACCCCGTCGAGGTACTGCGACGCGCGCGCGGCCGCGCAGTCGTGGACGTCCATGCCGAGCATGTGCCCGCTACTGCAGAGGGTGTAGCGCCGGTAGACGCCCGACGCGGGGTCGAGCGCCTCGTCCGCGCTCCGCAGCACGCCCCACTCCGCCAGGCCCTCCGCGATGACGCGCATCGCGGCCATGTGGAAGTCGCGGAAGCGGGCACCGGGGCGGACGGCGGCCAGGCCGGCCTCCTGCGCGTGGTAGACGAGGTCGTACACCTGGCGCTGGCGCGGCGTGAACCAGCCGCTGATCGGAAGGGTGCGGGTGATGTCGGCGGTGTAGAGCGTGTCGGTCTCCACCCCGGCGTCGAGCAGGAGCAGCTCGCCGAGGCGCAGCGTGCCGTCGTTGCGCGTCCAGTGCAGCACGCAGGCATGCGCGCCGGACGCGGCGATGGTCTCGTAGCCGACGCCGTTGCCCTCGATCCGCGCGACCCGCTCGAACGTGCCCTCCACCCAGCGCTCCCCGCGCGGCACCCCGGTGACCTGCGGCAGTCCCGCGGCGACCTGCGTGAACGCGGCCACGGTGTGGTCGACGGCGGCCTGGATCTGGGCGACCTCCCAGTCGTCCTTGACCAGGCGCAGCTCCGCGGCGCAGGCGGCGAGCTCCTGGTCGAGCCGCGGGTCCGTCACCGGAACGGCCCGGTCCACCTCCGGGTCCACGGCGCGGATCGCGCGGGTCGGGCCGTGCCCGCGCAGCGCCTCGCCGAGGTCGTCGAGGGGCGCGCAGGTGATCTCCAGCCTCTCCTCCGTCTCGCGGAGGGAGGCCCGGGGGCCGACCCAGAACTCCCCGTTCCGGCGGTCGCGGTAGAAGCCGCCGTCATCGCGCGAGGACCGGGGGCGGTGGTAGAGGACGGCGTCGTGCCCGCCGGCGGTCGGCTCCATCACGAGGACGGCGCCGGTCCCGGTGTCGGCGGCGGTGTCCCCGGTGAGGTGGGCGTAGGCGGTGTGCGGGCGGTACCGGTGGTCGCAGTCGTTGCTGCGGACTTTGGGCGGCCCGGCGGGCAGGACCAGACGCACGCCGGGGAAGAGCGCGGACAGGGCGGCGCGGCGCTTGCGCGCGTACGGCGCCACGGTCGCGCGGGCGGGGGGCGGCGTGCCGGAGGCGGCCCAGTCCCGGGTCATGAAGGCGGCGAGGGTCTCGGACACGGGCAGGTCGTGGCTGCCCGTGGTGAAGCGGTCGTCCATGTGCGAGTTCCCGGATGTGGAGATTCGGTAACGGCGGTTGCAGTGCAATTGCACAGTACTATTTTATATTGCACTCCGCCTGACAATGCACGGAGATGCCATGAGACGTCCGGTACGGACCTTCTTCGCCCTCGCCCTGTCGCTCGCCGCCGCGGGCGGGCCGTCCGCCTGCGGATCGGGGGACGACGCGCCCGCCGGCACGTCCGGGGGCACCCTCACCGTCCTCTACACGCAGGACTTCGCCCACCTGGACCCGCAGCGCAACTACGTGATGTTCGCGATGGACTTCGGCACCCGGCTGCTCTACCGGACGCTGACGACGTACGCCGCCGCGCCCGGCCAGGCGGGCACCGAGGTCGTCCCGGACATGGCGACGGACACCGGGAGCACATCCGACAACGGCAGGACATGGACTTTCCACCTCAAGCCGGGCCTGAAGTTCGAGGACGGCTCCCCCGTGACCAGCGCCGACGTCAAGTACGGCGTGGAGCGCTCCTTCGCCCCGGATCTGCCGGAAGGCCCCGGATACGCCCGGACGATGCTGATGGGCGGAGACGAGTACAAGGGCCCCTACAAGGACGAGGACGGTCTCGACTCCATCGACACGCCGGACGACCGGACCATCGTGTTCCACCTCAGGGAACCGTCCATGGACTGGCCTAAGATCACGACGCTGCCGACGTTCGCGCCCGTCCCGAAAGCCGAGGACACGGGCGTCAACTACGACAACCGGCCCTTCTCGTCCGGTCCCTACAAGGTGGAGTCCTATGACCGCGGCAAGAGGCTGTCGCTGGTCAGGAACCCCCACTGGAGCAAGGCCACCGACGGCGTGCGCCAGGCGAGACCGGACGAGATCGTCGTCGAGGAGGGGCTGGCGCAGACGAGCATCGACCAGCGCCTGATCGCCGACCAGGGCAAGGACCAGCGGGCCGTCACCCTCTACGGCGTCGCGCCGGCGAGCATGCCGCGCATCCTCACCCGGCCGGACGTCAGGAAGCGGTTCGTCGGCGCGACCAGCCTGTGCACGCGGTTCCTCGGGCTGAACACGGCCAAGCCGCCGTTCGACGACCCGGAGGTCCGCCGGGCGATGCAGTACGCGATCGACAAGGAGGCGTACCGCACCGCGCACGGCGGCAGCGGCGTCGGCGAGCCGGCCGGCTCCTACCTCCCGCCGGCGATGACCGGCGGGCGGCCGCAGGACGTCCTCCAGGTGCCGCCGAACGGCGACCCGGCCAAGGCGAGGCAGCTGCTCGCGGCCGCGGGCAAGGGCGGCGGCTTCTCGATCGACCTGACCACCACCAGCACCGAGCAGGGCAAGGCCGAGGCCGAGGCGGTGCAGCAGGCGCTGGCCCGGGTCGGCGTGAAGGCGAAGATCAACTCGGTCGCCAAGAGCGTCTACTACGACACGATCGGCGACATCCAGAAGGAGGACGAGATGGTCTTCTACGGGTGGTGCGCCGACTACCCGTCCGCCGCCTCGTTCATCCCGCCGCTCTTCGACGGGGGCAACATCGCGCCGAAGGGCAACACCGTCGTCTCCCAGATGGACGACAAGGGGATCAACGAGAAGATCCGCGCGGCGGTGAAGGCGAACGACCCGGCGCGGTGGCAGGCCCTCGACCGGGAGCTGATGCAGCTGTCGCCGATGGTCCCGCTGATCCACGACAAGCTGCCGCTGCTGCACGGCTCGAAGGTCACCGGCGCGTTCGGCCACCCCATCTGGGAGGGCGAGTTCGACTTCGCCGCCATCGGGGTCAAGGGGTGAGCGCCCCGCCCCTCACCGAGGCGGCGGGCAGCGTCCCGGCACCCGCCGGCCGGCCGCCGTGGCGGCCGGCCGGCGGGCGCCTGCGCCGCGACCCGGCTGCCCTCGCCGGGCTGGCGATCATCGCGCTGTTCGTGCTGATGGCGCTCGCCGCCCCGCTGCTCACCGCGCTCAGCGGGCACGGCCCGAACGAGTTCCACCCCGAGAAGATCGACACGGCGCTCGCGGGTGCGCCCAAGGGCGCGTTCGGCGGCATCGACGGCGACTTCTGGCTGGGCGCCGAGCCCGGCACCGGACGGGACGTGTTCAGCCGCATGGTCTACGGCGCCCGCGTCTCGCTGCTGATCTCGGTCGCGGCGACCCTGGTGTCCACCGCGGTCGGCACCGTGCTCGGGCTCACCGCGGGCTTCGCCGGCGGCAGGGTGGACGCGCTCATCAGCCGCGTCATGGACCTCGTCCTGTCCTTCCCGCACCTCATCTTCATGATCGCGCTGGTGTCGGTGCTGCCGGACGCCAACCGGAAGCTCGAACTGGTGTCCGTCATGGGGTTCTTCGGCTGGCCCTACATAGGCCGGATCGTGCGCGGGCAGACGCTGTCGCTGCGCAACCGGGAGTTCGTGGAGGCCGCGCGGGCGGCCGGGATGCCGCGCGGCCGGATCGTGTTCCGCGAGGTGCTGCCCAACCTGCTCGCCCCGGTGCTGGTCTTCGCGACGCTCACCGTCCCGGTCAACATCGGCACGGAGGCGGCGCTGTCGTTCCTCGGCATCGGCGTCCGTCCGCCCGATTCGTCCTGGGGGCAGATGATGGCCAAGGCGATCGACTGGTACCAGGTCGACCCGACGTTCTTCGTGGTGCCCGGCGTCTGCCTGCTGCTGACCGTGCTGGCGTTCACGCTGCTCGGCGACGCGTTCCGCGACGCCCTCGACCCGCGCGGAGGCGGCCGGTGATCCGGTACATCGCGCTGCGCCTCGCCGGGGTCGCCGGCGTCCTGCTCGTCATCTGCGCGGTCACGTTCGTGATCTTCTACGTGTTCCCGGCCGATCCGGCGCTCCAGGCGTGCGGGAAGTCGTGCACCCCGGAACGGCTCGCCATGCTCCACCACCAGATGGGGCTGGACCGGCCGCTCTGGCGGCAGTTCACCGAGTACCTGGCCGGCATCTTCGCCGGGCGCACCTACGGGTCGGGGGGACTGGCCGTCCAGTGCCACTTCCCGTGCCTCGGGTTCTCGTACCAGAACAACATCCCGGTCTGGGATCTGATGATGCAGCGGCTCCCCACCACCGTGTCGATCGGGATCGGCGCGGCCGTCCTGTGGCTCGTGGGCGGAGTCACGGTCGGGGTCGTCTCGGCACTGCGCAAGGACTCGCTCCTCGACCGGGCGATGATGGTCGGCACGCTCACGTCCGCGTCCTTGCCGATCTACTTCACGGCCATGGCGCTGACGGTCCTCGTCGTCCAGATCGGCGGCCTGCTGCCTTACTCCAGCTACGTGCCGATCGGCGAGGACCCCATCGGCTGGGTGAAGAACCTCATCCTGCCCTGGGTCGCCCTCGCTCTGCTCTATGCAGCGATGTACGCACGCCTGTCGCGGGCGTCGATGGTGGAGACCATGGCCGAGCCGTACATCCGGACGGCCCGCGCCAAGGGCCTGCCCGAGCGGACGGTCGTCACCAAGCACGGGCTCCGGGCAGGGCTCACCCCCGTCCTGACCGTCTTCGGCATGGACCTCGGCGCGCTGCTCGGCGGCGCCGTCATCACCGAGAGCGTGTTCGGGCTGCCCGGGCTCGGCCGCCTCACGATCGACTCGATCGAGAAGTCCGACCAGCCGGTCGTGATGGGCGTCGCGCTGCTGGCCGCGTTCTTCATCACGTTCGCCAATCTCCTCGTCGACCTCCTCTACGCCGTGCTCGACCCGCAGGTGAGATACCTATGAGCGTGCTGACCGTCCAGGACCTGACCGTCGAGTTCACCACCCGGAGGGGGCCGGCGCGCGCGGTGGACGGGCTGTCGTTCACCGTGGAGGAGGGCCGCACCCTCGGCATCGTCGGCGAGTCGGGCTCCGGCAAGTCCGTGACCAGCCTCGCGATCATGGGGCTGCACGACGGGGCGCGGGTGACCGGGTCGATCGACGTCGCCGGCACCGAGGTCGTCGGCGCCCGCCGCGAGGAGATCCGCGCGCTGCGCGGCCGGCGCGTCGCGATGGTCTTCCAGGACCCGCTGTCGTCGCTGCACCCCCATTACCGGGTGGGCGAGCAGATCGCCGAGGCGCGGCGGCTGCACTTCGGCGCGTCCCGGCGGGCGGCGCACGAGCACGCCGTGCGGCTGCTCGCCGACGTCGGGATCCCCGATCCGGGCGAGCGCGCCGGGGACTACCCGCACCAGTTCTCCGGCGGCATGCGGCAGCGCGTCATGATCGCCATGGCGCTGGCGTGCGAGCCGGACCTGCTGATCGCCGACGAGCCGACCACCGCGCTGGACGTGACCGTCCAGGCCCAGATCCTGGAGCTGATCGCCGGCGTCCAGCGCGAGCGCGGCCTGGCCGTGCTGATGATCACCCATGATCTGGGGGTGGTCGCGCGGGTCGCCGACGACGTCCTGGTCATGTACGCGGGACGGGCCGTGGAGCGGGCGGACGCCGACACGCTGTTCGCCGAGCCGCGGCATCCGTACACGCGCGGGCTCCTCGGCTCGCTGCCCCGGCTCACCGGCCCGGCCGGTGAGCTGACCCCGATCGCGGGCACCCCGCCGTCTCCGCTGACTCCGGCGGCGGGGTGCCCGTTCCAGCCGCGCTGCCCCGACCGGATCGCGGTGTGCGCGACCGTCCGCCCGGACCTGGAGGGCACGTCCCACCAGGCGGCCTGCCACCTCACGGCGACGAAGAAGGTGACCTCGTGACGCCCCTGCTGACCCTGGACGGGCTGACGAAGACGTTCCACACCCGGCGCGGCGCCGTCCGGGCCGTGGACGGCCTCGACCTGGAGGTGCGGGCCGGGGAGACGCTCGGCCTGGTCGGCGAGTCCGGCTGCGGGAAGTCGACCACCGGGCGGATGCTCGTCCGGCTGCTCGACCCCACCGCCGGGCGGATCACGTTCGACGGGCGCGACATCACCGGGCTGTCGCAGCGGCGGATGCGCCCGCTGCGCGGCGACCTGCAGATCATCTTCCAGGACCCGTTCTCCTCGCTGAACCCGCGGCACACGGTCGGCTCGATCGTGGCCGCGCCGCTGCGGGCGCGGGGAGCGGAGGACCCGCGGCCCCGCGTCCGGGAGATGCTGGAGCTCGTCGGGCTCGGCGCCGAGCACATCGACCGGTACCCGCACGAGTTCTCCGGCGGCCAGGCGCAGCGGGTCGGGATCGCGCGGGCGCTGATCACCCGGCCCCGGCTCGTCGTCGCCGACGAGCCGGTGTCGGCGCTCGACGTGTCGATCCAGGCGCAGATCGTCAACCTGCTCGCCCGGCTGCAGCGGCAGCTCGACGTGGCGTACGTGTTCATCGCGCACGACCTGGCGGTGGTGCGGCACGTGTGCCGCCGGGTCGCGGTGATGTACCTCGGCCGGATCGTCGAGATCGGGGCGCGCGACGTGATCTACGGTTCGCCCGCGCATCCCTACACGAGGGCGCTGCTGTCGGCGATCCCGCTCCCCGACCCGGCGGCGGAGCGGTCCCGGGAGCGGATCGTCCTGCACGGGGATCCGCCGAGCCCCGCCGACCCGCCCGCCGGGTGCCCCTTCCACCCGCGGTGCTTCAAGGCCGCGGACCGGTGCCGCACCGAGCGGCCGCGGCTCGCCCAGGTGAACGGCCGCCAGGTCGCCTGCCATTTCCCGGAATTGCCTTAGGAACGGAGCCGGGGCCGGACCACGCGGTCCGGCCCCGGCTCTTTTGTGGTGCGGTGGCGGATCAGTACTCGACCTTCACGGCCGCGCCGTTGAACGCCTCCTTCCCGTAGAGGCTGATGTAGTTGTAGCCGGCCGGCGGGTTGGAGACGGTCAGGGATTCACCGTTTCCGGCATTGGCGGAACGCCGGGTGTAGGACGTCGATGTGGCCCACGTGCTCGCGTTGTAGTAGAGGTCGGCGTCACCGGTTCCGCCGGACGAGGTGATGGTGATCGACCGGGTGCCGGACGGGATGTAGATGTACAGGTAGGCGAGATCGCCCTTGGCCGCCGACAGGTTGCCGCGCTGGCAGTTCCGGCCGAGCTGCCGCGTGTCGGAACCGGTGCATTCCGGTGCCGTCCCGCCGCCTCCCCCGGCGGACACGGCGATCCGCTGGGACGTGGTGCCGGTCGCGCCGGCGTCGTCGGTGACGGTGAGCGAGACGGTGTAGGTGCCGTCGGCGCCGTAGGTGTGCGACGGGTCGGCCGACGTCGAGGCGGTGCCGTCGCCGAAGTCCCACCTGCGGGACGCGATGGTGCCGTCGGCGTCGGTGGACTGGTCGGTGAAGGTCACCGCCAGGCCGTTCGCCGCTGCCGAGAACTTCGCAGTCGGTGCCTGGTTGCCGCCGCCACCGCCCCCTGCGCAGGCGCCGGACGCGCACGCGGCGAGCCACGTCCACCAGTCGGCGTCGTAACGGCCGCCGATCGTGCCGGTCAGGAACGTGCGTGCGGCGTTCCAGTCGCCGGCCCGGTAGTAGCCGAGAACAGTGGCGATGTCGCCGGGGTGTTTCTCGAACATGTACCGCACCGCCAGGTAGCCCCAGTAGTAGATGCGGGTCGTGTCGTTGCTGTAGGTGGTGTCCCACAGGGTGCTGAGCGCGTAGGTGTTCTTCGCGGCCTCGGCTATCGCCGAGTCATTGGTCACCTTCCGGTAGGAGTAGGAGACGTACTCGGCGAATCCCTCGATCCACCAGATGGTCGGCGTGGCGACGTTGGAATTGAAGTCGCCGTACATGTCGAACCGGCCGTCGAGGTAGTGCGTGTACTCGTGGTTGAGGTTCCAGATCTGGAACGCGGGGCGGACCCATTCGGCCTCGTAGGCGATGAACCGCGGCTGGTTCCCCGCAGCGGCCGGGTCGCCCTCCAGGTACATGCCGCCGTTGTTGGTGTCGATTCCGAACATGGCGCCGGCATAGGTCTGGTAGTCGGTGCTGGAATCGAAGACGCAGACCTCGATCGTCGTGTTGTTGTCGTTGGCGACGGGCTTGCCGCCGTCCTTCACCAGGCCGTGGAAGTAGGCGTCCTGGTTCATCAGGCTGGCGCAGGTGTCCGACAGCTGGCCCGCGGTCATGTCCTGCGCACGGATCTTGATGCTGGAACTGCACGTGTGGTTGACGGTCAGCACGTTCTGCGCCAGCCGCTGCTGCAGATCGCACGTGTTGTAGTACGAGCAGTTGGCCTTGTCGTAGGAGTCGGTCATCTCGGCGATGCCGACCCACAGCGGCGCGGTCTTGCCGGTCATGCTGCTCTGGCCGAGCAGCCCCTTGGCCATGGGCCGGACCTTGGCCTGGAGTGGGGCGTGCTGGAGGAACCGGGCCATTTCGCGTCCGGCGTTGGACGCCAGGTAGCTGCGGTCGGTGCCGAGCAGGCCGAGGTGGTTCGCGGCGAACGAGTTGAGCGTGTCGAGGACGCTCGGGTCCGCCTGGACCGCGGAGACGAACGCCGGCACCTGGTGGCCGCGGAACAATACCGTGTAGACGTTGTTGACCGCGTTGAGCATCCACCAGTAGGCGTCGTAGGAACTGGTGTAGCCGTTCAGCAGCCGCTTGACGACATAGAGGTAGCGTGCGTTCTCCTGGGCGCTGTCGATCAGCGTGACCGCCTCGGCGAGGACCTCGCCGTTGGCGTCGCTGACCACCGAGGACTTCGAGTTGCCGAAGTAGGCGTCCAGGCCGGATTGGATCGCCGTCTTCAGCGACTGCCCGTAGGCCCCCACGGTCGACGGGTTGTACCACTGGACGTAGTACCCGGCGCGCAGATAAAGCACGAGTTGGGCCGTGCCCGTGCTGTTGTCGCCCGGATAGTAGACCGCGTTGTCGCGGAGCGCGTAGGCGATCGTCACCATCTGCGACTCGCGGAACGCGTAGTAGGCGTCCCCGCCGGTCAGGCTGAACAGCGTGTTGATGCAGTCGGTCGTCGAGGACGTGACCTGCTGGACCAGCGCGCTTCCGGAACGGCTCGTGAAATCACCGGGGCTGCATGCGGCGGCCGCCGCCTTGGCCTTCGGCGCGCTCTTCATGGACGGCCGCTCGTGCTCGGGCGGCTTCTTCGGCTGTTCCGAGTTGCTCTTCAGCGCGTCCTTCTCCGCCGACAGCGGCGGACGGTCCTTGGCCGGGAGCGGGGACTTCCGTACGTGCGGCGCCTGATCGGCGCGAGTACTGGCGGGGGGCGGTTTCGGGGCGGCGTTCGCGGGGCTCGCGGGCGAGGCCAGGAGGCCGATACCGAGGAGGAGGGCGGCCGGCACCCGCAGGCATCTGACAGATCTGCGTCTGTTTCTCACGGGGGTTTCCTTCGGAGACATCCGCGTTCGGAGCGGATGGATTCGGGGGCTCCGGGGTCCCAGGCCCGGAGGTCGAGGGGAAACTTGCGCCCGCAGTGTGCGATCCGGATCCGCGCCGTGGTCATACACGGCTCCATCGATCTCGGTTATGGACCGTCCGAGCACGGAGACGCCGGCGTGCGGCGATCACCGCGGACGGAGCCGTTCCGACCGCCGCCGTGCCCACCGTTCCGATTTCGGAACGGTCGAGCAGACAGCGTCAGGACTGGGGTGGCTGGTGCAGTTCGTCCAGGGCCTTCACCTTGGCGGCGATGTGTTCCAGGGCGGCGAGGTCGTCGGGTGTCAGAAGGTCGATGAAGTGGTGGCGCACTGATTCGACGTGTGCGGGGGCGGCGTCGGTGAGGGTGTCCAGGCCGTGTTCGGTGAGGACGAGGAGGCAGCCTCTTCCGTCGGCCGGGTCGGGGACGCGGCGGATGAGGCCGCGCGTCTCCATGCGGGAGGCGTGCCGGGACAGGCGGCTGCGCGACCAGCCCATCTTCGCGGCCTGGCCGTGCAGGGTGCCGGCGTGGTCCGGCCGTTCCGACAGCGTGCTGAGGACCTCGTAGTCGGGCTCGGAGAGACCGACCCGGGCCAGGTCGCGCGCGGTGCCGGTCTGGACGGCGATCATCATGCGGCGGAAGGCCCGCCACGCCCGCTCCTCGTCCGGGGTCAGCCAGCGCACGGATTCCTGCGACGAGTTCATTGACATGTAAACAACCTATCGCCTAGATTCATTTACATGTCAACGAAACAGGTTCGCATCCTCGTGCTGGTGTGCAGCACCCGCCCCGGCGCCCTCGGCCCCGCGGTGGGAACATGGCTGACCCAGACGATCACCCCCCGCGCCGCCGAACTCGGCGCCGAACTGGTACCGCTGTCCCTGGCCGACCTCGACCTGCCGTTCCTGGACGAGGAGGAGCATCCGTCCGCGGGCGTGTACCGCCACGAGCACACGCGCAGGTGGAGCGCGATCGTGGACGCCGTCGACGGCCTCATCGTCGTGACACCGGAGTACAACTACGGGATGCCGGCGTCGCTGAAGAACGCGCTGGACTACCTCTCCAGCGAGTGGGCGTGGAAACCGGTCGGTTTCATCAGCTACGGCAACACCTCGGCGGGCACGCGGGCGGTGCAGCACGCCAAGCAAGTGGTGACCACACTGCGCCTGGTACCGCTGGGAGCCACGGTCGCGCTCCGCATCGCCGACGTCGTGCGCGACGGGCACGTGCGCCCCGCCGCCGCTGCCGGGCAGGCCGCGATCGGCGTCCTGGACGAACTGGTCCGGGTCGCGCACGCGCTGAGGCCGATGCGAGAACGGGCGCGGCCCACCTCGCAGGCCGGCCCCGAACCCGGCTCCTACCTGCGGCGGCTGACGCCGGACGACGCTCCCGAAGTGACCGTCCTGCAGCGGTGCTGCTGGGTCGACGAGGCCCTCGCCAACGACCCCCTGACCGTCCCCGCACTGCACGAGTCCGTAGAGCAGGTACGTGAATGGCTCGCGGACTGGCACGCGATCGGTCTCTGGCGCGACGGCCGCCTCCTCGGCATGGTGCGGACCCGCCGCGACGACACCGAATGGCACGTGGGACGCCTCGGCGTCGTCCCCGACCTGCGAGGACGCGGCCTGGGACGCTGGCTGCTCCACGAGGCCGAGGCCGCCGCCGACCCGGCCTGCCGCCACATCGTGCTGTCCACGGGAGCAGGCAGCCGCAACAACATCGCGCTCTACCAAAGCGAGGGATACCGCCCGGCCCCCCGCCCCGGCGACGACGGCACCATCCGCCTCACCAAGACACCCCTCGCCATTGGCTGAGCCGCGGGCCGAGGGCTTGCCCGCCGATACCGACCCGCCCCGACTCCACGCCAGGCCGGTCTTCGGGGCGCGGACGACAGTCGACCAGAACCTCGACATCCGTACCGGCCAGCGGGCGGGTTCCGGCCGGAGGCACCGTCCGGCAGGTGTGAAAGCATGCGGCTGTGACGCCCGATGCCACCCGTGAGGGAGCCGCCCAGTTCAGCGCCCGTCTCCTGGCCACCGCCGCCGCTCCGCTCGACCCCGCCTCGGCGGACGGCCCACGGGTCCTGCACTGGCCGGGGCGCAGGCTGCTGGTGCAGCGCGGGGACACCGAACTGGCCGTCCGCGACCTGGACGAGGCGGGGACGGAGACCCGCTTCCCCGCGCCGTGGCCCCGCCGGTACGGCTCAGTGGCGGTCTCTCCCGCCGGTGATGTCGCCGTGTTCACCGGCGTGCACGCCTTGCGTGCCGTGGATGCGACCGGCGCCGTGCTGTGGGAGATCCGCCACGGCTGCTGGTCCGCCGCCGTATGCACGGCGGCCCATGCCTCGTTCTCCGAGTACGCCGACGACTACCACCACGGCCACGCCGACAGCGGCTCGGCGGCCTTCTCCGCCGACGGCAAGGTCCTGTGGGCCCACGTCCGCAGCCACACCGGGCACGACACCGAGGAGGAATGGCTGATCCTCGACGCCGCCGACGGCTCGCTGCTGGCCCGGGCCGCGACGATGACCGTGGGGTCGGGCTCCTTCCACTTCCCTCACCCCGATCCGGCGTACATGGGGCTGTCCATCGCGGAGGGCGAGGAGACTTCGCCCGTGCTGTGGGGACGCTGGGACGGTACGCAGCTCACCGTCCAGCGATTCGTCGAGGAGGTCTTCCTCGCGGTGAGCCCGTCCGGGGAGCACTTCCTGACGACGGACACGGGCCAGTGGGCCCTCTACCTCCACCAAGCCGAAGACGGCACGGAACTACGGCGACTCAACGCCCAGGACGCCGTACCCCCTCCACCGGGCGACGACCGTGCCCGCTGGGACTTCGAAGCGGCATTCCCCTACGACGACACCGCCGTGGCCGGCACCGAGCACCACGCCGAGGCCCCCCGCCACTGGCTCATCAACCCCCGCACAATGGCCCTGCGAGGATCAGTCGTCTACCCCTTCCCTGTCTCGGGGCCTCCCCTGTCAGCAGGAAAAGACGCCTGGTGCACGGTCTCCAAAGATCAGACCACCCTCCACCTGTGGGACCTCCCACACCGGGCATGACCCAACAACCCAGGCCCGGCGCTCAACGCCGCCGAGCCTCTCCCCGTGCTCGGGCTGAACCTGGGCTGACCTAGTCGGCGGGGTTGATGGCGTGGACGATGGCCGCGTTCAGCAGGACGCGGAAGGCTCGGCGAGGACGCGGGGCTTGTCCGCGGCAAGGTTGATGACGCAGTTGGAGATGACCACGTCGGACGCTGGCATCAGGGAGCGGGATGTCTTCGATGCGGCCGTGGAGGAAGTGCGCGTTGGCGGCTCCGGCCTGGGCGGCGTTGGCGCGGGCGACGGCGAGAGTCCCAGGCTGGCGCGCAGGGCGGCCTCGGGCATGCCGTCCTCGCTCGGGTACCCGTCGGCATCGCCGCAGGTAGCACCGTCATGTGAGACGCCGCCCGCCAGGGGGAGCCGGGCCAGGCCGCAGTACCGCGCGACGATGGCCTCGACGGGATCGCCGGTGCTGGAGTCGGGCATCAGGTGTCTCCTTCGGGCGGGCAGGTCGGGGCGGACGGCGCGGGGCGTCCCAGGACGAACCGGACCTCTGACAGCACTTTTAAGGACTGAGGGCAGTTCCCGTGGCTCTCGCCAGGAATCCTGATTAGATGACTCTCTAAGTTGACACCTATCTATGTTCAGGGGCATGCTGAGGGTGAGTGATTAGACAGGCATCTAATCAAGAGATCGTGATGGGGTGTCACCTCGCCGCTGCGCTCGCGGCGGCGGAGTACCTCGCTTCTGACCGGCCCTGAAGCCGCTCAGTCTCCAGGAGGAAGCTCATGTCCCGTGTCCAGCTCGCGCTCCGCGTCCCCGATCTGGAGGGCTCGATCGCCTTCTACTCCAAGCTGTTCGGCACCGAGCCGGCCAAGCGTCGTCCCGGCTACGCCAACTTCGCCGTCGCCGAGCCCCCGCTCAAGCTCGTCCTGACCGAGGGCAAGGACGAGGAGGCCACTCGCATGGACCACCTGGGAGTGGAGGTGGAGGACTCCGCCCTGGTCACCGACGCGGCCGAGCGCCTGGCGGCCGCAGGACTGGCCACCTTTGAGGAGAACGACACCTCCTGTTGCTACGCGCTCCAGGACAAGGTCTGGGTCACCGGCCCCGGCAACGAGCCGTGGGAGGTCTACGTGGTCAAGGCCGACGCCGACACCCTGGAGAAGGCCGAGGCATCGGCCTGCTGCACTCCTCAAACCGCCTCGACCACCAGCGCCGTCCCGGTCACGATCGGCGTCGAAGCCCCTGAGAAGGGCACAACGGACAGCACCTGCTGCTAGCCCACCCAGCCCTGCGGCGGCTTGCAGACGTGACCCGCCCCGCCTGCTGCGCACCATCTGACCGGCGCGTTCGATCTCACCGCGCCGACCGTCTCCCATCACCTGAACGTGCTGCGCCAAGCCGGGTTGATCGAGGGTGAACGGCGCGGCACGTGGGTGTACTGCCGGTTGGTGTCGGAAGGGAGGGTTGACCCACCTCCCGGGTCTCTTCGCCTTGCCGCCTCTCGTCCCGGCCTCCGCCGGGGTTGTGACGACCCGCTCTGCGACAGCCAGACCGGGCAGAGGACACGTTGCGGGGACGTCACCGCTCCTCGGCGCCCGGCTGTGCGCCTTCCCTTCACTTCTCCGCTAGAAGCTCGCCGACCAGGTTTTCGATGCGCTTGCGGATTTCGTCGCGGATCGGGCGGACGGCGCCGACGCCCTGTCCGGCGGGGTCGTCGAGGGTCCAGTCCAGGTAGCGCTTGCCGGGGAAGACCGGGCAGGTGTCGCCGCATCCCATGGTGATGACCACGTCGGAGGCTTGGACGGCGTCGATGGTGAGGATCTTGGGGGTCTCGGCGGAGATGTCGATGCCCTCCTCCGCCATCGCCTCGACCACCGCCGGGTTGACCTGCTCGGCGGGCGCGGACCCGGCGGAGCGCACGTCGATCCGGTCACCTGCCAGGTGGGTGAGGTAGGCGGCGGCCATCTGGGAGCGTCCGGCATTGTGCACGCAGACGAACAGGACACTGGGCTTGGCAGAGCGAGCCTCATCAGGCATCGGCGTTCCTTCGCTGTTCGAGGCCGGGCCGGTCGGCGGCGGTGAGCAGGCCGGTGACGGTCATCGTCGGGTCACCGCCCGGCGGGTTGGAATCGGCGACGCAGCCACAGCGACACGTACACCAGCCCGACCAGGACCGGGACCTCGATCAGCGGCCCGACCACGCCCGACAGGGCCTGCCCGGAGGTGACGCCGAAGGTGCCGATGGCGACGGCGATGGCCAGTTCGAAGTTGTTCCCCGCAGCGGTGAAGGCGAGCGTCGCGGTGCGCGGGTAGGGCAGCCGGACGGCATGTCCAACAGCGAAGGACCCGCCCCACATGAGCGCGAAGTAGGCCAGCAGTGGCAGGGCGATGCGGGCGACGTCGGTGGGCCGGCCGGTGATGGTGTCGCCTTGGAGGGCGAACAGGATGACGATGGT
>NZ_BAAAMW010000031.1:0-83225 GCF_039529475.1 Actinomadura chokoriensis | reverse complement strand
GGCAGCCTGCTGCACTGGACCCGCAAAATGATCGAGATCCGGCAGCGCCACCCCGTCTTCGGCGTCGGCTCCTACGTCGAACTGTCCGCCTCCAACCCCTCCGTCCTCGCCTTCACCCGCGAGATCAACGGCGGGGACACCAACCAGTGGGGGGGCATGGACACCGTCCTCTGCGTGAACAACCTGTCGCGCTTCCCCCAGCCGGTGGAACTGGACCTGAGGCGCTTCCGGGGCTCCGCGCCGATCGAGTGCATGGGCGGCGTCCAGTTTCCGGCGATCGGCGAACTGCCCTACCTGCTCACGCTCCCCGGGCACGGCTTCTACTGGTTCCTGCTTCCGCCACCGCCCGAGGACGACCCGGGCGAAGGAGTGATGTAGCCGTGCCGCCGCCCGACCCTTCCCTCGTTCGGCTCCTGTCCGACTGGCTGCCCCGGCAGCGGTGGTTCGGCGGCAAGGACGGCCCCATCGACGACCTGTCCATCGGCACCGCCACCGAACTGCGCACCGGCGACCCCGCCCTCCACCACCTCGTCCTCGACGTCCGCCAAAACGGCACCGTCGACCACTACCAGCTGCTCCTCGGCGTCCGGCGCGCGCTGCCCGAGCGGCTGCGGCCCATCGAGATCGGACGGGCGGACGTCGAACCGGGGCTCACCGGGCACGTCTACGACGCCGTCCACGACCCGGACCTGACCGCGATCCTGCTCGACCTCATGGCGGACGAGACCGCGGTCGGGCCGCTGCAGTTCCGCCGCGCCCCCGGCACCGGCATCCGCACCGGCCTGGAGGGCCTGCCGACCTCCGCCGAGCAGAGCAACACCTCGCTGATCTTCGACGACGCCTACATCTGCAAGCTGTTCCGGCGCCTGTCCCCCGGCGTCAACCCCGACCTGGAGGTCAACCTCGCGCTGTCCCGGCAGGGCTGCGAGCACATCCCGGCCGTGCACGGCTGGATCGAGCTGGTCCCCGGCACCGGCGACTCCGGCGAGCCGGTCACGCTCGCCATGCTGTCGGAGTTCCTGCGCACCGGGACCGACGGCTGGCAGCTCGCGCTCACCAGCGTCCGCGACTGGTTCGCGCAGCCGTCGCCGCCGGGACCCGCCGCCGAGTTCACGACCGGCGACGCCGGCGACGCCGGCGGCGACTTCGCCGCCGAGGCCGAGCGGCTCGGCGCGGCCACCGCGCAGGTGCACCGCGACCTCGCCGCCGCGTTCGGCGTGACGCAGACGCCGCCCGAGGTGCTGCGCGACATCGTCTACGGGATGAACGAGCAGCTCGACCAGGTCACCGCCGCCGTCCCCGAGCTGCGCCCGCACGCGCACGCGATCCGCGAGGCGTTCGACCGGGTCGCCGCCGACGCGGCGCCGCTGCCGTTCCAGCGGATCCACGGCGACTACCACCTCGGCCAGGTCATGCGCACCGACGCCGGCTGGTTCCTGCTCGACTTCGAGGGCGAACCGGCCCGCGACCCCGCGGCGCGCCGCGCCCTCGGGCACCCGCTGCGGGACGTCGCCGGGATGCTGCGCTCCTTCGAGTACGCGGCGCGGTTCCTGCTCGCCCGGGACGGCGGCGGCCTGCCCGCCGACACCGCCGGCACGCTGGAGCAGCGCGCGCAGACGTGGGCGGAGCGCAACCGGACGGCGTTCTGCGAGGGCTACGCGGCCGCGGGCGGGCCCGACCCCGCCGCGCACGCGGCGCTGGTGCGGGCCTTCGAGCTCGACAAGGCGGTCTACGAGGTCCGGTACGAGGCGCGCAACCGCCCCGCCTGGCTGCCCGTCCCGCTGCGCTCGCTGGCCCGGCTGGCCGGCTGACCCGCGGCCCCGCCGGGGTCACAGGTCGATCGAGTAGTCGAGGACGACGCGGTCGGCGGGCAGCACGATCTCCCGGCAGACCTCCATCACGCCGTCGCGCGCCAGCATCCGGCGGGTGATGCCGAGGACCGGCACGCCGCCGGTCATCCGGAGCGTCTCCGCCTCCTCGGGCGTCGGCATCCGGGACCGGACCGACTCCTCCACCCGGACCGGCGGATGCCCGAGGTAGGCGAGCTGCGCGAGCGTCCCGCCGGGCCACGGCTCGCGCGCCGGGTCGGACACGGGCGTCTCGCCGACGAGGTCCCACGGCAGGTAGTTGACGGAGATCTGCTGCGGTTCGCCGCGCGCGTGGAAGACGAACCGGCGGCGCAGCAGCTCGGTGCCGGCGGGCAGCTCGAACAGCGCGCCCAGCTCGTCGTCCGCCCGCACCCGGGTGAACTCCTTGTCGAGCCGGTACTCCGCCCAGGTGATCTTCTGGTCGCGGGTGAAGGTCGTCTCGGGGACCGCGAGCGGCCGGGTCACCGCGCGGTACCGGTCCATCGCGACGCGGCGCGCCGGCGGGACGACCTTGACGAGGGTGCCGCCGCCGCGGCGGGTCTCGACGAGCCCCTCACCGCGCAGCAGCGCGACCGCCTGCCGGACGACGATCTCCGAGACGCCGTGGGTCTCGCACAGCTCCGCGATCGTCGGCAGCCGGGACCCCTGCGGCAGGCTGCCGTCCCGGATGCCCCCCCGGAGCGTGTCGGCGATGCGCAGGTAGGCGGGGCGGTCCGGCACCGGCGTCACCTCCCAACTCGGTTACGCCGCGTTCGAACCGCGTTCGACCCGGCGTTCGATCCTGGTTCGTCCCTCCCGGTCATCCATACCTTCCACGCGCTATCCGCGAGGGCACGGTCCGCTTACGGACAGCTTGACACCTCTTAGACCAAGTAAGACTTTTGTATACAGAAGAACGGCCTCGGGGAAGGGACGACCTTGATGGGCGACTTCGAGGACTTGAAGGCGGCCATCGAGGGAGAGTTTCCGGGCTGGCAGGTGTGGCGCAGCGACGCGGGCCGCTGGTACGCGACCCGCAGCGGCGACCTCACCAACGCCGAACTCCAGGCGGGATGTGCGATGACGGTGGCGGCGGACGACTCCGCGGGGCTCCGGGGGCTGCTCGCCGAGCAGGCGCGCGGGGGACGCGAGGAGAGGTGAACGGACGCCATGGGGAACGGCGCGGCCCGGTCCGCGAGCGGGGGCGGACCGGGCCGGGGCGCTCCGGTACGGCAGGTACCTGTGTCGCCCAGGTGACACAGGAATGGATCCCTGGGCGGTGGGGTCGATGTCACCCCTGGGGCGAGGCGGCCGTTCCCCGGAGGGACGGCGCCCGGTAGACGTGGCCGCACGGGCGGCGCCATTCGGTGCGACCCCAACGACGAAATGTCGAACCGCCCGTGCGACCGCAACCCCGTCCTCCAGCCCTCCCCTCGACCACCGCCCGCCACCGTCCACCGGAGGAGCGCTGCTCGGAGGCCAGTGGCGATCTTGAACGTCAAGCTCGTGGAAACAGGTCGGCGCGGTATGTGAGAGCGCCTCGTCTCGGGGCACCTCTACAGAGGTAAAAGCTCAGTGACGGGAGGCCATGAGGTCATGGCACGGGTGACGCGCGCGGAGATCGACCGGCTCGTCGGCGGCGACCACCACGATCCGCACGGCGTCCTCGGGGCGCATCCGGGCAAGGACGGCGTGACGGTGCGGGCCCTGCGGCCCCTGGCGGAGAAGGTCGAGGTCGTCCTGCCCAACGGGGACAGGCACGCGCTCCGGCACTTCCACCAGGGCCTGTTCCGGAGCACGCTCCCGGCGGACGCGTCGTTCGCGGACGGCGACGAGCGGACGGCGCCGCTCGCCGTCCCCGACTACCGCCTCGCCGTCACCTACGGGGACGGCGTCGAGACGATCCAGGACGACCCCTACCGGCACCTGCCGACGCTCGGCGAACTCGACCTGCACCTGATCGGCGAGGGGCGGCACGAGGAGCTGTGGCGGGCGCTCGGCGCGCGGACCCGCTCCTACGCGTCCGCGTTCGGCACCGTCCACGGGACGGGCTTCGCGGTGTGGGCGCCGACGGCGCGCGGCGTGCGCGTGGTCGGCGACTTCAACCACTGGGACGGCCGCGCCCACCCGATGCGGTCGCTCGGCTCCACCGGCATCTGGGAGCTGTTCGTCCCGGGTGTGGGCGACGGCATGTGCTACAAGTACGAGATCCTCGGCGCGGACGGCGTGTGGCGCACCAAGGCCGATCCCATGGCGCAGTGGACGGAACGTCCCCCGGCGACGGCGTCGCGCGTGTTCACCTCGTCCTACGAGTGGGGCGACGGCGAGTGGATGGACGGCCGCAAGGAGCACGACTGGCTGCACGAGCCCATGAGCGTGTACGAGGTGCACCTCGGGTCGTGGCGGCCCGGCCTCGGCTACAGGGAACTGGCGGAAGAACTCACCGAGTACGTGCGCGACATGGGCTTCACGCACGTCGAACTGCTGCCGGTGACCGAGCACCCCTATGGCCCGTCCTGGGGCTACCAGGTCACGTCCTACTACGCGCCGACGTCGCGGTTCGGCGGCCCGGACGACTTCCGCCACCTCATCGACCGCCTCCACCAGGCGGGCATCGGCGTCATCATGGACTGGGTGCCGGCCCACTTCCCCAAGGACGAGTGGGCCCTGGCGCGGTTCGACGGCACCGCCCTGTACGAGCACGACGATCCAACGCGCGGCGAGCACCCCGACTGGGGGACGCTGGTGTTCAACTTCGGGCGCGCCGAAGTCCGCAACTTCCTCGTGGCGAACGCGTCGTTCTGGCTGGAGGAGTTCCACATCGACGGCCTGCGCGTGGACGCCGTGGCCTCGATGCTGTACCTCGACTACTCGCGCAACGAGGGCGAGTGGTCGCCGAACATCTACGGCGGCCGGGAGAACCTGGAGGCCATCTCCTTCCTGCAGGAGATGAACGCGACGGTCTACAAGCGCAACCCCGGCATCATGACGATCGCGGAGGAGTCGACGGCGTGGCCGGGCGTGTCGCGCCCGACCCACCTCGGCGGGCTCGGCTTCGGGTTCAAGTGGAACATGGGCTGGATGCACGACACCCTCGAATACCTGCGCCACGAGCCCGTGTTCCGGCACTACCACCACAACGAGATCACGTTCTCGCTGGTGTACGCGTTCTCGGAGAACTACGTCCTGCCGCTGTCGCACGACGAGGTCGTCCACGGCAAGGGGTCGCTGCTGAGCAAGATGCCGGGCGACGCCTGGCAGCAGTTCGCGGGGCTGCGCGCCCTGCTCGCCTACATGTGGTCGCACCCCGGCAAGCAGCTGCTGTTCATGGGCCAGGAGTTCGGGCAGGGCGCCGAATGGGCCGAGGAGCGCCCGCTCGACTGGTGGCTGCTGGAGAACGCCGCCGAGGGCGCCAACCACCTCGGGCTGCAGAAGCTCGTCCGCGACCTGAACCGCGCCTACCGGGCCGAGCCCGCCCTGTGGACGCGCGACAGCGACCACGAGGGGTTCCGCTGGATCGACGGCAACGACGCGGGCGGCAACACCCTCTCCTACCTCCGCTACGGGACGCCCCAGGGCGACGGTGAACCGCCGGTCATGGCGTGCGTCGTCAACTTCGCCGGGAACCCGCACGAGGGGTACCGGCTGGGCCTCCCCCGCGCGGGCGGCTGGCGCGAGGCCGTCAACACCGACGCCTACGAGTACGGCGGCAGCGGCGTCGGCAACATGGGCCGCGTCGAGGCGTCCGGCGACCCGTGCCACGGGCTGCCCGCGTCGGCGGTGCTGCGCGTCCCGCCGCTGGGCGCGGTCTGGCTCGTCCCCGAGTAGGGGCGGCGGCTGGCTAGGGTGAGCGCATGCAGCGCCTCCACATCGTCCCCGGCCAGTTCACGGTCGAGCACCTGCCGCACGCCACGTTCCCCGAGGACGACGAGTGGATCGCGCTGGTGCGCGCCCCAGAGGGCCTCACCATCGTCCGGGACGCCTCGCCCTACACCGAGGCGGAGCGCTGGGTCGGCTTCTACGGCGACGCGGGCCACGGCCTGGACGTGCCGGGGATGCTGGCCGCGATCGTGGGGCCGCTCGCCGACGCCGGGGTACCCGTCTTCGTCGCGTCGACCTACCACGCCGACCTCGTCCTCGTGCCCGAGCACCGGTCGGAGGACGCGGCGGCGGCGCTGCGCGGCGCCGGCCACCGGGTGGACGTGTAGCGGAGCCGGGCTAGAGGCGTTCGAGCAGCCAGCGCGGGCCGGTCACGGCCGCGCCGGCCTCCTCGCAGCGGGCGCGCAGCTCCCGGTCGGCCGTGACCACCAGGTGCGCGGTGTCGGGCCCCGACCGCCGGACGAGGTCGACGATCTGGTCGTCGCCGCTGCCGGGCGCCGCCACGACCTTCACCCCGTCGGACGGCTCGTCCGCGACCCGGCGCGCCGCGCCCTCCACGACCATGACGACCTCGGGGAAGCAGCGGTCGAACGGGACGACGCCGGCGGGCAGGCTCCGCACGCCGCCGTCCAGTGCCTTCAGGTCGTCGCGGAGCCGCGCGTTGGCGCCCGCGCGGTCCTTCCACCAGCCGTCGGCGCGGGCGCCGACGACGTTCGCCGCGTCCACGACGAGGACGAGCTGCTTCATCGCGTCCTGCAGGAGCGGCCACGACCGGGCGAACGGCTCGAACAGCTTGCGGTCGGTGACCTCTTCCAGCCGCACCCATTCGGCCCTGCGCGTCTCCCGCGACGCGGCGTCCACGGGGACGCGCTCGGACAGCGACCCCATCACCGACGTGTACATCCAGCCGCCGTGGTCCTCGACGCGGGTACCGTGCACGTTCACCACCGCGGTGTCGAGCGTGCACTCCTCGGAGGTCTCGCGGAGCGCGCCCGTGACGGCGTCCTCGTGGCTGTGCAGGGCGCCGCCGAACATGCCCCACGTCCCGCCGCCGATGCCCCACCACGCGCGCTGCTGGAGCAGGATCCACACCTGGCCGGCGGGGTCGCGGTGGTAGGCCAGCAGGCCCGCGGCACCGAACCGTCCCCAGTGCGTGTGGCCCTGCCCGCAGCCGGCCCAGCCGTCGCCGTCACCCATGCCTCCGACCCTAGCGCCGGACGCTCGTGACGAACGGCATAGTGCCCGCCGCCCGCGCACCGAATACCATTCGAAGATCACCGTGACCAGGGAGAGTGAGTTGAGCGTCGACGCGAGCGCGGAGGCCCTGCAGGAGGCCGCCGACCTGTGGAACACGCTGTCCGGCGCCGGCTTCATCCAGGCGATGGTGGACCGGAGGGTCCCGGAGATCTCCGACATCAGCGAGTACATCGGGCAGGCCGTCAGGTCCGTCGAGCCGGGCCGGGTGGAGATCGCCTGGACGCCCGGGGACAAGCTCTGCAACCCCGGCGGCACCGTCCACGGCGGCTACATCGCGATGATCCTCGACAACGCGGTCTGCCTCGCGGCGAGCAGCACGTGCGAGCACTTCATGCCGATGCTCACGCTCAACCTGAACGTCGACTACCTGCGCGGCGTCCAGTCCGGCCGGACCTACACGGTGACGGGGACGTGCCTGCACCCCGGCGGCACCCGGATGGTCTCCAACGCGCTCATCACCGACACGGCCGGGCGCCCGGTCGCGCAGGCGTCCGCGAGCGTGATCCCGAACAAGGCGTTCGCCCGCTAGCCCCTCCCTCCTCCTTTCGTCGGAGAATGGCTGGACTCAGGGCGCAAGAAGGCCCGGGGACGAACACATAGGCTGGTGCCATGGTGGATCCCGGCACAGTCGTCAACATGATCAGGCAGGCCCGCGACCGGCGGACCGCCCCGCTGATCCTCGAACTCGACCTCACCGAGGGCCTCGTGGAGACGCCGCCGTCCGACCCGGTCTCGGCGATCCTGTCCATGCGCCGGACGAACCTGCGGGACGTCCTGGACGGGCTGCGCCGCGCCCGCTCCGACAGCCGGGTGCGCGCCCTCGTCGTGAAGGTGTCCGGGGGCATCGGGCTGGCGCTCGTGCAGGAGCTGCGGGAGGCCGTCCAGGCGCTGCGGGACGCGGGCAAGCTCACCGTCGCGTGGGCCGAGACCTTCGGTGAGGGCGGCCGCGGCACCGTGCCGTACTACCTGGCCACCGCCTTCGACAAGGTCTACCTGCAGCCCACCGGCGAGGTCGGGCTGACCGGCGTCGCCCTGGAGGAGCCGTTCTTCGCGGGCGCCCTGGAGAAGGCGGGCATCCAGCCGCGGTTCGCCAAGCGGTACGAGTACAAGACCATGGCGAACACGTTCATGGAGAAGACCTACACGCCCGAGCACGAGGAGTCGTCCAAGCGCCTCGTCACCTCGCTCGGCGAGCAGATCGCCGCCGGGATCGCCGCCGCCCGCGGCCTGACCGAGGACACGGTCCGCGCACTGGTCGACCGCGGCCCGTTCCTGGCCGGCGAGGCCCTGGAGGAGAACCTCGTCGACCGCCTCGCCTACCGCGACGAGGTCTACGCCGACCTGCGCGCGGAGTTCGGCGGCGAGGCGCAGCTGCGCTTCGTCGCCCGCTACAACCGCGCGCACGGCCTCGCGAGCCGCCTCCCGCAGCCCGGCCGGCAGGACATGGTCGCGCTGATCAACGGGCACGGCCCGATCCGGCTCGGCCGCAGCGGCCGGGGCGGCCCGCTGCCGAACTCCGGGCCCGCGATGGGCTCCGACACGATCGGTGCCGCGTTCCGCGCCGCCGTCAAGGACGAGCGGGTCAAGGCCATCGTGTTCCGGGTCGACAGCCCCGGCGGCTCCGCCGTCGCCTCCGACGCGATCTGGCGCGAGGTCGTCCTCGCCCGCCGCGCCGGCAAGCCGGTCGTCGTCTCCATGGGCAACGTCGCCGCGTCCGGCGGCTACTACGTGTCGATGGCCGCGGACACGATCATCGCGCAGCCGGGCACGCTCACCGGCTCGATCGGCGTCGTCGTCGGCAAGGCCGTGGTGAGCGGCCTGCTCGACCGCGTCGGCATCGGCCTCGGCGCCGTCGCCGACGGCGACCACGCCCGCATGCTCAGCGCCACCAAGGACTTCAGCGACTCCGAGTGGGAGCGCGTCAACGCCTCCCTCGACCGGATCTACGACGACTTCACCGCGAAGGTCGCCGAGGGCCGCGACCTGCCCCGCGAGCGCGTCCACGAACTGGCCCGGGGCCGCGTCTGGACGGGCGCGGACGCCAAGGCCAACGGCCTCGTCGACGAGCTCGGCGGCCTCGACGCCGCGCTCGACCTGGCCCGCAAGAAGGCGGGCCTGGCGTCCGACGCGCCGATCCGCGTCTACCCGCACACCTCGCCGCTGGAGCGGCTGCGCCCGCCGGAGTCCAGCGAGGACCGCACCGCCGCGTCCGCCCGCTTCGACGGCTGGGGCTCCCTCGGCGGCCTCGCCGCCCGCCTCGGCCTGCCGTCCGCGGGCCCGCTGACCCTGCCCGGCACCTGGGAGATCCGCTGAACGCCGACTTCGTCGAGGCCGTCGCCGGCTTCGCCACGGGCGTGGTGGTGCTGACCGTCCGCGACGGCCGCGACGACCTCGGCACCACCGTGACCTCGTTCATGTCGGTCTCGCTGGGCCCGCCCATGGTGCTGGCGAGCGTGGCGGCGTCGTCCTACCTCTGCGAGGTCCTGAACCGCCGCCCGCGCTGGGCCGCGACGATCCTGTCGTCGTCCCAGCGCGCGCTGGCGGGCCGCTTCTCCGCCGAGGGCCGCCCGAGCGCCCGCATCCTCCTCGCCGCCGAACCCCACCACCGCGGCGAGCACTCGGACGCCCTGATCCCCGAGACCGGCGTCTCCGCCCTGGAATGCGAGACCCGCCAGACCATCGAGGCCGGCGACCACACCCTCTTCGTGGCCGAGGCCCTCACCACCGACTACATCGTCCGCGACCGCACCCCTCTGATCAGGGTCAACCGCCGCTACCTCACCCCGCCCTAGCCCACGGCGGCCCGGGCTGTCCGCAACCGGCCGCCGGGCACGTGATCACTCACCGCCGGCTCGATTACCGTCGAACGCATGAGCGAGCGGAAGCGGTCCATCGCCCGGACGCGCGCGCAAGGCGTGCTCCTCGCCGTCCTGGCCGTCGTCCTGGCTTTCGCCGCGGTCGGTTCCGGCTGGCTGTTGTACGAAGTCCACACGTCGGGGATCGAGACCTCCGCAGTGATCGTCGAAGACCCCATGCTGTCGGACAACGTGACCGTCGAGTTCCAGACCGTGGACGGCCGGACGATCCGGACCGAAATACCCGAAGCCGATCTGGGCTGGGGTTCTGGGGACACCGTGCGCGTCCGCTACCTGCGCGACGATCCGTCCGTCGCCACCGGCACGAGCCCCTTCGGCATCGTGATGAACTCCTGCCTGACGGCCATCGCCGCAATGGGGTCGGTGACCGCCGCCAGGGCCGCTCACCGCCGCCTCCGCCGCCGGCCGTCCGGCTGACCCGGGTCAGGTCGTCTTCGGGAGGCGCTCCAGGAGGCCGCGGAGGTCGTCGGCGTGCTCCTCCTCCTGGGCGAGGATGCGCTCGAAGACGCGCTTGGTCGTCGGGTCGCCGTCGCCCAGCCACTGGACGATCTCGGTGTAGGAGGCGATGGCAATGCGCTCGGCGACCAGGTCCTCCTTGATCATCGCGACGAGGTCGAGGCTGGCGTCGTACTCGGCGTGCGCGCGGGTGGTGAGCGTGTCGGGCGAGAAGTCCGGGTCGCCGCCGAGCTGGACGATCCGCTCCGCCAGCATGTCGGCGTGCTGCTGCTCCTCGGCCGCGTGCTCCAGGAACTCGCCCGCGACGGCTTCGGCGTGGATGCCGGTGGCCGTGTAGTAGTGCCGCTTATAGCGCAGCGTGCAGACGATCTCGGTCGCGAGGGCCTCGTTGCACACCTGGATCACGCGGTCGACGTCCGCGCCGTACGCCTCGGTGATCGGTCCTTTGTCGATCTCCTGCCGGGCACGCTCACGCAGGGTCTTGATGTCCGTCAGGAATTCCGCCATAGGGGGCCTCCGCAGTCGATTGATGCGGACCCTCTACCCGGCGGCCCGCCTTCCACACGGCGTGGGTCTGCGGGACGCCGGGGCGGTAGGCGAGGTGGATGTGGGACGGGGCGTCCAGGACGTGGACGTCCGCGCGGGCGCCGACGCCGAGGTGGCCCACGTCGGTGCGGCGGAGGGCGCGGGCGCCGCCGGCGGTGGCGGACCAGACGGCCTCGGCCGGGGTCATGCGCATGTCGCGGACGGCCACGGCGACGCAGAACGCCATGCTGGAGCTGTAGCAGGAGCCCGGGTTGCAGTCGGTCGCGAGTGCGACGGTCGCTCCGGCGTCCAGGAGGCGGCGGGCGTCGGGGTAGGGCTGGCGGGTGGAGAACTCGACGCCGGGCAGGAGGGTCGCGACCGTCTGGGACGCGGCCAGTGCGTCGATGTCGGCGTCGCTCAGGAAGGTGCAGTGGTCGGCTGAGGCGGCGTCCAGTTCGACGGCGAGTTGCACGGCCGGGCCTTGGGTGAGCTGGTTCGCGTGAAGGCGGGGGCTCAGGCCCGCCTTGATGCCCGCTTGGAGGATGTCGCGCGTCTGGTCGGCATCGAACGCGCCCTCCTCGCAGAAGACGTCCACCCAGCGGGCGTGCGGGGCGCAGGCGGCGAGCATGTCGGTCGCGGCCAGGTGCGCGTAGGCGGAGGCGTCGTCCTTGTACTCGGTGGGGACGACGTGGGCGCCGAGGTACGTCACCTCGTCGGCGAGTTCGGCGGCGATGCGCACGGCGCGTTCCTCCTGCTCGACCGTGAGGCCGTAGCCGGATTTGCATTCGACCGTGGTGGTGCCCTGGAGGGCCATCTCGCCGATGAGGCGGCGCAGGTTCGCGCGCAGGTCGTCGTCGGACGCGGCGCGGGTGCGTTCCACGGTGGTCCTGATCCCGCCGGCGGCGTAGGGGCGGCCGCTCATGCGGGCCGCGAACTCCTCGGCGCGCTCGCCGGCGAAGACCAGGTGGGCGTGGGAGTCCACGAAGCCGGGGAGGACGGCCCGTCCGGCGGCGTCGAACGACGCGTCGGCGGCGGGCGCGGACGAGGCCGGGCCCGTCCAGGCGACCCTGCCGCCGTCCATCACCAGGGCGGCGTCGCGGACGATGCCGAGGCCGGCGCCGATGGCGGGGTCGTTGGTGACGAGCTCCCCGATGTTCGTGATGACCGTGCTCAAGCGGGCTCCTCCCGGGTGGCGGCGGTGACGGCCGCGGCGAGGGCCGCCGGGACGTCGTCGATGAGCAGGTGGCGGCCGTCGTGGACGATCGGGCGGCCCGAGACCACGACGTGCCGGACGTCGGCGGCGGTCGCGGCGAAGACCGCCGCCTCGGCGGCGTAGCCGGGCGCGGCCCCGGCGGTGCGGACGGAGCCGAGGTCGACGGTGACCAGGTCCGCGTACGCGCCCGGTTCCAGGCGTCCCGCCTCGGGCCAGCCGAGCCCGTAGTGGCCGTTGGAGGTGGCGGCGGCGAGCAGTTCGCCCGCCGTCCAGTGGCCGCGGGACCGGGTGCGCAGGCGCTCGTCCAGCTCGACGGCGCGGGCCTCCTCGAACAGGTCGATGACGGCGTGCTGGTCGGAGCCGAGGCAGATCGGGACGCCGGCGTCCGCGAGGGCCCGGGCGGGGCCGATGCCGTCGGCGAGGTCGCGTTCGGTGGTCGGGCACATGCACACGCCGGTCAGGGTCGTCCCGAGGAGGCCGATGTCCTCGTCGGTGAGGTGCGTGGCGTGGACGGCGGTGGTGAGCGCGCCGAGCGCCCCCGCCTCGGCGAGCAGGCGGGCGGGCGTCATGCCGTAGGCGTCCCGGCACGCCTCGTTCTCGGCGGGCTGCTCGGACAGGTGGACGTGCAGCGGCGCCCGGTGCTCCTTCGCCCAGGCCGCGACGGCGCTGAGCTGCTCGCGGGGCACCGCCCGGACGGAGTGGATCGCGGCGCCGACGCGGGCGTGCAGCCGGCCCGCCTTGTCCGTCTGCTCGTAGAGGGTGTCGACGCGGCGCGCCCAGTTGCCGGCGGTGCCGTCGCCGAAGCGCAGCTGCGGGCCCGTGAGCGGGCGGCCGATGCCGCCGGTGAGGTAGCAGGTGTCGAGGAGCGTGATCCGGATGCCGGCGTCGGCGGCCGCGGCGATCAGCGCCTCGCCCATCGCGTTCGGGTTGGAATAGGGGGCGCCGCCCGGTTTGTGGTGGAGGTAGTGGAACTCGCCGACGCAGCTGATCCCGGCGAGGGCCATCTCGGCGAACACGGCGGTCGCGAGGGCGCGGTAGGAGTCGGGGTCGAGCCGGTCGGCGACCTTGTACATCTGCTCCCGCCACGTCCAGAACGTCCCGGAGTGGGCCTGGACGCGGGAGCGGAGCGCGCGGTGGAAGGCGTGGGAGTGGGCGTTGGCGAGGCCCGGGAGCGTGAGGCCGGGCAGCCGCTGGGCGTGGGGGGCGGACGGGACGCCGGCCTCGATGCTCGTGATCCGCTCGCCGTCGGCCTCGATGAGCACGTCGGCCGCCACGCCGTCACCGAGCCAGGCGAACTGGGCATGCCACTGCATATCCGGATCCTTACCCGCGCGCCAGGTCGTCCAGTACCGCGGTAAGGGCCTCCACGCCCGCCAGGCAGTCCGCCGGTTCGGCGAACTCGGCGGGCGCGTGCGAGACCCCGGTCGGGTTCCGGACGAACAGCATCGCGGTGGGCAGCCGGGCCGACAGGACGCCCGCGTCGTGCCCGGCGCCGGTCGGCAGGACGGGCACGCCGCCGAGGGCCGTCGCGACCCGGTCGCGCAGCGCGAGGTTGAAGTCGACGATCTCGGTGTAGGACTCCTCGGCGAGGTCGACGCTCACCCGGTGCGGGCGCGCGGCGACGCGGGCGGCCTCGTCGACCTCCTTCACGGTGCGGCGGACGGCGTCGTCGGCCGGGCCCCGGGCGTCCAGCCAGGCGGTGACGGACGAGGCGATCGCGTTCACCCCGCCGGGCACGACGCCGACCTTCCCGATGGTCGCGACCGTGCCGTTGCGCTCGGCGGCCTCGCGGGCGGCGATGACCATCCGGGCGAACGGGAGCATGGGGTCGCGGCGGTCGGCGAGCGCGGTCGTCCCGGCGTGGTTGCCCTCGCCGGTGAACCCGAACCGCCACCGCCCGTGCGGGACGATCGAACTGGCGACCCCGACCGGCACGTCCAGGGCCCTCCCCTGCTCGACGTGGAGTTCGACGTAGCACGCGATGCGTCCGAGGAGGCCGTCGTCGGGGCCGATCGCCTCCGGGTCGAGGCCGGCGTTGTGCATGACCTCGGCGAACGTGTGGCCGTCGCCGTCGGTCAGGGCGCGCGCCCGCGCCGGGTCGATCGCCCCGGCGAGCAGGCGCGACCCCAGGCAGGCGACGCCGAACCTCGCGCCCTCCTCCTCGGCGAACGCCCCGATCCCGATCGGCCGGGCGGGCCGGACGCCCCGCTCCCTCAGCCGGTCGACCGCCGCGAACGCGGACACGATGCCGAGCGGCCCGTCGAACGCTCCCCCGCCGGGGACGGAGTCGAGGTGGCTGCCGGTCAGGACGGCGTTGCCCCGCGTCCCGTCCTCGGGGAGCCACCAGGCGAACATGTTGCCGTTGGCGTCGTGCTCCACGTCGAGGTCGCGGCGGCGCGCCTCGTCCAGGAACCAGGCCCGGCACTCCAGCTCGGGCGGCGTCCAGGCGAACCGGTGGTAGCCGCCGGTCGCCTCGTCCCGCCCGACCGGCAGCAGCGCCGCCCACATCTCCTCGAAACCCACGCCATTCCTCCGTTCACTTGCGGCGTGTTGTTGTTATGCGGGCCCGCATAACAACAACACGCCGCAGCTCAACGCATCGGGATGCGGACGCCGCGGTCGTCGGCGACCTCGGCGGCGCGGTCGTAGCCCGCGTCCACGTGCCGCATGACGCCTGTGCCGGGGTCGTTGGTCAGGACTCGCTGGAGCTTCTCGCCGGCTAGCGCCGTCCCGTCCGCGACGCAGACCTGGCCCGCGTGGATGGACCGGCCGATCCCGACGCCGCCGCCGTGGTGGATCGACACCCACGTCGCGCCGGACGCGGTGTTGAGCATGGCGTTCAGCAGCGGCCAGTCGGCGATCGCGTCCGAGCCGTCCTTCATGCCCTCGGTCTCCCGGTACGGGCTGGCGACGGAGCCGCAGTCGAGGTGGTCGCGGCCGAGCACGATCGGCGCGCTGATCTCGCCGCGCGCGACCAGGTCGTTGAAGACGGCGCCGGCCTTGTCGCGCTCGCCGTAGCCGAGCCAGCAGATCCGGGACGGCAGGCCCTGGAAGTGCACCTTCTCCCCCGCCATCCGGATCCAGCGGGTCAGCGGCTCGTTGTCGGGGAACAGGTCGAGGATCGCCTTGTCGGTGCGGGCGATGTCCTTCGGGTCACCGGACAGCGCCGCCCACCGGAACGGCCCCTTGCCTTCGCAGAACAGCGGCCGGATGTAGGCGGGCACGAACCCGGGGAACTCGAACGCCCGCGCGTACCCGGCGAGCTGCGCCTCGCCGCGGATCGAGTTGCCGTAGTCGAAGACCTCGGCGCCCGCGTCCTGGAACCCGACCATCGCCTCGACGTGCGCGGCCATGGAGGCGCGGGCCTTGGCGATGAAGCCGTCCCGGTCCTTGTCGCGCTCGGCGGCCATGTCCTCGAACGCGACGCCGCTCGGCAGGTACATCAGCGGGTCGTGCGCGCTGGTCTGGTCGGTGACGATGTCGATCGGCGCGCCGCGCCGCAGCAGCTCGGGGACGAGGTCGGCGGCGTTGCCGAGCACGGCGACCGACAGCGGGCGCCGCGCGGCCCTCGCCTCCTCGGCGAGGCGCAGCGCCTCGTCCGGCGAGCCGGCCGCGACGTCGCAGTACCGGTGCGCGACGCGCCGCTCGATCCGGGACGGGTCGCACTCGACGCAGATCGCGACGCCGCCGTTCATCGTGACGGCGAGGGGCTGCGCGCCGCCCATCCCGCCGAGCCCGGCGGTCAGCGTGACGGTCCCCGCGAGGGTGCCGCCGAACCGCTTCTCGGCGACGGCCGCGAACGTCTCGTAGGTGCCCTGGAGGATGCCCTGCGTCCCGATGTAGATCCACGACCCGGCGGTCATCTGCCCGAACATCGTCAGGCCGAGCGACTCCAGCCGGCGGAACTCCTCCCAGGTCGCCCACTGCGGGACGAGGTTGGAGTTCGCGATGAGCACGCGCGGCGCCCACTCGTGCGTCCGGAAGATCCCGACCGGCTTGCCGGACTGGACGAGCAGCGTCTCGTCCCCCTCCAGGTCCGCCAGGGACCGGACGATGCCGTCGAAGGCGTCCCAGCTCCGGGCGGCCTTCCCGGAACCGCCGTAGACGACCAGTTCGTCCGGGTGCTCGGCGACCTCGGGGTCGAGGTTGTTCTGGATCATGCGGAGGGCGGCCTCCTGCGGCCAGCCCTTCGCGGTGAGCGCGGTGCCGCGCGGCGCGCGGACGGGTCGGGGACCGGACATCTCGGGGTGCTCCTTAGGAGAGGGGGCCGGTGACGGCTTCGGCGGCGGCGATGAGGGAGCCGTCCCGCACCAGCGCGGTGGCGGCGGCGATCTCGGGGGCGAGGTAGCGGTCCGGGCCGGGCGGCGGGACGGCCTCGCGCAGCTTCGCGACGACGGCGCCGGTGGCGGGGCCGGGGCGCAGCGGGGTGCGCAGGTCCAGCGCCCGCGCGGCGGTGAGGATCTCGATGGCGATCACCTGCGCGAGGCCGTCCACGGCCCTGCGCAGCTTGCGGGCCGCGTTCCAGCCCATCGAGACGTGGTCCTCCTGCATGGCCGAGCTGGGGATCGAGTCGGCGCTCGCCGGGGCGGCGAGCCGCTTCAGCTCCGACACGATCCCGGCCTGCGTGTACTGGGCGATCATGTGCCCGGAGTCGACGCCGGGGTCGTCGGCGAGGAAGGCGGGCAGCCCGCCGGACCGCCCCTTGTCGAGCATCCGGTCGGTGCGCCGCTCCGACATGGACGCGACGTCGGCGACCGGCACGGCGAGGAAGTCGAGCACGTAGGCGATGGGCGCGCCGTGGAAGTTGCCGTTGGACTCGACGCGCCCGTCCGGCAGCACCACGGGGTTGTCGATGGCGGACGCCATCTCCCGTCCGGCGACCAGCTCGGCGTGCTCCAGTGTGTCGCGGGCCGCGCCGTTCACCTGGGGCGCGCAGCGCAGCGAGTAGGCGTCCTGGACGCGGGTGCAGTCGGGCCCGCGGTGCGATTCCATGATCTCGGACGCGGCGAGCAGCGCCCGCAGGTTCGCGGCGCTCGCGGCCTGCCCGGGGTGGGGCCTGAGGGCCTGCAGGTCGGCGGCGAAGACGCGGTCCGTCCCGAGGAGGGCCTCGACGGTCATGGCGGCGGCGACGTCGGCGGCCCGGAGCAGCCTCCGCAGGTCCTCCATGGCGAGGACGAGCATGCCGAGCATCCCGTCGGTGCCGTTCAGGAGGGCGAGCCCCTCCTTGGCCGCGAGCTTGACCGGCGCGATCCCGGCCGCGCCGAGCGCGTCGGCCGCGGGCTGCAGCTCGCCGCCGGCGTCCCTGACCGACCCTTCGCCGATCAGCGCGAGCGCGACATGGGCGAGCGGCGCGAGGTCCCCGGAGCAGCCGAGGCTGCCGTACTCGAAGACCTGCGGGGTGATGCCGGCGTTGAGCAGGGCGGCGAGCGTGCGGGCCGTCGTGGGCTGGACGCCCGTCCGCCCGGTGGCGAGCGTCCGCAGCCTGAGCAGCATCAGCGCCCGGACGACCTCCCGCTCGACCTCGGGCCCCGACCCGGCGGCGTGCGACCGGACGATGTTGAGCTGCAACTGGTCGCGCATCTCCGGCGCGATGTGCCGCGTGGCGAGCGCCCCGAACCCGGTCGACACGCCGTAGACGGGTGTGGGACGGGCCGACAGCTCCTCGATATGGGCCCGCGCCTCCCCGATCAGCTTCAGCGCCTCGTCGGTCAGCACGACCCGCGCACCGTCCCGCGCGACGGCGACGACCTGCGCGAACGTCAGCGCCTCCGGCCCGACCTCAACCATAGGAACACCCATACCCACCATTGGACCCGGTCGCCGCCGCCGGTCCCACCCCCGTGCGCCGCCATGTGTCTCGGATACGAGACAATGGGCCCATGCCCCAGGTCCCCGCCGCCCGCCGCGCGCTGGCGGTGCTCCGCCTGCTGGCCGCCGCCCCCGGCCCGCTCCCGGCGTCCTCGATCGCCCGCGCGCTGGACCTCCCCCGCTCCAGCACGTACCACCTGCTCACCGCCATGGCGGAGGACGGCTTCGTCACCTCGATCCCGGAGGAGCGGCGCTGGGGGCTGGGCGTGGCGGCCTTCGAGATCGGCTCGGCCTACCTGCGCCACGAGCCCCTGGAACGCCTGGCCCGCCCCCTGCTCCGCCGCCTGGTCGACCAGACCGGCGAGATCGCCCAGCTGGGCGTCCTGCACGGCGCCGAGACCCTCTACCTCCTGAAGGAGCAGCCGCGCCGGCACGCCACCCTGGTCACCGACGTGGGCGTCCGCATGCCCGCCCACCTGACCGCGAGCGGCCTGTCCCTCCTCGCGCACCTGCCGCCCGCGCAGGTGCGCGCCCTGTTCCCGGGCCGCTTCGTGAACCGCACGGGCCTCGGCCCCACGTCCCTGCGCGAACTGCGCCGCACCCTCGCCGACGGCGCCCGCCGCGGATGGTCGGTCGAGGACGGCCACATCACCGAGGGCTTCGCCAGCATCGCCGCCTGCGCCTTCGACCACACCGGCCACCCGACCGCCGCGATAACCGTGACCTTCCGCCGCGAAGACCACCCCCCGGAAAGCTGGCCGGCCCTGGCGGCCCGAATCCAGACCACCGCGACCACCCTCACCACCCGCCTGACCGGCCGCCGCCCCGAACCCCGGTAGAACGCATCGGCCCCCACGGGCCGTCTGATCAGGCCGATGCTGTCGAAAGGCAGGGGTAAGGGGTGGCGTTCGGGCGGTGCGGGCGGGGGTGGCGGGTTTCTAGGTTCGGTCACGTCATGGGCGGACGATCGGGCGGGAGACCCTTTGATCACGTTGCGGGGACTGACGAAGCGGTACGGGGACAAGACCGCGGTGGACGGGCTGACTCTGGAGGTGGCGGCCGGGAAGGTCACCGGGTTCCTCGGGCCGAACGGGGCCGGGAAGTCCACGACGATGCGGATGATCGTCGGGTTGGACCGGCCGAGCGCCGGTGAGGCGCTGGTCGGCGGGCGGCGGTATGCGGGGCTGCCGCGCCCGCTGCGGGAGGTCGGGGCGCTGCTGGACGCCGGGTTCGTCCATCCCGGGCGGCCGGCGCGGGCGCATCTGCTGGCGATGGCGCGCAGCAACGGCATCGACCGGGCGCGGGTCGAGGAGGTCCTCGGCCTGGTCGGGCTGGAGGCGGTCGCGGGCAAGCGGGTCGGGTCGTACTCGCTCGGGATGCGGCAGCGGCTCGGCATCGCGGGCGCGCTGCTCGGCGATCCGCCGGTGCTGATGTTCGACGAGCCGGTGAACGGGCTCGACCCGGACGGGGTGCTGTGGGTGCGCGGGCTGATGCGCGGCCTGGCGGCGGAGGGCCGCACGGTGTTCGTGTCGTCCCATCTCATGAGCGAGATGCAGCTGACCGCGGACCGCCTCGTCGTGATCGGACGGGGCCGCCTGCTCGCGGACGCACCGATGAGCGAGGTCATCGCGGGCGGCTCGGGCAACGCGGTCCGGGTGCGCACGCCGGGCGCGGACGCTCTCGCGGCGCGCCTCACCGCCGTCCGGGCCGACGTCAGGCGGGTGGACGAGGACGAGCTGGAGGTCCGCGGCGTGCCGGTCGACCGGGTCGGGCTCATCGCCTACGAGGCGGGGGTGCCGGTCCTGGGGCTGCGCGCCGTCGAGGCGTCGCTGGAGGAGGCGTACATGGAACTGACCGGGGCGAGCGTGGAGTACGGGGTGGGACGATGAGGCGCGGCGGCTTCCCGGGGGCGCTGGCGGCGGAGTGGACGAAGCTGTGGTCGATCCGCTCCACGTGGTGGGGCCTGGCCGGCGCGGTGCTGCTGATGGCGCTGATGTCGGTGATCCTGGCGCAGGGCACGGTCGCGAACAACACGCACCCGCCCGCGGGCGAGGAGCCTCCCGGCGTGGTGTCGGTGAGCGGGATCGCCACCGGCTCGGTGGACATGGTGCAGTTCGTCGTCCTCGCCCTCGCCATCCTGATGATCACCGGCGAGTACGCGACGGGCAGCATCCGCGCGACGCTCCAGTGGGTGCCGCCGCGCACCCGGATGCTGTCGGCGAAGGCGGCCGTCGCGATGGCGGTCATGTTCCCCGCGGGCGTGGCGCTGGCCCTGATCGGCACGGCGGCCGCCTACCCGATGCTCGGGAAGTGGGGGCGCCTGGACGCCGGCGACGCCGTCCGCGACGCGCTGCTGACGGGCGTGTACCTGGCGGTGATGAGCGCGTTCATCCTGGGCGTCGCGGCGATGCTGCGCAGCACCGCGGCGACGATCACGACGGCGTTCCTGTTCGTCCTCGTGCTGCCGATCACGCTCGCGAACGGGCCGTCGGAGCTGATGAAGGACATCGCCGACGGGCTGCCGAGCACCGCCGGCCGGCACCTGCTGGACGGCGGCGGCCCCTACCCGGCGGCGGTCGCCCTGCTGATCATCGCCGCGTGGACGGCGGCGGCGCTGTGGGGCGGGATCACCGTCCTGCGCCGCCGGGACGCCTGACCCCGGCCGGCCATCGGCCCGGGGCGGGCGTCAGCCGTCCGCCCCGGGCTTGGTGATGGTGCCGTAGTCCAGTCCCCCGTGGCTGTGGGTCGGGACGAGCGGCCACTGCCGCTTCCAGTCCGCGCACTCCGACGACGGGATGATCTGCAGCCACCTCGGGTCGCGCGGCGACGGCGAGGCCAGGGTCTTCTCCTTGACCATCGAGTCGTACTGGTCCAGGGAGTCCTCCAGCGTGTTGGCGTTGAGGACGACCTCGCGCCCGTAGAAGGACGCCTGCTGCCGCACGCCCGGGATCCTCGACAGCTCGGGCTGCCAGTTGTCGGCCGCCATGCCGTTCTCCGACGACACCCAGATCCCGTCCGGGGTGTTGAGGACGAGGGAGTGGTTGCCGTCGGTGTGACCGGGCGTCCACAGCAGGCTGACGCCGACGCCGAGCTCCACGTCGCCGTCGAAGACCTCCAGCCGCTCCGCCGGGACGCCGTCCATGCCGCCGTCGACGTACCAGGCCCACTGCATGGGGTGCATGGACTCGAACGTGCCGAGCTCCTTGCGGTGCACGAGGAGCCTGGCGTTCGGGAAGAGGGGCTCGCTCGGCGCCGTCTCGCCCCCGATCGGCGTGTCGCTTCCCATGATCATGCGCACGTCCTGGACGTGCAGGTGGTCGAAGCTGACGTAGTCGATGTCGGCGTTGCTCAACCCGAGGCCGGGCAGGACCTTGTCCGGGTCGTTGTAGTACTTGACGAACAGGCGTTCGGCGCGCATCCGGCGGGAGAGCGCCTGCAGCTTGCGGTAGAACGGCGCCTCCGCGGAGCCCGCGGCCACGGTCGGCTCCCAGACCAGCGTCTTCATGCGCCCGTCGAAGCCGTCGAACTGGATGACGAACATCCGGTTGATGATCGTGATCAGCGGGTTGAGGTTGACCGAGTAGCCCTGGAAGGCGAACCGCGCGGGATAGGGCGCTGCGGCGATGTCGATGCTCTTGACCGCCCTGACCGTCCCCTGCCCGGCGAACCGCTCGCGGTAGCGCTCGGCGGCCGCGCGGACCGCGTTGAGGCGCTCGCCGCGCGGCCAGATGCCGTGCACCCCCTCCAACTCGGGGATGGGCCGGACGGCCTGCCGCGCCGGCAGCGTGTCAGTCATCGTCTCCTCCGGTCAGGTTGCGTGATTCGTAGGCCCGCCGGGCGGACGTCCCCGACACCGCCCGGACCTGGTCGGGCACCAGGAAGCGGAACAGGAGGTCGCGGGCCCGCTGCGGCAGGACGTCCGCCCAGTCGGCCAGCGGCCCGACGTGGCCGGGCACCGACACCTGGAACCGCGGGCGCTCGATCACCGCGACGACGGCGCGCGCCACGTCGGCGGGCTTCAGCAGCCCGACCGCGCCCGTCGCCGTCCCGGCCGCGAGCTCGGTGTCGACCACGCCCGGCATGACCACCGAGAGCCGGACCCCGGTGCCGCGCAGTTCCGCCCGGACGCCCTTCAGGTAGCCGTACACGCCGTGCTTGGTCGCGGCGTAGGTCGCCTCGCCGGGCGGGGAGAGCTTCGAGGCGGCGGACGCGATCGTGACGATGTGGCCCCGGCCGCGCTCCCGCATCCGGGGCGCGGCCAGCTTCACGCCCCTGATCACGCCGTGCAGGTTGACGTCCAGCTGCCGGGCGGTGGCGGACTCGGGCTCGTCGGCGAACCCGCCGACCCACATCACGCCCGCGTTGTTGACGAGCACGTCGATGCGGCCCCAGCGCTCCTCGACGGCGTCGAGGAAGGCGGCGAACGAGGCGGAGTCGGTGACGTCCAGCACGAACCCGGCCGCGTCGTCCGGCAGCTCGGCCGCCGCCGCCCGCGCCCCGTCGGCGTCGCGGTCGCCGACGGCCACGCGCGCGCCGGCGAGGGCGAGCCGCCGGGCCGTCTCCCGCCCGATCCCGTGCGCGCCTCCGGTCACCGCGACCACCCGGCCGGCGAGCCGTCCCGCCATCGTGCACCTCCATTCTGACACGCCCATATGTCAGATCTTTCCCTAGACTGCCAGGCGGGGAGGGGACGACGCAAATGGTGCAGACGCAGAACGAGGGGCGGCGCTACTCGGGGGTGGCTCCGGCCGAGCGCGCCAGAAGGCGGCACGAGGCGTTCCTCGCCGCCGCCCTGGAGCTGTTCGGCACCGACGGCTACCCGCCGACGCCGGTCAAGAAGATCTGCAAGGAGGCGGGGCTCACCGAGCGGTATTTCTACGCCTCCTTCCGGGACCGCCACGACTGCCTGGTGCAGCTCTACACCGAGCTGACCGGCGGCCTGCGGACCGCGACGCTGGCCGCGATCGACCGGGCCCCCGGCGCCGACCTCGACGCCGTCGCCGAGGCCGGACTCGCCGCCTTCATCGGCCACTTCACCGAGGACCCGCGCCGGGCGCGCGTGGTGCTCGTCGAGGTGGTCGGCGTGTCCGACGAACTGGAGGAGCGCCGCCACGGCGTCCTCCGCGAGTTCGCCGACCTCATCACCACGGTCTGGACGGCGGAGAGCGCACCGACGGAGGCGCAGCGGCTGACGGCCATCGGCCTGGTCGGAGCCGTCAACCACCTGCTGGTCGACTGGCTGCTGAGCGGGCGGAGGACGCCGCCGGAGACCCTCGCCGCCGTCTGCTCCGCCCTGTTCTCCGCGGCGCGCGAGAGGACGATCTGACCGGAGACGATCCCCAGTTCATCTCCGGAACATTTCGACACGACTTCCGGACAAATGGACGCTTGTTTTCGACCCGCCCGCCTCTCTTTCACCGCCGGACTTGACCGCGCGCGGCCGGAACCTGCCGATCTGGACGGACGTCTAACCGTTCCAATCGGGAATCGCTATGATCTTCCGGATATCGACCATGTTTCGGGGAGCGGTCCAGTGCAACCTCCACCTCCGCCGCCTGGCGGTCGTCCGCCCTATGGTCCTCCCGGCGGCCCTCCCGGTCCCCCCGGCCCGCCGGGATGGGGACAGCCGCCGGCAGGCCCTCCGGGATGGGGGCCGCCCGGCCCGCCGCGGCGTTCGGGCGGCAACGGCCCGATCATCGCCATCCTCGCCGTGGTGGCCGTCCTCGTGGTGATCGGCGCCGGCGTCTTCCTGGTGGCGGCCGGCGGCGACGACGATGACCCGCCGATCAGGCCGCTGGCCGCGACGCCCACCGGCGCGGACCTGCCGACCACCACCTACAGCCCGCCGAGCCTGCCCACCTCGGAGCCGACGCTCCCGGAGCCGACCACTCCGGAGCCGACGTACTCGCCGCCGCCGAGGAACTACGGCGCCATCGCCGTCGGCAGCAACGGCGCCATCGGCAAGGCATGGGACTACGACACCGCGGCGGCCGCCAAGCGGCGGGCGCTGAACGAGTGCCCGACCTCCGGCTGCAAGGTCCTCACGACCTTCGTGAACGGGTGCGGCGCGGTCGCGTACAACTCCGCGACCAACAAGTACTGGGGCGGCCACGGGCCCACGAAGGCCGCGGCCCAGCGGAACGCGATCTCCAACGCCGGCGGCGGCCGCTGGATCACCTGGGTCTGCACGACCCGCTAGGCCCACCGCGCATCTCTTCCCCCGCAGCGGACCGGACAGTCGGCTCAGCCGTGCCGGTCCGCACGGGGGAACGTGGCACGGATGGTGCGGGAGCCGGGGGTGCCCGCCCATGACCAGGTGGCGGCGAGGGCGCTCACCGTGAGCAGGCCGCGGCCGCCCTCGGCGAGTTCGGCCAGGTCGCGCAGGCACGGCTCCCCCGGCCCGCCCTGGTCGGTCACGTAGACGATGACGCCGGCGACGTCCATGTTGATGTCGACGGTGAAGCGGCCGCCGTCCTCGCCGGAACGGGTGTGCTGGACGGCGTTGACGGCCAGCTCGTCCAGGACGAGGAGGACGTCGTCCAAAGCCGGGAAGTCGGCCAGCAGATGCGCCGCGAATGCCCGGACGAATCGGACTTCTTCCGGCTTTCCGCGAAACTCGCGACGCCAGTACATCGGGGCCTCGTGCGCCGGTGGGACGCCAACGGCGAGCAGCATTGATCACCTCTCGGAACGGTCTGTCATGAGCCGTTCCATCTTCAGTAACCGCGCGAATCCGGTGGGGAAAAGGACGAGGTCGGCGACCCGTCCGCCACCCCGGCACGCCGCACTCCCGTTCGTCCGCCGGCGCCGACTCGCCACCGAACTCCGGACGCTCCGCGAGCAGAGCGGCATGACCGCCGACGAACTGGCGGGCCGCATCTACCGCTCCCGCATGACCGTGTCCAAACTCGAGAACGCCCGCACCCGTCCCGACGTCCGCGACATCGTGCAGATGCTGCGCATCCTCGGCGTCACCGGCGAGAAGTTCGACGAGATCTTCAAGATCGCCTGCGACGCCGCCGACCGAGGCTGGTGGGACTCCTACGGCGACGCCATGGGCCCCCGCCAGCGCATCTACGCCGACCTCGAATCCGGCGCGGCCACCATCCGCGGCTACAACCAGTTCGTAGTCCCCGGTCTCCTGCAAACCCCGGAGTTCATAAGGGCACTCGTCAGCCTGGACGAAGCTGATGGCCCTTTGAACTACGTCCCGGAACGGATGTTGGAAGCCCGCCTCATACGTCAATCAACCGCTCTCCGTCAGGGTGGCCCAACCTACGAGATCGTCATGGACGAGTTCGTCATACGACGCCTGGCCGTCCCTCCGAAGATCATGTCAAGCCAGCTCCACGAGTTGGTCTCAGCGGTCACAAGAGAGCCGCGACTCAAGATCTATGTTCTGCCAGTCAATGCCCGCATCCAGGGAGGATTCTCCGCCAGGTCCTCTTTCACGATCTACACGTTCCCCGACGCAGAGGATCCGGTGATCGCGCTGGCGGACACGGCGAAGGCCGATGTCGTCCACATCGATCCGGCCGACGTCACGCGCTACGTCGAGATGTACGAGCGCCTTCGAGCTGCCTCTCTCTCAGCCGTCAGGAGCCTTACTCTTCTTGAAGAGACAGCATGCGAACTGGCAAACCTGGCAGGATCGTAGGCATGGGCACCCACTACGTACACTGGCGCAAATCCAGCCACAGCGCTCCCGATGGTGAGTGCGTGGAGATAGGTCGGTCCTCAGTAGGCAACATTGGGGTACGTGACACCAAGCAGCGCGGAACCGGCCCCATCCTCGATTTCACTCCGCGAGAGTGGGCCACCTTCCTACAGGCCGTACGGTCGCGCGGCTGGAAGAGGTGAGGCAAGCCGAGCCTGCTGGGCAGGCTCGGCTTCCAGCCACTACGTGACATGGTCGAACCATGAGCACGAACTTCCAGTCCTGGCGCAAGTCCAGCCACAGCGCCCCGAACGGTGACTGTGTCGAAGTCTGCCGCTTTCCCATTGGTGACATCGGCGTGCGTGATAGCAAGCAGAAGGACACCGGCCCGGTCCTTGTCCTCACGCGGCGTGAGTGGGGCGCGTTCGTGCGGGATCTTCGCTCCAGCACCTAGAAACCCCAGGACCACTGCCAGTGGACGCGCTTCGGGCCGGATGCCCTGCTGATCTCCAGCAGCGACATGGCCGTTCGTCTCCTTCTTCGCGGTGGGGACGAGACCCGGGTCACGCGGGAGGGGCTGGTTTTTCAGTTTTTACTAGTGGACACTGAAAAAACCGAGCCTCCGGGCCGCCGTCATCGTTCGAGGAGGGACGCGATGGCCTACGTCGTCTACGGGGACTACAACTGCCCCTACTCCTACCTTGCGAGCCTGCGCGTGGACGAGCTCGTCCGGCGGGGCGGGTCCGGCGTCGAGTGGCGGGCGGTCGAGCACGATCCGCGGCTGCCGCTGACCGGATCGCCCAGCGGTGCCGCGGCGGACGAGTGGGCCCGTGAGCTGCGGCAGATCGCCGGCCTCGCGCGGCCCGGCGAGGCGGTGCCGGACGCGCCGCCGCCCGTCGTCAGCAACACCGGCGCCGCCGTGGCGGCCTATGCCGAGGCGCTGACCGACGGCCTCGCTCACGAGGTGCGGCGGGCGCTCTTCCGTGCGATCTGGGTGGAGGGGCGGCATGTCGGCAGCCCTTACGAGATCCGCCGCATCGTCGCGGAGCTGATGTACCCGCGGACCCTGCCGGACGGCCACCGGTACGGCCCCGACCTGCCCATGCCGATCGACGCCGGACGGGCCGCCGCCGGAACCGAGCGGCGTTTCGGCGCCACCGTCAGCGTCCTCGGCGGGCCGCTGACCGTGACCGGCCAGCGGCGCGTCGAGCGGTGGCGGGCGGAGTGGCGGGCCCTCACGCCGGTGGTCCCGGCCGTCGTCTGCCCGGACGGCACCGTGCTCCCCGGACTCGACGGGCTGGCCCGGCTCGCCGACCTGCTGGACGGGCCGCTGCCCGCCGCCACCGCGCCCGTCAACGCGGAGCGGGGGCTCGCCCGCGCTGCGTGAAGGCGCCCGCGTCCGTCCGGCCGAACCGGCGGGGCCACCAGTTCCACGCGCCGAGCAGCGCCATCAGGGACGGCAGGACGAACACGCGGATGACCAGCGCGTCGATCAGGATGGCGGCGGCCAGGCCGACGCCGAGCTGCTTGAACTCGACCATGCTGAGCGTCCCGAAGACGGAGAACACGCCGACCATCACGATCGCGGCGCTGGTGACGACGCCCGCCGAGCGGGTGATGCCCTCGCGGACGGCGTCCCTGGTGGGCAGGCCGTGCTCGGCGGCCTCGCGGATGCGGCTGACGACGAACACGTGGTAGTCCATCGACAGCCCGAACAGCATCACGAACAGGAACAGCGGCAGCCACGACACGACCGCGCCCGAGGACGTGAAGTCCAGGAGGTCCTCGGCCCAGGTGTGCTGGAAGACCGCCACCAGCACGCCGAACGCGGCGCCCGCCGACAGCAGGTTGAGCAGCGTGGTGGAGACGGCGATCGCGGGCGAGCGGAAGATGAGGCCCATCGTCGCCAGCGTCAGCAGGAGGACGAAACCCACCACGAGGGGCAGCCGCCGTTCCAGGTGGGCGGTGAAGTCGACGCCTTCGGCGACCTTCCCCGTGACGCCGTACTCCGCGCCGGGGACGGCACCGACCGCCTGCGGCACCCAGGCACGCAGCGTCTCCAGCGAGCGGCGCGCGCCGTCGCTCTTGGGCGTGTGCGGTGTGGCGATGTCGATCACGTGGACCCGGCGGTCGGCCGACGTCTTGACGGCCGGACGCCGGTCGTGCGCGAAGAGGGGGTCGGCGGACGTGCGGCGGGCCAGGGCGGCGAGGGCGTCCTCCACGTCACTCGCCTGGTCGGCCGGCGCGCGTACCGCGACCTGGTGGACGGTCCCCTCGCTCGGGAACGCGCGGGTCAGCCGGTCCATCGACTGGACGACGGCGATGTCGCGCGACAGGTCGTCCGAGCCCGGCTGCTTGAGGCGCATGTCGAGGGCCGGGACGGCGAGCAGGACGAGCAGCCCCGCCGAGACGGCGAGGGTCGCCGCCGGGTGGTCGAGGGCCGGGCGCAGCAGGGCGGGCCACAGCCGCGACTCGCCCGGCCTCATGCTGAGCCGCCACAGCACCGGGACTCTCGGGCGGTCCGTCCAGCGTCCGAGCTTGGCCAGCAGCGCGGGCAGCACGGTGAGGGACGCGAGCACGGCGGCCGCCACCACGATGATCGCCCCGGTGGCGAGGGAGGAGAACGTCGCCTCCCCGGCCAGGTAGAGCCCGGCCAACGCGACGATCACCGTCACGCCCGACACGACGACCGTGTGCCCGGACGTCTCCGCCGCGATCTCGATCGCGTCCGGCCGGCCCCGGCGCCGCTCCTCCCGCTCGCGTTTGAGGTAGAAGAGCGAGTAGTCGACGCCGACCGCCATCCCCATCAGCAGGATCACGTTGCTGATCGCGCTCGTCGCGGGCAGCACGTGCGAGACGAGCGCGGACAGGCCCATCGCGGCGGCCACCGACGACAGCGCCAGCGCCACCGGCACGCCCGCGGCGATCACCGCACCGAACACCACCAGCATGATCAGCAGTGTGAGCGGAAGGCTGATGAACTCGGCCCGCTTGAAGTCGTCGCCGAGCGTCTCGCCGAGCCCCTTGGCCATCGATCCCGTCCCGACCTGCTCCACGCGCAGGCCCGGGTGCGCCGACTGCACCGCCGCGCTCTGCTCCAGCAGCGGGTCCACGCGCCGGTCGGCGGTCTCGGTGTCGCCCTTCATCGTGACCGGCACGAGCACCGCCGTGCGGTCCGGCGACCGGACGGGACGTCCCACCGCCTCGACCTCCGGCAGCGCCTTCATCCGCCGGACGACGTCCGCGGCCGCCGTGCGGGCCGTCCGGGCGTCGAGCCTCCCGCCCTCGGTCCGCGTGATGAGGACGCTCTCCTCGGGCTTCTCGGGGAAGTGCCCGGACGCCGCGATGCGTCCGGCCCGTCCCGACTCCCCGACGCCCGACTCCGCGTCGCTGATCTTGTCGGTGCCGGCCGCACCGCCCAGCACCAGGCACAGCCCGACGAACAGGACCCACAGGCCGATCGCCGTCCAGGGCCGCCGCGCGCTCCACCGCGCCACCCGCACCGTCACCGGTTTCTTGATCTTCACCCGGACGACGCTATTTCCGCGCCGTTCCGCGTCCCATGCGGCAGACCATCGGATTCCGCCGCGTCACCGCACTCCCCGTCCTGGGGAAATCCGCAGGGCTCGCGCCCGCGGATGTCGGAGGCGGGCAGTACGGTGCGGCCATGATCGATGACGGCGCCGAGGTCGAGCGGATCCTGGACGGCCCGCCGGGCAGGCTCGCGTTCCGGGCGCTCTGCGCCGCCGTCGGCCGCGCGGGCGCCTCGGAGAAGCTCGTCTCGTCCTGCGACGAGCGGCTCGCGTCGTGGCCCGACGAGGTTCGCGAGGCGCCGTGGTCCTGGCTCGCCGCGCTGGACGCCGGCCACTCCAGGCCGGGGTGGCCGCTCGTCCGGTCGCTCGCGCCGGGCTCGGCGCGCTGCGGCCTGCGCGATGCCGCCCTGCCCGACCCGCGCCGCCGCCCCGAAGTGCGCGGCGTGACCCACCTCGACCTCGGCCTGTTCGCCACCGACCAGCTCACCGCGCTGGTCGAGACCATCGAGCACTGGGACGGGCTGCGGTCGGTCAAGGTCGGCCACCTCACCGACGGCGACGCGGACCTGGTCGCGAGGCTCGCCGCCGCCCCCGCCGTCGCGCGGCTCGAATCGCTGAGCCTGCTGACCGTCCGGGAAGACATGTGGCATTTCGGGAAGCCGCCGTTCCGCCCGGACGCCGGAGCGCCGTGGCGGCTGCGGCACGCGGGCCTGCGGGCTCCCGACCTGGTCCATCTGATGCGTTCGGGGCTCGTACCCGGCCTGCGCTCCGCCGAGGTGCTCGTCTGCACCACCGAGGAGGCGCGCGACCTCGCCGGCTGCCCGGAGCTGGCCCGGCTCGACCGCCTCGCGATCGGGTTCCGCTGCGGCAAGGACGGCCGCCAGCCGCTCTGGAAGCCGTACTTCGGCAACGTCATCGCGCAGGACGACGAGGCGTGCGAGGAGTTCTTCGCGCGCGCCGATCTCGCGAGCCTGCGCGCCCTCACGGTACGGGGCACGAGCATGGGGCTCGGCCGGGAGGGGCTCGGCGCACGCGGCGTGGACGCCCTCGTCGCCTGCGGCGTGCTGGGCCGGCTGACCGAACTCGTCCTCGAACTGCTGCCGGTCGGCGACGCGACCATCGCGGGAGTCCTCAAAGGCGTCGATCCCGGCCGCATCGAGAAACTGACCCTCGCGGATCTCGTCGCCACGGACAGGACCGCCGAGGCGTTCGCCGCCGCCGGCGCCTTTCCGCGCCTGCGTCACCTCGATCTGAGCAGGAACCGCCTCGGCGCGGCAGGGGCACGGCGGCTGGCGGACGACGTCCGCATGCCCTCGCTCGCGCACCTCGGCCTGAGCGGCCGCGCGGGAGGCTCCCCGTACTACGGGCGGCCCGCCGTCCAGCCGGTCGGGGATGCCGGCGCCGAGGCGTGGGCCTCGTCGGACAACGCCATCCATCTCACCCACCTGGGCATGTGCGCGACCGGGCTCGGCGTGGACGGTCTCGTCGCGCTGATGACGTCCGAGCGGCTGCGGAAGCTCGGCACCCTCGATGTGTCGCACAATCCGGTGGGCGGCTGGCCCGCGCCGCTGAAGGACGCGCCTGTCTGGCGAACGCTGCGGACGTTGAACGCCGATGAGTGCGGCCTCGATGACGACGACATCGCAGCCATGGCGGCGGTGCCCTCCGCGCCCCGCCTGCGCGGCGTCTCACTGGACTACAACGGCGTCGGGTCGCACGGTGCGCGGACGCTGGCCTCGTGGGCGGTGCTGCCGCAGCTCTGGCGGCTGAACCTGCACGACCACGTCATCGGGGACGACGGCCTGATCGACCTGGCCGCGTCCGGTACGGCCCGGCGGCTCCTGGAACTCGACCTCGAACAGGACTGCTGGAACCCGCGCAAGCGCCGGTACGGCGCACCGCTTCCGGACGAGGTCATCGATCCGGCGTCGTTCCCCGGCCTCGACGCGGTGTTCCTCGGCATCGTCGACGAGTACCACGGCGCCCGCTATTCGTGCGGGTTCCCCGAGCACATCTGGACGCACCTCGCGTCGGCGAGCACGACGCGTCCCGAACTGGCCGCCTTCCTCACCCACCTGGACGTGGAAGAACTCGACGACACCGACGACCCCGATCAGGCACCGTCAGCGCTGACCACGACTTCCGCACCGAGCGCACCGCGCACCACGCCGAATACCTGGACGAGGCCAGGGAGTTCGCCCAGCGCATGATCGACGGCGACATCGGCCGGCCCCCACCGGCCTCCTGACCCGCGACCGGGTCAAGCCGAGATGAAGCGGACGCCCCGGGCCGATCAGCGCTTCGCAGCCCGATGATCAAGGACGGGGTGTCGTCCGCCCGGCGGGCGGCGTCCCGGTGAGGGTGGTCGGGCGCCGCCGGACGGCACCGGCGCGCAGGTCAGCGAACCGGTTCCGATCCCGAGGGAAGCATGCGCGTCACCAGCGCGGCGGCGGCCGTCCTCGCCGCCGCGGTCCTGCTCGTCGCCCGGCCCGCGCCCCACGCCGGCGCGCGGGAGGAGGGGACGCCGCTGGGCAAGTCGAACTTCGCCATGGCCCTCGGCGGGCTCGACCCGGAGTCGAGGGACAACTGGGTCCGCCTCGGCGAGTACACCTTCACCGCGGACGGGGACGTGCTGGAGGTCCACTGGACCTGGCGGCAGCCGGTCCGCGTCCGGCGGGCGTCCACCGGGAACCGCGCCTGGGGCTGCACGGGACGGGACTGCACGGTGCTCACCGCGTCCGGCTGGCAGTCGGCCGGTGCGGCACGGGCACTGACGGGCAGGTACAGCGTCCGCGACGGTGAACTCCACATCGCGTGGGACGACGGCCACTGGGAAGACTGGACGCTCACCTCCCTCGCGGGCGGCGAACTCGCCGGCGTCGAACTCGCCGCCACCGACCTCGGTGCCACGCACGGCTTCGGCAACGGCAGCAACGCGCCGTGGACCGCGCGCGTCCCGGCGGCCACCATCGCCGCCGCAGACCATGCCGCGTTCGTCCACCGCTACTACCTGTGGAAGACCCGTTCGGGCTCGCCGTACATCGACCACGGTGACGGCTCGCCCTTCTGGGTCACCCGCTGGAAAGTCTGCGCGGACGGCCGGTGCCTGGGCGCGCGGACGCACCGCGAACGCGACCCGGCGCACACCGTGTACTACATCGCTCCGGCGAACACCGCGCCCGCCCACCGGCGCGACACCCTCTGGCACTGGCGGACCACCCTCGCCGACGGGCGCGGGGAGACCTGCTACACCGGGAACTCGCACGTGAAGCCCATGATCCAGGTCGTGGACGACGACGGCGGATTCCACGGCTGGGTGGGCGTCGAAGCGTCCCTGAACCAGACCACGTCCGAGGGACGCGACGCCGACGACATCGGCGTCTTCCGCATCCTCGGATGACGCCTGCGGGCCGGTGCCCGTATCGAGCGGCCGCACCGCCCATCCGATCGTCCGGGGCCCATGCGGATCGGCCCATTGTCGGGGTCGGGTCGCCGGATTTCGACCGGGAACACCCGGTAGTCCAGCGCACAAGGCGGGCGCGGCGCCGCCTGTTGTGCATGGTCGCGGTGGCACTGCTGGTCGTCGCGGCGGGGTCGTTCGAGATATACCGGTTCGAGTCCGGCCATGATGGCGATCCGGGGTTCCTGTCGATCGTGACCCCGATCGCATGGATTCTCGGGCTGGCCGCCACCGTTGTCCTGAGTTTCCGCTGGCACCAGGAAGACGGCGTCCGCATCGCCGCACAGCCGGCACCGGGCGCAAGGCACGAGTTGCTCCCGTTCGTTCGCTGAGCCGGGCCGGGCCGGAGCGGCCGGCCCAGCCGCAGGAAGCCGGTCTACGTATTTCGTCACGGTTATCCTCTATGCGGCGGGAGGGGAACGATGCTCGGACGCGTCCGACGCCGGCGCTGGTTCTGGCCGCTGGCCGCCGCCGCTGCGGCGGTGCTCGTCTCCGGTTTCCTCCTCGCCGCGCCGAGGGCGGACGACGACGGGACGGTCCGCGTGATGACCTACAACCTGCGCGGCGTGAACGACCCGCCCCCGAGGGACTGGAAGACCCGCCTACCGCTCGTCGAGCACCTCCTGCGCCGCCACCGGCCCGACCTGCTCGGCGTCCAGGAGGCCCGCTGGTACCAGGTGAAGGACCTGGCGCGGGTGCTGACGGACTACGGCTGGGTCGGTCTCGGCAGCCAGGGCGGCACCCGCGATCAGTTCCTGGCGGTCTTCTACCGCCGGGACCGCTTCGAGGTGCTCGACTTCGACCACTTCTGGCTGTCCGACACCCCGTCCGTCATCGGCTCGGCCACCTGGGGGAACCGGTACGTCCGGATGGTGACCTGGGCGAAGCTCCGCGACCGCCGCACCGGGGCCGTCCTCTACCAGGCCAACACGCACCTGGACAACATGTCGGCGGACTCGCGGGTGAAGAGCGCCCGGCTGATCCTCGACCGCGTCCGCGCGTTCGACGCGGGCGTGCCCGTGGTGCTCACCGGCGACTTCAACGCCGCCGCCGGCGCCTCGCCGGTCTACGCGATCCTCACCGGCGCCGACGGCTTCCGCGACACGTGGACGACGGCCGCCCGCCGCGGCCCCCAGTACCGCACCGAGAACCACTGGGAACCGCCGCAACCCGACGGCAAGCGCATCGACTGGATCCTGACGCGCGGCAACATCCGCACGACCTGGACGGAGATCGACCCCTACCGCACCAAGGACGTCTACCCGTCCGACCACGACCCCGTGATCGCCCACCTGAAGATTGCCGCCCGCTGACCTCGCGGAGCGTCAGCGGGTCACGGTCGCCTCGCCCCATGCCGCGCGCCCGGCGTGGCTGCAAAGGCCCATGTCACCTTTCACGAATGACATGCGCATCTCGAGTTCCTGCATGTTCGAGACGTCGAAGTCGACCGGTTCCGACTTGAACTTGGACGTCTTCCGCTCCGGGCCGATCTGCCGGTTGTCCACAAAGAACTTGTAGTAGATCTCCGTATCCGGCTGCGAGTCGCTCGTCACCCCCACCACCGTGTGGAAGCTGCGCCATTCTCGATTCAGCGCGTAGGTGACGGTCGCCTTCTGCTTGCAGCCGCCCACCCTCAGGGTGAGCGAGTTCGTGTAAGTCTGCCCGTTCAGCGTCACCGAGTCCTCAGTGGGAGAGGTGTTCCGAGACGTCGGTTCCATCTCGGACAGATACCGCGTCTCGCCCGCGCCCGACGCCACCGTCACCGGCGGCGAGTCCAGCGGCGAGCCGGGCGGCGAACTCGCAGGCGAACGCGCAGGCGGGTCGGCCGATGCCGAGCCCCCAGCGGACGCCTGTCCCCCTGAGCCGTCCTGCAGAATCGGGACCACGACCTGTACGACGGCGGCCGTGACGCCCCCGATGGCGGTGATCAACGCGGCGATGACCGCCACGTCTTTCCACAACGGCCGCTTTTGCCGGTCGCCCCGATCGCTTTGATCATTCGTGGTCATTCGCCCCGCCGTCCACGTTCGTCCCCGGTCCCGCCGCCGCTGCGGCCAGTGGCGGGAACACTACTCCGCCGCAACCCGAATAGGAGGGGCGCCAAAGAATATTCCGGGTTTCCCCGGTTCCGGGTTTCCCCGGAGAAGCCTGCGGGCGTGGCGTGTGAAAGGCCCGCGCGGCCCCTCCCATTACGGGACGGGCCGCGCGGGCCTTTTCGGGGTGGCGGGTCAGGCGAGGCCGGACTTCTTCAGCCAGTCTTCGGCGACCTTCTCCTGGTCGTCCTTGTCGATGGCGATGCGCTTCATCATGTCCAGGAGGTCCTGGGTGGTGAGCTTGACGGAGACGGCGTTCAGCGCCGCCTTCGCCTGGTCGTTCACCGCCTCCTTGTTGACCAGCGGCGTGACGTTCTGGGCGCTGAAGACGTTCTTCGGGTCTTCCAGGACGACCAGCTTGTTCTGCTGGATGGTCGGGTCGGTGGTGAACAGGTCGGCGGCCTGGATCTTGTTCTCGGTGAGGAGCTTCACCAGGGTGGCCTGCGCGCCGGCGTCGAACGGCTGGAACTTCTTGAACTCCAGGCCGTAGACCTTCTGCAGGCCGACGAGGCCCTGCTGGCGGGTCTTGAACTCCGAGGGGCCGGCGATAGTGAGGTCCTTGGCGACCGGCTTCAGGTCGGCGATGGACTTCAGGTTGTACTTCGCGGCCGTCTGCGGGTTGACGGTGACGGAGTCCTTGTCCTCGGCCGCGGCCGAGTCCAGGATCTCGACGGACGGCGGCAGCTTCGCCTTGAGGGCGGCGTTGATCTCCTCGGTGGTCGCGGCCGTGCTGGCCTTGTCGACGGACGTGGTCAGCAGGGCGCCGTTGTACTCGGGCATCACGCTGATGCCGCCCTTGACGACCTGGTCGTAGTAGATCTCGCGGGCGCCGATGTCGAACTTGCGGGTGACCTTGATGTCCTTGGCCTCAAGGGCCTGGGCGTAGATCTCGGCGAGCAGGTTGCTCTCGGGGAAGTTGGCGCCGCCGACGGTGATCGTGCCGCTCTTGCCGCCGCCGGCGAGCGGGTTCTTGTCGTCGCCGGAGTCCCCGCCGCCGCAGGCCGACAGCGCCAGGGCGGCCACGAGGCCGATCGCCGCGCCACGGATGAGTTTCTTCATGGTCGTTGTCCTTCGGTCAGGAGGAACGGGCGGAGCCGAGCAGGCCCGGCGAGATCACGACGCGGCGCAGCGCCGCGAAGACGAACTGGACGATCAGGGCGAGCAGCACGACGAGCACGGTCCCGCCGATGACGAGCTGGTAGTCGTTGCGGGCGAGCCCGTCGATGATGTAGCGGCCGAGGCCGCCGAAGCCCGGGTAGGCGGCGATGGTCGCGGTGGCGACGACCTGGATCGCGGACGTGCGGAGCCCGAGCAGGATCAGCGGCAGCGCCATCGGCAGCTCCGCGTGCCACAGCACGCCCCAGCCGGTCATGCCCATGCCGCGCGCCGCGTCCTTCGCGTCGGCGTCGACGCCGCGGACGCCCTCGTAGGTGTTCACCAGGATCGGCGGGACGGCCAGCGCCACCAGCGCGATCAGCACCGGCGTGATGCTGTACTCGATCACGACGATGAACAGGATGAGCCCGAAGGTGGGGATGGCGCGGGCGAAGTTCGCGAGGGTGATCGCGAGGAAGCCGCCCCGGCCGGTGTGCCCGATGAGCAGGCCGAGCGCCAGCCCGATCACGGCGGCGGCCAGCAGCGACACGCCGCTGTAGTAGAGGTGCTGGACCAGCCGGTGCGGGATGCCGTCCGCGCCGTGCCACTGGGACGAGGCGGTCAGCCAGCTCCAGAACAGGTCGATCTGGTTCCACAGGCCGTTCACGCGGACGCTCCCCGGGCTCGGGCCCACGGGGTGAGCACGCGCTGGACCAGGACGAGGATCGCGTCCGTGGCGAGGGCCAGCAGGATGATCAGGGCCGTCGCCGCGACGATCTGCGTCTGGAACTGCAGCTGGTAGCCGCGGATGATGTCGGCGCCGAGCCCGCCCTGCCCGATCAGCTGGCCGACGGCGACGAGGCTGATGGACGAGACGGCGGCGACGCGCGTCCCGGCGATGACGATCGGCACCGCGATCGGCAGCTCGACCTGCAGCAGCCGGCGCAGCGGCCCGAAGCCCATCGCGGTGGCCGCCTGCCGGACCGGGTCGGACACCGACGCCAGCCCGTCCACCACGTTCGGGACGAGCACCGACAGGCTGTAGAGGGTCAGCGGGATCATCACCGTGGACGGGTTGAGGCCCGTGTAGTCGATGAACAGCATGAACAGCGCGAGCGACGGGATCGCGTACATGATGTTCGCGACCGTCAGCGCCGGCGGGTACAGCCAGCCCCAGCGGCGGCACGCCACGCCGAGCGGCAGCGAGATGAGCAGCCCGAACAGCACCGGCAGCAGCGCGAGCCGCAGGTGCAGGACGGCGTGCTCGCCGAGCGAGTCGGTGTGCTCGCCGATCCAGCCCCAGTCGATGTCCATCAGCCGCCCTCCTTCGCGAGGGACGGCGCGTCGGCGGCGCCGGGTTCGAGGCCGGGGCCGGAGCGGGCGATGGCGGCGCTCAGGTCGTGCTGGTCGGCGACGCCCACGAGCCGCCCGGCGGCGTCGACGCTCACGGCGCGGCCCGACGGCGACAGGATCGCAGCGTCGAGCGCGGCCCGGACGGAGTCGGACCCGGTGTCGAAGGTGTGCCCGATCGGCGCGAGCCGCGCGTCGCCCAGCACGCCGGACGAGGGCAGGACGTCCGCCGAGGCCCAGCCGAGCGGGCGGCGGTCGCCGTCCACGACCAGGACCCAGCCGTCGGACGGCGCCTCCGACACGGGCGTGTCGGACGGCAGGACGCCGCGCTCGTTCAGCGGCACCGCCGAGGACGGGACGAACGACAGCCGCCGGATGCCGCGGTCGTGCCCGATGAAGCCGGCGACGAAGTCGTTCGCCGGGCGGGCCAGCAGGTCTTCGGGGCTGTCGATCTGGACGAGCTTGCCCCCGGTCTGGAACACCGCGATCCGGTCGCCGAGCTTGATGGCCTCGTCGACGTCGTGGGTGACGAACACGATCGTCTTGTGCAGCTCGTCCTGGAGGCGGAGGAACTCGTCCTGCAGCTCGCCGCGGACGACGGGGTCGACGGCGCTGAACGGCTCGTCCATCAGCATGATCGGCGGGTCGGCGGCGAGCGCCCGCGCGACGCCGACGCGCTGCTGCTGGCCGCCGGACAGCTGGAACGGGTAGCGCCTGGCCATCGACGGCTCCAGCCCGACCCGCTCCATCAGCTCCAGCGCCCGCTCCCGCGCCTTCTTCTTGCTCCACCCGACCAGGTAGGGGACGGTGGCGATGTTGTCCTGGACGGTGCGGTGCGGGAACAGCCCCGCGTGCTGGATGACGTAGCCGATGCCGCGCCGCAGCTCGGCGGGCTTGCGCTCGCGGACGTCCCGCCCGTCGATGAGGACCCGGCCGGAGGTCGGGTCGACCATCCGGTTGATGGTCCGCAGCGCCGTGGTCTTGCCGCCGCCGGACGTGCCCACGAACACGGTGATGCGGCCCGTGGGGCATTCGAGGCTGACATCGTCCAGGGCGACGGTGCCGCCGGGGTAGCGCTTGGTGACGCCCTCAAAGGTGATCAACGATTCACGTCCTCGTTGGGCGCCCGTGACGCCGATGATCGATTTCGGCCTACTACCCAACCGTAACCAATGGGTACGGTCACCTCGGTGTCCCAGCTTGTCCGGAACGTGAGATGTCGAGGATAACTACCGGTAAACCGGGGAAAGTAGCGCCGCCGCGTGGAGAACAGCCGAATCGTTATCGACGGAACCGCGCTCACCTGCGCCCACGTCGTCCGCGCCGCCCGCGAGGATGTGACAGTTGCCATATCTCCGGACGGCACTGAATTCGCCCGCGCCGCCTGGCGGGCCGCCCGCGAGATCGCCGCGTCGCAGCCGGTGTACGGGCGGACCACCGGCGTCGGCGCCAACCGCGTCGTGGACGTGGAGTGGGAGGACGCCGACGCGCACGGCCTGCGCCTGCTGCGCAGCCACGCGGCCGGCGCCGGGCCGCTGGTCGCGCCGGAGATCGTCCGGGCGATGCTGACGGTCCGGCTGAACCAGATCGCGGCGGGCGGGTCGGGGGTGGAGCCGGGCGCGCTGCAGGCCCTCGCGGACGTCCTCAACCTGGGTCTCCTTCCTCCGGTGCCGGTGTACGGGGCGATCGGCACCGGCGACCTGACGGCGCTCGCGTCGACCGCGCTGTGCCTGCTCGGCGAGCGGCCGTGGCTGGCCGAGCAGGAGGAGGCGCCGCCGCGCGGGCCCGGCTACCGGCTGCAGTCCGCCGACGCGCTCGCGTTCATCAGCTCCAACGCCGCGACGCTCGGCGAGGCGGCGCTCGCGGTCGCCGACCTGCGCGAGATGCTGCGCGCGTCCACGGTCGTCGCGGCGCTGTCGCACTTCGCCGTCCGGGGGTCGGGCGAGCCGTACGCGCAGCCGGTGCAGGACGCGTGCCCGCACCCCGGCCAGCAGGACGCGGCGGCGGCGATGCGGGCGCTGCTCGCCTTCGACCAGCCCGTGCCGATGCGCATCCAGGACCCGTACGGGTACCGGGCGTTCCCGCAGGTGCACGGGCCGGCGCTGGAGGCCGCCGGGTACGCCGAGGAGGTCGTCACCCGCGAGATCAACGCCGCCGCCGAGAACCCGCTGGTCGACGCCCCCGGCCGGACGGTCTGGCACAACGGCAACTTCCACACCGCGTACGTCGGCCTCGCCCTGGACTCGGCGCGCGCCGCGCTGTTCCAGACGATGGCGCTCGCCGCCGCCCGGCTCGGGACGCTCGCCGAGCCGTCGTTCACCGGCCTCTACCCCTTCCAGGGCGCCACGGAGGCGTCGTCCGGGATCATGATCCTGGAGTACGTGGCGCATTCGTGCCTCGCCGACGTCCGGCGCCTGGCGACCCCGGCGGCGCTCGGCAGCGCGGTCCTGTCGCGGGGCGTCGAGGAGCACGCGGGCTTCTCCACCCAGTCGGCGCGCGCGACGACCGACGCCGTCGCCGCCTACCGGCTCGGGCTCGGCTGCGAGCTGGTCGCGGCCGTCCGGGCGCTGCGGATGCAGGGGCGCGCGCCGTCCGGCGGGCCGCTGCGCGCGGCGGTCGACCTGGCCGGGACCGTCCTCGACCCGCGCGTCGAGGACCGCCCGCTCGACACCGACATCGCGGCGGCGGCGGACCTCCTGCCCCGGCTGGCCGGGCTGCATCCGTGACGTCCCCTACCCCGGCGCGCCGCCCGTGGACGCGCGGACGCGCAGCGACGGCTCGCGCACCACGCGGCGCTTGCGCGGCTTGCCGTCGATGACGTCGACGATCAGCCGGACGGCGGAGTGGACGATGCCGTCGATGTCCCAGTCGACGGTGGTCAGCGGCGGGGTGAGCAGCGCCGACATCGGATGGTTGTCGTACCCGCAGACCGCGACGTCGCCGGGCACGTCCAGCCCCAGCTCGCGCGTCGCGGCGTAGACGCCGTAGGCGATGGAGTCGGCGAAGCAGAACACCGCGGACGGGCGGCCCGGCCCGCCGAGCACCCGCAGCGCGACCTCGGTGGCCTCGCCGAGGGCCTGCGGGACGACGACGAGGTCGACCCGGAGCCCCAGCCGCTCGGCCTCGGCGTTGACGTGCACGTCGGCGGGGCGGTCGGGGGTGCTCGCCCCCGTCGGGGTGAACACGGTGACGCGCTGGTGCCCGAGGCCGCGCAGGTGCTCCAGCGCGAGCGTGACGCCGCGCCGGTTGTCGAACACGACCTCGCCCTGCGCCTGCCCGCCGTGCAGCGCGTCGCCGATCGACACGACCGGGACCGCCGCGGCGAGCTCCGACCAGAGCGCGGCGGACGGGTCGAGCGGCTGCACGATCAGGCCGTCCACCCGCTGGTCGCGGAGCCGGCGGGCGAGGGCCAGCTCCCGCTCGGGGTCGCCGCCCGCGTCGACGATGAGGGCGTAGCGGTCGCGGGCGAGCAGCGCCCGGCCGATGCCGACCGCGAGGGACTGCTGCCAGTAGTCCTCCAGGGAGCCGCACAGCAGCCCGACCTGGCCGGTGCGGCCGCTGGCGAGGGCGCGCGCGATCGGGTGGGCCTCGTAGCCGAGCTCGTCCGCCGCGGCGCGGACCCGCTCCTGCGTCTCCTCCGAGGTCTGGATGCCGCGCAGCGCGTACGACACCGCGGCAGGCGACAAACCGGTCGCCTGCGCCACTTCCCGGATGGTCGCGCGCTTGCGCTTCTCCGACATCCCTCCAACCCTAGAGGCCGCCGCCGACAGAGCAACGGCCCCGCCCTTGACGGCGCGAGCGCTGAAGCGGTTCACTGAAACGGTTTACTGATGCGGTTCAGTCCCCCCTGCGCTGCGGCTTCGCCGCGCCCGGAACCGCGTCCGGCAACAGAAACGGAAAGGAATGGAACCGTGTCTTCGGAGGTCCTGCCCCGCGCCGCCGGCTTCGAGAACCTGCCCGGCCGCCCCCTCGACGAGCGCGAACTGCGGGAGCTGGTCGACGACCTGGCCGAGCGGCCCGGCCTGTGGCGTCAGCACGTCGCCTTCCCCGAGGGGCGCCGCCACTACGCGTCCCTCCACCGGGACGAGCACGTCGACGTCTGGCTGCTGTGCTGGACACCGGAGAACGACACGGGATGGCACGACCACGACGTCTCCTCGGGCGCCGTCCGGGTCGTCGCCGGGGCCATCGAGGAGAACAACCCGCGCATGGGCGGCGAGCCGCGGCGGACGGTCGTCAGGGAGGGCGAGTCGTTCGCCTTCGGCCCCGACCACATCCACCGGCTCACCGGCGTGGAGGACGCGAGCGTGTCGATCCACGCCTACTCGCCGCCGCTGTGGCGCCTCGGCCAGTACTCGGTCGACGAGTCGGGCGTGATGCGGCGCCTGTCGGTGAGCTACACCGACGAACTGCGTCCGCCGGACGACCCCGCCTGACCCGTTTCCGGCGGGACCGTTCCCGGTCGGGTGCCTCCGGCGGGCCCGACCGGGGGATGCGGGCCCGCCAGAGGGAACGCGTCCGGCCGATGCCCGCTCACACCGGCCGGACGCTCACATTTCCTTCAGCGCCGGACATCCCGGAAGTGTCACACCGACACAACGGCCCGGCGGCGGGCGAGCCACCGGTCGGTCACCGAGCACACGGCGACGGCGGCGGCGAAGGCCGCACCGGCCGCTCTGAGAAGGCCCGCTTCGTAGTAGGCGTCCGTCACGAGCTGGAGGGCGGCGTACCCGGCCGCGGCCCCGGCGAGGAGCGCGACCGCCGCCTGCGCCGCCCACACGGCGGTTCGGGTCGTCCCGGTGCCCGAAAGCGTCTCCCTCAGGGCGAATATCGCGGCGGCCAGGCAGACGGCGAGGCCCGCGGCCGCCGCGAGCAGCGGAGCGCCGAAGTTGACGCCGTACCGGACGGCCAGGGCCGGGACGAAGAAGAGCAGCAGCGCCCACCGCAACCCGGCGACGACGGACGACAGCGCGACGCCGGCCTCACCGTCCGGAAGGCGGGACGACGCCACGCGCGCACCCACGAGGACGCACAGCGCGACCAGCGTGCTTGGCAGACGTCCGCCCACATGGCCCAGGTTGTAGAGCAGCGCGGTCTCGTAGACGAACAGGACGAGGTGCCCCAAGGCCCAGGTGGATACGGCGAAGAGAAGCATCTGCGCGAACGAGGCGCGCTCGGCACCCTCCCCCTCCTGCCTGGCCAGCCACTGGAGAAGAACAGGGGTGAGCAAGGCGGAGCCCACCCGGATCACGATGTCGTCGACCGTGTAGGGGTTGCGCAGCTCCCACTCGACCACGCAGAAGACGAACATGTAGGAGAACGACGCCGCCCACACCAGCCAGGAACTCGCCAGGCGCCGGTACAGGCCGCGATCCAGCCAGCGGACAACCGTCACGTAGGCGAGGAGGGCGAACGGCAGTTCAAGGAGCGCCTGCACCCGCAGCAGGGACGGCGCGAGCAGTTCGGGCTTCGGGAAGTGCTCGGCAAGGCCGCGCATGGCCGAGCCGTCCGCGAGAGCGAAGTACCCCTCCGGCAGGTACTTCGCGATGAAGGACGCGTCCCCGCCGTGGACGCGCAGCCGCCGCGGGGTCAGCTGTGCGCCGCGTCCACCGGGGTGCGGCCGCGAGGCTGATCAGGGTTGAGATCAGGACCGCGCCATCCACCATGATCGGCAAATCTAGACGGTTCCGTCCGGTGTCGCAGGGGCTCCAGCGATGCGCGCAGGCGGGCGCGCATCCACGCCGCCCCCGGGCGCTCGACCAGCCGGTGGACGGCATAGGCGCCCAGCAGCGACGCGGCGACCACCAGGCCCAGCGCCGTCCATCTGCCGGCGGCCGGGTACAGCGCGTCCAGCAGCGGCAGCGCGAGCTGCGAGTGGACGAGGTAGAGCGGATACGTGAGCGCCCCGAGGACCGTCAGCCGGGACCACCGCAGCCGCCGCAGCCGGCCCGTAGCCACCAGGATCATCACCGCGAAGATCCCGGTGATGATGCCGCTGACCGCGATCTCGTCCGCGCCCCGGAACACGTGCTCGGCCCGCCAGGCGCCCCAGTGCAGCGCGATCAGGTAGGACACGGCCACGTACCCCCATAGCAGCAGCGTCGGCCCGAACCGGTGGATCATGTAGAGCGCCATGCCCGCGATGAAGTAGCAGCTCCAGGTCGGGATCAGCATTACCTGGAGCAGATTGTTGCCGGCCTCATCGGCGTACACCCCGGCGAACAGCCACACGGCCATGAAGACGAGGCATGACCGGTAGGTGATGCCGATGCTCGCGAGCACGGCGATGAGCACGTAGAAGTGGAGCTCGACCCAGAGCGTCCAGTAGACGGCGTCCACGTTCTTCAGCCCGAGCCCCCCTTGCAGCATGGTCAGGTTCGGCAGGACGAGGCCCGGCACACCGTTCCCCTGCCGGAACACCGCGTACACGACGGCGCCGAGTAGCACGCTCACCCAGTACGCCGGCATCAGCCGGACGAGCCGCGACACCCCGAACTCGCCCGGTCCGCGCCCCCACGCGCTCATCAGGATCACGAACCCGCTGATCATGAAGAACAGGTCGACGCCGAGGTACCCGAACCGGGTGACCGCCGCGACGCCGGGGAACACCTCGCGCGCGGGCGTGGGCCAGGGCCCGGCTCCGCCGAAGCCCGTGAAGTGGTACAGCACCACCGCCAGCGCCGCCGCGAAGCGCAGCAGGTCGAGTTCGCTCAGCCGTTCCCGCCGGGTCACCGTCACCGCGGCACCCTCCCGCCCCCGGGTGGCCCGCCGCGATCCGCGGGGTGAGCCCGCGGTGAACGGAGGATGGAGACCGCGGCGCGCGGCCGGTGAACCCGCGACGAGCCCCGTCGGGGGCGGCGGATCAGTAAGATGCGGGGTGCATCCCCTGGAACGTTTGGGTGGTCCTCCATGACTTCTCGCCGCGCCCGACGCGGCGCGGCGACTTCGGTGCTGTGCCTCTGCCTGGTGGCGGTCCTGTCGGTCGCCGGCTGCTCCGTGCTCGCGGGGTCGGTGCACAAGCCGGCCGCGGCCGACGGCCCGGGGAAAGGGCCCGCGGCCGGCTCGGTGAAGGGCGCCGCGAAGGACGGCGGGGCGCGCACGCCCCCGCCCGTGGTGATGTTCCTCGGCGACAGCTACACGGTCGGCGACCGGGGCGTCCAGCCGGAGTCGACGTACGCGTCCGCGACCGCGCGGCTGTTCGGCTGGCAGGTCGTCGTCGGCGGCCGCTCCGGCACCGGGTACGTCGTGAAGGGGCGCGGGACGCAGGCGTTCCTCAGCCTGTTCGAGAGCCAGCTCGGCTGGCGGCCCGCGCCGGACATGCTGATCGTGTCCGGCGGCCACAACGACTGGCGGGTCCCGGCGCCGCAGGTCGCGGCGGCGGCGCACCTGCTGCTCGAGCGCGTCCGGCAGCGCTGGCCGGGCACGCGCCTCGTGCTGCTCGGGCCGCTGTGGGGGACGGGCGCCCCGGTGCCGGGCGTGGTCGCGGTCCGGGACGCGCTGAAGGCCCTCGCCGCGCAGCTCGGCATCCCGTTCATCGACCCGATCGGCGAGCAGTGGATCACCGGTGACCGGCCGGCGGGCACCGGCAACGCGGCGTACTTCATCAAGGCCGACCGCACCCACCCGACCCCGGCGGGCCACCGGTACGTGGCGACCCGCCTGGCCGCGGACATCAAGCGGCTGGGCCTCGCCCACCCGGTCCGGACGGGCTGACGCTCAGCCGGCCGGACGGGCGAGGGTGAGGGAGAAGTCGCCGTTCCCGTCCGTCCAGAACTCGGCGATCTCCATGCCGGCCGCGCCGAGCTCGGCCGCGAGGCGGTCGCGGCGGAACTTGGCGGAGATCTCGGTGCGCATCTCCTCCCCCGCCGCGAACGACACGCCGAGGTCGAGTCCGCCGACGCGGACGTCCTGGTCGCGGGTGGACCGCAGCCGCATCTCGATCCACTCCTCCGCCGCGTTCCACACGGCGACGTGCTCGAACGCCTCCGGGTCGAAGTCGGCGTCCAGTTCCCGGTTGATGACGTAGAGGACGTTGCGGTTGAACTCGGCGGTGATGCCGGCCGCGTCGTCGTAGGCGCGGACGAGGCGCCCCTCGTCCTTGACGAGGTCGGCGCCGAGCAGCAGGAAGTCGCCGCCGTCCATGGTGGCGCGGACGCCGCCGAGGAACCCGATCCGCTCGGCGGGCGGCATGTTGCCGATCGTCCCGCCGAGGAAGGCGATGAGCCGGCGCTCGCCGCCGGGCAGCAGCGGCAGGTGCTGCTCGTAGTCGGCGACGACCGCCCGGACGGCGAGGTCCGGGTGGTCGGCGGCGATCCCGGCGGCGGCCTCGTCGAGGAACTCGCCGCTCACGTCCACCGGCACGTAGGACCGGAGCGTGCCGGAGAGCGCGTCGAGCAGCAGGCGCGTCTTCTCCCCCGATCCGGCGCCGAGTTCCAGGAGGGTCTTGGCTCCGGTGGCCGCGGCGATGTCGGGCGCGTGCGCGACGAGGATCTCCCGCTCGCGCCGGGTCGGGTAGTACTCCTCCAGTCTGGTGATCTCCTCGAAGAGCGCGCTGCCGCGCTCGTCGTAGAACCACTTGGGCGGCAGGGTCTTGGGCGTGCCGGTGAGCCCGTCCCGGACGTCCTGGCGGAGCGTCTTGGCGAGGTCGTCGGCGGTCAGGAACCGATCCACGAGTGGTTCTCCTTCACAGGGAGTCGATGTCACAGGGAGTCGATGCGGACGCCGGTGCCGGGTCCGGCGGTGACGAGGGAGCGGTCGGGCACGTGCCGCCAGCCGGGGTCGTCGTCGAGCGGCTCGGACGCGATCAGGACCGCGTCCGCGCCCTCCCGGACGAACAGGGAGTCGCCCCAGGTCGTGGCGGCCAGCGACGTGCCGTCGGAGGCGAGCAGGTTGTAGCGGCCGGGAGCCAGCGCGGTGATCGCGGTGACGGCGGCGGCGAGGCCGTCGCCGAGCGGCAGGCCGTCCCGCCAGTGCCGGACGGCGAGCGCGAAAAGCGGCGCCGAGTCGACCGGGGCGCGGGCGTCGGGCATCCCCTCGCCGAACGACTGGGCGACGTCGCCGGCCAGCTCGCGGAGCTTGGCCTCGACGCCGCCGAAGCCCTCGACGATGCCGTTGTGGCTGAACAGCCAGCGTCCGGCGCGGAACGGCTGCGCGCAGGACTCGTCCACGGGGAACCCGGCCGTCGCCGACCGGATCGCCGCGACCGCGCACGACGCCCGGACGGCGCCGGCGACCTCGCGGAACGACTGGTCGGTCCACAGGGGCTGGGCGCGGCGGAACCGGACGGGCGCGCCGTCCTGGTACCAGCCCACGCCGAACCCGTCGGCGTTCAGCAGGTTGCCCTGCGTCATGCGCGGCGCGTACGCCTGGGTCTCCAGCGAGTGCTCGCCGTCGTAGACGAGCGAGTGGAGGGTCCGCTCAGGCCCGAGGTAGCCGAGATGGCGGCACATTCAGCGGGCCTCCCCCGGCGTGCGGGCGCAGCGGAAACCGGAGAAGATCTGCCGCCGGACGGGGTAGTCCCAGTTGCGGAACGATCCGCGTACGGCGAGCGGGTGCGTCGCCCAGGAGCCGCCCCTCAGCACCTTGTAGTCGGGGCCGAAGAAGACCTCCGAGTACTCCTTGTAGGGGAACGAGCGGAAGCCGGGGTAGCCGTGGAAGTCGGTTGACGTCCACTCCCACACGTCCCCTAGGAGGCGCCTCACGCCGTAGGCCGAGGCGCCCGACGCGTAGGAGCCGGTCTCGGACGGATGCAGCGTGCGCTGTCCGAGGTTGGCGCGCCCCTCCTCGTACACCTCGCCCCAGGGGTAGCGCCGTGAGTGCTGCGCGGCGGGGTCCCAGCGGGCGGCCTTCTCCCACTCGGCCTCGGTCGGCAGGCGCTTGCCCGCCCACCGCGCGTAGGCGTCGGCCTCGTACCAGCACACGTGCTGGACGGGCTCGCCGGGCGGGACGGGCTCCGTCCGTCCGAACCGGCGCCGCACCCACTGCCCTCCTTCGCGCGTCCAGAAGGCGGGGGCGCGTTTGCCGCTGCCGTTGCGCCAGTCCCATCCGGCGGGGTCCCACCAGCGCGGGTCGTCGTAGCCGCCCGCCTCCATGAACGCGATGTAGGCCGCATTGGACACCGGCTCAACGTCGATGTAGTACGCGGGCAGGTCGACGAGGTGCACGGGGCGTTCGTTGTCGTACGCCCACGGGTCGTCGGAGGTGCCCATCAGGAACGGGCCCGCCTCGATGAGCACCTCGTCCGCCACCGCGGCCTCGGCCGGCTCGTGCAGCGGCTCGGCCAGAGGGTCGAGCAGCGCGGGAGCGCCCTTCCGGAGCTGATGGGTGGCGAGCATGGTCTCGTCGTGCATGTGCTCGTGCTGGACGACCATCCCGTAGACGAACCCGCCCGACGTGAGCGGGTTCTCCGTGTCGAACCGCGCGGACGGCAGCGAGTCGAGGACCTTGGCGCGGACCGTGCCGATGTAGGAGCGTGCCTCCTCCGGTGACAGGAGCGGCAGGGTCGGCCGTTCCGCGCGCGGGTGCTCGAAAGCGTCGTACAGGTCGTCGATCTCCGGGCGCATCGCCTCCCGGCCCGCCGCCGCGCGCAGCAGCCACAGCTCCTCGTAGTTGCCGACGTGGGCGAGGTCCCACACGAGCGGCGACATCAGCGGCGACACCTGCGCGGTGAGGTCGTCCGCGGCGAGAACGTCGGTGGTGAGGCCGAAGCTGCGGTCCCGCACCGTGCCGAGTTCATCGGCGATGAGTTCCTTGAGCGCGTCCTCGTCGTGCATGCCGATGGGGACCGGGGAGTTCGTCAGGGCCATGTCTGCTCCTCCTCGGGCAGGGGTGATGGTGCGTCGTCGGCGGGGCTGCGCCCCCGGTCGACGTAGCGGCGGGCGTACTCCTCGACCAGCGGGACGAGCCCGGACGCGCCGAGCCGCGGCAGCGCGTCGAGGGCGGCGGTGAAGCAGGCCCGCGCGGCGGCGGCGAGCGGCGCGTCCGACAGCCCGCACCGGGCCGCCTCCGCCCACCGCGCGGCGACCGGTTCGACGGCGGCCTCGGCGGCGAGGGACGCGGCCGGGTCGTCCAGCAGCGCGGTCGCGACGGCGACGGGGACGGCCCAGTACCGGCCGGGCGGCGCGTCGATCATCCGCAGCTCCAGCCAGCCGCGCGGCCGGACCGGCGGGAACAGCGTGGACAGGTGGTAGGCCAGGTCGTCCTCGCCCGGCTCGCCCTTGGCGAGCCACTCCAGGAACGACATGCCGGGGTCGGACACCCACTCGCCCTCGGCGGTGTGGACGAGCATGACCCGGGCGTCGAGCGCGTACCGCGTCCACGCCTCGGCGGGGTCGCCGTCCGCGCCGTCCCGCAGGACGGGCAGGGTGCGGCAGGGGTCGAGCTCGGTCCAGATGCCCTGCCGGGACGAGCGCATCCCGGTGCGGCGGCCGGCCCGCAGCGGCGAGTTGGCGAACGCGGCGACGAGCACCGGCCCGAGCGCGTGCGCGAGCCGCCAGCGGCGGGACGCGTCCGGGTCGTCGGCGCCGATGTCCAGGTTCACCTGGACGGACGCCGTCGAGCACATCATCGCCAGGCCCGCGTCGGGGAAGCCGCCGGCGCGGAAGTAGTCGCGCATGCACGAGTAGCGGGGATGGTCGGCCTGGAAGCGGGGCCGCCGGACGGGGTCGACGCCGTGCCCGGCGAGCGCCAGCCCGTCGGCGGCGAGCGCGTCCCGCACGTGCGCGATGTCGCGGCCGAGCGCGCCGTGCAGCGGGCCGAGGCCGCGGAACGGCGCGGAGCTGAGCTCGAGCTGCCCGCCCGGCTCGTAGGTGATCTTGCTTCCGCCGGCCGGCGGGCCGGCGCGGTCGACCAGCCCGCGCACCCGTCCGGCGGGGACGTGCGCGGCCGTGTCGGCGGCGTCCACCACGAACCACTCGGTCTCGGCGCCCACCGTCCCGGGCGGGCCGGTCTTGAAGCAGACACCGCGAATGTGCTGGTAGACACCATCAACCGTCAGGCGCGTCACCGTTGACTCCTCGGGTAAATCGATAACGGGTTCGAATCCTTCCCTGCTGAACCGCATCAGGAATCCGCCGAATTTCGGGAACTTCCTTAAATCTCCGTGAACATCACCGTCCGCAGGGGGCCCGGCTACCTTCCGTGCTATTCGACATACCGTCCGATCTCGGACTTCTCAGTCATGGACCTGAGGCGCTAGAGTCCCGTTGATCTGCTGTATGAACCATTTGTCAGCCGATCAGTCGGATGGCCGGACGAGGCGGACGGGAACGGGAGGGCACATGCGCGGGGACCTGGGCTCGCTCTACGACGCGCACGCCGACCGCCTGTACGCCTACTGCTGGTCGCTCGTCGGCGACCAGCTGGCGGCCGCGGCCGTCGGCGACACGTTCAGCGCGGCCGTGCACCAGCCGCCGCGCGGCGACAGCGTGCTCTGGCTGTACTCGCTGTCCCGGACGGCCTGCGCCGAGCGCGGCGCCTTCACCGGCGAGCCCGGCGCCCGGGGCGGCATGCTGTTCGCCGACCCCGACCCGCTGCTGCGCGCCGCCGCCGGGCTGCGCTCCGACCACCGCGAGGTCCTGCTGCTGTGGGCGGGCGAATGGCTCGAACCGCACGACATCGCCCGCGTCCTCGGCATCGCCCCCGACACCGTCCTGCAACTGCTCGCCGCCGCGCGGACGCGGCTGGAGCGGGCCGTCCTCGACATCCTGATGCGCGGCACCGCCCAGCCGCAGCTCGACCTGATCGCCGCGTTCGAGAAGGGCCGGCTGCCGCGGCTGCTGGCCCGCCGCGCCCCGGCGCACGCGCCCGGCTGGCTGCGCGATCGCGTCCTCGCCGCCTGCGAGGAGGAGGCCGCCCGGCCGCTGCCGAGCGTCGCCGCGCCGAGCCCGCTCGTCGTCATCGGCGGGGAGCGCGGGCAGCGCCCGAAGCGCGGCCTCTCGGGCGGCATCTCCAAGGGCCTCGGCGCCGCCGCGGGCGTCGCCGCGTCGGCCGCCGCCGTGATCGGCCTCCTCGCCTCCTGGCCGACGGCCAAGGGCGGGGGCGGCACCGCCTCCATCGTGCCGTCGGCGAGCAAGGGGCAGACGCATCCGGCGTCCGCGCAGACCAGCGGCGTGCCGCAGAACCCGCTGCCCGGCACCACCGGGTCCGAGCGGTCGGCGGGCGTCGCGCCGAGCGCGTCCGGGAACCCGGTGACCAGCGCCTACGACGACCCGCCGCGGCAGGCGGGCGGTACCCCGGGTGGAACGGCCCCCGCGCCGACGCCGCCCTCCGGCAAGCCGTCCCCGGACAAGAAGCCCGTGTCGGACACGCCGTCGCGGCCGGAGAAGCCGTCCACCACGCCGGGCGACCCGGCGACCACTCCCCCGGCGAGCCCACCGCCGTCCACCGACCCGGCGACGCCGCCGGACGACGGTTCGACGCCGCCCGCCACGCCGCCGACGGACACCCCGTCGACCCCGCCCTCGGACGGCTCCGGCACGGCGAGCCCGAGCCCGACCGCCAACCCCGCCCCGGAGCCGGGGCAGGGCTGACCGGAGGTCAGGCGCCCGCGACCCGTCCGGGCCGGGCGATGCCGGCGGCCGCGGGCACCGCGGTGCGGCGGCGCTCCAGCAGCAGGAGCAGCCCGCCGATCAGCGCGCCCGCGAGCATCGCGGTCAGGTGCCCGACGGCGGCGACCTGCAGCGCGAGCAGGCCGTCCAGCAGGACGGGCACGAGCGCGCACCAGCCGGCCAGCGCCAGCAGCCGCCGCACCCGCCCGCGCCCGTACAGGAACGCCGCGACGAGCGCCGCGCACAGCACGTAGGACGGGCCGACGTCCGGGATCGTGCGGACCGAGTCCGACAGCAGGCCGGCCTCCAGCCGCACGAGCGCGATGCCCTGGCTGACCAGGGTGCCGAGGACGTGCGAGGCGGCGACGAGCACCACGGCCCGCAGGTTCCCGAACCGGCGGGTGAGCGGGAACAGCCCGATCGCCGCCGCCACCATCAGCACGCCCTGCGCCCCCTCGGCGACGAACGCCGAGGCGACCATCGTCCCGACCGGGTTGACCGCGAGGTTGGACAGGTTGGTGCTGGCCCAGGCGATCAGCGCGTGCCGGGCGTCCGGCGGCAGGACGAGGGCCTGCACCGTCCACACCGCGGCGAACAGCCCGAGGAACGCCAGCGGCATCGCGTACCGCCGGGCGAACGCGGCCATCGCACCCGCGCGCTTCACGCCCGCACACCTCACGCCCGCACCCCTCACACCGGCAGCCTAACCCCGCCCGCTCAGACGGCCGCGGCGCCGTCGACCGGGGAGTTGCCGCGCCGCACGAGCAGCGCCGCGAGGACCGCGGCGAGCGCGACCGCCGCCGCGACGCTCAGCGACTCCTGGAAGCCGTCCATGAACGCGAGGTGGCTTCCGGTGGTGATGGCGTCCGCGGTTTGACCCGGCGTGCCGGGCGGGACGGGTGCCACGCCCTGCGACACGAGCCCGCCCGCTCCCTCCAACCGCTGGGCCGCCGGCGCCGGGACTCCGGCGTCGGTCAGCCGCCCGAACAGCACGTCGCCGACCTTGGTGGACAGCAGCACCCCGAGCACGGACGTGCCGAGGACGCCGCCGACCTGCGAGGCGGTCTGCTGGAGCCCGCCCGCGACGCCCGCGAGGTGGGCGGGCGCGTTGCCGACGATGGCCTCGGTCCCGGCGACGAGCACCATCCCGAACGCCAGGCCGATGAGGATGAACCACGGCCAGAGCTGCACGTAGGCGGCGTCGACCCCGATGCGGGACAGGCCGAACATCGCGACCGCGGTGAACACCATCCCGAGGACGAGCGGCAGCCGCGGCCCGAACCTGCTGGTCAGCGCGCCCGCGATCGGGGAGGCGACGATGAACACGGCGGTCATCGGCAGCAGCCGGACGCCGGCGTCCACCGGGCTCATGCCGTGCACCTGCTGCAGGTAGAGGGTGAGGAAGAAGATCGTCCCGAACATCGCGAAGAAGCCGAGGACGATGAGGCCGGTCGCCGCCGACAGCGACACCGAGCGGAACAGGCCGAGCGGCAGCAGCGGGCTCTCCGCCCGCTGCTCGTTCCAGACGAACACGGCGAACAGCACGGCGGACACGGCGAAGGAGACCAGCGGGACGGCGTCGCCGAACCCGTGCTCACCGGCCTTGATCAGGCCCCAGACCAGCGCGAACAGCGCACCGCTGAGCAGCGCGACGCCGGGCAGGTCGAACGAGCCGGCGGCCCGCTCGTCCCGCGACTCGCGGATCACCCAGAGGCCGACCAGCAGCGCGACCAGCCCGAGCGGGCCGTTGAGGAAGAACACCGACTCCCAGTTGACGTTCTCGACCAGCAGGCCGGCGACGATCGGGCCGCCCGCGATGGAGACGCCGAGCGTGCCGCCCCAGATGCCGATCGCGGCGTTGAGCCGCTCGGCGGGGAAGGTGTTGCGCAGGATCGCGAGGCTGGCGGGCTGCAGCAGCGCCCCCGCGAAGCCCTGCACGACGCGCCAGAAGATCACCATGCCGAGCCCGCCGGACAGCCCGATCAGCAGCGAGGACACGGCGAACCCGACCACCCCGGCGAGGAACGTCCGCTTGCGCCCGAACCGGTCGGCGATCTTCCCGGCGGGGATCAGCGTGACGGCGAGCGCCAGCAGGTAGGCGTTGGTCACCCACTGCAGCCCGGACAGGCTCGCGTCGAGGTCCCTGGCGATCGCGGGGTTGGCGATGGACACGACGGTCGCGTCCAGGCCGACCATCATCACCCCGAGCGCGACGGCGGCCAGGGTGAGCCATGGATGCCCGTGCCCGCGCCTCGATGGTCGGGCCCGCACCCCGTGGCGCGGCGGGACGTCGGCGGCGCCGTTCTCCAGGATGTCGGCGCCTTGCGAATGAGTCATCTGCGACCTCCGGCTTGGTAGGGGTTCAAAGTGTCATGGCATGACACTTGTCGTCAACTGCCTGAGGTCACACAAGGACAGGATTCAGCTTACGACAGAATTCGTCGTCCGCCACTTGGCGCGCGTTCACCCGCTGGTTACACTGCGCCCATGACCGCGACCGCCCCCGAGACAGGCCCCGAGACAGGCCCAGGGAACCCGCTCTGCCTCGGATCCCGGCCCCCGGGCAGGCGCGAGCGCAAGAAGCAGCGCACCCGCGAGGCGCTCATCGACGCCGCGTTCGCCCTCTTCGCCGAGAAGGGGTTCGACGCCACCACCGTCGAGGAGATCGCCGACGCCGTGGACGTCTCGTCCCGAACCTTCTTCCGCTACTTCGCCTCGAAGGAGGACGTGGCGCTCACCTTCCAGGAGGAGCAGGTCCAGGCCGTGGCGGCGGCGCTGGCCGCGCGACCCGCCGACGAGCCGATCATGACCGCGCTGCGGCGCACCGTGGTGGAGATCGCCCGCGCCTGCGAGGCGGGCGAGCTCGGCTTCGACCCGGGGCGCTTCGAGTGCATGCTGACGCTGGTGAAGGACAGCCCCACCCTGATGGCGGGCAGCCTGGAGCACGCGCAGCGCAAGCAGGCGCTGCTGACCGACGTCGTGGCGCGGCGGATGGGCCTCGACCCCGCGAGCGACCTGCGCCCGCACGTCGTCGCCGCCGCCGCGCACTGCGGCTTCCAGGCCGCCTCCGACGCCGTCGGCCGCATGGACGGGACGTTCACCGCGCTCTCCGACGCGGTCGACCAGGCGTTCGCCATCCTGGAGAACGGCCTCAACGACCCGGTGGACCCGGCCGGCTAGCACCCGGAGGCACCTGCCTCAACGACCCGGTGCACTCCGCCGTGCCGCCCTCCCGCGGCCGCGTGTGGTGCCGGGCGGCGGGGGTAGGTGCGCCGCATGGCCCTGAAGCATCCGCACCGCACCGGGAGCGGCCGCCGCGACCTGGAGGTCAACCCGATCTTCAGCCGCGAGCCGCTGACGATCCCCCGCTACGAGCTGCCCGCCGGGGAGCTGGACCCGGGCACCGCGTACCAGGTCGTCCACGACGAGCTGATGCTGGACGGGAACGCGCGGCTCAACCTCGCCACGTTCGTGTCGACGTGGGCCGAGCCGGAGGCGGCGCGGCTGATGGCCGAGTCCGCCGACAAGAACATGATCGACAAGGACGAGTACCCGCGCACCGCCGAGCTGGAGATGCGCTGCGTGCACATGCTCGCCCGGCTGTGGCACGCCCCGGACCCGCGCCGCGCGGTCGGCTGCTCGACCACCGGGTCCAGCGAGGCGGCGATGCTCGGCGGGCTGGCGCTCAAGCGGCGCTGGCAGCGGCGGCGGCGCGCCGCGGGCGGGCCGGCCGACCGGCCGAACATCGTCATGGGCGTCAACGTGCAGATCTGCTGGGAGAAGTTCGCGAACTACTTCGAGGTCGAGCCCCGCTACGTGCCGATGGAGGGCGACCGCTACCACCTCGGCGCGCGGGAGGCCGTCGAGCTGTGCGACGAGAACACCATCGGGGTCGTCGCCGTCCTCGGGTCGACGTTCGACGGGAGCTACGAGCCCGTCGCGGAGATCGCGGCCACGCTCGACGACCTGGAGCGGCGCACCGGCCTGGACGTGCCGGTCCACGTGGACGGCGCGTCCGGCGCGATGGTGGCGCCGTTCCTCGACCCGGACCTCGTCTGGGACTTCCGGCTGCCGCGCGTCGCGTCCGTCAACACCTCGGGCCACAAGTACGGGCTGGTCATGCCGGGCGTGGGCTGGGCGCTGTGGCGGGACGAGGAGGCCCTGCCGGAGGACCTGGTCTTCCGGGTGAACTACCTCGGCGGCGACATGCCGACGTTCGCGCTGAACTTCTCCCGGCCCGGCGCGCAGGTCGTCGCCCAGTACTACAACTTCCTGCGGCTCGGCTTCGACGGGTACCGCCGCGTCCAGCGGACGTGCCGGGACGTCGCGACGCGGCTGGCGTCCGAGATCGGGCGGCTCGGCCCGTTCGAGCCGATCACCGACGGCGGCGACATCCCGGTGTTCGCGTTCCGGGTGCGGGAGGACGTCCGCGCCTTCACGGTGTTCGACATGTCGGCGGCGCTGCGCGAGGCGGGCTGGCTCGTGCCCGCCTACACCTTCCCCGAGAACCGCACCGACCTCGCCGTCCTGCGCGTGGTGGTGCGCAACGGGTTCGGGCACGACCTCGCCGACCTGTTCCTGGACGACCTCCGCCGCGCCCTGCCCCGGCTGGAGGCCCAGCGGGAGCCGAGGCGGGGCGCGGACGGCACGACCGGTTTCGCGCACGGCGCCGAGCCGAAGAGGACGCCGGCGGCGAAGACCTCCTGACGGTCAGCGCGGGGCCCGCGGCAGGCCGAGGCCGATCATCGCGATCAGCTCGCGCTGGATCTCGTTGACGCCGCCGCCGAACGTGAGCACGAGCGCGCCCTTGGCGAGCCGGTCGAGCGAGGCCGTGAAGGCGGCGGTCTCCGGGTCGCCGGGGTCGCCGTAGCGGGCGAGGACGTCGCCGACGATGCGGCCGACCTCCTGCATCCGCTCCGAGGAGTAGATCTTCGTCGCGGACGCGTCGGCGGCGCCGAGCCAGCCGAGGTCCTGGTTCGCGGCGACCTGCCAGTTGAGGATCTCGTTGACGCGCAGGTAGGCGTGCACCTGGGCGAGCGCGCGGCGGACGGCGGGCTCCTCGATGAGCGGGCGCCCGTCGCGTCCGGGGGTCTCGCGCGCCCAGCGCTCGAACCGGATGCGGGTGTGCCCGATGTTGCCGGCCGGGCCGAGCGTGACCCGCTCGTGGTTGAGCTGGTTGACGATGAGGTCCCAGCCCTTGTTCTCCTCGCCGATGAGCATGTCCGCCGGGACGCGGATGTCCTGGAAGTACGTCGAGTTGGTGTGGTGCGCGCCGTCCATCGTGATGATCGGCGTCCAGGAGAAGCCCGGGTCCTCGCAGTCGACGATGAACATCGAGATGCCCTTGTGCTTCTTCGCGGACGGGTCGGTGCGGGCCGCGAGCCACACGTAGTCGGCGTAGTGCGCGCCGGACGTGAAGATCTTCTGCCCGTTCACGACGTAGTGGTCGCCGTCCTTCACCGCGGTCGTGCGCAGCGCCGCGAGGTCGGTGCCGGCGCCGGGCTCGCTGTAGCCGATCGCGAAGTGGCACTCCCCCGCGAGGATGCGCGGGATGAAGAACTCCTTGTGCGCGTCCGACCCGTACTGCAGGATCGTCGGCGCGACCGAGTTCAGCGTGATCAGCGGGTAGGTGACCTCGGCGCGGGCGATCTCGTTCGCGAAGATCGTCTGCTCGACCGGGCCGTAGCCGCGGCCGCCGTACTCCTTCGGCAGCGCGACGCCGAGCATCCCGTCGCGGCCGAGCCGCTTGCAGTGCTCCATGTAGGCGGTGCCGAACGGGTCCGCGGCGATCGCGGCGCGCTGCTCGCCGGTCAGGCAGTTCTCGAAGTACTCGCGCAGCTCGGCGCGGAGCCTCTTCTGCTCGGCGGTCAGGTCGATGAACATTCAGGCCTCCTGGGCGATGAGCGCGCCGAGCGCGTCGAGCCGGTCTTCCGCGCCGCCGAGCAGGTGGCCGCAGTGCTTGCCCCAGGCGAAGTAGCGGTGCAGCGGGTAGGTGACGTCCAGGCCGATGCCGCCGTGCAGGTGCTGGCAGGTGTAGAGGGCCTTGATGACGGGGTCGCACGCGTTGTAGGACGCGACGGTGAGGACCTCCTCGGCGTCGTCCGCGCCCTGCGCGAGCCGCCACACGCCCGCCCAGACGGCGACGTCCAGCGCGCGCTTGGCGATGTAGACGTCGCCGATCTGCATCGTGACGGCCTGGAACTGCGCGAGCGCCCGGTCGAACTGCTCGCGGGTCTTGGTGTACTCCTTCGTCAGCTCCAGCGCGCCCTCGATGACGCCGGAGGAGATCGCGACGGCGCCGGCGACGGCCGAGCGGCGGAGGGTGTCCCAGGCGGCGCCGTCCGCCGTCCCGCCGAGGAGCGCTCCGGCGCCGACCCGCGCGCCGTCCAGCGCGACCCGCGACAGCGGTTCGCTCGTCGCCGACGGCTGCCCGGTGATCGTCACGGCGCCGGGCTCGACCAGGAAGACCCCGACGCCCTCGCCCTCGACCCGCGCGGGGACGAGGATCAGCGACGCCTCGCGCGCGTACGGGACGAAGGTCTTCACGCCGTCGAGGACGTAGCCGTCGCCGTCCCTGCGCGCCGTCGCGGCGATCTCGCCGGCCGGGCCGACCTCGCGGTAGGCGCCGGTCAGGACCGTCGCGCCCTCGGTGAGCGGGGCGAGCAGGGCGCGCTGCTCCGGGGTGCCGTGCGCGCCGATCGCGACGGCCGCGAGCGCGAGCGAGGCGTACACCGGGACGGGCGCGGCGTGCCGCCCGACCTCGCGCAGGATCACCGCCAGCTCGACCGGGCCGAGCCCGGCGCCGCCGGCGTCCTCGGGCAGGACGATGCCGAGCAGGCCCGCCTGCGCGAGCGCCTTCCACGCCACGTCGTCATAGGGGGCGCCGCTCTTCTCGAACGCCTCCAGCCGCTCCTGCGCGGCCTCGCGCGCGAGCACTCCGGCGGCGAGGCCCTTGATCTCTTGCTGGGTCTCGTCGAGGTTGAAGTCCACTCATCCGCTCCCTTCCAGGAGGTGCAGCCGGCCGCACCGCTCGAACTCGGCCCGCAGGCGGGCGGCGTCCTCGGCGGTCAACCGGCGGTAGGCGAGGTCGCGTCCCGGCCGCCACCACACCGGGTCTTCGGTGCGCCAGCCGTCCCTGGCCAGCCGGCGCTTGAGGATCTTGTTGGACGCGGTCGCGGGCAGGTCCCGCGCCACCCGCACGTAGCGCGGCACCCACTTGGGGCTCAGGTCGGCGCGCCCGCGCAGGTGGTTCGCGAACGCGCCGGGGTCGAAGCCGTCGGCGGCGACGGCGAGCATCACCTGGTCGCCGGACGCCGCGTCCGGGACGCCGTACACGGCGAGCTGCCGGACGCCGGGCAGCTCCGCCAGCACGCGCTCCACCTGGACGGCGCCGAAGTTCTCGCCGTCCACGCGGAGCCGGTCGGCGCTGCGCCCGGCGAAGTAGACGTAGCCGTCGCCGTCGGCGTAGGCGAGGTCGCCGCTCCAGAACCTGCCATCGCGGAGCCGGTCGGGGGCGTCCTCTTTGTAGTAGCCGTCGAACAGGCCGAGGTCGCCGAGCTTGACCAGCTCGCCGATGGCCTCGTCGCCGTTGACCACCCGTCCCGCTCCGTCGAACACGGCGGGCGGGCAGGGCTCGCCGGTCGCCGGGTCGAGGATCGCGACGCCGTCGGGGAGCCTCCCGAGCGCCCCGGACGGCCCGAACGGGTCGGGCGACAGCGAGATCGCGGTCTCGGTCGATCCGTAGCCGTCGATGACGAAACAGCCGAAGCGCTCGCCGAAGCTCTTCTGCTCCAGCGGCGCGGCCTCGTTCCCGAACGCGAATCGCAGCGGGTTGTCGGCGTCGTCCGCTGCGGCCGGGGTGGCCAGCACGTACGACAGCGCCTTGCCGACGTAGTGCAGGTAGGTGCAGCCGTGCGCGCGCACGTCGGGCAGGACGCCGGACGCCGAGAACCGCGCCCGCAGCACCAGCTCGGCGCCGGCCGCGAGCGCGGGCGCGTACGCCGCCATGACCGCGCCGGAGTGGAACAGCGGCATGGGGCAGTAGACGACCGACTCCCCCGACAGCATGCGCTCGGCGAGCATCTCCCCCGGCACGACCATCTTGCGGTGGGTGACGCGGACGGCGCGGGGCCGTCCCGACGTCCCGGACGTGAAGATCAGCATCAGCAGCGAGGCGGGCCCGATCGCCGAGGTGTCCGGCGGCGGCGCCCCCGCGAACGGGGCCAGTTCGGCGGCCAGGGCGTCCGCGTCGTGGACCGGAATCCCGAGGGCGGCGGCCTGCTCGGCATGGCGCGACTGGGCGACGACGAGATCGCAGTCGGCGCGTTCGGCGTCGCCCGCCAGCTCGGCCGCGCTCCGGGTCGGGTTCAGCGCGACGAGCACCGAGCCGGACAGGGCCGCGCCCCCGAGCAGGAAGACCATCTCCGGCAGGTTGTCGAGGAGCACGCCCACGTGGACGGGCCGCTCCGCACCCCTCCGGTCCGCCATCCAGGCGGCGCGGACGGCGCATTCGGCGACGACCTCGCGCCACGTCCAGGCGCGGCCGTCGTCGGCGGAGCGCAGCCCCGGCCGGTCGTCCCCGGCCCGCGCCTCCAGCAGTGCCGCGACGCTCAGCATGACCACCTCCCGGACGCGCCCACGGCGAAAAAGTAGAACAGATTCTAGTCTGTGTCCAGAGGCCCGATCATTGCGATTCACCTGGCCCGTACCCTGCTGGGGCACGGCGGATCGAGCGAACCGGGGACCGCCCGCGCACGGCCGCAGTCGGTCGATCAGATAACACGTTCTCGCAAGGCTGTACGCTGGAGGGCGACGCGTCGGGCGACCGAGCCCGCACAGAAGGGATGACGACCGTGACCGCAGAGCCGACAGTGACCGGGGACGGGACCCGGGGTCAGCCGGCGGGACAGGCGGCCGGCCCCGCGAGCGGGCAGGGCGTGCGCTCCCGCAGCCAGCACCAGCGGCGCAAGCGTATCGTGCAGGCGGCCGCGGCGCTCGCGTCGCGCGGCGGCATCGAGGCGATGCAGATGCGCACCGTCTCCGAGCGGGCCGGGGTCGCGCTCGGGACCCTCTACCGCTACTTCCCGTCCAAGATGGACCTGGTCGTCGCCGTCGTCAGCGAGGAGATCGACCTCCTCGAAGGCAGCATCGAGCGCCGCCCGCCCCGCGGCGGCGCCGCCCCCGAGCGCGCGGTCGAGGTGCTGATGCGCGCCACCCGCGGCCTCATGCGCGAGCCCGAGCTGGCCGAGGCGCTGATCCGCTCGCTGCTGCTGTCGGACGTCAAGACCGACTTCGGCGAGCGGATGAGCGAGCTGCTGCTGCGCGCCGCGTCCGGCCCGCCGGAGGACATCCCCGACGGCGACCCGCGCCGCCTCGCGGCCCGCGCGCTGTCCGGCATCTGGACCATGGAGATGATCGAGATGCTGCGCGGCAACGCCACCGCCGAGGAGATCCAGTCCCGGCTGGAGATCACCGCCGCCCGCCTCCTCATCGATCCCTGACCGTCGCCGGACCGTTCCCCTGTGTCGCGGCCCCGTTCCCCACTAGCCTTGGACCCCGACAGGAGCCGGCGAGAAGAAGGTGTGCCAGTGACCGAGCAGGAACCGATCCTGAGCGACGGGGTCATCATCGAGTTCATCGATGGCAAGGACGTCCCCGTCCAGCACAAGGACTTCGGTGAGCGGGCCGTCGTGATGCGCGACGCCAAGAACCCCGAGGGCCCGATCCTCTACTTCACCGAGGCCGAGTGGGACGCCTTCATCGCGGGCGTCAAGGACGGCGAGTTCGACGACCTCCTGGAAGAGGACCCCACCGAGGCCCCCTGACCCGTGCACGACAGCGCCCCCGACCTCCCGCCGGGGGCGTTCTCGTGTCGCGGTGACCCTCTCGGTCACGGGCGGGACGGCTGCACCACCAGGCGGCTCGGCCGGTAGCGGACGAAGGCCGAGGCGTCCAGGGAGAGGGACGCGGCGGCCCGGTTCAGGGCCGCGGCGCTCGTGCCGGGCCAGCGGCCGGTCTCGACGCGCTTCTCCAGGGCCTGGAGGGACGCCACGTACTCGGACGCCGTGAAGTTGCAGTGCCCGGTGCGGTGCACATAGGACTGGCGCAGGAGATTGGTGCGGCCCGCGGCGCGGACGGCCCTGGCGTACTCGTTCTGGTGCTCGACCGGGACGAGCTGGTCGGAGACCGTGTGGACGGTCAGGGTCGGGACGGCGAGGCGCCCGGTGGGCTCGGAGGTGCGCGTCATCCAGGCGAGGGGGCCCGGCTCGACCTGCTTCGCGGCCGTCCTGGTGAGCGTGGAGAGGTCGTCCTTCAGACTCAGGCCCGCACTCTTGTAGAGGGCGTTGACCTGGCGGAGGTTGGCGGACGTCCGGAGCAGGCGCGAGTAGTCCAGGCCCTTGTTCCAGGCGCTGTCGCCCCCGGCGGCCTGGCCGATGGAGTAGCGGCCGCCGAAGATGAAGCCGAGGACGCCCGAGGTCAGCTATCGGTACTGCTGCACCTCCTGGGCGGCGTAGTCGCGGCGGGGCGGTGCGGTGTCGCCGTCGAACCAGGACGACTGGTTGAGGAAGGCGGAGGCGAGCGCGATGCGGGCGCGGCCCGCGGGGGTCGCCTGGGCGTTCTGCACGGCCAGGGTGAGCTGGGCGCCGGCGACCGCGCCTTCGACGGGTGAGGTGTAGTCGGTGAGCTTGATGTCCTCGGACGGGGCGAGCAGGGTCGCGATGGCGTGGCCCGCGTTGAGCTGGTAGTTGTTCAGGTCGACGCCGCCGCCGACGATGCCGCAGGTGGTGAGGGCGCCGTCCACGGCGCGGGTCTCGGCGAGCTCGGCGCTGACGAGGCCGCCCATGGACTGGCCGAGCGCGAGGGTGCGGCGGGGGCTGCCGATGATCCGCGCGACGGCCGCGCCGGTGCCGATCTGGTCGCGGACGGCGCTGCCGAGCGCCCAGAGGGAGCCGTCCGGGTCGTAGGACGAGCCGGCGAGCGCGTAGCCGCGGTCGAGCAGGGCCTTCCCGGCGGCCTCGCTCGGGCGGTTCGCGGGGCTGAGCGGCCCGAACCCGTGGCTGAACAGGACGAGCGTGCCGTTCCAGCGGGCGGGGACGTCCGCGATCCAGGTCGCGCCGTCGGGGAGCGTCCCGGTGTAGTGCGCGGGGCCCGCGGACGCGTGGGCGGTGGCGGGTGCGAGAGCGACGGGCGCCGCCAGGACGGCGGCGAGGATACCTGCCTGGAGTCGTGTCATGGGGGTCCTCCCGGGCCGGGATTTCAGAATGCCCAAGTCACGGGCGTCATGATTTTGTCGAGCATTGCGGCCTGCCGATGCGCCTCGGGATGGGCGGAGTGCTCAGAATGTAGGCAGATTTCTGGCGACGGTCAATACTTTGCCGAATGTTGAGTGAGGGCGGTGTAGCGGGCGGCCAGCTCCTTGGCGCCGTCCGGGGTCATGTCGCCGAGGAGCCGGAGGCGGGCGATGCCGCCGTCCGGGTGGATGTCCAGCCGGACGTGGGTCACCTCGGGCGTCGTCAGGCGGAACCGGTGCCGGGTGTCGGGCAGGAGGCCGGTGCGCGGCAGGAGGGGGCGCCAGGCGTCGAGGGGGGCGGTGCGGGCGTCGAGGCCCTGCAGCGCCGCGGCGGCGGGCGCGTTGAACTTCAGGTTCGCGGTGTCGATCTCGGCGAGCCTGATCACGCCGGGTGCGGCGAGCCGGATCACCGCCCAGTCGTGGCCGCCGTCGCGGCGGCGGGCCGTCTCCCAGCCCTCGGCCTGGTTGCGGGCGAGGCCGGGGAACAGCATGTTGTCGGGCGAGGAGTAGAACATGTCCGAGCACTCGATGACGCGGGCGCCGTTCTCCAGGGCGGCCAGGTCGACCGTCAGACCGGCCAGGACGCGCGGGTCGGGGACCACCTCGCCGTGGACGCGGAGCCGGGCGATGCCGCCGTCCGGGATCATGTTCAGCCGGACGTGGGTGAACAGCCGTTCCGCTCGGGTCGGGAAGAGATGTGCCGTATCGCCCTTCAAGGGGCTTTCCGGGACGATCTCCACCCAGTCGGCGCCGGAGAGGTCGGACGGGTAGCCCTCCACGGCGCAGGCCTCGACGGACGCGCGCGGCGGGTAGTTGCCCTTGAACCAGGCGGTGTCGATCACGACGCCGCGGACGACGCCGGGCAGGCCGAGCCTGACCAGCGCCCAGTCGTGGCCGCCGGCGCGGCGCCGGGCGGTCTCCCAGCCGTCGTAGACCTGGCCCTTCGGCCCGAAGGTCCCCGGCGCGAACGCCGGCGCCCACGGGTTGACGAGGTTCTCCTTCTCGGCGAAGGACTCGTCGCTCGCCGCGACGACCGAGCCGCCGAGGGTGCGGACGGCCAGGTCGGGCAGGGACGTGAACTCGGTCATCTCGCCTCCCGCGCGAGGAGCCGTCCGGCGGGCCGCTCCCCGACGGGGGCGCCGCGCAGCCATGTGGTCTCGACCGCCCCCGCCAGCGTCCGGCCCGCGTAGGGCGTGACGGGATGCCGGTGGTGGAGGGCCGCCGGGTCGACGGTCAGGGTCGCGTCCGGCGCGAAGGCGACCAGGTCGGCGTCGTTGCCGACGACGATGCCGCCTTTTCCGGGGACGCCGGCCAGGGCGGCGGGCGCCTCGGACATCCACCGGACGACGTCGGCCAGGCCGTGCCCGCGTTCACGCGCGGCCGTCCACACCACCGGCAACCCCAGTTGGAGCGACGAGATACCGCCCCACGCGGTCGCGAAGTCGCCGCGCTTCAGTTCGGGTGTGCAGGGCGAGTGATCGGTGACGACGCACGAGATCACCCCGGAGGCGAGCCCCTCCCAGAGCCGGTCGCGGTTGGCCGCGTCGCGGATGGGCGGGCAGCATTTGCAAGCAGTACTACTGGCGTCTTCGGCGTTGAGCGTCAGGTAGTGGGGGCATGTTTCGGCGGTGACGGGGAGGCCGTCGGCCTGGGCCTTCGCGAGGACGTCCAGGCAGTCGGCGGCGGACAGGTGCAGGATGTGGGCGCGCACGCCGGTCTCCTCCGCCAGCCGGACGACCCGCTCGACGGCCCGGCGCTCGGCGGACGGGGGCCGCGACGCGAGGAACTCCGGGTAGCCGCCGCCGGTGGGCGCGCTCAGCGCGGCCGGGTCCTCGGCGTGGACGATGACCAGCCCGCCGAACGAGGCGATCTCCCGGAACGCCTCCCCCATCTCGCCGTAGGGCAGCGGCGGGAACTCCGGGACACCGGAGTCGGAGGTGAAGCACTTGAACCCGAAGACGCCGAGGTCGTGCAGCGGGCGCAGCTCGGCCCGGTTGCCGGGGACCGCCCCGCCCCAGAAACCGACGTCCACGGCGCACGCGCCCTCGGCGGCCTCCCGCTTCACGGCCAGCGCGGCCGGGTCGACGGTCGGCGGCAGGGAGTTGAGCGGCATGTCGATGAGCGTGGTGACACCGCCCGCCGCGGCGGCGCGGGTCGCGGTGGCGAACCCCTCCCATTCGGTGCGGCCGGGCTCGTTGATGTGGACGTGGGTGTCGACGAGGCCGGGGAGCAGCGCCACGTCGCCGAGGTCGACCGAGGCGGTCGCGGGCCCGCCGCCCGTGTAGCCGGAGATCGCGGCGATGCGGCCGTCCCGGACGGAGACGGCGGCGGGTCGCTCGCCGCCGGGCAGGACGGTCCGGCGCGATCTGATCAGGAGGTCGTCCACCCGAACTCCTCCGCCGACGGGCCCCGCGGGACGTATTCGAGGGAGATCCGGCCGCCGTAGCCGATGTCGTCGAGGACGGCGAAGACGCGGCCGAAGTCGACGGCGCCCGTGCCGGGGCGCCCGCGGCCGGGCGCGTCCGCGATCTGGACGTGGCCGATGTCGGCGGCGTGCTCCCGCGCGGCCTTCTCCAGGTCGTCGCCGTTGGTCGCCAGGTGGAACGTGTCGAACAGGAACCGGACATTGTCGGCTCCCGCCGCCCGGACGCGTCCCAGCACCTCGGCGACGTCGGCCGCGGTCTCCAGCGGGTAGGCGCCGTTGAGGCCGCGTGCCAGCGGCTCGACCAGCAGCGTGCCGCCCAGTTCGCCGACCCGTCCGGCGGCGTGGACGAGGTTCGCGGTCGCGACCCGGTCCTGCTCGGCCGGGTCGGCGCCGTCCAGCCGCTGCCCGTAGAGCGCGTTGAACGACCGGGTGCCGAGCCGCTCGGCGATCCGGACCAGCACGTCGAGGCTGCGGCGGAACTCCTCGACGCGGGACGGGTCGGACAGCACGCCCCGCTCCCCCGCCGCCATGTCCCCCGCGTACAGGTTGAGCGCGATGAGCCGCACGCCGGCGTCCTCGACCGCCCGGCAGAACGCGTCCACGTCCGCGTCGGACGGCACCGGCTCACCGTTCCACGGCCACCAGGACTCCACCTCCCCGAACCCCGCGGCCCGCGCCGCCGCCGGGCGCTCCAGCGGCGGGAACTCGGTGAACAGGATCGAGCAGTTGACCGCGAACCGGCGGGTCACGGCGCTTCCCCGACGATGTGCTCGGGCCGGACCGGGACGCGGGTGAGGGGGCGCCCCGTCGCGTTCCGGATCGCGGCGACGATGGCGGGCGTGGACGACAGGGTCGGCGGCTCGCCCGCACCGCGCAGGCCGTACGGCGCCTCCGGGTCGGGGTTCTCCAGGATGTCCAGTCGCATGGGCGGCATGTCCAGGATGGTAGGGATCAGGTAGTCGGTGAACGACGGGTTCTGGACGAGCCCGTCGGCCACCACGATCTCCTCCATCACGGCGAGGCCGAGCCCCTGCGCGGAGCCGCCGTGGATCTGCCCCTCCAGCGACAGGCGGTTGATGATCCTGCCGACGTCCTGGACGGCGGCCAGCTCGACGACCTTGACGAGGCCGAGGTCCACGTCCACGTCGACGACGGCCCGGTGGACGCACAGCGCGAGCTGGGTGTGGCTGCGGCCCTGCCCGGTGGCCGGGTCCATGCGGGCGGTGGGCCGGTGGTGGTACTCGCGGGTCTGCTCGATCACCTCGGAGCCGAGGACGTCCTCGATGGTGCCGAGGACGCCGTCCGCCCGCGACACGATCTTGCCGCCGGCGACGTTCAGGTCGCGTCGCCCGAGGCGGCGCGCCGCGAGCGCGAGGAGTTCGGCGCGCACCGCCTCGCAGGCCGCCTTCACCGCGCCGCCCGTCATGTACGTCTGGCGGGACGCGCTGGACGAGCCCGCGTCGCCGACCCCGTTGTCCGCCGGAGCGATCACGACCCTCTGGACCCCCAGCTCCGTCCGGGCGACCTGCGCCTGGACGGTGACGAGCCCCTGCCCGACCTCGGCCGCCGCCGTGTGGACGAGCGCGGTCGCCTCGCCGCCGATGACCTCCAGCCGGACCCGGGCCGTGGACAGGTCGTCGAAGCCCTCGGAGAAGCAGATGTTCTTGATGCCGACGCCGTAGCCGACACCGCGCACGACGCCCTCGCCGTGCGTCGTCTGCGACACGCCGCCCGGCAGGTTGCGGAGGTCGGCCGTGTCCGGGCCGGCGGGCATCGGCATCGCCTCCAGCCGCGCCAGCATCGCGGCGAGCGGCGCCGGCGACTCGATGACCTGGCCCGTCGCGAGCCTCGACCCCTGCGAGACGGCGTTGCGGCGGCGGATCTCGACCGGGCCGAGACCGCAGGCGTCGCCCAGCGCGTCCATCATCGACTCGTAGGCGAAGCACGCCTGGACGGCGCCGAACCCGCGCATCGCCCCGCACGGCGGGTTGTTCGTGTAGACGCCGTACCCGTCGATCCTGATGTTGGGGATCTCGTACGGCCCGACGCCGAGCGAGGCCGCGTTGCCGACCACGTTCATGGTGGACGACGTGTACGCGCCGCCGTCGAGGATGATCTCGACGTCGGCGTAGAGGAGGCGGCCGTCCGACGCGGCGCCGTACTCGTACCGCATCTGGGCGGGATGCCGGTGGACGTGCCCGAAGAACGACTCGTACCGGTTGTACGACATCTTCACCGGCCGGCCGGTGTGCAGCGCGAGCATGCCCGCGTGGATCTGCATCGACAGGTCCTCGCGCCCGCCGAACGCGCCGCCGACGCCCGCGAGCGTCATGTGCACCTGGTCCTCGGCGAGGCCCAGGCAGGGCGCGATCTGCTTGAGGTCGTTGTGGATCCACTGCGTCGAGACGTACAGGTCGATGCCGCCGTCCTCGGACGGGATGGCCAGCCCCGACTCGGGCCCGAGGAACGCCTGGTCCTGGATGCCGACCTCGTACTCCCCCGACACGACCACGTCGGCGGCGGCCTTCGCGGCGTCCACGTCCCCGACCCGGACGGGCTGGTACCGGGTGATGCCGCCCCGGTCCTGGACCTTCAGGCGCTCCGGGTCGGCGATCACGGCGCGCGGGTCGGTGATCGGTTCGAGGACCTCGTACGCGACGGCGATCCGCTCCATCGCGCGGCGCGCCGTCTCCGGGTGGTCGGCGGCGACGAGCGCGACCGGCTCGCCCTGGTGCCGGACCTGGTCGACCGCGAGGACGGGCTGGTCCTCGGTGTGGTCGATGCCGAACACCTTGCGGCCCGGCACGTCCTCGTGGGTGAGGACGGCGCGGACGCCGGGCAGCGCCAGCGCAGGCCCGATGTCGATCGACCGGATCAGCGCCCGGGGGTGCGGGCTGCGGAGCGTCGCGCCCCACAGCATCCCGTCCATCCACAGGTCGGACGCGTACGCGAACTCGCCCGCGACCTTGAGCGTCCCGTCCGGGCGCAGCGGGCTCTCCCCGACCCCGCCGATGCCGGGCGCGGCGACATGACCGGGGCTCTTCACCGGCGACGCCCGGTCCAGCGGCGATGTCATCGGAGCACCTCCTCCGCGAGCCGCATGAGGCGGCGGTGGGCGGCGGCGCCGCGCCGCGCGGCCTCGTCCTGCGGGACGGTCGCGAGCGCGTCGCCGTCCACGACGGTGCGCCCGCCGACGAGGAGGCGCTCCAGCGGCGGCACCGGACCGAACGCGAACGCGACGACCGGGTCGTCGATCGCGGCCTGGAAGCCGTCCATGCGCCACAGCGCGATGTCGGCGAGCTTGCCGGGTTCGAGGGAGCCGATCTCGTCCTCGCGGCCGAGGCAGCGGGCGCCGCCGAGGGTCGCCATCTCCAGCGCCTGCCGGGCGGTGAGCGAGGTCGGGCCGTGGCGGGCACGCTGCATGTAGAGGGCCTGCCGCAGCTCCCCGGCGAGCGGGACGAGTTCGGCGGACGCCGGCCCGTCCACCCCGAGGCCGACCGCCGCGCCCTCCGCGAGCAGGTCCGACACGCGGGCGATCCCGGCGCCGAGGCGCGCGTTCGAGCTCGGGCAGTGGGCGGTGCCGGTGCGGGTCTCGGCCAGCCGCTTGACGTCGGTGTCGTGGAGGTGGACGCAGTGCGCGAGCCACACGTCCGGGCCGAGCCAGCCGATCGAGTCCATGTACTCGGCCGGCGTCATCCCGAACTGCTCCCGGGTGTGCTCCTCCTCGTCCAGCGTCTCCGCGAGGTGGGTGTGCAGCCGGACGCCCTTGTCGCGCGCCAGCCGCGCCGACTCCACCAGCAGCTCGCGGGTGACGGAGAACGGCGAGCAGGGCGCGACGGCGACGCGCAGCATCGAGCCGGGCGAGGGGTCGTGGTACCGGTCGATCGCGTCCGCGGTCGCGGCGAGGATCGTGTCGAGGTCCTCGACGACCTCGTCGGGCGGGAGGCCGCCCTGCGACGCGCCGCGGTCCATCGAGCCCCGGCACGGGTGGAAGCGGACGCCGATCTCGCGCGCCGCCTCGATCTCCGCCGCGAACAGGTCGCCGCGCCCGCTCGGGAACAGGTAGTGGTGGTCGGTGGACGTCGTGCAGCCCGACTTGGCGAGCCAGCCCAGGCCGGCGGTGGCCGCGCCCGCGACCACCTCGGCGTCCATCTTCGCCCACGGCTTGTAGAGGGTGCTCAGCCACTCGAAGAGCGTGCCGTCGGTGACCATGCCCTGGCTGGCCCACTGGTACAGGTGGTGGTGGGTGTTGACCAGGCCGGGTGTCGCGAGGCAGCCGCGGGCGTCGACGCGCTCGGAGTCGCCGTCGGGGTCAGGGGCGGGGCCGGGCCCGACGGCCGTGATGCGGTCGCCGCCGATGACGATGTGGCCGTCCGGGTACTCGTTCCCGGCGACGGTGACGACGTGCGCGTTCTCGATGATCATGTGGCGGCCCTCCGGCGGGCGGCGAGGCGCACCGCGTCCAGGATCTTCTCGTAGCCGGTGCAGCGGCACAGGTTGCCGGCGAGCGCCTCGCGGATCTCGGCGTCCGTCGGCGCCGGGTTCCGCGCGAGCAGGTCGTGCGACTGGACGATCAGGCCGGGCGTGCAGAACCCGCACTGGACGGCGCCCGCCTCCACGAACGCCTCCTGGACGGGATCGAGCCGCTCCGCACCGGGCGGCCCCTCGGCGAGGCCCTCGACGGTGACGACGTCCCGGCCCTCGGCCTGGCCCGCCGCGACCAGGCACGCGCACACCGGAACGCCGTCCAGGTAGACGGTGCACGAACCGCATTCGCCCTGTTCGCAGGCGTTCTTGGAGCCGGGGAGGCCCATCCGCTCGCGCAGCATGTAGAGGAGGCTCTCGCCCTCCCACACGTCGTCCACGGTTTCGGCGGAACCGTTCACGGTCACGTTCACGCGCATCACGACGCCCTCCTTCCGGACGTTCCGGTCCTGTAGTCGTCCCATGCCCAGGTCAGCGTGCGGCGCGCCATCACCGACAGCGCGTGCCGGCGGTAGCCGCCCGTGCCCCGGACGTCGTCGATCGGGGACGCGGCCTCCCCGACCAGGTCCGCGAAGCGCCGTACGGCGGTGTCGGCGAGCGGGCCGCGGCCGTCCCAGTCGAGTTCGTGCGAGATGAACGTCTCGGCCTCGGCGGCGCGGCGCGGGGTCGGCGCGGCGGAGCCGAGGCCCGTGCCGACGCGGCGCTCCTCCGGGTGGAGGGCGAGCGCGAACGAGCAGACGGCGATCACCATCGCGTTCCTGGTGCCGATCTTGGAGAAGTACTGGGGGCCGGACGCGGGGACCGCCCAGAACGCGCGGATCAGCTCGTCCGGCGCGAGCGCGTTGCTCTTGACGCCGGTGAAGAAGTCGGCGGCCCGGATCATCCGCACGCCGCGCGCGGCGGACTCGGCCTCGATGACCGCGTCCCCGGCGAGCAGCGGCGGGTGGGCGTCCCCGGCGGGCGAGGCGGCGCCGAGGTTGCCGCCGACCGTGCCCCGGTTGCGGATCTGCGGCGAGCCGACCGTCCGGGACGCCTGCGCGAGGCCCGGCAGGTGCTCGCCCAGCTCGGTGATGAGGCGCGCGTAGGGGACGCCGGCGCCGACGCGGAGGCGCCCGTCCGCCATGTCCCATTCTGCGAGCGCGGCGATCCCGGTGAGGTCGAGCAGCGCCTCGGGCCGGTCCCGGTCGAAGTTCATCTCGACCATGACGTCGGTGCCGCCCTGGACGGGCCGCGCGCCCGGCCGCTCCGCCTTGGCGCCGAGGGCGTCCTGCCAGGTCGTGGGTCGGAGGAAGTCCATGGCTGCTGAGTCCTCAGTTCCAGGCGGACGGTGCGTCGGGCGCGTCGTCGGTGAGGACGGTGCCCTCGATGAGCCCGTACGGGCGGTCCGCCGCGAAGTAGACCTCGTCGTCGTTCTTCAGGCCGAACGGCTCCAGATCGACCAGGAAGTGGTGCTTGTTGGGCATCGACAGCCTGACCTCGCAGATCTCGCCGCGTTCGGCCAGCACGCGGCGTCCCATCTGGAAGAGCGTCTGCTGGAGCGACAGGCTGTGCGTCTCGGCGAACGCCCGGAGGAGGGCGTCGCGGGCGGCGCGGTACGAGTCGTCCCAAGGCGCCTCCGTCGTCCTGTGCCGCCATTGGGCGGTCACGGCCGTCGCGAGGATGCGGTCGTCGGTCGGTTCGAGCGTCGTGTACTCGTCCTGCGCGAAGCCGTGGAACTCGCTGCCGGTCGAGTTCAGGACGACCAGGTCGGTGAGGCCGGACACGACCGTCTCCGCCTCCGCGCCGCTGTGGACCAGCGCCGTCCTGACCTCGCCGCCGTCCCGGACGAACGAGTGCCCGCCCGTGATCCGGCTCCAGCCGTACTCGCGGATCTCGACGCGGGCGTGGGTGATCGCGGGCTGCGAGGCGACGAAGTGCCGGGCGAGCAGGAGCCCGAAGTCCTCGATCGCGCCGATGCCGTGCTTCTTGGCGAACGCGAACACGGTGTTCTTCTGGCTGTCGGTCGGCAGGACGGCCGCGTTGTCGCCGGTCAGGTGCACGTCGTGCATCGCACCGGACAGGGAGACGCTGACGTTGACGTCCTTGAGCCGGTGCGTGGCGCCGTCGCGGGCCACGCGGACGACGCGGGTCTCCGCCTTCCCGTAGCGGTTGGGTCCGAGCACGATGGCCATCGCCGCTAGCTCCCCCGGTAGGTCGAGTACGCGAACGGGCTGATCAGTAGCGGGACGTGGTAGTGGCGCCCGGGATCGTCGATCGTGAAGGCCACGGTGACCTCGGGGTAGAAGTCCGACAAGCCACTGGTCTCGAACGTCAGCCGGTGCACGCCCCTTCCGGGGTCCGCGCCCCACTCCTTGATCCGGCCGTCGGCGTCGGTGCGGGCCTCGGCCAGCGTCGTCCAGCCGTCTCCGTCCCCGTCTCCGTCGCCGTCGCGCCGGTCGAGCCGGACGGCCACGCCCGCGGCCGGCAGCCCCTTCGCCGCGTCCAGCACGTGCGTCGACAGGCTCATCCGCCGTTCTCCCTCGCCAGTCGCGCCAGCCGCAGGTCGACGATCGCGGCCAGCTCCCTCCGGACGACGTCCCGTTCGGTCTCCACGTCATTCCCCAGCCGCTCCCGAAGATCCGCGAGCATCTCCGGGCCCGACCGCCCGGACGCGCAGATCAGGAACACATGCCCGAAACGCTCCTCGTAAGCCCGGTTGTCGTCGGCGAGCGCGTCCCTCAGCTCCGCCGCCGCGCCGTCCATCCCGGACTGCTCGCCCCGGGACCAGCCGGCCTCCCGGCCCTGCCCGCGCGCCCGCTCCCCGATGCGCGGGTGCGCCGCGAGCGCCTCCTCGACGTCGGGCCACTCCAGCTCGTCCAGCACGCGCTTCGACGCGGCCAGCAGCGCGCCGAGGTCGCCGTGCCCGGAGACGGCCGCGACCCAGCGCCGGGACGCGCAGCACGCCAGGAGATCGGCCTCGCTCAGCTCCACATCTGCCAGTAGACACAGCCGCTCCAGGGCGGGTCGAGGCACAGGACGTCCGAACTGTGGTCCCGGTCACGCACGTCCTTTTGTAGCTTTCTCCATATGAGGTTGCGTTCCCTGCTCGCCATGCCCGAACTGCGACTGGAGGTCGTCACCGGGGCGGACGAACTGGACCGCGCGATCAGATGGGTCGTCACCACCGACCTGCTGGACCCGGGCCGCTACCTGCGCGGCGGGGAACTCGTGCTGACCGGCCTCGTCTGGCGGACCCGCCCCGCCGACTCCGAGGCGTTCGTGCGCGCCCTCGCCGAAGCGGGCGTGTCGGGCCTCGCCGCCTGGGACCTGACGCTCGGCACCATCCCGGGCGACCTCGTCGACGCCTGCCGGCGCCACCGGCTCCCCCTGTTCAAGGTCCCGGAGGACGTGGCGTTCGCGACCGTCACCGAGGAGGTCGTCCGGAACCTGTCCGGCGCCCGCGCCGCCGACCTCGCCGCCGTCCTGGACCGGCACCGCCGCCTCGTCGAGGGCACCGGGCTGGGCGCCGTCCTCGACCTGGTCGGCCACTGCCACGTCCTCACCCCGACCGGCCGCGTGGTCGCGGGCCCGCCCCCGCCCGACCCGGCCGCCCTCGCCCGCGCCTTCCTCACCGCGCCGAACCTGCCGCACCACGTCCCCGCCCTCGGCGCATCGCTCTTCCCGGTCGCCGCGGGCACCCCCCGGATCGCCGACTGGTTCATCGCCTTCGAGGGCGACTTCACCGACTGGCCCGCCGAGCGCCGCGCCCTCACCGCCGAACTCGCCGCGATCACCGCGCTGGAGCGGGCCCGCCTGGACGCGCCGCGCACCACCGACCTCCGCACCGCCTCCCCGGAGGACCTCGGCCTGCCCGCCGGCGCCCCCCTCGTCGCCGTCGCCGCGTCCGGCCGGGGCACGCTGCGCCCGGCCGACGTGCGCGCCGTCCTCATCGAGATCCTCCCGTCCCCGGTGATCGGCCCGCTGGAGGACGAGCTGCTCGCACTCGTGCCGTCCGCCGGGAACGACGTCGCCGCCGAGATCCAGGCCGCACTGGACTTCCTGGCCCCCGGACTGTCCGGAGGCGGACTCGCGGTCGGCGTCAGTGACGCGGTCGCGGGCAGCGGCCTGCGCGGCGCCGTCGAAGAGGCCCGCCACGCCCGCCGCCTCGCCGCCGCCCGCCCCGCGCCCGTCTGCGTCGTCCGGCACGACGAACTGGCCACCCACGTGCTCCTGCTGGCGAGCGTCCCGGACGACGTCCGCCGGATGTTCAAGGTGCGCCTCCTCGACCCGCTGCACGACTACGACAGGACCCACGGCGCCGACCTCGTCCGCACTCTGGAGACGTTCCTGCGGAACTCCGGCAGTTGGACGCGCTGCGCCGAACAGCTCCATCTGCACGTGAACTCCGTCCGCTACCGGATCCAGCGGATCGAGGACCTGACCGGGCGGGATCTCTCCCGCCTGGAAGACCAGGTCGACTTCTTCCTCGCGCTTCGCCTGCCCTGATCCCCGCGCGCCGGGATCAGGGGGCCAGGGCGGGGGGTTCGCCGGAGAGCGGGGCAGGGCCGGGGCGGCGCAGTCCGTCCAGGACGATCTGGAGGTTGCGCTCCCACTGGCGGGCGCCCGCCCGGAGGCCCAGGGTGTGGGGGCCGGTCGAGGACGCGGCGACCATGAGGAACGCCACGTCCTCCCAGGTCGCGTCCGTACGCATGGCACCGGCCCGCTGGGCCCGCTCCACCAGGTTCCGGATGCGGTCCCGCAGTTCGGCTCGGGAGGGTCCGAGGACGTCGCCGAGGCGCTGGTTGACGTCGCACAACTCGTTGCGAAGGCGGATGTAGGAGAAGGCGAAGGCCGTGAACCCCGCCCAGGGGTCGGGATCGGCCATCCCCTCGTCGCCCTTGGCGGTGATCTCCTTCCTCAGCTTCGCCGCGCTGCTGATGCTGGGCGGCGGGCTGGCGACCCGGTTGGGCGCGAGGCGGGTCTACCTGTGCGGCATGGGAGTCTTCGGTTTCGCGTCGCTGGCCTCCGCGCTGGCACCCGGCATCGACGTGCTGATCGCGGCGCGGCTCCTGCAGGGGGCCGGAGCGGCGCTGTTCATGCCGAGTTCGCTCGCGCTGCTGGTGCGGGCCTTCCCCGACGCCCGGGAACGCGCGAAGGTGCTCGGCGTCTGGTCGGCGGTCGTCTCGTCGTCCATGGCGCTGGGTCCGACGGTCGGCGGCATCATGGTCGGCGCGTTCCGGTGGCCGAGCGTCTTCCTGATCAACGTGCCGATCGGCGTGGCGGGCATGCTCCTCACCCGCCGGCACATCGCCGCCGCGGAGGGCGACGCGCTGCCCCTGGCGGTCGCCGGGCACAGCGCCGTCATCGTGCCGTCCAGCAGGTCCGCGGGGCGACCCCGCTCCAGGCCGGGCTGCAGCTCCTGCCGCTCACGGTCTTCATCCCGATCGGCAACATCGTCTTCGCCCGCATCTCCGGACGCGTCGCGGCCGGTCCGCTCCTCACCCTCTCCCTGCTGGTCGCGGGCGCGGCCTCGCTCTGCCTCATCGCCCTCTCCCCCTCGACCCCGTGGTGGCTGCCGGCCGTCGCGTTCGGCCTCGTCGGCGCCGCCTACCTTGCCGGGGCGCTGGTCGCCTGGCGCCTCATCCGCGGCGTGGAGGCCGTCCCGCCGCCCCGTCCCCGTTCACCGGTCCCGCTCAGGAGGTGTGGCGGAGCAGGGCGGGGATGACCGTGTCCCAGGTTCGGCTCGGGAGCCCGCCGCCGCCCGTGCGGGGCAGGACCAGCAGTTCGGCCTTGGGGATCTCGGCGGCCAGGGCCTCGGCGTTGCCGACGGGGAAGAACGGGTCGTCCTCGCCGTGGACGACGAGGGTCGGGGCCGTGAGGCCGGGGAGGCGTTCGCGCCAGCGGGGGCCGCAGTCCAGGGCGGCGAACTGGACGCCCATCTGGTCGACGCGGTGGGTCGCGCCGTCGTCGCTCGGGAGGGTGCGGTCGTGGACGCGCCCGATGTTCGCGCGGGCCTCGTCCTCGTCGAAGTCGCGGCCGCCCATGTGCCGGGCGTTGTTCACCTGGAACGCGACGATGGACTCGCGGTCCGTCCAGTCCACCTCCGGCGGGCTCATGAAGTGCTCCATGAGCTCGGGCGCGTGGTCGGGGAGGTCGGGGTCGGCGGGGCCGGGGGCGGTGGGCCGGGTGCCGACCAGGGTGAGGGTGGCGACGCGGCCGGGGTGGTCGAGGGCGAGGAGCTGGGCGATCCAGCCGCCGGGGCCGGCGCCGACGACGTGCGCCCGGGGCAGGCCGAGCGCGTCGAGCAGGGCGGCGGCGTCCGCCACCAGGTCGCGGAGGGTGTAGGACGGTGCCTCCGGGTCGCCGGCCGCCGAGCGGCCGGTGCCGCGCAGGTCGTAGCGGACGACGAAGCGGCGCAGTGCCGCGAGGCGCTCGCAGAGGGCGTCGGGCCAGGTGAGCATCGTGTTCCCGATCAGCAGCACCGGGACGTCGGCGGGGTCGCCGAAGGTCTCGGCGCAGAGGTCGACGCCGTTGGCGGTGATGAGCTTCTCCATGCCCCTACCGACTCCGGCGGCGCCCGGAACTCATCGGGCGCCGCCGTTCGGGCGTTCAGCCGTTCTGTCCGGCGGTCAGCGCGGCCAGGGCCGCGGTGATGTCCGCTTCGGCGGCCGCCTTGTCTATGCCGGCCTCGGAGAGGATGCCGGTGCCGTTCTCGTGTTCGAGGAGCGCGAGGAGGATGTGCTCCGTTCCGATGTAGTTGTGGCCGAGGCGGAGGGCCTCGCGGAAGGTGAGTTCGAGGGCCTTCTTGGCGTCCTGGTCGAAGGGGATGAGCGCCGGGAGGTCGTCGGACTCCGGCGGCAGCGCGGCGGTGGCGGCCTGCCGGACGGTGTCCAGCAGGACGTCCTGCCCGGTGATCGCCTTGGCCGCGAGCGCCTCGGGCTCGGAGAGCAGGCCGAGGACGAGGTGGGCGGGGGTGATCTGCGCGCTGCCGGCGGCGCGGGCCTCGTTCTGCGAGGCGATGACGACGTTGCGGGCGCGGGTGGTGTACCGGGAGAAGCCCTGGGACGGGTCGAGGTCCGGAGAGGCGTCCTTGGGGACGAAGCGCTTCTGCGCGGCCTGCTTGCTGACGCCCATGCTCGTGCCGATGTCGGTCCAGGACGCGCCGGAGCGGCGGGCCTGGTCGACGAAGTGGCCGATGAGGTGGTCGGCGACCTCGCCGAGGTGCTCCGCGGCGATCACCGCGCTGCTGAGCCGCTCGAGGGCGTCGGTGTGGACCTTCTTGATGGCGTTGATCAGCTCGTCCAACCGGACCTGGCCGACCGCCTGGGTGGGTTCCGTCATGCGTCAACCTTAGGTTGACGATTCACGATCGTCAACCCGAGGTTGACGATTACCAGCCGGCGGCTCCGGCGAAGGTCGTCGCGTGCGGGTCGAAGCCGAGGGCCGTGCGCGCCGCCTCGATGTCGAGGGTGCGCTCCACGGCGAGATGGCTGATCGCGTACCGGGTGATGCGCGGGGGTTCGGGACGGCGGGCCAGGAGGAACGCGCCCTCGGCCGCGGCGGCGAGCGGGCGGGCGACGGCGGCCGGGATGTAGACGGGCCTCGCCTCGATGCGGCGCTCGCGGAGGATCTCCCGGAACGCGTCGTCGATCACCACCGGGGCGGCGTCGGCGATGTTGAAGACGCCCGAGGCCACCGGGCCCGCGGCGGCCAGCAGGCAGGCCTGGACGAGGTTGCCGACCGAGGTCAGGCTGATGCGCTGGCGGCCCGTCCCGACGGCGGGCAGCAGCGGGCCCCGGACGGCCGAGAGGACGCGCGGCAGCAGGGTCGTGTCGCCCGGCCCGTAGACCGCGTGGGGCCGGAGGACGATCGCGCCGCGGTCCAGGGCCAGGCGTTCGGCGGCGGCCTTCGAGGCGCCGTAGGCGTTCATGTAGCGGGACACCGGGGCCTCGTCCTCGCGGGCCATGACGCTCGGGCGGAACGGGTCGTACACGCTGGCCGTGCTGACGTGGACGAACCGGGCGTCCGGGAAGGCGGCGAGGGCGTTGCGGGTGCCGGTGAGGTTGGCGGCGAAGATCATGCGGGCGGGTCCCCAGTCGGTGGCGCTGCCCGCGCAGTGGACGACGGCGTCGACGCGGGGGGCGTCCGGGACCGGGCCGCGGGTGAGGTCCCATGACCGGTAGAGAGCCCCGCCCACATGGGCCTCGGGTGTGGACGGACGGCGGCCGAACGCGTACGTCGTGACGCCCTGGGCCGCCAGTGCCCGGCACACCGCGCCGCCGACGAAGCCGGATGCCCCGGTCACGGCGATCCTCACGGCGTCACCAGGGCGCGGAGCCGGTCGCGGTCGAGCTTGCGGGTCCGGCCGGCGCGCGGCAGTTCGTCCAGGACGACGATGCGGTCGGGCAGGGCGTCGTGGTCGATCACGTCCGGGAGGGTGCGGTGCAGGCGCGCGTCGAGTCCGGGCGGGCCGACCACCGCGAGGACGACCTCCTCGTCCCCGGTCCGCGGGTCGGGGACGCCGACGATGGCCGCTTCGGCGACGCCGGGGAGCGCGGCGACCGACGGTTCGTACAGGCCGGGGTACAGGTTGAACTTGCCCCTGATCAGCATGTCCTTCTTGCGTCCCATGAGGACGAGGCGTCCGCCGTCCAGGCGGGCCAGGTCGCCGGTCGGGAGCTCGGTGCGGGGGTCCGCGCCGAGGTAACCGCGGCACAGGTTGGGGCCGGACAGCAGGAGTTCGCCGTCCTGCGCCAGGCGCACGCCCACTCCGGGCAAGGGCGCGCCCAGGAGGTCGCCCGCCCCCGACTCCGTGTGCGCGAGCTTCTCCTCGGCCGACGCGATCGCCACCGGGAGGATCTCCGTCATCGCGTACACGGACAGGACCTCGGCGGACGGCGCCGCCGCGATCGCCCTCCGCAGGATCGGCGCGGGCGCGGGCGCCGCACCGAGCAGGACATGCCGGACGGACGGCGGCAGCTCCGGGACGGCGTCCAGGATCTCCGCCAGATGGACGGGGACGCAGAACGTGTGCGTGGCGCCGCGCTCGCGCATCAGCCGGGCGAAGCCGGCCGGCGAGCAGAACAGCGGCGGCATCGACCAGCGGGCGCCCGCGATCAGCGTGGGCAGGCCGAGCATGAGCTGGTCGGTGTGCACGACGTCGCCGGGGCCGAGGGGCAGCCGGGCCCGGAACAGGTCGAGCGCCGCGGCGAGCGACGCCTGGGTGTGGACCACCGCGCGCGGGTCCGCCGTCGTCCCCGAGGTGAAGATGACGGCGGCGGGGGCGTCCGGATCGGTGTCCCGGTCCGGCTCGGGAGCCGCGCCCCGGACCAGGCGGGCGAAGGACAGCGCGCCGCGCGGGACGCCCGGCAGGCGGCGGCCCACGTGGACGTGCCGCATCGGGCCCTCGCCGGGGATCCGCAGGTCGGCGAGGTTCGGCAGGAGCAGCCCGCGCCGCCGGGCGTACGCCCGGACGGGCCGCAGCCGGCTGCCCGCGTACAGCACCGACTCCGCCGCCGACCAGCGCGGACGCGCCAGCCGCAGCCGCGCGGTGAACATCTCGGGCCCGGCTCCCGGGTCGGCGAAGACGACCACTCCCCCGGCCGCGACCACGCCCAGCGCCAGGACGAGCGACTCCGGCGACGGGCGCACCGAGAACAGCACCCCGTCGCCCGCCGCGAGACCGCTCGACAGCAGCCCGTGCCGGACGGCGAGGACCTGCCGCCGGAGGTCGCCGTACGTCAGTTCCGCCCCGTCCCCGGCGATCAGCGCGACGGCGCCGGGGGTCTCGGCCGCCTGGTCGAGCAGCCTCCGGACGAGCGTCATGCCGCCGCCTCCGATCGGACGGCCAGGTACCGGTAGGTCGGGATCAGCACGCCGCGCGCCGCCGCCCGCCGCGTGACGGCCAGGGGCGCGGCGGTGAGGAGGGTCCGGGCGGCCAGCCGGATCTGCGCCATCGCCAGCGGGTAGCCGATGCAGAAGTGCGGCCCCGCACCGAACCAGAGGCGGCGCAGCTCGGGTGGGTGCGGGCGGTCGAGGTCGAACGGGCCGTACGCGCGGCAGCAGGTGTGCGTGGCGATCAGCACCCGGTCGCCGGGGCGGATCGCGACGCCCGCGACGGCGGCGGGCCGGTGCACGCTGCGCAGCATGACCGGTGTCGGCGTCGTCACGCGCATGGCCTCCTCGATGGCCCGGTCGAGCAGGGAGAGGTCTCCCGCGACGCGCGCCAGCTGCCCGTGGTCGGCGAGGAGCGCGATCAGGCGGGGCAGCAGCGTCGCGACGGTCTCGGTGCCGGTCAGGAAGAACGCGCCGGCCGCGCCGCGCGCCTCGTCCTCGGACAGGCCGAGCGCCCGCATCCGTCCCATGACCGTGGACTCGTCGCCGGCCAGGTACGCCTTCGCCGCGATGTCGCCGAGCGGGTCGAGGACGCCGCGGGCGCGCCGCACCTGCGCCGGGGAGAGGCGGCGCGTCCGCAGCGACACCATCGCGACGATCCGCTCGCCCTGCTCGAACAGGTCGCGGTAGGCCGCCTCGCCGCCGCCCTCCAGGCCGATGACCTCGCCGATCACCGTGCCGGCCATGACGCGCGCGAAATCGACGAGGTCGACGGTCGCGCCGCGCGCGAGGCGGTCGGCGAGCCGGTCCAGGGGGCCGGCCAGCACCCGTGCGCACAGCGCCTCGGTGTAGGACGGGACGAACAGGTCGGTGAGGCGGCGCCGGAGCGCCCGGTGCGCCTCGCCCTCCATGTTGAGCAGGACGGACGGGCCCAGCACCGGCGTCCACAGTTCGCCGGGCGAGCCGGGGCCGTCCTTGCGGAACGTCTCGCCGTCCATCAGGACCTCGCGGGCCGCGCGGGCGTCGTTCACCACCACGCCGACGCCGGGCACGCGGACGACGGGGCCGCGCCGGGCGACGGCGCGCAGCAGCGGGTACGCGAACGGATGCGCGGTCGTGTAGAGCCGCTCCTCCCAGTTCACCGGATGTCCACGACGGCCGGGCGGTAGCGGTGGTCGGCGTACCAGCCGAGCGTCCTGACCAGGCCGAACGCGCGCAGCCGCCGCACCGACCCGTAGACGGTCACGTCCTTGCGCAGGCCGTAGGCGTCGGTGAGGTAGCGGACGCGGTTGACGAGCGCGCGGTCCTCGTGGACGTCCTCGATGCGGGTGCGCGGGAAGCCGCCCGACCGCTCGTACAGGTCGGCGGTGATGGCGACGTTGCAGCCCGGCATCATCACGTACGGGCCGAGGTAGAGCGGGTCCTGGTTGCCGGGGCGGAAGCGTCCGAAGAGGGCGGCGAGGTCGATGACGGCGGGCAGCAGGCGCCGCTCCCAGAACTTTAGCGCGAACTCGTCGGTGCGGGGCAGCAGCGGCCCGGACACCATCTCCAGCCCGTCGCCGAACGCGCGCTTGACCGCCGCGATCCAGCCGCGGTGGGGCAGGCAGTCGGCGTCGGTGCGGGCGACGTGCGTGGCGCCGGCGCGGATGGCGTGCCGGAAGCCGGTGTCGGCGGCGGCGCCCGTCCCCTTCTCCGGCTCGTGGACGATCCGGACGTTGAACGCGGGGTTCCCGGCGGCGAACTCCTTGACGACCTGCACCGTCCCGTCGGTGCTGGCGTTGTCGACGACGACCAGGGAGAACGCGGTGTCGGTCTGCTCGGCGAGGCGGCGCAGCGTCGCGCCGACCGACCGCTCCTCGTCGTAGGCGGGGATGACGACCCAGAGGTCCATGGTCACAGCTCCGCGAACATGACGCCGAGGCTGACGCCGCCGGCGAGGCCGATGAGCGCGACGCGGTCGCCGGGGCCGCAGCGCCCCTGCGCGCGGGCGGTCGCGATCTGCAGCGGCAGGCTCGCGGACGCGACGTTGCCGTGCTCGGGGAGCGTCACGACGAGCCGGTCGGCCGGGATGCCGAGGATCGAGCGCAGCACCTCCAGATACGGCAGCGTCACCTGGTGGACGGCGACGACCGCGAAGTCGTCCCAGGTCAGGCCGGTCTTCTCCAGGGCGGTCGTGAAGATCTCCGGGCCGTTGGCGACGAACGCGTCCTTGAGCCGCCGCCCGTCGCCGCTGAAGTAGGTGTAGTCGGGGTCGCGGGGGTGCATCGAGCCGCCCGCCGGGAGCGTCCCGACCTGCCAGGCGCTGGAGACGGCGGCGAAGTCGCGGTAGAAGATCCCGCCGTCGGGGGCGGCCTCGACGAGCATCGCGGCGCCGCCGTCGGAGAGCGTGTAGCCGGCGAACGCGTCCACGAACTGGGCCCGGTCGCGGACGTTCCAGCGGATCGCGCGGGACGGGCTCTCGCCGGTGCAGACCAGCACGCGCTCGTGCTGCCCGGTGCGGATCAGCGCGTCCGCCATCTGCAGGCCGTTGAGGAAGCTGTTGCAGGCGTTCTTCACGTCGAACACCGGGCAGGCCGCGCCGAGCTTGGCGGCGACGATGTGCGCGGTGGCGGGCTCGATGAGGTCCTGCGACGCCGAGCCGAAGACCAGCAGGTCGACGCCGGCCGGCGCGACGGCGCGCTCGGCGAGGACGCGGCGGGCTGCGGCGACGGCCAGGTCCGACGCCTGCTCGTCGTCGCGCATGACGTGCCGGGCGCGGATGCCGGTCATCCGCTCCACGATCGTGGGGTGCGGCCGGTACCCGGCGCTCTCGGCCGCGACGCGGGCCTCGACCTCGGCACTGGTGACCGTCCGCTCCGGCAGGTGCGCCGCGACGGCGGTGATGCGGGCTCTCATGGGCTGGGGTCCCCCGGTTCCTCGTGCTCGGTGTCCGGCAAGCCTCGCCGGGGCCGGGCGCCTCCGGTGAGGGGAACCCTACGGAACAACCGCCGGGCGTTGTACCCGGTTCGCCGTGAGTACCGCCACTCACCCGGATTGAGTAGTACCGCCTTTTCGTCCAGATTCCCAACCCGGCACAATCACGGCATGACCAGCACAAAGATCCCCGCACCGGCCCGTATGGCCGCACGGTACGCGGCGCGGCATGAGGCACGGCTGCTGTGGGAGGCGAACCCGTGGCTGTTCGCGCTGCTGGAGGCCGCGCGGCACACCGGGCCGATCGCGCGGGTCCCCCGGCTCGGCTGGGTGGTGACCGATCCCGTGCTGGCCCGGCAGGTCCTCAACGACCACGCCGCGTTCGGCATGAACGGCGAGGGCGGCGTCGGCCACCTGTGGACGCAGTTGTTCGGGGACGAGATGGGGCAGTTCTTCGGCGGCGCGCGGCACGCCGAGGTCCGCACCCGCGCCCGCGACCTGTTCACCGAGGACGCCGCGCGGGCCCTCGTCGAGCGCTCCCAGGGCCGGTACCACGCCGCGCTGGCCCACCGGCTCGCCGACGGCGGGGCCGTGGACGTCGCCGACGCCGCCCGCGTCCTCGCCGGGCGGATGGTCGCCGACCTGCTCGGCCTGCCCGCCGACCGGGGCGACGCCGCCTACCGCGAGCTGTTCGGCGCCGGGGAGCGGCTCGCCCGGCTGGCGCTCGGCACCACCGCGTCCACCGGCCTCGACGCGGCGGTCGTCGCGCGGGCCCGCGGCATCGTGGACGAGATCACCGCCGGCGTCCCGCACGCCTACCGGACCGCCGGGCCGGACACCCTGCTCGGCCGCTGCCGCGGGATGGACCTCGGCCTGCCGCTCGCCCGCGGCCTCGCGACCCTGCTGGTCATCGCGGGGACGGAGACCGGCGCGTCCGGGACGGTCCGGACGGCGGCGCTGCTGCACGACACCGGCCGGCAGCGGGCGCTGCTGGACGACCCGTCCCTCATGGACAACGCCGTGCGCGAGGGCCTGCGCGTCGCGGCCCCGGCGCCGGTGATCGGGCGGCACGTCAGCCGGGACGCGACCGTCGGCGGGCGGCGGCTCCGCGCGGGCGAGCGGGTGCTGCTGCTGACCTACCGGGCGACGAACGGCGCGGGACCGTTCGACATCCACCGGGAGTACGTCCCCGAGACGCGGCAGCTGTGGTTCGGCGGGGGCCGCCACCTGTGCCTCGGCGCGTCCGTCGCGCGCACGCAGGTGGCGCGGATGCTGGCGACGCTGCTGTCCGGCGGGCGCCCGTACCGGGTGGTGTCGCGGCGCGCGGCCCGCCGCGTCCTCGTCCCCGCCTACGCGGAACTGGCGGTGCGGCTCGCCTAGGGAGGACTCGCCCAAGGCCCGCCCAGGCACGGCTCGCTCAGGGGCGGCTCGCCTAGACCTCGGGGATCACGACGGTCGGGGGCGCCTGCGTGGCGGGGGCCGTCGGGGTCGGGGCGGGCTCCGGGGAGTGCGTGATCGTCGGGCTGACCGGGCGGACCGGCTCGGCGTCGCGCGGCGCCGAGTTCCACCACCAGAGCCCGAAGGAGATCGCGAACAGCACCAGCACGCCGCCGATCAGCTGGAGCACCGCCCGGCGGTGGCTCGGCTCGCGGTCGCGGCGGCGCCGCGCGCCGGCCCCGTCGCCCCGCGCCCGGCGGGCGGCG
>NZ_BAAAMW010000030.1:0-83384 GCF_039529475.1 Actinomadura chokoriensis | reverse complement strand
GGACGGCCGCCGGCACCGGCGCCGCCGGGGCCCGGCTTGGCCGTTGGCGGACGCGGCGCGGCGGTCGAGCCGGCCTGCTGGCGCGCACCCTGCCCGTCGAAGGCGCCGCCACCGGGCGGGCCCGGACGCGGCGCGGCGGGACGCGGACCCGAAGGCCTCTTCGACGCGCCCCGATTGTCCCCCTGCTTGGAGGACGAAGAATGAGAGAAGGCTTCCTTCAGCCTGCGTTCGACCGGCGCCTCGATCGTGGAGGACGCCGACCGTACGAACTCGCCCATCTCCTTGAGCTTGGCCATGACGACCTTGCTCTCAACACCGAACTCCTTGGCGAGTTCGTACACCCGGACCTTGGCCACTGCACTCCCTACTCGGTCCGGGGGTGCGGCCTCCGGACCGTCGCTAACTTGCCGTACTCATCGCGGCGTGCTCATCGAGCGCTCATAGCAATCTCGACCTGCTTCCGACTAGACGTCGCTTACCATTCGGCCATCCTGCTGCGGCGCGGCGGGCGCCGCAACTCGCGCCCGCAGCGCACTGGCGTCGAGCGGGCCCGGAAGGCGGAACGCCCTCGGGAACGCCCGACGTCGCTCTGCGAGCTCGAGACACGCCGGATCGGGATGCAGATGCGCGCCCCGCCCCGGCAGCCGCCCGCGGGTGTCGGGGACGATGACGCCCTCGACCACCACCAGGCGCAGCAGGTCGGACTTGGCCGTGCGGACCCGGCAGCCCACACACGTGCGAACAGGGGCCGCCCGGCCACGTTCCATGAGTCTACCGCGCCGAGGCGTCGGCGGGGCCTGTCGCATGCTCTCCTGACGTAGAAGATCCTGTATCGCCGGATTCGGCGGCCTGCGCGGGGGGCTGCTCGGGCTCGGTGTCGGACCGGATGTCGATCCGCCAGCCGGTCAGCCGGGCCGCCAGCCGCGCGTTCTGCCCCTCCTTGCCGATGGCCAGGGACAGCTGGTAGTCGGGCACCACCACCCGGGCGACCCGGGCGTCGGCGTCCACCACCGCGACATGGGTAACCCGCGCCGGCGACAGGGCATTCCCGACGAACTCCGCCGGATCGTCCGACCAGTCGACGATGTCGATCTTCTCGCCGTGCAGCTCGGCCATCACGTTGCGGACCCGGCCGCCGAGCGGGCCGATGCACGCGCCCTTGGCGTTCACGCCCTGCTTGCGCGAGCGCACCGCGATCTTCGTCCGGTGGCCGGCCTCGCGGGCGATCGCGGCGATCTCCACGGTGCCGTCGGCGATCTCGGGCACCTCCAGCGCGAACAGCTTGCGGACGAGATTCGGGTGCGTGCGCGACAGCTGCACCGACGGCCCGCGGTGGCCCTTGCGGACCTGGACGACGTAGGCGCGCAGCCGCTCGCCGTGCTCGTACCGCTCGCCCGGCACCTGCTCCTGCGGGGGCAGCACGGCCTCGATCCGGCCGAGGTCGACCAGCACGTTCCGCGGGTCCTTGCCCTGCTGGATGATGCCGCTGACGATGTCGCCCTCGCGGCCGGCGTACTCGCCGAACGTCAGCTCGTCCTCGGCGTCCCGCAGCCGCTGCAGGATCACCTGCTTGGCCGTGGTCGCCGCGATGCGGCCGAACCCGGTCGGGGTGTCGTCGTACTCGCGGAGGTCGTTGCCCTCCTCGTCGGTCTCGGTCGCCCACACGGTCACGTGCCCGCTCTGCCGGTCCAGTTCGACGCGCGCCTTCGGCGCCGCGCCCTCCGTCCGGTGGTAGGCGATCAGCAGGGCGTCTTCGATGGCCTTGACGGCCACGTCGAGCGAGATGTCCTTCTCGCTCTCCAGGCCCCGCAGGGCGGTCATGTCGATGTCCACGAGGTTCCCCCCTCTAGTCCGGCTCAGCCGGAGAACGCTTATCGTCGGCCGTCCGCTCCAGGGGTTTGAACTCCACCTGCACCCGGCCGCGCCCGAGCTCGCCCAGCCCGAACCGGCGCCGCACCGTCCCGGCGCCGGCGGTCTTCGCCCCGGCGCCCTTCGCCCCGGCGGATCCGCCGCCCTTCGGCCCGGCTCCCTTGCCCCGGCCCTTCTGGACGACGTCGATCTCGACGGCCTCGTCGTCGGCCGCGACCACCCGGCCCTCGATCTGGCCTCCCTCGGCCAGCGGGGCGACGACCAGCCGGCCGACGGCGCGGCGCCAGTGCCGCGGCTCGGTGAGGGGTCGGTCGACGCCGGGCGAGGTCACCTCCAGCACGTAGGGCGAGGTCCCCATCACGTCGGACTCGTCGAGCAGCCGCGAGGCGGCCTCGCTCACCCGGGCGACGGCGTCCAGGTCGACCCCGCCGTCCCCGTCCACGACGATCTTCACCAGCCGGCGGCGGCCGGCCGGGCGCACGTCGACCTCCTCCAGGTCGAGGCCCGCCGCGCCGACGGCGGGCGCCAGCAGCCGGGTCAGCTCGGCGATCGCGGCGTCGCGCCCGCCCTGAGCGCGGCCACCGCGGGACTCGACGCTCATGGGCCCTCCTCGTTTTCCCTCTGTTGTCACGCCGGCGATCCGCGGATGTCACCGTACGTCCGCCGGCACCTCAAGACTATCGACAGCCGGAGACCGCGGCGGTCTTTCGGACGGCTCACCGGCGCGGCGGATATGGAATGCTTGAGCTGGCCCGATGGACGCGACCGGAGAGCGCGCCGCGAGCAGGTCCGCGGAGCCACCGCCACCACACCACCGGGTGAGGAGTCTGCCTTGCCAGAGGCGATGCCGCGCCGCGCGCTGCTGCTCGGCGGCGGGGCCGCGCTGGTCCTGCCCTGGCTCTCGGGGTGCGCCGCGGAGGCCGCCCCCCGCCAGGACGTGGGCACGCTCGTCGGCGCGATCGCGTCCGAGCGGGAGCTGATCGCGGCGTACGAGGCGGCGCGGGGCTCCGGTGCGGTTCCGGCCGCCCGGCTCGATCCCGTCCTGGCGCACCACCGCGAGCATCTCGCGGTGCTGAAGCGGCACTACGTGCCCGGTTCCGGCGACCGCGCGGACGAGGGCGGCGCCCTGCCGGGCCCGAGCCCCGCTCCGGCGGTCCCGGGCGGCTCGCCCCTCACCTGGCTGCGCGATCTGGAGGACCGCGCGGCCCGGGCGCGGACGGCCGACGCCGCGAAGGCCGGGCCCGCGCTGGCGCAGCTGCTCGCGAGCATCGGCGCATGCGAGGCGGGCCACGCCGGGACGGTCCGGGGCGAGCCGCCGGCCGTCCGGTCCACGACCGGCGCGCGGGCGGTGCAGACGGCGCTGGCCGCCGAGCACGCCGCCGTGTACGGGTACGGGGTGCTCGGGGCCCGGCTGCGCGGGACGCTGCGGGAGACCGCCAAGGAGATGTGGGACGGCCACCGCGCCCAGCGCGACGAACTGGTGTCGGTCCTGACGGTGCGGCCCGTCCCGGCGGCGGCCGCGTACCGGCTTCCCGTCCGGCCCGCCGACGCCCGCGGCGCCGCCCGGCTCGCGGCGGCGCTGGAGGACGACGTCGCCGCCGCGTACGTCGGCGTCGCCGGCGTCTCCTCCCCCGACCTGCGGGCGTTCGCCGCCGACAGCGCGCAGCGGGCGATGGCGCGGTCGGCGCGGTGGCGGGCGAGGGCGGGCGAGGCGGCGCCGCCCGAGGCGTTCCCCGGGCTGCCGTCCGCGGCCCTGCCGCCGCGCCCCGAACCGGGTGAGTGATCTTCCGCACGGCGGGAACGATGCGCGGCACCGATCGCGTTGGTCCCGGTAGAGGGGACTACTCGGGGGAGGAGCCCAGACGTGAGCACGACTCCGCGGGAGGGCGGGCGCAGCGCCCTCGACGAGCTGCGGGACGCCTACCGCGAACAGCTGAACCGGCTCGCGGCAGAGCGCGACGCCGCGCGGCGCCAGGCGCGCCTGGCGCAGGCGCGGGCGGACGTGGCGCGCGCCGACCTCGCGAGCCTGCAGAGCCGCGTGCGGGAGCTGCTGACCGCCGCCGCCCGGCACCTGCCCGACCTTCCGGCCGCGGACCATCCCGCCGCGGACCGGCCGGCCGTGGAGGGCCCGGCCCGCGCGGAGCTCGCCGCGGGCGACGCGCCGGAGCCCCCCGCCGCCCCGGCCGCGCCCGGCCGCGACGCGGCGCGCCTCGAACGCGCCGAGCATCCCGAGCGTCCGGAACGCTCCGAGCGGCCGGAACGATCTGAGCGGCCCGAGCGCTCCGAGGGTTCGGCGCGGGCGGCCTGACCGGGGAGGAACGGCCCACCCAAGGGCCGTGCGGGGGCCGCCGGGAACCTGTCCCGGCGGTCTCTGCTCTCGGCATCCCCTAGGGTTCTGCGAATGACCGCGTACGGCCTTCTCGTCTCTCCCTCGCACAACCGCGTCTACGCCCAGTCCGCCGCGGACCTGGTGAAGGCCGAGCTGACGGTGTTCAGTGAACGGGCCCTCGGCGGACGCGTCGGGGACGTCCGGGAGAGGGAGATCGGCGGCGTCCCCTACGTGACGTTCACCGGCGACGAGCTGACGGAGCAGGACATCCGCCTCCTGTCGAACCTGTCGTCGCTGTACGCGCTGTTCCGGATCGAGGGCGAACTGCTGCGTCCGGTCGTGCTCCAGCGCCTGGACGTGTTCGGCAGCGACCTGCTCACCATCCAGAAGTACTCGGGCAAGACGAACGAGTACTTCACCAAGCTGCTGCTGAACGTCACGGCGATGGCCACCGACGCGCCCATGGACCTCGTCACCGGCCGCCCGCGCGTCCTCGACCCCATGTGCGGGCGGGGCACGACCCTCAACCAGGCCATGATGTACGGCCTCGACGCCGCCGGGATCGACATCGACGGCAAGGACTTCGACGCCTACGCGGCGTTCATCAAGACCTGGCTGAAGAACAACAGGGTCAAGCACCAGGCCGAGATCGCGAACGTCCGGCGGGAGAAGGCGGTGCTCGGGCGCCGGCTGCACGTGACGCTCGGGGCGTCCAAGGAGCGGTACAAGAGCGGCGAGACGATGGAGATCACGGTCGTGAACGCCGACTCGGCCGGCGCCGGGAAGTTCTTCCGCCCCGCCTCCTTCGACCTGATCGTGACGGACGCTCCGTACGGGGTCCAGCACGGCAGCCGTCACGGCCTTGCGGGGAACGGCCCCCGCACCCCCGCCAAGGGCGGCCAGCCCGCCCGCAAGGGGAAGCCGCAGCTGTCGCGCAGCCCCGTGGAGCTGCTGGCCGCCGCCGTCCCCGAGTGGGCGCGGCTGCTGCGGCCGGGCGGCGCGGTCGGGATCTCCTGGAACACCTTCGTCGGCCGCCGCGAGCAGCTCGCCGAGATCCTCGCCGGGAGCGGCCTCGACGTGCAGGACTCGGAGGCCTACCGGGGCTTCCGGCACCGCGTGGACCAGGCCATCTCCCGCGACGTCATCGTGGCCCGCCGGCCGTCAGGCTGAATGCCACTGCTCCACGTGCGGGAGCAGTTCGTCCAGGCCGTGGATCAGGGCGTCCGGCGGCGTGAGGCCGGGCCGCTCGAAGGCGTGCGTGGTCTGGTGCCAGATCTGGACGGCGCGCAGCCCGGCGGACTTGGCGCCGTGGATGTCGTCGTAGGGGCGGTCGCCGACGAAGACGCAGGAGGCGGGGTCGGTGGCGCCGACGGCGTCCATGGCGGCGCGGAACGCCTCGGCGTGCGGTTTCGTCCAGGGGATCTCGCTGGAGTAGACGGCGCCGTCGAGCAGGTCGAGGACGTCGTCGCGGGCGAAGACCCGCTCGTGCCATTCGCGGGTCCAGATGGTGTTGGACAGGACGCCGATCTTGATGCCGCGCTCGCGCAGGGCGGTGAAGAGGCCGGGGACGGCCGGGTCGGTGTGGGTGTGCGGGGTCCACGTCTCGAAGTGCGTCCTCAGCATGTCCTCGGTGGGCCGGACGCCGGCCATCGCGAACGCCTCGGCGAGGGTGGCGCTGCGGTGCTCCTCGGTGCCGCGGCGCCACAGCTCGTCCTCGGCCTCGCAGAGCGCGGCGACGGCCGCCCCGACCGCCTCGGGCGGCAGGTGGGCGGAGCAGATCGCGCGCCACATGTCGGCCAGTTCGAGATCGTGCCAGGGGGTCAGCGTGCCGCCCCAGTCGAAGATCACAGCTTGTACGCCCATGACCGGATGGTAACCATAGGGCCGATTCAGACGATCACCCTTTACGCTGTGGATCCTCCCGGAGGGCGCGACCGGGCCACGTCACGTCCCGTCGAGGAGCCTTGATGCGCAGACCCCTGCTCGCCGCCCTGCTCACCGCCGCTCTCGCCGTGCCGCTCGCCGGCGCGGCCGCGCCGGCGGCGGCGGATCCGATCCCCGACGGACCCGGCAGGGGCTTCGTCCCGGCCTACATCGGCGGCCCGGCGGTGCCGGAGCCGCTGGCCGGGCGGCCTGTTCCGGCCAATCCGCACCAGGGGCCGGTGGGGACGTCGTCCATGCACGCTGACAGCTACGCCTCCGACGCCTACCCGTTCCCGGGGCCGCTCGGCCGCGATCCGGAGGTGCTCGACGAGGCCAAGGGCGGCGGTCTGCCGGGCCTGTGCTCGACGGTGACGTTCGCCCGCCGGACGGGCCTGATCGTCGCGCAGTGCACGCGCGGGCAGAACTTCATGCTGCGGCTGATCGACCCGAAGACGCTGAAGGACCTCGCGACGTTCGAACTGCCGCCGCGGCCGTCGACCGTCCAGGCGGTGTTCTCGCTGAGCCTCGACAAGGTGCTCACCGACACCTCGGGCGGCGCGTACTACTACCTGGACCCGCAGGACCGCGCGGTGCTGGCGGACTCGGCGTTCCACCTGCGCCGCTTCGCGCACGGCAAGGGCCCGGACGGCACGTGGCGCTTCACGGTCACCGACGACTGGGACCTCAGCGGGTACCTCCCCCACGACTGCGCCACGTGGACGAACCCGTGGCCGAAGGGCGAGTGCGACCCCATAACGGCGGTCGGCCCGGACTGGGACGGCCTGATCTGGTGGATCACGCGGAACGGGCGCATCGGCACGCTGGACCCGGAGTCGGGCACCGTCCGCATGACGCGGCTCGCCGGTGAGAGCATCCAGAACTCGTTCGCCGCGGCCGAGAACGGCGTCTCGATCGTCTCCGACCATGCGCTGTACCAGATGCGGGCCGACGCGAGCGGCACGCCGGCGGTCGTGTGGCGGCAGCCCTACGACAGGGGTACCGGACGCAAGCCCGGCCAGATCGACCAGGGTTCGGGGACGACCCCAACGTTCTTCGGCGACGACTACGTGGCCATCACCGACAACGCCGACGACCGCATGCACGTGATCGTCCGCCGCCGGGACGACGGTGGGCTCGTCTGCCAGATCCCCGTGTTCGACAGCGGGGCCAGCGCGACGGACAACTCGCTCATCGGCTATGGCGACAGCCTGTTCGTCGAGAACAACTACGGCTACCGCAACTTCTTCGAGCTTCCTCCGGGAGGGTCGTCCGTGGGCGGGGTGAGCCGCGTGGACGTGAAGCCGGACGGCAAGGGCTGCGAGACCGTCTGGACGAGCAGGGAGCGGTCGCCGTCCACTGTGGCGAAGATCTCCGTCCCCTCCGGGCTGCTGTACCTCTACACCAAGGAGCCCCGCAAGGACCTCCTCGACGCCTGGTACCTGACCGCCGTGGACGTCCACACGGGCCGGACCGTCTACAAGGTCCTCACCGGCATGGGCAAGTGGTTCGACAACAACTGGGCGCCCATCACCCTCGGCCCTGACGGCAGCGCGTACGTGGGCGTCATCGGCGGGCTGGTCGCCGTCCGCGACCGCGAGTAGGGACCCGATCGGCGGGGATACCGGTTCGATCAGGAGATAACGATGCGAACCGGGAGGAATCATGAGGGCACGCAGGCCCGGTGAGAGTCGCGACTTCCGCGACGACATCGACGACATGGGCGACAACGATCAGGACGAGGAGATCGGCCTGACCGAGGAGTACGTGACCGACCCGCCCGAGGACCTGGTGATCGAGGAGCCCTCGCAGAGCAGGGACGGGCTCTCCATCACCCAGTACGAGGAGGAGGCCGCCAGGGACGGCGACGACGAGCGCCCGCACCCCGACGCCCCCGCCGAGTCCGACGCGGTGAACCCGACCCGCAGACCCTGACCGCCGGCCCGCGGGCGCGGCGGCCGGTGACGCGTGTGACAGGGGTCCCTTTGCGGTTCGTTTCCGCACCCGGGGGAATGTCATAGGCGGGCCGTAGGTTGCGCTTGGCGGGCTAGCTTGCGAGGTGACCGGGACATGCACGACACAGTCGCGGCACCGGCCCGTCCCCCGGCCGAGGCCGATTCCCCGTTCCCGCCCTCCGGCGCGAGCGACGACGACGCGGGCCGCCCGTGGTGGCGGCGCAGGGCGGGGCTGATCGTCCAGTGGGGGCTGGTCGCGGCGGCCCTCGCCGCCCTCCCGCTCTACCGCGACGAACTCCCCGACCTCGGCGCCATCTGGTCGGCCGCCTCGCACGCCGACGCCGGGTGGCTCACCATGGTGGTGCTGGCCGTGGCGGGGTCGATGGGCGCGTTCGCCCGGCTGCAGCGCCGGCTGCTGCGCGTCGGCGGCCTGCGGATGACGCTGCGCCGCGCGTTCGCCATCACCTACGCGGGCAACGCGCTGTCCACGACGCTGCCGGCGGGGCCCGCCGTCAGCGTCGTCTACACGTTCCGGCAGTTCCGCCGCGGCGGGGCGTCGGCGCGGCTCGCCACCGCGGTGATCCTGGCCGGCGGCGTCATCACGACCACCGCCTACTCGCTGGTCGGGCTGCTGGCGCTGCTCGCCGACCCGCACGCCCGCGGCCCCGCGCTGATCGCCCTGGCCGTTCCCCTCGTGCTCGCGGTCCTGCTCGTCCCGGCGCTGCGCCGGCCCCGGCCGCGCGCCCTGATCACGGCGCCGCTGCGCCGCGCCCACCGGTTCGCGCTCGCCCACCCCACGACCGCCCCGTACGCCGAGCGGCTCGCCGGCATCCGCGACGTGCTGCGCCCGACCGGCCGCGACTGGGCGGCGCTCGCCTCGCTCGCGCTGCTGAACTGGGTGTTCGACATCCTCGCGCTGCTGTCGGCGGCGAACGCGGTCGGCGTCGACGTCTCCCCGAACGGCGTCGCGCTCGCCTACTTCGCCGCGCAGGCGGCGGGCAGCCTGCTGCCGCTGCTGCCGGGCGGGCTCGGCGCGATCGAGGGCAGCATGGCCGCGTCGCTCGTCGCGTTCGGCGCGACGCTCTCCCCCGCCGCGGCGGCCGTGGGCCTCTACCGCCTGGTGTCCTACTGGGCCGTCGTCGCCGTCGGCTGGCTGGCCTGGGCCGCCCTGCACGAGCAGGCCCGCCTGGGCGCCCGGCTGAAGTCCCGTCTCGCCGCCACCGGCGTCCTCCTGATGGAAGGGATGACGGCCTTCGCGTTCGTCGTCCCCTACACCACCGTCCCCCTGAACCCCCAGGCCAAGCCGAACCGCCCCTAGCGGCGGGCGAACCCGGCCGAACCGCGCCTCGGGCGAAGGCGAAGGCGAAGGCGGCGTGCGGCCGCCCGCCCGGTCACACCGGGCTGTCCTCGGGGGCCCGGAGCCTCGTCAGGACCTGGACCGGGTCGGAGAGCACCTCGGCGAAGGCGAACTCGGCGGCGCCGACGAGGGTCGTGTCGTCGCCGAGGGCGGCGGTGCGGAGCTTGACCTTCTCGCGCGGCGCGGCGAGGGCGCCGGTCGCGAGGACGCTGCGGATCTGCGCGGCGGCGCCGAGGTAGATGTCGCGGAGCGTGCCGCCGAACACGACCATGCCGGGGTTGAACACGTTGACGAGGTTGGCGACGCCGAGGCCGAGCCAGGTGCCGACGCGGTGCAGCGCCTCCCGCGCCACGATGTCGCCCGCGTCCGCGGACGCGAGGACGTCGCGGACCGCGTCGCGGCCCGCCCGGCCGGGCGTCTCGCCGCGCCCGGCGTGGTGCAGCAGGGCCCGCTCCCCCACCTCGGCCTCCAGGCAGCCCTTGGACCCGCACGCGCAGGGCCGGCCGCCGGGATTGACGACCATGTGGCCGATCTCGCCGCCGAAGCCCTCGTCGCCGCCGAGCAGCCGGCCGTGCGCGATGATGCCGCCGCCGACGCCGACGTCGCCGTGCAGGTAGATGAGGTTGTCGCAGTTCACCCCCGAGCCGCGCTCGTGCTCGGCGAGGGCGCCGAGGTTGGCGTCGTTGCAGACGGAGACGGGGATGCCGAGGCCGATGCGGCGCGACAGCGCGTCCCCGAGCCGCAGGTCGCCGACGTCGAGGTTCGGGCCGAACATGATGGTGTCGTCGGAGCGGCGGACGGTGCCGGGGAACCCCAGCGCGGCGCCGACGCAGACGGCGTCGCGCTCGGCCTTGCGGACCAGCGACCGGGCGCCGGCGACGAGCACGCCGAGCAGGTCGGCGGGGTCGGAGCCGCGGGCGCGCACGCCCTCGCGGCGGTCCAGCACGACGCCGCCGAGGCCGACGCGGGCGACGACGAGCCGGTCGACGCCGACCTCGAACGCCAGCACGTACACGCGGGTCGACTCCGGCCGGACGACCAGGGACGGCCGCCCGGCACGCCGGCCGGGCCCGCGCGGCAGCTCCTCGCGGACCAGGCCGGCGGCGGTGAGGTCGGACGTCAGCGCCATGATCGTGCTGCGGTTGAGACCGAGCGACTCGGCGAGCGTCGCCCGCGACGCGGGGCCGCGCAGGTGCACGAAGCGCAGCAGCGTTCCGAGGTTGTGGCGCCGGATGTCCTCTTGTGATGGGCCCGCCTTCATCATCGGCGCAGCCCCAGCTCTCCCCCGGTGCCCGAGGTGATCAGCTCGACCACCTGCCGGTGCGTGACGTCGGCGGTCCTGACCTGGGCGACCATCCGGCCGAGGTACAGCGCGGCGATCCGGTCGGAGATCGCGAAGACGTCGTTCATGTTGTGCGAGATCAGCACGACCGCGAGGCCCTTGTCGGCGAGCCGCCGGACGAACTCCAGGACCTGCTGGCTCTGCGCGATGCCGAGCGCGGCGGACGGCTCGTCCAGCACGACGACCTTGGCGTCCAGCAGGATGGCGCGGGCGATCGCGACGATCTGCCGCTGCCCGCCGGAGAGCGTGGCGACCCGCCGCCGGACCGAGCCCAGGGTGCGAACGGCGAGCGAGGACAGCGCGGAGCGCGCCGTCTCCTCCATCTGGTCCTCGTCCAGCGTGAGGCCGGCGCGCTCCTCCCTGCCGAGGAAGAGGTTCTCGACGATGTCGAGGTTCTCGCAGAGCGCGAGGTCCTGGTGGACGATCTCGATGCCGAGCCGGGTGGCGGCGCGCGGGCTGGAGACCTTCACCGGCTCGCCCTCGAACCGGTACTCGCCCCGGTCGAAGGAGTGGATGCCGCCGATGCAGTTCACCAGCGTGGACTTGCCGGCGCCGTTGTCGCCGACGAGCGCGGTGATCTCACCGGGGTAGGCGGAGAACGAGACGTCGTGCAGGACCTTGACGGACCCGAAGCTCTTATCGATGCCGCGCAGGTCCAAGGCCGGCGTCACTGACATGCCGAGGGGCTCCCACCGTGCCGCGCCGCCGCCGTGCGCCAGGCGGTCGTGGTCCGTGAGCGTATCAGCCGGGCTCGCGGCGCCGGAACCGCCGGAACCGCCGTCCGGCCACGCCTGGGAGCCGATGGTGCGAGCCACCGGCTCCCAGGCGTCCCCGGCCGCGTTCACGGGATCACCGCTTCCGCGGCCTCATCGTCCGGCGGACGTCCGCCGGCGTCTGGCCAGCGCGTCCATGGTGGCGGCGAGCAGGAGCACCACCCCGGTGATGAGGAAGCTCAGGTACGCCTTGGTCCCGAGCAGGCCCAGGCCGTTCTCGATGATGGCGATGACGAGGCCGCCGAGGATGGCGTCGCGGGCCTTGCCGCGCCCGCCGAACAGGCTCGTCCCGCCGATGACGGCGGCGCCGACCGCGTACAGCAGCGTGTTGCCGCCGCCCGCGTCGGTCGCGACCGAGTTGAGCCGGGACGCGGCCACGATGCCGCTGACCGCCGCCAGCCCGGACCCGATCATGAACACGGAGATGCGGATGCGGGTGACGTTGATGCCGGCCCGGCGCGCGGCCTCGGCGTTGCCGCCGACGGCGTAGATGTGCCGTCCGTAGGCGGTGCGGCCCAGCACGAACGTGCAGGCGATCAGCAGGACGCCGACGAGCAGCACGCCCCACGGGATGCCGCCCAGCGTGATCAGCGGGCTGGGCGCGCGGTCCTGGCTGAGCACGTAGGTGCTGATCAGCAGCGCCGCGGCGACGACACCGGCCTGGGCGAGCACGAACTGCAGCGGCTTGGAGTGCAGGCCGCGGACCTGCTGGCGGCGCCAGCGCAGCACGAGCGTCGCGGTGTAGCCGACCGAGCAGGCCACGGCGAGCGTCCAGCCGAGCCAGATCGGCATGTTCTTGGTGGCGATCGCGACGATGACGTCGTCGCGGACCGGGACGGTGCCGCCCTCGCCGATCAGCCGCAGGGTGATGCCCTGCAACCCGAGGAAGAACGCGAGTGTGACGACGAACGACGGGATGCGCAAGACGGCGACGAGCCAGCCGATCACGGTGCCGATGACGATGCCGGTCGCGACGGCGCTGATGATCGTGACGTACCAGGGCTGGCCGCCGTCCACGAGGAGCTTGGCCATGACGGCCGCGCTGAGCCCGCTCGCCACGCCGGCGGACAGGTCGATCTCGCCGACCAGCAGCACGAACACCACGCCCATCGCCAGCAGGGTGATGGGCAGCGCCTGGGTGGACAGGTTCGCGACGTTCGCCTTGCTGAGGAAGGTGTCGGGCTTCAGCGCGGTGAAGAGGATCACCAGGGAGATCAGGCCGAGGATGGCGGGCAGGGCGCCCAGCTCGCCGGCCTTGATCTTGTTCCAGTAGTCCAGCGCCGCCGACTTCACGTCGTGTTCGCGCCGGTCGGTCGCGAAGTCCGAGTCCGCCAGCTTCACGGCGGCCTCCTTCGAACTGGGGATGTCGGTGGACACGCGGTCCCCCCTCAGATGCTCTCGGCGGCGACCGTCGGCGCGAGGCCGAGATCGCCGGATCGGCCGGCGGTGATGAGTTCCACGACCTGGCCGTGGGTGACCTCGGAGCGGGCGACGTCGGCGGCGACGCGGCCGAGGTACAGCGCGGTGATGCGGTCGGCCACCTCGAAGACGTCGTTCATGTTGTGCGAGATCAGCACGACGGCGTGGCCGCTGTCGGCGAGGCGCCGGACGAGGTTGAGGACCTGCTCGGTCTGGGCGACGCCGAGCGCGGCGGTGGGCTCGTCCAGGATCACGACCTTGGACTCCCACAGCGCGGCCTTGGCGATGGCGACCGTCTGCCGCTGCCCGCCGGACAGGCTGGACACCTGCTGCCGGACGGACTTGACGGTGCGGACCGACAGCCGGGCGAGGACCTCCCGGGCGGACTCCTCCATCGACGCCTCGTCCAGGACGAGGCCGGAGCGGCGCTCGCGGCCGAGGAACATGTTCTGCACGATGTCGAGGTTGTCGGCGAGCGCGAGGTCCTGGTAGACGACCTCGATGCCGAGGTCGGCCGCGGCGCGCGGCCCGTCGATGGTCACCGGGCGGCCGTCGAACTCGATCTGCCCCGAGTCGATCGGGTGGATGCCGGCGATGCACTTGATCAGGGTGGACTTGCCCGCCCCGTTGTCGCCGACGAGGGCCATCACCTCGCCCAGCCGCAGCGTGAAGTCCACGTCGTGCAGGACGTGGACGGCACCGAAGCTCTTGTTGAGCCCGGTCAGGCGGAGGACGGGGTCTCCGTTTTCAGCCACGAATTTCCTTCCGGGTCGTGCCGCACGCCCGTGGCGGGCCCCTGGCGTCCCGGGCTTCCGGGTACCCGGGACGCCCTCAGCGGTTCGGGGCCCGCCACGAGGTCGGACGGGGGTCGTTACTGGACCGTGATGCCCGCGGCCTCGCACTTGGCCGCGTACGCCCCCTTGCAGAGGTCGGCCGCCTTGACGGAGCCGTCGTCGACGACCTGCTTGACGTTGTCCTTGAAGATGCCGATCGGGTTCAGCAGCACCGACGGGACGTCCCGCTTGCCCACCGGGTCGTTCTCGGTGGCGGTGGTCTCGCCCTTCTCACCCTTGATCAGGGAGATGGCGAGCTTGGCCGCCGCGTCGGCCTCCTGCTTGGTCGGCTTGTAGACCGTCATGCACTGGTTGCCGTCGAGGATGTTCTGCAGGCCCTGGACGGTGGCGTCCTGCCCGGTGACCGGGATGTCGCCGGCCCGCTTGTTCTTCTTCAGGATCGACACGACCGCGTTGCCGAGGTTGTCGTTCGCGGCGACCACACCGTCGATCTTGCCGTGCTGCTCGGTCCACATCTGCTCGAAGAGGGTCGCGGCCTTCTCGGCCTCCCAGTCCGGGACGGGCTGCTCGGCGACCTTCTTGTAGTTGGTGACCTTGTCGAGGATGTTGTGCGCGCCCTTGGCGAACAGGGTGGCGTTGTTGTCGGTCGGGGAACCGTTCAGGTAGACGATGTTGGAGGCCTTGTCACCGAGGCACTTCTGCAGGCCCTTGCCCATCTCCTCGCCGACCTTCACGTTGTCGAAGGAGACGTAGTAGTCGGCGACGCCGCCGAGGGTGAGCCGGTCGTAGTCGATGGTCTTGACGCCCTGCGCCTGCGCCTTGCGCTGCACGGCGGCGGCGGAGTTGGAGTCCAGGCCGGTGATCAGCATGACCGTGACGCCGCTGGTGAGCATCTGGTCGGCGATGGTCTGGAACCGCTGGGCCGAGCCCTCGGCGTTCTGGATGTCGCTCTCGATGCCGGCCGCCTTGAACGCCTGCTCGAGGTAGGGGCGGTCGAAGTTCTCCCAGCGCGGCGACGAGGCCGTGTCGGGCAGGATCACGCCGACCTTGCCCTTGGCCGCGTCTCCGCCGGAGTCGTTGCCGTCGTCCCCGCACGCGGTGAGGCTGAGCGCCGCGGCCGTCGTGAGGGCCATCAGGCTGAGGATCCCCTTGCGCATTGCCCGGGTCCTTTCTGGGGGCGGCCGCCGTGGCGCGGCCGGGGGGTTCTTCGGACCCGGTGAGCGAGGTCACACGCCCACCGGGGTGAATGTTGTGTCCCACAACTTATGTCGCACTTGCCCCGTGCGCCAGACCTGACGGCATGTTGATTTGTTGTCGGCGGTAACAATCACGTAACACGAGATCAACTAGGGTGATCAGGGAGGTGGCGCGGGCATGGCGGCGGGGCGCCGCACGGGCGCTCAGGGCAGGCTCGGGTGGGGCCCCGACGGCGAAATGTTCCGCGGCTCAACATTCATCCGGCACCGGCCGCCGCCCGTCCGCCCCAGGGGACGGACGGTGCGCGGCCCGGTTCTCCGCCGGAGAGATCAGCGCAGGGCGAGGACCGCCGAGATGCGGTCGGCGGCGGCGGCGACCTCGTCGGCGGCGGCGATGCGCTCGGCCCACGACCACCAGTACCACCAGCCGTCCGCGCCCTGCTCCGCCAGGATGTTCTCGGTGAGGGCGGTCGCGTCCGGGTTGATCACGTGCAGGGTCGGCGACTGCCCGCGGGGCAGAGTGAGGCGCACCCGGAGGCCGCGCTTGACCAGCTCACCGCCGAGCTCTTCCAGATATTCGATCCGCGTCTTCGACGGCGCGGCCGTTCCCGTATCGTCAGGCGTCATCCTTGCTTCCTCACGGACTCCGCGCGGCCCGACGTGTACATGGCCCACCCTCCCCCTTCACCGGCCCCTGTGCAAGCACATCCGCTGGTCAGCGCGGTGCGCCGGCGGCGGGACCGGCGGCGGGGAGGCGGGGGCCGCGCGCGTTTCCGAGGTCCCCGGGACCCTATCCGGGATATCTTGCGCGTAGCACATGAACCGGAACATGGGGGCGAAGATGGCGGTGGGCGCGGACGTACGGCCGGCCTCGGGTGTGCGGACGTGGCACCGGTTCCACTACGCGGTCGGGGTGTTCCTCATCGCGTACGGGGTGGCGGGGCTGGTCAGCGGGGCCCTGCTGTGGGGCGACCGGGTGGACGAGACCGAGGGCTACTTCGGGTCCGGCCCGGCCGCGGGCGTCCTCGTCGGCGTCAAGGCGGTCGAGGCGCTGCTCGTCCTGTGCGCGGTGGCGGGCGTGGCGCTGCGCCGCGACCTGCTGTTCGTGCCGCCGCTGGCCGGGTGGATGGCGGGTTTCGCCATGTTCGCCGTCCTCGACGTGTTCAAGGGCCGGTGGGGCGGCCTGATCGAGCACCTGCTGTACCTGGCCGCGTTCGTCGTGCTGCTGTTCCTGTCCTACGGGCTCAGCGCGAAGGCCCAGCTCGCGGCGATGCCGAAGCCCGCCGGGGGCGCCGAGCCCGGCGCGTCCCCCGACGGGCAGCGCGGCCTCACCCGCACCCAGGAGTTCGCCCTCCAGGCGATCAACCGGGCGGCCGCCCTCACCGGCCCGCGCCCCCGGCCCCGCCGGCCCGACTGATCTTGGCAAGAGTTGCCGTTGGTGCGGCCTCCGGCCGATGTCACGTTGTGGCCCATGAGAGCCCGAGAACTGGCGCTGCCGGCGGTCCTGGCGGCGTCCCTGGCGGTGCCCGCGGCGCTCGCGGCACCCGCATCGGCGCAGCCCGCCGCGCCCGCGGCGGCCTGTGACCCCACGCGGACCGCACCGGTCTACCGGGGCGAGGTCCCCGCTCCGGAGCAGGTCCTCGGCTTCGAGCTCGGCGAGCGGCCGGTCAGCGCCGCCGAGTCCGACGCCTATCTGGAGGCGGTCGCCGCGAAGAGCGACCGCGTCGTGTCCGGGACGCTGGCCACGACCGCGCAGGGGCGTCCGCTCAAGTACGCGATCGCCGGGCGCCCCGAGCTGATGTCCAAGGCGGGTCTCGCGCGGGTGCGGCGCGAGGCCGGGCTGCTGCGCGACCCGCGCACGCCGGCGGCACTCGCCCGGCGGATCACCGAGCGCGGCGTCCCGATCCTGTGGATCAGCGGGAACGTCCACGGCGACGAGCCGAGCGGCACCGACGCGGCGCTCCGGGTGCTCCGCGACCTCGGCGACCGCACCGACTGCGCCGCGACGGCGATCCTCGGCAACGCGCTCGTCGTCGTCCTGCCGACGCAGAACCCGGACGGCCGCGAGCTGAACACGCGCCAGAACGCCTACGGCTTCGACATGAACCGCGACTGGTTCGCGCGCACGCAGCCGGAGACCGACGGCAAGCTGGCGATGCTGAACCAGTACCCGCCGGCGCTCTACATCGACGCCCACGAGATGGGCGGGACGTCGTACTTCTTCCCGCCGAACGCCGACCCGATCTACCACGAGACGCCCGAGCAGGCCGTCGGCTGGATCAACGACCTGTACGGCGCGGCGATGGCGGCCGAGTTCACCCGGCAGGGCATCGACTTCTTCAACCGGGACGTCTACGACCTCTTCTACCAGGGGTACGGGGACTCGGTCCCGACCAGCGCGTTCCACGCCGCCGGGATGACGTTCGAGAAGGGCGACGGCAGCCCGTACCCGGAGCGGGTCGAGGAGCAGTACCTCACCCAGTGGGTGTCGCTGTCGGCGGCGGCCCGCAACCGGCACCGCATCCTGACCGAGTGGCGGCAGATGACGGTGGACGCCTACCGGCAGGGCGAGGCGGGGACGCTGGAGCCCAACCGGATCTACAACCCGCCGAACCAGATCGACCGGCCGGTGCCCGACCGGAAGGTGCGCGAGTACTTCCTGCGGGACGACGCCCCCGCCAAGCGGGCCGAGGTGCGGCTGATCGTGCGGCGGCTCCAGCGCATGGGGGTGCGCGTGGACCGGCTCGTCCGGCCGCTGGACGTCCCCGACTTCAAGGCGTACGGGCGGCCCGCGGCCCGGACGGTCCTCCCGGCGGGCACGTTCAGGATCTCGATGGCGCAGGGCCAGAAGCACTGGATCCAGGCCATGCTGAACGAGGACTCCTACACGCCGTTCCCGTACTTCTACGACGTGACGGCGTGGAGCCTGCCGCTGCTGGGGAACGTGTCCGGCGGATCGTCCGGGGCCGTCCTGCGGCCGCGGGCGGTGCGCGTGCCGGCCGTGCCGGCGCCGCGCCCCGGGCATGACGGGAAGGCGCCGAAGCTCGGTGTTCTGCAGCTCTCGGCGACGTCGTCGTCGGCGCGGCAGTCGACCGGGTGGCTGCGGCACCGCCTCGACCGCGAGTGGAGGCTGCCGTTCACGCCGCTCACCCCGGCGGACGTGGCGGCGGGCCGGCTCTCGGGCGTCGAGGTGCTGATCACGCCGGACGGGCCCGCGTCGTCCGCCTACACCGCGCTCGGCGACGCCGGGCGGGCCGCGCTCCAGCGGTGGACGCGGGACGGCGGCCGGTACATCGGCTGGCAGGGCGGCACGCAGCTCGCCGCGCGGCTGGGCCTGACGACCGCGACGCTGGCCGAGCCGACGTCCGACATCCCCGGCACGCTGTTCCGCGTGAAGGTGGACGGGTCGAGCCCGCTGGCGGCGGGCGTCGGCGCGACGGCCTGGAACTTCACCTCCTACGACCTGGTGATGAACGCCTCCAGCGGTGTCGCCGTGTCGTACCCGCGGGCGGACTCGCCCGACTGGTTCGTCTCCGGGTTCGAGCGCGGCGCGTCCGAGCTGGGCGGCACCGCGGCCGTCGTGGACCAGCCGGTCGGCCGGGGACGCTCCGTGCTGTTCGCGGCGGAACCGAACTTCCGGGCGTTCAGCGACGGCACGGCCACGCTGCTCTACAACGCGATCCTCGGCCCCGACCCGGCGAAGGCCCCGGCGCCGCAGGGGACCGCGAAGGCGGTGCGGGAGGCGGCGGAGCTGCCGTCGTACGAGTCGCCGATCCGCGTGTCGGTGAGGCCGGCGGACGCCGCGAAGGCCGCGTCCGTGCTGCGGTCGGCCGGCGCGACCTGGGCCGAGACCCGGTCCGGCGGGGTCGTCCACTACGTGATCGACAACCCGCGGCGCCTGCCGGTGGACCACCACCCGTTCGCCGGGCGCCTGCCGTCCCTGATCCGCGAGGCGGGCATCGACCCGGTCGCCGTCACGCTGCCCTGACCGTCCGCGCGGCGTGCCGGCGGGTCCGGCACGCCGCGCCCATCTGCGGACCGCCCTACGTGCGAACGATCCAGGCGATCGCCGTCATGGTGCCCGGCGGCACCTCGGTGAAGCCGCCGTCGCGCACCGCGACCGTCGCCTTCTTCACACCCGTGCGCCACGGGACGTCCCGCGCCAGATGGACGGCCGCGCCCGCCTCGACCCACGCCGCCACGTCCTTGCGGCGCCCCTGGCGCAGGAGCAGCTGGGCGGCGTGCCCGCACTGCGCGGCGGCCTTCCCGGTCGTGATCGTCACCTCGGGGTTGAGCGCGATCGCCGCGTACGGGGGCTCCGGCGGCGGCCCCGGCTCCCCGGCCTCGGCCAGATCGAGCCCCGCGACCTGCAGCTTGGCCAGCTGCGGCGGGACGTCCGACACCGGGCCCGGCGGGAACGCCCGCACCTGCGCGCCCGCGTGCTCGACGGTGACGCCGGGCAGCGCCTCCGCCTCCGGCCACCGCACCCCGCGCGCCCGTCTCGTCACCTTCCGTATCCGCCGCGACTCCCATGCGCGGACGGCCTCCCGCCACGCGCCGTCCGGATCGGCCGCGCGCGGGTCGGTGAGCAGCCGGACGACGGCGGTCGCCGCCGCCTCGCAGACCGCGCCGTGACTGGGCGGATCGGCCTTCTCGGCACGTACCACCAGCTGCATCGCCCAGGGCGGGTCGTCAAGGGGGTCGTAGTCGGGTCGCACCCCGTGGAGTATTCCAAACCCGGCCCGGGCTTCCCCTGGTCGGGAGTGGGTACTGCAACTCTTGCCGTCCCCCGGACGTCGTTCAGGTACGGGAGGTCTCCGGTGGCCAGTGGCGCGTGGAGTGATTCCATACCGGGAATCGGAACATTCTTCGTCGGTATCGACATCCCCCCGGGCCGGTACCGATGCGATGACGGCAAGGGCGGCTGGTGGGTCCGCTTCACCGGCCCGGGCGGCGGCGACCCCGTCGGCTCGTGGCCGCTGCCCGCCGGCCCGACCGAGATCGAGATCGCGCGGACCGACTTCGCGTTCGAGACGCACGTCTCCTCGTCCTGGCGGCGGATCGCGCCGCCGCGCGCGCCCGAGGACGGCTCCCCCGCCGAGCCGCGCCCGGTGGCCGACCCGACGCTGCGCGCCGAACTCGACACGATCGTCGAGCGGCGCCGCCCGCTGCTCTGGCTGGCGCCGCTGACCGTGCTCGCCCTGGGCCTGATCGGCTCGCCGCTGCTCGGCTCGCTGTGGCTGATCGGCCTCGGCATGCTGGCGGTGCTGGTCGCGCTCGGCACCCCGTCGGTCTCGCTCGACCTGCGCCGCGCCCGCGAGCTGGAGCGGCGCCGCGACCGCTACCTCACTCCGGAGGACCTCGACGACGAGGGCCGCGCGATGCTGGGCCGCGTCCAGGCGGCGATCGACACCGTCCGCGACTCCGACGTCAACCGCGAGGGCCTGCTGGACGCGGTCGACAACGCGGTCACCCTGCCCCGCCAGGAGTGGGAGATCGCGCAGGTCCTCGCCCGGCAGGCCAAACTGCGCGCCGACCACGCGGTCATGTCCGGGGAGTCCTCGCTTCCCGAGGTGGAGGCGGCGCTCCGCCCGCTGCGGGAGAAGTTCGACGTCTCGGTCGAGGCGGTGACCCGGCGCGTCGAGGCGCTCGAACGCTACGCCGAGCGGGCCAGGGCCGCCGACGAGGTGCTGCGCGCCCAGCGCCACCTGGAGTCGATCGCCGAGAAGGCGCACGAGTACGACGAACTGCTCGCCGACACCGTCCGCGACGACCTGGCGCTGCCCGCGATCGAGCGCCTCACCGAGCAGGGCGACGAGCTCCTGCGCACCCTGCGCGCCCGCCTCGCCCAGGCCGCCGAGGCGGGCAGCGAGCTCCCGCCCCCGCCCTAGCGCGGGAAGAGCCCGTCGAGATGGCGGCCGAGGATGCCCAGGGCCGACTCCGGCGTCCGCCCGCACCCTGATCACGGTCGGCTCGCTGACCGCCGCGGCGGGTGGCAGCGCCGCCTGTCCCCCGGCGGCGCCCACCTGCCGGACGTCCTCGGCCCCGCGCTCCTCATCTCGGCCGGCGGCGGGCTGCTGAACACCCCGCTCACCAACACCGTCACCGCAGGCGTGCCGCGGCGGGACGCCGGCGGCGCGTCCGGCCTGATGAACACCGCGAAGCAGACGGGCGCCGCCGCCCTCGCCCTCCCCGGCCACCGGTCACCGGTCTTGTCAGGATCGTGATCTTTCCGCATCCGCCCGGCGCCCGTCCGGCTGACAAGATCGTTTGACTCAGCACGCCCAGACATGGCCGGCGCCCCCTCCCCGCTCCGCCCGCATGTCGCGTCCAGGAGGTACGGATGCGTTCGCATAGAGCAACCCCGGTCCTGCTCGCCGCCCTGGCGGTGACGGTGCCGGCGTCCATCGCGGGGAGCGTCGGCACGGCCTCGGCCGAGGGCGCGGCGATGCCCGCCCCCACCGTCACATCGACCGACTACCCCGACGACTCGGCCTGGCACGGCGGGGTCGGGATCTACGGCGACTTCACGATCGACGACCCGAGCGACCGCGCGGTCCGCTACGAGGTCACGATCGACGGCAGGCGGTTCCTGCATCTGCCGACGCAGAACGGGGAGCCCGTCACCGTGGCCATCGCGCCCTACCGGTCCGGTCCGTTCATCATCAGTGTCGGGGCCATCGGCCCGGAGGGCGAGAACGGGCCGCGGACCGACTACTGGTCGAGGGCGAACGCCGGCAGCGCCCCGAAGGCGTGGTGGAAGCTCGACGAACCCGCCGGGACCCGCACGCTCGCCGCGCAGACCAGGGAGGGCGAGGAGCCGGTCACCGCGCGGGCGATCGGCCGGTTCGCCACCGGTGCCGAGGGCCAGTCCGGGACGGCGGCCCGCCTGTCCGGCGGCCGCGCGCAGACCCCGACACCGGTGGACACGACCAAGAGCTTCACCATCTCCGCCTGGGCCAGGCCGACGGCGGAGGGCGACTCGGTCGTCGCGGCGGCGACCGGGCACCGGCGCAACGCGTTCTCGCTCCAGTCGCGGGACGGCCACTGGGCCTTCGTGCAGTCCGCCGCGGACAGCCGTGGGGCGGCGACCACGCAGGCCGTCGCCGAGCAGCCCGTGTACGCCGACACCTGGGCGCACCTGACCGGTTCCTACGACGCGACGCAGAAGCGGCTCCGGCTGTGGGTGAACGGCATCCTGGCGTCCGACGTCGCGGCCGGTGACACCGCGTGGGACGCGCAGCGCTTCCTGCGGATCGGCGCGGGCGTCCACCCGCAGGCGCACGCATTCCGCGGCGACGTCGACGAGGTCCGGGTGCTCGACCGGATCATCGTCCCGGACGAGGCGGCGGCGCTCCCCCGCCTCCCGAAGCAGACCCGCGCCCGCTGGAAGTTCAACACCGACGGGTCGGACGACTCCGCGTTCGGCAACGACATGACCCTGCGGGGCGGCGCGGCCATCGACCCAGGGGCCGGGTTCGACGAGTGGGGGTCGCCCGCGGGCCTGATGCTCGACGGGACCGGCGCCTACGCCGAGGCCGCGGGTCCGGTCATCCGCACCGACCGCAGCTTCACCGTCACGGCCTGGGCGAACCCGGGACAGGCGACGTCGGCGACGTCGACGCTGCTTTCTCTGCCCGGTGACAACGCCAACCGGTTCGCGCTGCGCTACCAGCCGGAGACCGGATGGCAGCTCGCGGTGGCCGACTCCGACAGCGCGGACGCCAGTACCACCGTGGCCCGGCAATGGACGCTCCCGGGTGAATGGGCCCACATCGCGGTCGTCTACGACGCCCCCACCAGGACGGTGATCCTGTACGCGAACGGCATACCCGCGGAGCGGACGGGCGTGGGCGCGTTCAACGCGGAGGGCGCCCTCCAGATCGGACGGTCCGCGATCGGTGAGCCCGAGTACTGGCGCGGGGCCGTCGACGACGTCTGGGCGATCCAGGGAGCGCTGAGCCCCGAGCAGGTGAGCATGCTCTACGCGCCGTTCGAGTTCGAGACGAGCGACTGGCCTGCCTGACCCTCCATGGCGCGGTGGCGGCCCGGGGCGGCGGGTCGCCGCCGCGTCAGCGGGTCAGGGCGCGGACCTGGGCGGGGCCGGTGAAGACCTCGGCGCGCATGCCGGCCTCGCGGGCGGCGAGGACGTTGCGCTCGGTGTCGTCGAAGAAGATCACGTCGGCGGGCTTGACGCCGAGGCGCTCGGCGCAGATCTCGTAGGCGCGCGGGTCGGGCTTCGCGACGCCGATACGGCAGGAGTAGACGAGCGCGTCGAAGCGGTCGAGCAGGGCCCCGTGCCGGGCCTCGAACCGGGGCACGAGGTCGCCGATGATGTTGGAGAGCAGCCCGAGCACGCGGCCCTCGTCGGCCAGTTCGCCGACGAGGGCGGCCATCTCGCCGTCCACGTCGGTCCAGCTGTCGAGGTCGGCCTCGATGAGCGCGGGGACGTCGGGGAACGCGGTGCCGAGCCGGGCGGCGACGGCCGCCCAGTAGGCGGAGCTCTCCTGGCCGGCGTCGTAGGCGGGGCGGCAGGCCCAGTAGGCGTCCCAGAACGCGGGCCCGGGCGCCCCGGCGAGCTCCTCGATCCGCCGGATCGCCGCCGGGGTCTGGGTGCGGGCGATCACTCCGTACAGGTCGAACACGATCACATCGGCCATGTGCCCGAGCCTATGCGGCGCGTGGGAGATACCTCGTCCGAAGGCGTAGCAAGCGCTTGGTAATTGGCCGTAGCCTGGGGCGGCGCGGAAACGAGCAAGCGGTTGGGCGACACGGCATAATGAGAGGGTGACGACCACGAGCGCTAAGTCCGGACGATCCAGAACCCGTGCCGCGGGCGAGGGCGGTCCCCGCCGGCGTGGCAGGGGCTCCTCGGCCCTGGCGTCGGAACGGCGCGAGCACCTGGTCAAGCTGGCGGCCGAACTCTTCGCGGAGAAGGGCTTCCAGGCCACCACGGTCCGCAACATCGCCGACGAGGCGGGCATCCTGTCCGGCAGCCTCTACCACCACTTCGACTCCAAGGAGTCGATCGTGGACGAGATCCTCGCCGGCTTCTTCACCGAGATCATGGCCTCCTACCAGGCGGTGATCGCGGAGGGCCGCAACCCGCGCGACACCATCGCCGGGCTGGTCCGGGTCGCGTTCGGCACCCTGGAGCCGCACCGGGCGGCGATCACGGTGATGCAGAACGACTGGAACTACCTCAAGGGCATGGACCGGTTCGCCTACCTGATCAAGTCCGAGGACGAGGTCGAGAAGATGTGGGTGGACACGCTCCACGCGGGCCAGGAGGAGGGGCTCTTCCGCTCCGACCTCGACCCGAAGCTCACCTACCGGATGATCCGCGACACCGTGTGGGTGGCGGTCCGCTGGTTCCGGCCGGGCGGCCGCCTGGACGCCCAGGGCCTCGCGGAGCACTACCTCAAGGTGATGTTCGACGGCATCAACCTGCACTAGGCCGTCACGTGCGGGCGTGCCTCGTCCACGCGCACCGCAGGACGGCCGCCTGACCGGCTGAGAGGCCACCGATTCGTACCCTTTCGCGGCTTCGCCATGCCGATGGGCAGCCTCGTCCCATGGTCCGAACACGTCCGTTGGGGCACATCCGGCGCGGTATCCCACTGTGAACGGTCCCTAACCCCCATAGTGTGCTTAGTCACAAATTGCCGAGTAGGGGTGACGCATTGGCCCGTGGGGACGCTGTTACTGGAGACATCTACGGGGGGAGGGCGACATGACGGCTCAACGGGGCGCCGCCGGTCGCGACGAGCCCACGCCCGCGGCCATGCGCGCCGCCACGGCGCGGGGCCTTCAGGAGCAGTTCCCAGGGGTGCGCGTCTGGTACGGCGAGGCGACCGGGTCGTGGTGGGCGATGGTCCCGCTGCGGGACGGTCCGCGGCTGCTGGAGGCGCCGTCCCCGCAGCAGCTCCGCGACGAGATCCTCAGCCTGCGGAGCCGGGGCTGACGGGCGCCGGCGCGTAGGCCGGACACCGCATACCGGGTGCGCGCACCGGCGCGCCCGGGCCGACGTATGCCGCCCGCCGGGGACGGGGCGCGATCCGTCCCCAGCGGGCGTCTCTGGTGAAACTAACCCGAAAAGCGTTCGGACACAAGCGCTTGCTCGGTTTTGTCCTCACATCTCGTACTGGATGGCGGCGCGCTCCGCCACGATCGGCGCGATGAACTGCTCCACCACGGCCCGGTGGTCGGGGTGGTCGCGGTAGGCGAGGTAGCCGTCGCGGTCGGCGAAGTCCGCGACGATCGCGAACTCGTAGCCGCCCGGGTCCACGCCGGCGTTCGTCCCGGTGCTGTACGCCGCGATCTCGGGGATGCGGCCGGGCAGCTCGCCGAGCTTCGCCGCGACCTCGTCCTGCTGGCCGGTCGTCGTCCCCTCGGCCCACTTGATCATCACCACATGGCGGAATCCACTCATGGGGGAAAGCTATCGGCCGCCGCCTCGGACGCCGCCGCCTCAGACGCCGCCGAGTTCGGCCGCCGTGATCGCGCCGAGTTCCCAGCACGCCTCCAGATCGGCCTTGCCGGGCTCGCCGGTCACCACCACCGGCGGCTGGACGGCCTTCCACTTCAGCCCCGTCGTGATGGAGTCCAGCGCGCGCAGCGCCCCGGTGGCGTCGTTGTTGCCGTGCAGGAAGGCCCCGAACGGGCGGCGGACCGTCTCCTCCAGGCACGGGTAGTAGATCTGGTCGAAGAAGTGCTTGAGCGCCCCGGACAGGTAGCCGAGGTTGACGGGCGAGCCGAGCAGGTAGCCGTCCGCCTCCAGGACGTCCACCGCGGACGCCGTCAGCGCCGGCCGGGACACGATGTCCACGCCCTCGATCTCGTCGGTGGACGCGCCCGCGCGCACCGCCTCGAACATCGCCTGGACCGACGGGGACGGCGTGTGGTGGACGAGCAGCAGCCTCTTCACCACGCCGAGACTAGTGGCGCTCCCCTCCCCCGGCCGGGTAGGGCCGACCGGGGATTTCCGGCGTAGGCTGCGCTTGGAGGCATATCGAACGTCCGGCCGGGGGAATGAGTTCCAAAGGATCTTGGTTGGGGGCTCAGCGGAGGTGTCCTTCGTGGAACCAGGGAAACCGGCCGTGCCGCCGGTCGCACGGTCCGTCTGGCCGCTCGCGCTGGCCGCGGCGCTGGTCGCGGTGCTCATCGCGGCGCCCGCGCTGCCCGGCTGCCCGCCGTGGCTCGGCCGCCTGTCGCGGATCGTGACCGGCAGCCCGCTCGCCCCCGCGCACGCCATCGCCCTCGCCCTCGCGCTCGGCCTCGTCGCGCGCGGCGTCCTGCTGCTGCGCCGCGCGGCCTGGTACGGCCTCGTCGCGCTGGTCGTGCTCGGGCTGCTCGCCGTCGTCACCGGCGAGGACCCGCTGTGGCGGCTGCCGCTCCTCGGCGCCGTCCTCGGCGGGCTGTGGTTGGAGCGCGACCGGTTCCCGGTCCGGCCGCACCCCGAGCGGGTCCGCACCGCGGTGAAGACCGGCGCGCTGCTGGTGATCGCCGCCATCGCCGTCTCGCTGCTGTTCGGCGGCGTGTCGGTCCGGTCGGTCGGGGCCGTCGCCGCCGGGCTCGGGTCCACCGGCCCGCCGCTGGACGGGGCGTCCTGGCTGCCGGGCATGCTCGGCCTCGCCGGCGCCGCCGGGCTGCTCGTGCTCGTCACCACGCTGCTCGCGCCCGATCCGGCGCCGCCGCCCGGCGACGAGCGGGAGCGCCGCCGCGTCGCCGGCCTCGTCGCGCATCCCGGCTCCGACACGCTCGCCCCGTTCGCGCTGCGCCGCGACAAGGCGTACGTGTTCAGCGCGGACGGCCGCGCCGCGATCGGCTACCGCGTCCTGTTCGGCGTCGCGGTCGCGGGCGGTGACCCGGTCGGCGACCCGGCCTCGCACGGCGACGCCGTCCGCGCGTTCCTCGCGATGTGCCGGACGACGGGCTGGCGCCCGGCCGTCCTCGGCGCGAGCGACGAGCTGCTCCCCGCCTGGGGCCCGTGCCGCACGATCGGGTTCGGGGACGAGGTCGTCGTCAGCCCCGGCGAGTTCTCGCTGAGCGGGCGCCGGATGCGCAACGTCCGGCAGGCGGTGAAGCGCACCGAGAACGCGGGGGTCACCTCCCGGATCGTCCCGGAGCGCGACCTCACGCCGGTGCTGCGCGGCCGGCTGCTGGAGGTGGCGTCCCGCTCGCTCGGCGGCGCGGCCGAGCGCGGCTTCTCCATGAACCTGGACGAGCTGCTCACCGGCTACCACCCGGGCGCCGTGGTCGCGATCGCCTACGACGAGGACGAGCGGCCCATCGCGTTCCAGCGCTACGTCACGGCCGGGCAGGGCATCAGCCTGGACGCGATGCGGCGCAGCCCCGGCGGCCCCAACGGCGTCAACGAGCGGCTCATCGTGGAGATGATCGAGTACGCGGCCGAGCACGGCCACGGCGTCGTCTCGCTGAACTTCGCCGCGTTCCGCGAGCTGCTCGACAGCGACGAGCGCGGGCTCCTGGAGAAGGCCGGCTACCAGGCCCTCCACCTGCTGGACCCGTGGATCGCGGTCGAGTCGCTCTACCTGTTCAACAAGAAGTTCCGGCCGTCCTACAAGCCGCGCAACGTCGTGTTCCGCTCCTGGTTCGACATCGCATTGCTGGCGGCGGCCCTGCTGACCCTGGAGTTCGGCCGCACCGGACTGGCCGAGCCCGCGGAGGAGCCGCTCACCGCACCCGTCCACCATCTGGGCCGCTGACCGCGGGCGCGCTCGCCGGGCATTCCTAGAACGTGATTCTATGGAGTCCCCGTCGAGAGGAATGCGGCATGAGCACGGTGGTGCAGGGGCACTGCGACCCGGCGTTCGCGGGCGTCCGCGAGGTGTTCGAGCAGAACTTCGCGGAGGGGCGCGAACTGGGCGCCGCGGTCGCCGTCTACGCGGGCGACCGCAAGGTCGTCGACCTGTGGGGCGGCGTCGCCGACCGCCGCACCGGCCGCGCGTGGCTGCCCGACACGCCCTGCTTCGGGTTCTCCTGCACCAAGGCCGTCACGGCCGCCGCCGCGGCCCTGCTCGCCGAGCGCGGCGCCTACGACGTGGACGGCCCGGTCACCGACTGGTGGCCGGAGTTCGGCGCCGCGGGCAAGGAGGGCGCGACCGCCGCGCACCTCCTCTCGCACCAGGTGGGGCTGCCCGCGTTCGCCCGCCCCGTGTCGGCCGAGGAGGCGGCGGACGCCCCCGCGCTCGCGGCGGAACTGGCCGCGCAGAAGCCGGAGTGGACGCCGGGCTCGGCGCACGGCTACCACGCGCTGACCTACGGCTGGCTCGCCGGCGAGATCGTCCGGCGCCACTCGGGCCGGACGGTCGGCGCGTTCGCCGAGGACGAGTTCGCCCGCGACCTGGACCTGTGGATCGGCTCCCCGGACGACGTGATCGAGCGCGCCGCGAAGATGTCGGCGGGACGGCGCGGCGCCGCCGACCATCCGCGGACCCGCGACCGCGGCCTGCTGGAGCGCCTCGCCGCCGCCTACACCGACCCGGACAGCATGATGAACCGGGCGCTGAACAACCCGCACCCGGGCAAGGGCGGCTACAACAACCCCGTCGTGCTGCGCGCGGGCTGGCCGTCCGCCGGGATGCTCGCCACCGCGCCCGCGTTCGCCGGCTTCTACCGCGACCTCGTGGCGGGCCGGATCCTGCGTCCCGACACGCTGCGTGAGGCGATCCGCCCGCGCGTCGCCGGACCGGACCGGACGATGCTCGTCGACAGCTCGTTCGGGCTCGGCTTCATGCGCCCGGCCCAGACGTTCTTCGTCCCGGCGGCGGGGCGGGAGTCGGCGTTCGGGCACACCGGCGCGGGCGGCTCCATCGGCCTCGGCGACCCGGACGCGGGGCTCGCGCTCGCCTACCTGCCGAACCTGATGGGCGACCACCTGACCGGCGACATGCGCGCCTACCGCCTGACCGAGGCCGCCTACGCGTCGCTCGCCTGACGGCACCGCACCGGACGTCCGCGCCGGGCGGTAGCGTGCCGGTCCATGGAGGTCCGCGAGCTGCACGCCTGGCCGGCCACGGCCGAGGAGGCGGAGGCGATCCAGGACCGGCTGCGTCCGATGCTCGAACTCGGCGTCCCGGGGCTGGCCGCGCCGCGCACGGTCGCCGGGCTGGACGTCTCCTACGCGGGCGACGACGGCGGGACCGGGACGCGGCTGGCCGCCGCCGCGGTCGTCCTGGACGCCGCGACGCTGGAGGTGCTGGAGGAGTCGGTGGCCGTCGGGACGGCCGCGTTCCCCTACGTCCCCGGCCTGTTCGCGTTCCGCGAGCTGCCGACACTGCTCGACGCGCTGCGCGGCCTCACGACCGTGCCCGACCTGCTGGTCTGCGACGGGTTCGGGGTCGCGCATCCCCGCCGCTTCGGGCTCGCCTGCCACCTCGGCGTCCTGACCGGCCTGCCGGCGATCGGCGTCGGCAAGACCGCGTTCGTGGGCGCGTACGAGCAGCCGGGCCCGCGGCGCGGCGACGCGAGCCCCCTGCTGGACGGCGGCGAGGTCGTGGGGCGCGTCCTGCGCACGCGGGACGGCGTGAAGCCGGTGTTCGTGTCCGTCGGGCACCGCACCGACCTCGACACGGCGTGCCGCCTCGTCCTGTCGCTGGCGCCCGACTACCGGCTGCCGGAGACCACCCGCCGCGCCGACCGGCTCTCCCGGGACGCCCTGTCCGCCGCCGCGGGCGGGTAGCGCTCTCCCCCTCGGAGATGGCAGGCTCGTCCCTACGCCAGGCGGCGACCACCGCAGGTCATCCGCTGAACCGCTGGACGGTGCCCATGGACACCCGCCCGATGCGGGCCGACGCCCGCCGCAACTACGAGCGACTGATCACGACCGCCCGCACCGCCTTCATGGAGCACGGCACGGGCGCCTCCCTCGACGACATCGCCAAGCGCGCCGGCGTCGGCTCCGGAACGCTGTACCGCCACTTCCCCACCCGCGACGCGCTGCTGCACGCCGTCCTGCGCGAGCGGATCGACGGGCTCCTCGCGCACGCCGCCGAGCTGCTCGCCGAGCCGGACGCCGAGGCCGCGCTGGGCCGCTGGCTGCGCACCTACCTCGCGGGCGCGGCGACCCCGCGCGGCACCTCCACGGTGATCATCGAGGCGATGTCGGCGGAGTGGGCCGCCACCGGCCTCGGCGCCGCGGCCGCCGCGATCTGCGACGCGCTCGGCCGGCTGCTGGACCGGGCGCAGCGCACCGGGGCGATCCGCGCCGAGATCGACCCGCGCGACCTGCTGCGGCTCACCAACGCGATCGGCGTCGCGTCCGAGCGGACGCCCGACCCGGACGCCTACGCCGACCGGATGCTGGCGCTGCTCTTCGACGGCCTGCGCACCGCCTAGGCCGCCTTGTTCCGTTGACCAAGCGTTCGCTAGGTTACTGGGCAGGCAACCGGCTTCGAGGAGCGTTGATGGGGCAGCTTGACGGCAAGGTGGCGCTGATCACCGGCGGTGCGCGCGGCATGGGCAAGTCGCACGTCCGCCGGTTCCTGGACGAGGGCGCCAGGGTGGTCTTCGGCGACGTCCTGGAGGAGGAGGGCGCCAAGCTCGCCGCCGACCTCGGGGACGGCGCCCGGTTCGTCCGGATGGACGTCACCTCGCCGGACGACTGGCAGGCGGCCGTCGAGACCGCGACGAGCACGTTCGGGGCGCTGAACGTCCTGGTCAACAACGCCGGCATCATCCGGCACAAGACCATCGAGGACATGGAGGTCGACGAGTTCCGCCGCATCCTGGAGGTGAACCTGGTCGGCCAGTGGCTCGGCGTGAAGTCGGTGATCGCGCCCATGAAGGAGGCGGGCGGCGGCTCGATCGTCAACGTCTCCTCGACCGAGGGGTTCATCGGCGCGGCCGGCCTCGCCGCCTACAGCTCCAGCAAGTTCGGCGTCCGCGGCCTCACCAAGTCCGCGGCCCGCGAACTCGGCCAGTACGGCATCCGGGTGAACTCCATCCACCCCGGCGGCGTGGTGACCCCGCTGTTCATGCAGGACGACATCATCGCGGCCAAGGCCGGCAGCGCCGACGCGTTCATGAACTCGCTCCCCCTCGGCCGCATGGCGAAGTCCAAGGAGGTCTCCGGCCTCGTCGTCTACCTGGCCTCGGACGACTCGTCCTACTGCACCGGCAGCGAGGTCCTGGTCGACGGCGGCATGCTGACCGGCGCGGGGTACTGAACCGTGGCGGGCCGCTCCGGGCGGTCCGCCGCGCCGTCAGGGACGCCGCTCGGCCCAGCCTTCGAGGGCCTCCAGCTGGGCGGCGAGCGAGATGAGCGTGGCCTCGTCGGAGTCGTGTCCGAGCAGCTGAGCGCCGATGGGCAGGCCGGCCCGGGTGAACCCCGCCGGCACGTTCACGCCCGGCCAGCCCAGCACGTTCCACGTCCAGGCGTAGGGGCAGGCCGCCGCGACGCCCGACTGCGTCCGCTGGTAGCCGGCCCCGTCGAAGGCCCCGACCCGCAGCGGCGGCCGGGCGGTGGTCGGGGTCATCACGACATCGGCGAACTGGAAGATGCGCCCCACCTTGCGCCGCAGGTGGGGGTCCATCCGCTTCGCGAGCGGCAGCAGCCGCCTCCCGAGCACGCGCCCGATGCGCGCCTCGACCTCCGTCCGGTGGTCGGGCCGCGGGTTCGGCAGGGACTCCAGCCAGTCGGCGACACCGGCCGTCCCGCGCGGGATGAGGCCGAGCCCCACCAGCCCGTAGTCGGGGTCGGCCGGGAAGACCTTGTGCCCGAGGTCGGTCAGCCGCCGCGCGAGCCGCTCCACGGCCGCCCGGATCTCCGGATCGAGCTTCCCGCTCACGCCGAAGGCCGTCCGGAACGAGACGGCGATCCGCAGCTTCCCGGGCTCCCGCCTGGCCGCCTCGGCGAACGGCGTCACCGGGGCGTCGATCTGGTAGACGTCCTCGGGGTGGCTTCCGCTCAGGACGTCCAGCATCAGGGCGGCGTCCTCGACGGTGCGCGCCAGCGGCCCCCAGACCGTGATCCCGTTGAACGGATCGGTCTGCGGGTAGCCGGAGACCCTTCCCCGCTGCGGCTTGATGCCGACCAGCCCCGTCCAGGCCGCCGGGATCCGGATGGACCCGGCCCCGTCCGACCCGACCGCGCCCGCGACCATCCCCGCCGCCACGGCCGCCGCCGACCCGCCCGACGACCCGCCCGGCGTGTAGTCGGGATTCCAGGGGTTCCGGGCGCACCCGTAGGCCTCGGACTCGCTGAACGGCCACAACCCCAGCTCGCACGTCGTGGTCTTGCCGACGATCACCGCACCGGCCGCCCGCAGCTTCCGCACGACCTCGGCGTCCCGCTTCGCGGGCTGGTGGTCACCCGCCACCGCGAACGGCGTGGTCTCGCCCGCCAGATCGGTGTCGTCCTTGATGGCCACGGGAACCCCGAGCAGCGGCAGCCGCTCGCCCTTCGCGAGCCGCTTGTCGGCGTCCAGCGCCTCCTGCGCCGCGCCCTCGGACCGCACCACCCGGAACGCCCCGAGCGACTCCTGCCGCCCGATGCTCTCCAGGCTCTCCTCGACCAGCTCACTGGACGAGACGTCGCCCCTCGCCAGCGCCGCCGCCTGCCCCACCAGCCCCAGCACCCACGCCACCTCCGGTGTATCGTTCGTTCGAACGAACGATACCGAACGCACGATCTCTAGGGAAGACTGGGCACCGATGAGCGCTCGCGACCAGATCCTCCAGGCCACCCTCCGCCTCGTCGGCGAGCGAGGGATCGGCGCCGTGACCAACCGCGCCGTCGCCCGCGCGGCCGGCGTCTCCCTCGGCTCCCTCACCTACCACTTCCCGAGCCAGGAGGACCTCCTCCGCGAGGCCCTGCACACCTTCGTGGAAGAGGAGATAAGCCGCATCACGGCCTACGTCACGGCCCTCGCCGACGAGGGCCTCGGCCCCATCCAGGCCCCGGACGAGGTCGAGAAGGCCATCCTCGACTTCACCGACGGCCCCGAGCAGGTGGCGAACCTGGAACTCCACCTGCACGCCGCCCGCGACCCGTCCCTCCGCGAGACCTCGAAGCGCTCCGTCGCGGCCTACGACAGGCTGGCCACGGCCGTCCTCGGCGCCCTGGAGATCCCGGACGCCGAACGCCACGCCCCGGCCGTCGTCGCCATGCTCTACGGCCTCGCCATCCGCCGACTCGCCACCGGCGATACCAGCGCCACCGGCACCGCCGACGCCTTCCGCCTGCTCCTCCTCGGCGCCCTTCCCCGCTGAAAAAGACTTCTGGCCCGCACGGCCCCAGAGCGGGGTAACGGGGCCGTGCGGGCCAGAAACCTGTCTCAATCAGGAACCTCAGTCGGAACCTCAGCCGACGTTCGCTTCGCTCTCCGCCTGTGCACCTCCGCCGTCTCTCAACTCTGACACCCGCAACGCTAAGCCCCCCGCCCTCCCGGCAGAACGCCCTTAAGCCTCACTTAGGGAAGGGCTCACCCGCTCTTATTCGGGGGCCGGGCGGCGCGTCGGTGACCTGGGATTTGACGGGCAATTGATCGGGGCCTCCTACCGTGCGTCCGTCGGGGCCGGCTTCGCGAAGCGCCCCGGCTCAGTGGCGACATCCGACCCCATCCAGCCGAGGAGTATGGACATGGCCGATTCGGGGCAGCCCGAACTGATCCACCCCGAGCAGACCGCCGCCGCGGGGGGCGTCGACGAGCGGGACGTCCCGCAGGTCGACTTCGGTGCGCTCCCGATGCGGGAGGACCGCACCGCGGCCTACCGGATGCTGCTGGCGCACGGGCCGGTGGTGGGCACGGGCCCGAACATGTACGCGGTCGTCTCACGCGCGGACGTCGACAGCGGCCTGAACAGCCCGGACGTCTTCAAGTCCGAGATCGTCCGCGAGAAGGTGGGGTGCCCGGTGCCGCTCGTCCCGGTCGACATCAACCCGCCGGACCACGACCGGATCCGCCGAGTTCTCAAGCCCTACTTCAGCCGGGCCGCGATGGCCGAGCTGGAACCGGGGCTGACGGCCTTCGCCGACCGGCTGATCGATGAGGCGACGGCGGACGGGTCCTGCGATGTCGTCGCCGATCTGGCCGTCCCGCTGTCCGCTCACGCGTTCCTGGAGCTCTTCGGGCTGCCGGTGGAGGACAAGGAGCGCATCATCGCCTGGAAGGACCGGATCCTCGGCGGGACCACCCTGGAGCTCGCCGGTCCGGGCCGGGACGCGCGGACCGCGGCCGACGAGCTGACCGGCTACCTCCGGCGCCATCTGGCGCGGCCCGGGGCCGGGGCGGACCGCCCGGACGCGGTGCTGACCCAGTTGCTGGCGGGCACCGGCGAGGAGACCCTGAGCCCGGACGAGGTGCTCGGCCTGGCCTGGCTCTGTGTGATGGCCGGGTTCGACACCATCGTCGGCGCCATCGGCACGGCGTTCGCGCGGCTCGCCGAGGAGCCGCGGCTGCGCCGCCGGGTCGCCGCGGACCCCGCCGTCGTCCCCGCCGCCGTGGAGGAGCTGGTGCGTCTCGACCCGCCCGCGCCGTTCCTCCCCCGCGTCGCGACCCGGGACACCCGGATCGCCGGCCGCCTGATTCCCGCCGGCGCGCAGGTGAACTTCTGCGTCGGGTCCGCGAACCGCGACCTTCCCGACGCCGAGCGGCCGGACGAGGCCGACTTCTCCCGGACCGGACGGAACCTGTCCTTCGGGTACGGGCGGCACCTGTGCCTGGGCATCCATCTGGCTCGGCTGGAGCTCACGGTGATGCTGCGCGCCTGGCACCGCCGCATCCCCGAGTACCGACTCGCCGAAGGCGCCCGTACCGCCATCCGGTGGCCGCACAGCGGGGTGCGCATCGACCGCCTTCCCCTGGTCTTCCCCGTCCCGGCCTGACACGCGACCGATCGGCCGGCCGCCGCGAGCCCGGCGGCCGGTCAGATGCGCCGCGTGCCCGGCCCCGGTTTCCAGGCCACCGCGCACATGACCCGCTGGTTCACGAGCTCCGGCAGTGTGCCCGGATGCCGCCAGTGCTGGCAGTCGATGATGCCGGGCGGTACGACCTGCAGGCCCCGGAGCCACGTCACGATCTCGCTCTGGGAGCGGGGGTGGAAGAACGGGACGTGCTCACGGCTCACCGTCACCACCTCCTCGGGCAGGCCCTCCGAGACCACCGTCGAGACCACCAGGTAGCTGCCCGGCGCCATCGCGTAGGCGTAGGCGGCCATGACGCCGGTGACGTCGTCGGGCAGCAGATGCAGGACGCTGGTCACGAGCACGCCGACGGGCCGGGAGAAGTCGATCACCCGGCGCATCTCCGGAGCGTCGAGGACCGCGGAGGTGTCGCGCAGATCGGCTTCCACGAACGCGGTCCTGCTCGGATCGTCGATCAGGCCCCGCGTGTGGGTGCCGACAACGGGATCGTTGTCGACATAGACCAGCCGGGCGTGGGGGACGACTTCGCGGGCGACCGGCAGCACCTGTCCGTTGTCCGGGAGCCCGGCACCGATATCGATCCACTGCTCGATGCCCGCCGCGGCGATCTCGCGGATGGCGCGGCGCCTGAAATCGTGATGCTGCGTCACCAGATCCCTGAGTCCGGGAACCTGCTTCTCCACCGCGGCGGCCGCGCGCCGGTCCGCTTCGTAGTTGTCCTTCCCGCCCAGCAGCACGTTGATGATGCGCGCGACGACCGGACGGTCGGTGACGAGCGGAGGAGCGGGAGTGTAATCCGGATCGTCGCCGGCCAGCCCTCCCCAGGGACCGCGGCTCGGGCTCCGCATCGGCTGGGGCGCCAGGTCCGGGTCGTCGGCCGCGATCTGCGCGCTCAGGCGCTTCAGCAGGTGCCCCGGCTCCGCGTCGGAGCAGGCCTCGCGGTGCAGCAGCTCCCGCATCTCCTCGTAGACGCGCAGCGCCTTCGCCTTGCTGCCATTGCGGTAGAGGGCGAGCATCAGCCAGCGCCGCAGATGCTCGTCCCACGGATCGGCGGCCACCCATCCCTTGAGGTAAGGCAGGACGTCATCGTGCTCTCCCAGCGATAGGCGCAGCTCCGCCAGGGCGTTCCACGCACTCTTCACCTCCTTCAGCACCCGCTCGATACTGATGACCAGCAGCGTGTTGACCTTCGGCCGGTCCGGCACCGGCACCAGGTTCGCGTCACCGCACAGGTCAACGGCCTGCTGATAGAGCCGCGCGGCCTCCCGCGTATTGCGGGTACGCGCCTCTTCGCCCCGCCGGACGAGTTCCCGGAACCGCCACAGGTCCACCTCGTCGTCCCCGCGCCTGAGTTGCAGCGAATGCCCCTGGGTGAGATGCCGTTCGCCATTGGTGACGACGCGGCCGCCGGGGAAACGCCGCCGGAGCCTCCAGACCAGCGTGTTGACGTCCCTGCGGTGGTCCTTCTCGTCATCGCCCCAGACCACGCGCTGTATCTCCTCCGGAGCGAGGGGTCGCCCGGCCACGAGCCACGCGGACACGAGAAGCCGCATCTGCTCGGGCAGCACCTCCAGGTCCCCCTGCGGACCGTCGGCGACGGCGACAGGGCCCCCGAGCACCCGCACGTACATGCTTCTCCTTGCCGCAACGTGAACGCCGCTTCGACCGGGCCTCCGCCGACCCCGTCCTGGACCCCGGGAAGCTATCGCCGCGCGATCAAATTTCGATCAACCGCAGCGGCGCAGGCCGCCTTCTCCGGCCGCCGCCACGCGCCTCCGCGGAGCGCAGGCCTGCCCGACCTCATGAAACGCGCTCCACTTCGCACCGGAAAGCCCGTGCCACCGCACACATAACAATTCGGTTGCCGGACGCGTCAACCCGGCGGGCCCGCGTCCTTCGGGGCGCCCGACCGACATAGGGGCAAGAAGAGTCTTCGTTACGTTGTGTCATGTTTATCTGACTCTCTGTAATGTTCGGACTGCATGTCGGACGAACATGGAGGGGATAGATGCGCGTACGTACGAAACTCGGTGCCGGGCTGGTGGCGGGCGTGCTCGCCACGGGGATGATGAGCGCCGGAGCGGTCGCCGAGGCCGAGCCGCCCCCGCAGCCGGGGCAGCCCCAGCAGCAGGAGCAGCCGGGGCAGCCGCAGCAGGAGCAGCAGCCGGGGCAGCAGGAGGAAGAGGGGCACGGGCCCGGGGCCATCGTCGTGGGGCCCGAGGGCGCGGCCAAGGCGATGGACCGGCTCCTCAACCGGGACGAGGAGCGCAGCCGCTGGTGCTACGGCAGGGTCCTGCCGAGCAACGGGCTCAACGTCCGCACCGGGCCGGGGCTCCACTACCACAAGGTCGGTGCCCTGGAGCACGGTACGCGGGTGCGGACCGACTGGGACACCATCCAGCGCCGGGACGGCTATCTGTGGGTGCAGATGAGCCACTACCGCTGGATCGCCGACTACAAGGTCGGTAACGGCAACGGCAAGTGGTACGTCAAGTACTACAACTGCTGACCGGGCGAGGGGCCGCCGCCCCGCGGGACGGCGGCCCGCTCACGAGTCTCATGCGGGGCTCTCCCCCGGGTGGAGGCCGCCGGGCGGCCCCGGTGGGCGCTGTACGTTGGCGGGATGGAACAGGTGCCGTTCACCGGTGGTGAGAAGGAGAGCTTGAAGGCCGCGCTCGATCGGCATCGCGATGTGGTGCTGTGGAAGCTCCAAGGGCTGGACGAGGAGCAGGTACGGAAGCCCATGACGGCGTCCGGGACGAGTCTGCTCGGGCTGACGAAGCACTTGGCGGCCGTTGAGTACTCGTGGTTCTGCGGGACGTTCGGCAGGGAGACCGAGCCGCTGCCGATCGATGAGAACGATCCGGACGCCGACCTGCGGGTCGGGCCCGAAGAGACCACGGAGGAGATCGTCGCCTTCTACCGGCGGGCGCGCGCGGCGGCGGACGCCGTGATCGCCGAGTTGGACCTGGAGGCGCGCGGAACCGCGTGGCACGGGGCGACGGTGACGCTGCGGTGGGTGCTGATCCACCTGGTCGAGGAGACCGCGCGGCACGCCGGTCACATGGACATCGTCCGCGAGCTGATCGATGGTGCGACCGGCGACCACGTGCGGGACTAGGCGAACGCCCGGGTGAAGGCGAAGGGCTGCTGGACGATGCCGCTGCAGGTCGGGTCGGCCTGCGGCTCGGGGCCGCCGGGGCACGGCCTGTCGCGGTTCGCGGACCACATCGCCGTCCAGGCGAGGCCCTTGGACGCGGCGAACGCGGCGACCTGCGCGGCGTCCCGCAGCGTGAACGTCTCGGTGGCGACGTCGTTCACGCCGATCATGGGGGTGACGGCGAGGCGGTTCCACGCGGACGGGACGTCCAGCGCCGCGCGGAGCTGGGCCTCGGTCGACGTCGCCGCCTGGACCGCCAGGTCGCCCATCGCCGAGGACGGCGGGCCGTAGTCCATCGCCATGATGTTGACCGCGTCGATGGCGACGCCGTCGGCCTTCGCGTTGGAGACCAGGTTCACGCCGTCCGGAGTGAGGCCCGTCGGGAGGACGGGCAGGGTGAAGGAGACCTTCAGGCCGGGGTGCTTCCGCTGGAGGGCGGCGATGGCCTTCGCACGGCGGGTGTTGGCCGCCGTGTCCGGGAGCGCGGCGCCCTCGATGTCGAAGTCGGCCTGCCTGAGATCGAACGCGGTGACGACCTTGTCGTAGGCGGCGGTGAGGGACTCGACGTCGGCGCACGCGGTGCCGAGTTCGCGGCCGGACGCTCCCCCGAAGGAGATCCGGATGTCGCCGCCGGCGGCGCGGAGCGCGGCGGCCTGGTTCGCGACCGGGTTCGCGCCGAGGTCGGTGGTGCCGCCCCACATGGGCGTGCAGCCGCCGCCGGAGGTGATGAACGCCAGCGTGAACGTCGAGACGCCGGTCTTCTCGGCGGTGCCGGTGAGGTCGTACGGCGGGTAGAGGCCCGCGTCGACGTACGGGGCGAACCGCGGCCCGGTGCCGGCGACGCGGACGACCTGGATCTCGTACGAGCTCGGCGCCGTCGGGATGTTGCCGCTCGCGAGGACGGCGGCGACCGCGATGACCGCGGCGACGATGAGGCCGACGACGCCGATCGCTCCGGCGGCGACGTACTGGAGGCGGGGGCGTTTCATGACGGTCAAGGTAGGGGCGTCCCGAGGCGGCGCCTCGCGGATTAAGGCTGATTTAAGCAGCCGCTATGCCGGGTCACGCGCGGGAGTGGCGGCGGCGTCCGACGAGGCGGCGGGAGCGGCGGGCGGGCGGCAGCCAGCGGGTCCGGAACCACATCTGCACCTGGGCGCCGCCGAGGACGCTGCGGTGGATGCGCAGGTAGCCGCCGGTGGACTCGGCGGCGCGGCGCGCGATGTCCAGGCCGAGGCCGGTGGAGCCGCCGCCGCTGCTGCCGCGCTTCAGCGCGGCGTCGGGGTCGGTGATGCCGGGTCCGCCGTCGGCGACGAGGATGCCGGTGACGCCCTGCCCCTGGTGGAGGGTGACGACGAAGCCGGTGCCCTCGGCGGTGTGCCGGAAGATGTTGCCGAGCAGCGCGTCCACGGCGGCGGCCAGCTCGGTGCCGGGGACGGGCAGCGGCGCGGGCCCCTCGGCGCCGATCAGCTCGCAGGAGCGCCCCTCGTCCTCGGCGAGGACGGACCAGAACGCGACCCGGTCGCGCAGCACCTTGGAGGCGTCGCAGCTGCCGCGCCCGGTGGGCCGCCGGACGGTCCGGATGATCTGGTCGACCTCGCGCTCCAGGCGGTCGACGGCCTCGCGGGTCTGCTCGGCGACCGGCCCGTCGCCGAGCGCCTCGGCGTTGAGCCGCAGCGCGGCGAGCGGGGTGCGCAGGCGGTGCGACAGGTCGGCGGCCATCTCGCGCTCCGCCGACAGGAGCTGGACGACGTGGTCGGCCATCGCGTTGAACGCGAGTCCCGCCTCGATCAGCTCGGGCGGCCCGTCCGGCTCGATGCGGACGGACATCTCGCCGTCCCCGAACGCGCCCGCCGCCTCGGCGAGCCGCCGGGTGGAGCGGATCATCCGGTTGCCGAGCCGGTCGGCCACGGCGACGGACCCGGCGACGAGCGCGCAGGCGACGGTCGTCATGACCAGCCACGCCTTCCAGACGCCGCGCGAGAGGTCGTCGTCGGGGAGGAACACCTCGACGACGGCGGTGCGGCCGGCGTCCAGCGACACCGGCTGGAGGAGGGCGTACCCGCCGTCGACGCGGGCGGTGTAGGAGCGCCCGCGCCGGCCGGCCTCGGTGAGCTGCTCGGGGCGTGCGCTGAAGTCGCCGTGGGCGTCCTTCGGGACGAGCCCGCCGTCCGGCAGGTGCACGGTCATCCGCCCGGCGGCGCCGGCCTGGGTGCTGGCGACGGCGCGTTCGAGGGCGGCGGGGTCCTCGGTGACGACGAGGACGGGGCCGAGCGCGCTCGCCTGCCGCTCGGCGGTGGTGAGGGCGCGGTCCCGGGCGATCTCCCGGACGGTCAGCGCGAGCGGGATCAGGAACGCCAGCGCGACCATCGAGGTGACCGCCAGGGACACCAGGACGAGCGTCTTCCTCATGACCGCGGGTCGGGTTCGGCCAGCCGGACGCCGACGCCGCGCACGGTGTGCAGGTAGCGCGGGGCGGCCGCGGTCTCGCCGAGCTTGCGGCGCAGCCAGGACAGGTGGACGTCGATGGTCTGGTCGTCGCCGTACGCCTGCCGCCACACCTCGGCGAGCAGCTCGCGCCGCGCCACCACCCGGCCGGGGCGGGCGGCGAGGTAGGCGAGGAGGTCGAACTCGCGGCGGGTCAGTTCGAGCTGCTCGCCGTCCAGCAGCGCCTCCCGCCGGTCGAGGTCGATGTGCAGGCCGCCGACGCTGAGCTCGGCGGTCGGCCCGGACCGCGCGGACCTGCGCAGCACGGCGGCGAGGCGGGCGCTGAGGTGCTCGATGGAGAAGGGCTTGATGAGGTAGTCGTCGGCGCCGGCGTTCAGTAACCGGACGATCTCCGGTTCGTCGTCGCGCGCCGTCGCGATGATGACCGGGACGTCGGAGATGCCGCGCAGCATCTTCAGCACCTCCGCGCCGTCGAGATCGGGGAGCCCGAGGTCGAGGACGACGACGTCGGGCGGCGACTGCGTGACCTCGCGCAGCGCGTCCATCGCGGTCCCGACGCTGCGCACGACATGCGACCGCACGCTCAGTTCACGAATCAGGGCGGTCCGGACATTCGCGTCATCCTCGACCACCAAAACACTCGCCATGGCGGAACCGTATGCCACCATGTGCCCATGCGTCGCGCAATGTCGTATGTTGCCCCATGGGCGGGGGTGACCGCGCTGGCGGTGGCCTTATCGTGGCTCGGGGTGCGCGACGTCGTGCGCGGTGCGGTGTCGGAGCGGTCGGCGCCGCCGCCGATCGCGGGGCCCGTCATCCATTCCAGCCCGGAGACCCCGCCGGGGCCGGCGACGGTCGGATCGCCGACCGCGCGGCCCCGCCCGCCGGACGCGCAGGACACCGCTCCGAAACCGTCGAGATCGGCCGAGCCGCCGCCCGATAAGCCGGAGAAGGCGCCGAAGACGCCCGACAATGTGCGCAGTTACGCGACGCGCGGCGGACGCGCCGCGATGTCGATCGAGAAGGACCGGGTACGGCTCGTCTCGGCGACGCCCAATCCGGGATACGAGACGCGCGTGACGCAGGCGGAGGGATGGCTGCGCGTCGACTTCCTCAACGACGAGCACACCTCCTCGGTCATCGCCTCGTGGTACCAGCACGATCCGATCGTGAAGGTCTACGAATACTGAGCCGAGCGGGGGGAAAGGACGGCGCCATGCCCATCATTTCCCGTGGATTCCACGGACGGCGCCCATCGGGTGACCACGAACTGCCGCCCGGCCAGTACGAGACGCTCGATTTCCCGGTGCTCTCCGCGGGTCCCACTCCGCGCGTCCCGCAGGACGAATGGGAGTTCACCATCAGCACCGAGACCGGCACCGAGCACCGCTGGAGCTGGGCCGATCTGATGGCGCTGCCCGCCGAGACGCCGACCGTCGACCTGCATTGCGTCACCAAATGGTCAAAATTCGGCACCGAATGGCGCGGCGTTTCTTTGGACGTTCTCTTCGAGGACGTGGAGAGCGCCGCCGATTTCACCCTCGTCCACTCCTACGGCGGCTACACCACGAATCTCCCGCTGGCGGACCTGCTCGACGGCAAGGCGTGGATCGCCTACGGCTACGACGGTGAGGAACTGCCTCCGGAACACGGCGGCCCGGCCCGCCTCCTCGTCCCGCACCTGTACTTCTGGAAGTCGGCGAAATGGGTGCGCGGGATCCGGCTCGGCCTCGCGGACGAGCCCGGGTTCTGGGAGACCGCCGGCTATCACGACTACGGAGATCCATGGCGGGAACAGCGGTACCAGGGCGACTAGGCGGGCCGCTGCGCTGGCACACCGCCGAACTGCTGGAGCGGCGCGCCGAGACCGCGACGGCGGTCACGCTCGTCTTCGAGGTGACCGGGTGGCCGGGCCACGTCGCGGGCCAGCACGTCGACGTCCGGCTCACCGCCGAGGACGGGTACAGCGCCCAGCGCAGCTACTCGGTCGCGTCCGCGTCCGACGGCGAGCGCGTCGAGCTGACGGTCCAGCGCGTGGTGAACGGCGAGGTGTCGCCCTACCTCGTCGGCGAGATGATGCCGGGCGACCTGGCGGAGGTCCGCGGGCCCGTCGGCGGCTGGTTCGTGTGGCGGCCCGAGCAGACCGAGCCGGTCCTGCTGGTCGGGGGCGGCTCCGGCATCGTCCCGCTGATGTCCATGGTCCGGACGCGGGACGCGGCCGGCAGCCGGGTGCCGTTCCGGCTGCTGCAGTCGGTGCGCGGCCCGGACTACCGGTTCTACGCCACCGAGCTGTACAAGGGCTCCCCCGGCCTCGACGTGACCTACCTCTACACGCGCAGCACCCCGGCGGGCGGGACGCGGCCGGCGGGGCGGCTCACCCCGGACGACCTGATCAAGCACGGCTGGCCCGCCGACTTCGAGCCGACCTGCTACGTGTGCGGCCCGACGGGCTTCGTCGAGAGCGCCGCCGCCTACCTGGTCATGCTCGGCCACGCCCCCGAGAGAGTCCGGACGGAACGCTTCGGCCCCAGCGGAGGATGACATGGCCACCCTCGACGACCACCTCGCCGGCGACCGGGACCACTTCGTCGACGGCAACGTCCTCGCGGGCCCGCTGTCGGAGGTCTTCGCCGCCGACCTGACCGCCGCGCAGAGCCGCTGCGCCAACTGCGGGTGCACGGGCTCGGTCGCCGCGCTCCGCGTCTACGGGGACGCGCCCGGGTTCGTGGCGCGCTGCGCGCGGTGCGACCACGTCGTCCTCCGCGTCGTGCACGGCGGCGGCAGGGTCTGGCTCGACCTGCGCGGCACGGTCGCGCTCGCCATCCCGGTGGACGAGTGACCAGAGCGTTTCGGCACTTTCTACGGTTTCGGCGGTGAAGTCAGCGGGAAACAGCTGATGGCAACCGCAGAGGCCGACGGGGGCGGTCGGAAAGGCAAGCTCCCATGGTCCTGGATCCGGGCGAGGCCGGGCGCGCACGCGCCGCCGACCCCGCCGAACGGCGCGCGCAGGTCCGCAAGGCCGCGGCCGCGAGCGTGATCGGCACGTCCATCGAGTGGTACGACTTCTTCCTCTACAACACGGCCGCGGCGATCGTCTTCAAGGACGTCTTCTTCCCCGAGTCGAGCGACTACGCGGGGACGCTGTCGGCGTTCGCGACCTACGCGGTCGGGTTCGCGGCCCGGCCGATCGGCGCGGCGATCTTCGGGCACTGGGGCGACCGGCTCGGCCGCAAGGCGACGCTGATCGTGACGCTGGTGCTGATGGGGGTGTCGAGCGCGCTGATCGGCGTGCTGCCGGGCACCGAGACGATCGGCTGGGCGGCGCCCGTCCTGCTCGTCCTGCTGCGGATCCTGCAGGGCATCGCGGTCGGCGGCGAGTGGAGCGGCTCGGTGCTGCTGTCGATGGAGTGGGGCGACCGGAGGCGGCGCGGGCTGATGGCGAGCCTGCCGCAGCTCGGCGTGCCGATCGGGCTCATCCTCGGCACCGGCATGATGACCGGGATAGCGCTTTCGGCGGACGAGGCGTTCAAGGGCTGGGCATGGCGCGTCCCGTTCCTGTTCAGCCTCGTGCTCGTCGCGATCGGGCTGTGGGTGCGGATCCGGGTGATGGAGACGCCGCTGTTCGCCGAGGTGGTCGCCCGCAACGAGGTCGCCCGCGTGCCGGTGGCCGAGGTGGTGAAGCGGCACCCGAAGGAGATCGTCCTGAGCGCGCTGCTGCGCTGCTCGGAGCAGATGCCGTTCTACCTGTTCACCTCGTTCGCCCTCACCTACGTGGACGACCACCTGAACAAGGCGGAGGGCCTCGCGCTGAGCGCGGTGACGGCGGCGGCCGTGCTGGAGCTGTTCACGATCCCGGCGGCCGGGCACCTCGGCGACCGGATCGGCCCGCGCCGGGTGTACGCGACCGGGTCGCTGCTCATCGCGGTCTTCGCGTTCCCGTACTTCGCGCTGCTGAACACCGGGATCGCGGCGCTGATCGTCATCGCGGTGGTGGTGGCGCAGATCCCGCACGCCGTCCAGTACGGGCCGCAGGCGTCGCTGATCGCCTCGGTGTTCCCGACCCGGCTGCGGTACGGCGGGGCGGGCATCGGCTACCAGCTCGCGTCGGTGTTCGCGGGCGGGCCGGCGCCGCTGCTCGCGACGTGGCTGCTGCACGACTACGGCTGGCAGGCGATCTCGATCAGCATGATCGTGGCGTCCGCGCTGACGCTGACCGCGCTGAGCCTGCTGCCCGCGCCCGTCGCCGACCGGGTGGAACCGGCGGCCGCGAAGGCGTGACCCGGGGCGGGCCGGGTCAGGAGTGCGGGACGAACCGCTGCGGCATGATGAACATCGCGGTGGCCTCCACCGTGACGCGGCCGTCCGGGCCGCAGATCGTGCCGGACGCGTACACCTTGCGCCCCTCGACCCGGCTCGCCTTCGCCTCCACCGACAGCGGGACGCCGAGCGGCGTCGGCCGCCGGTAGCGCGTCTCCAGGGTCGCGGTCATGCCGGGCGTGCCGGACGCGGCCGCCGCCATGCCGAGGACCTGGTCGAGCACCATCGCGGACACGCCGCCGTGCACGTAGGAGGGCGGGCCCTCGTAGACGGTGCTGAGCGTGAACTCGCCGCGGACGATGCCGTCGGAGCCGACGGTCAGCTCGACGGGCGGCGCGAGCGGGTTGAGGGCCCCGGTGACGGGGTTGCCGATCTGCCGGTCCATCCGGCGCTCGCCGGACGGGACGAACGGCGGCGCGTCCCGCCGGTCGGCGGCGAGCCGCGCGGTCAGCGCCTCGATCTCGGCGGCGACGGCGGCCGCCTCGGCGGTGCCGACCGCGGTGAGCACGGTGGCCTCGGCCAGCTCGCGGACGCGGGCGGCGAGAGCGCTCAGCGCCGCCGCCTCGTCCTCCCCCAGCAGGGGCCGTTCCATCGGGATCCCGCTCATGCAGCCTCCTCGCGGAGGCGTTCCCCCCGCAACCACCGCCCCATTGGCCGAACGCAATTCTAGAATAACGCCGCGACCGCTCCGGACACCGGGTCCCGGGTCGGCGGCGCCGCAGCGGCGCGGCCGGTCGGGATAGATTCCTGCCGTACCCTCCGAAGCCGGACCCCAGAGCGCAAGGACGACTCGTGACGGACCAGCCCCCGCCACCCGGGCAGCAGCCTCCGCCGTATTCGCAGCCCTACGGGCAGCCTCCCGGGGGCTACTACGACCCGCGCTGGGGGTACGGCCCGCCCGGCGTCCCCTACGGCGTGCCGCAGCAGGGTCCGCCGGAGGAGACGACCTGGGCGATCTTCGCCTACCTCGGGAACGTCCTGATCGGCTTCCTGCCCGCGCTGGTCATCTACCTGGCGAAGAAGAACTCCTCGCCGTTCACCCGGTTCCACGCGGCGCAGTCGATGAACCAGCAGCTCACCATGCTGATCCACGTCCTGGCGGTGGTGGCGGTGTGCGTGCCGCCCGCGATCGCCATGGAGGCGCCGGCGTTCCTCGCCCTGCTGATCGTCCCGTACCTGGAGCTGCTGATCGCCGGGTGGACGTTCATCATCCTCGGCGCGGTGAAGGCGGGCAAAGGGCAGTACTACCGCTTCCCGACCTTCTTCTGCTTCCGCATGATCCGCTAGCTCACAGGTAGGCGCGGGCGTAGCCGTCCAGCACCGGCAGGACGGCGTCGCGGCCGCCGGCGGGGACGCGCAGCACGACCTCCTCGATCCCGAGCGAGCCGTAGTAGCCGAGCTTCTCCGGGGTGGGCAGCGTCCCGAAGGGGATCACGGGCACCATGGCGCGGCCCGCCTCGTCGCAGGCGCGGCGCAGGGCGGGCAGCGCCTCGCGGATGCCCGCGCCGCCGATCGGCAGCCAGCCGTCGCCGTACTCCGCGATGTGCGCGAACAGGGTCGGCCCCGCCGCGCCGCCGAGCAGCACCGGGACCCGTCCGGCGGGCTTGGGCCACGACCAGCTCGGCGCGAAGTCCACGAACTCGCCCTCGAAGGACGCCTCGTCCTCCGTCCACAGCGCGCGCATGGCGAGGACGTGCTCGCGCGCCACGGCCCGCCGCCGCTTCCACGGCACCCCGTGGCCGGCGCCCTCCTCGGCGTTCCAGCCGTAGCCGATGCCGAGCGCGACGCGCCCGCCGGCGAGCCGGTCGAGCGTCGCGACGGCCTTCGCGGTGACGATCGGGTCGCGCTGCGCGGGCAGCAGGATGCCCGTCCCGAGCATGATCCGCTCGGTCGTCACGGCCGCCGCGGCGAGCGCCACGAGCGGGTCGAGCGTCCGCGCGTACTCGTCGGCCAGGGTGTCGTCCCCGGTCGGCGGCGGGGTCGCGCGGGACACCGGGATGTGCGTGTGCTCGGGGATGTAGAGCGAGCGGAACCCGCGCTGCTCGGCCTCGCGGGCCAGCTCGTGCGGCGGCATCGTCCGGTCGGTCGCGAACATCGTGATCCCCAGCCGCACGCCGCCCCCCTCGCCCTCGCGTCCCGGGCACTCTACGGGACGAGGCGCCCCGCTCAACCGGCGCCCTGCACCGCCTGCTCCTGCCGGACGCTCCCGCCGGGAGCGAAGGCGACCTGCCCCTGGACGGTCCCGCCGTTCATGATGAGCGAATTGCTCGTGATCGCCGCGACCTCGCCCCGATAGGCGGAGACGTCGATGTTCCGGTCGTACTGGAGATGGTCGAGAAGCCCTTCCAGAACGCGGCGCTCGATCAGCCGGGTGTACTTGTTGACGTCCAGTTTCTGAAGAAAGGTGGAAAAGCCGGGTTCGGCCGCGCTTTCCCGGAGGGAAAAGCGGGCGCCGTAGTCGTAGCTGAAGAACCGCCACGGATCGCCGTCCTTCTCGCGCGGCGGGAACAGCATTTCCCGGCCGGCGCCGGCCAGCCGGAAGGGCGCGGCGACCACCTCGGCGAAGGCCGCGGGCCACACCAGCCGGAGCGCCAGCGCGAGGAACCTCCCGCCCCGGTACCCGGACAGGACGTCCACGACCCGGAACGCCTTCCGGATCGGCGGCAGCGCGTTGCAGACGAACTGCGCGTAGAGGGTGCGCCCCTGCACCGCGAGGTAGAGGAAGGCGTTGATCTGGATGCCCTCCTCCCGGGCCGGGACGAGCGGGTCGTTCCGCGCGTCCTTGACGGACTCGCCGTGGACCTCCAGGGTGATCCGCTGGTAGCAGCGGATGTCCGCCTGCGGGTTGCGGACCAGCGCCTCGACGGCCGGCTCGCGCGCCTTGGAGAAGGGCCGCCACCCCTGCTCGTCGATCAGCGGATGGCCCGCGAAGTACACGCGCGGATCGCGCGGCCCGAACGGACGGCGGCCCTGCGCGCAGATGCCCTCCGCGACGATGTGGTCGTCGACCAGCAGGGCGACCGATTCGCCGGGCGCCAGGCCGTCGCGCATCTCGGTCACCCGCTTGCGGACGGCCTCGCGCAGCTCGACCGGGTCGACCGGCAGGGGCGGGACGCCGGGCTTGGCCGGACGGGCCCGGTCCAGACCGATCACGACCGACCAGGCCCGGGTGAGCCCGTCGCTGACGTCGCCGGAGCCGATGAACGGATTCTCGTGCGAGTAGAGCGTGACGTTGCCGTCCTGCGCGGCCCCCACGCACCTGATCCGCTCCATGATCGCGGAGGAGAACCCCGAGGGAACGGGCGACGGGCCTTCTGGGCCGAGCGAGCGGAGTGCCAGCAGCAGCCGCACCCGGTGCCCGACGACGACCCCGACCATGCCCGCGAGCAGGAGGAAGGCGAGCAGCGGCCCCATCCACATGTGGCCGCCCTCGGCGGGCGCCTCCTCCGGCAGGGACGAGATGCCGTCGACCCCGTCCTCGCCCGGCAGACCGCCGTCGATGCCGCTGGACAGGAGTGAGACCGCCGCAAAGGCGGCGAACAGCACCGGGAAGGCCGCGAACAGCAGGACGACCCCCACGACGGCCCGCATCCGGTGCCCGGTGAAGTAGTCGACGGCGAGCGCGAAGGCGAGCAGCGTGGCCAGCACGATCAGCGTGGCCTTCCACGACGCCAGCAGGCCGATCGCGAGCAGGACGGTGATCGCGGCGTCCCGGTGCACGCGCAGCCGCCGCGCCTGCAGGCAGTGCATCAGCACCGGCCGGAGATCGAACCCGTAGGAGGGCACCACGGCGCGGTGCTCCCGGTACAGGAATTCCTTGATCACTCTTCGGGAGAGCGGCTCGTCGACATAGGCGCCGGCGCACAGATGGCGCGTGGAATTCTGCATTCGGGAGGCATCGTCGAGCGGCGGCCGCGAAGGCGCGTGCACGAAGTGCCCGCGCGGTGCGCGCACGGTTCCGTCGTTCCCGTCCGGCATGAAGATCTCCCCGCCGCTCGCCCCTGAGGCGCCCAAGGTAAACCCGCGCGGCACGGCGGAACAACGCAGATGATTGGCCACGTTGCGCCACGGAAAACAACGAGCATTTCGGAATTCCTGCTATTTGCCCGAGATGCCCGCGTTCTCGGTCGGGTGTCAGACGAGGACGGGTCGGTCGTCCACGCGGGCGACCGCGCGCACCGGGGCGCCGTCCGCGGCGGCCAGGGCGATCGGGAACAGGGAGACCTCGATCGCGCAGCCCGCCTCGTAGGCGCCGGCGACCGCGTCCAGCCCGGTCAGGTTCTCGGCGATCACCGCGCCCGCGCCGCAGAGGACGCGGTGCGCGGCCAGGGAGAAGTCGTCCGAGCCGGGCGGCGGGGTGCGGTCCACGCTGAGGGCGTCGACGGCCACGGTGCGGACGCCGGCGGCGATGATCGCCTCCGCCGTCTCGGGTGCGGGGTAGGGGTGCGCCAGGTAGGCGCCGGTGCCCCAGTGGGCCGACCAGCCCGTCGCGATGAGCAGGACGTCGCCGGGTTCGAGGCCGGGCGGGAGCGCGTCCGGCGGTATGGGGGTGCGGGGCGCCAGGCCGCGGACGTCCATGACCGCGGCCGGACCGGTGAAGCGGGTCAGGGGCAGCTCGTCGAGGCGGGGCAGCGCGTCGTCGATGTGGAACGGGGCGTCCACGTGGGTGCCGGTCTGCGACCCCATGTGCAGCCGCAGGACGTTCACGCCCGACTCGGCGACGGTGAGGGCCGGGACCGCCTCCACCTCGGGATCGCCCGGGTAGACCGGCATGCCCGTGGTGATCGGCACGGAGAGGTCGAGCAGCTCAACGCCCATATGCCGATTGTCGCGCACGCGCCCCCAGCCGATAGCGTTGCGACGTGTTGCCACATGTGACGGCCATCCGATACGTGACGCCGCTCCGCGAGGGCGGCTCCCTGCCGGGCGTCGTCGAGGCCGACGACCTCGGCACCTACGTCATGAAGTTCCACGGCGCCGGGCAGGGACGCAAGGCGCTGATCGCCGAGGTCGTCGCGGGCGAGCTGGCCCGCAGGCTCGGCTTCCGGGTGCCCGATCAGGTGCTCATCGACCTGGACCCGGCCATCGGGCGGCACGAGCCCGACCCCGACGTGCAGGACCTCCTCAAGGCCAGCCCCGGCTGGAACCTCGGCGTCGACTTCCTGCCGGGGTCGCTCGGCTTCGACCCGCTGGGGTGGAGCCCCGACCGCGACTTCGCGTCCCGGGTGCTGTGGTTCGACGCGTTCATCGGCAACGTCGACCGGAGCTGGCGCAACCCGAACATGCTCGTGTGGCACGGCGGCGTGTGGCTGATCGACCACGGCGCGAGCCTCATCTTCCACCACGCGTGGACGAACGCGGCCCGGCTGTTCTCCGGCCCGTACGACGTGGACGACCACGTGCTGACCCCGTACGCGACCCGGCTGGAGGCCGCCGAGGCCGAGCTCGCACCGAAGATCACCGAGGCGCTGCTGCGCGAGGTGACCGGCCTGGTGCCCGACCGGTGGCTGGAGGGCGAGCCCGGGTTCGCCGGGCCGCAGGAGCTCCGGGACGCCTACGTCGACATCCTGCTGCCGCGCGCCGGCAAGCCCCGCGACTGGCTGCCCGAGCTGGACGTCGGCGGTCGCGCGCCGGACACGTCGGCGCGGCGCGGGGAGAACCGCCCCGGCTGGCTCGGCGGTCCGTCGTGAGCAACATCAGGACGGCCGGGGAGCCGTCGGTGTTCGAGTACGCGGCGCTGCGGATCGTGCCGCGGGTCGAGCGCGGCGAGTCGATGAACGTGGGCGTGGTCCTGTACTGCCGGGCGCTCGACTACCTCGGCTGCCGGACGCACCTGGACGACCGCCGCCTCCTCGCCCTGGACCCCTCGCTCGACCTGGAGGGCGTGCGTGCGTCGCTGAAGGGCGTGGAGGCGGTGTGCGGCGGCGGCGAGCGCGCCGGGCAGGCGGCGGCCGAGTCGCCGGGGCGGCGGTTCCGGTGGCTGACGGCGCCGCGCAGCACGATCGTCCAGCCGGGCCCGGTGCACGCCGGCCTCACCGCCGACCCGGCGGCCGAGTTGGAGCGGCTGCTCGGCCTGCTCGTCCTCTAGTCCCACTCCCAGCGGATGCCGTGGTAGCCGGCGGCCATGCCGAACTCGATGAAGTGGGCGCTGTGGTAGCTGGACAGGCGCAGGTCGGCGGAGTCCTTCAGCGCGGTGTGGCCGTCGGGGCGCCACGTCCGGTAGCAGCGGGCGGGCAGCGCGGACGGGTGGAACCGCACCTCGATGAGGAACTCGTGCTGCGGGGTGCGGAAGCCGCGGCCCTCCTCGGTGATGGGCGGGCCCGTCTCGTCGAACCCGAAGCCGTACTCCAGCAGGTAGGTCTCGCCGCGGCCGAGCGCCCGGTCGAACAGCAGCTCGGCGGCGATGAGGCCGCTGGCCTCGTCCATCCGGACGCGGCCGAACCGGCAGCCGCGCACCGTCCGCGACGAGGGCAGGACGCCCTGCGGGTGGTGGTACACCGCGATCCACCGGTCGACGCCGCGCTGCTGCGCCTGGAACACGGCCCGGCAGCGGACCTCGCGCAACTCCCGGCGGCGGCCGACGATGTACTGGTCGTGCAGGCTGAGGCCGGTGAGCAGCCGCTCGCCGCGGTCGCCGATCTCGTCCAGCAGGTCGCGGACGCCCGGCTCGGGGCACAGCTCCTCCACCGGCAGCCACGCCCCGGCGGTCCGCTCCATGGTGGGCTTGAGCAGGGTCAGCAGCGAGTGGCGCGGCAGTTCGAGGATGACCTCCAGGCCGCGGACGGCGCGCAGCGAGTCGGCGCGCTCGGGCCTGGTCCGGCCGCGCTGCCAGTAGCTCAGCGTGGACAGGCTGACGGCGATGCCCTGCTCCTCCAGGCGGCGCCGCAGCGAGTCGAGGCTGAGGCCGCGCGCCTGGATGGCGGCGTGGAGGGCGACGTTGAACGGACCGTACTGCAGGACCTGTAGGAGGTCGTCCTCTGCGACACTCTGCACTTGGACACTCTGCACTTGCGGCCTCCGGATCAGCTCCGGCCGGCCCCCGTCCAACGGCCTTGACTCCTGCAATTGCAACTTCCGCGCTCACTGTAAGGCCCATGGCCCCCGTTGCCAACAGGCAAGTTCCCACAACCGGGGGTCCAAACGCTAGTGCCACTCCCATTCGACGCCGACGATGCCGCGCCGGACGGCGCCGACGGCGATGTTCGCGCTGCCGGACGCGCCGACCCACAGCTCGCCGAGCCGTTGCCGCGGGGCCCGCGAGCTCTCGGCGGTGAAGCCGTAGCAGCGGGCGGGCAGCCGGTCGCCGTCGAACTGGACGATCGCGACGTAGTCGTGGACGGGATGGGAGAAGCGCCGGTCGTAGCTGTCGGACGCGGGCTCGCCGGCCGGGCCCAGCTCGTACTCGACGACCGCCGTGTCGCCCGCCGACAGCACCCGGTCGAAGACCAGCTCGAACGCCATCAGGCCGCCCTCGGCGCGGACGCGGCCCGGCCGGCAGTACCGCACGCGCGCGAGGGCGGCACCGCCGCCGTCCGCCGCGGCGCCTCCGCCGGTCGCGTGGACGCAGACGACGCGGTCGATGCCGTCGCCCGCCGCGCGCAGGACGGTGCGGACCGACAGCGTCCAGGAGCGGCGCGCCCCGTCCAGCCGGTAGACGTCGTGGATGCTGAGCCGCTCCAGCCGGTGGTCGCCGGACCGGTCGAGCTGCCCGACGAGGCCGGCGTAGCGCTCGGGGTCGGGCCACAGCTCGCGTCCCGCGCGGCCGCCGCCCGCGCCGGGCCCGGCCGGCGTCCGCGCGGCCGCGGCGGTGGGCGCGGGGTCGTCCAGCAGCTCGGTGAGGGTGCCCTGCGGCACCTGGAGGATCTCCTCCAGCGCGGCGACCACGGTGCGCGAGCGGGGCCGGCTGCGGCCGCGCTGCCAGTAGCTGAGCGTGGCCACGCTGACGGTGAGGCCGCGCCGCCCGAGCCGGTGGCGGATCCGCTCCAGGGTCAGCCCGCTCGCCTGGACGGCCTGCCGCAATGCCCCGGCGAACTCCACGGCGGGATGGTACCCGCCGGGCAAGATCAAATCAGGTACCGGGGCGGATCGGGCACGCAGCGACAAGCCGGACGCAGGTCAGAACAGGATCGACATGAAAGAACCCAGCTCGCCGAACCCGACCCGGCGGTAGGCGGCCCGCGCCCGCGTGTTGAAGTCGTTGACGTAGAGCGAGACGGTCGGCGCGACGCTGCGCAGCGCCTCGGTGACCACCGCCGCCATCCCGGTCTCCGACAGGCCCCGGCCGCGCAGGTCGGGCGGCACCCACACGCCCTGCACCTGGCAGGCGCGCGGGGTGACGGCGCCGATCTCGGCCTTGAACATGACGCGGCCGTCCTCGATGCGGGCGAACGCGCGGCCGTCGCGGATCAGCTCGGCGACGCGGGCGCGGTAGAGCACTCCCCCGTCGCCGGCGTTGGGCGACACCCCGACCTCTTCGGTGAACATCGCCACGCAGGCCGGGTAGACGATGTCGAACTCCTCCATCCGGACGCGCCGCACCCGCGGGTCGGCGGGCACCTCGGGCACGGCCGAGGTCGCCATCACCGGCTGGGACGCGCGGACGGCCCGCGGCGGCCCCCAGTACGGCGCGAGGATCTCCCACAGCTCGCCGACGGCGCCGACCGGCCCGACGATGGACGAGCAGCGCCGCCCCTGCGCCTGCGCCCGCTCGGCGAACGCGCGGACCGCCTCCGGCCCGGCCGCGACCGGGATCAGGTTGGCGCCGGAGTAGCACAGCGAGACGAGCCGCCCGTCGCGCAGGTATCCCCACATCTGCGCGCCGAGGCGCCGCGGGTCGAGCCCCGCGGCGTGCACCCGCGAGCTGACGAACACGTTGGACACCGGGTCGGCGTCCAAGATCGCGAGGGCCTCCGCCCGGTACCGGTCGTCCAGCACGCGCACCGGCATCGAGCCCAGCATGCGCATGGTTACCGGCCCCTGGACGGGAGCGGCCCCCGCTCGGCCCTCACCACTGAAAGCTCCACGTGGACAAGCCTATGCGGTACCGGGCCCGCGCACCTCCGCGGGCTCGGTACCGCCGGTCCGGCACCGGCCCCGCCCCGGGGTCAGCGGTTCGCCGGGCCCTGGCCGGCGCGGCCGGGCTCCTTGCCCGCGGCGGGCTCGGGTGCCGGGCCCGCCGTGCACCGGGCGTCCGGCCCCAGCCGGTTCGGAGGCAGCTCCCCGGTGCCGAGGTAGGCCGCGACGTGCCTGTCGACGCACTCGTCACCGGAGAAGGAGACTCCGTGGTTGTGCCCGCCGTCCTGCACGAGCAGCCTGGACGTCGGCAGCCTGCGGTGCATCTCCAGCGCGCCCGGGTACGGGGTGGCGGCGTCGTCGGTGCCCTGGACGAGCAGGATCGGCGGCAGCGACGACGGGCCCTGCACCCGCGGCGCCGGGCCGCCCTGCACCGGCCAGAACGCGCACGGCGCGTTGTACCAGGTGTTGCTCCAGGTCTCGAAGCGGTTGCCCGCGCGGTACAGGCGCCGGCTGTCGGCGTGCCAGCGGGCCCAGTCGCGCGGCCACGCGGCATCGCGGCACTGGACGGCGTTGTAGACGGTGTAGTTGTTCTGGTCGAGCCGCGTCAGCGGCTCCCACGCCTTGCGCAGCGGCCCGGCGTCGTGCCGGACGGCGAACGCCGACAGGGCGCGCGCGTGGTCCGGCCAGGCGTAGTCGGCGTAGCCGTCGGCGAGGAACACGTCGTCGAGCTCGGACGGGCCGATCCTCCCGTCGATCGGCTTCAGCTTGAGCGAGGCCCGCACCCTGGCGTAGGCGTCGGCGACCTTCTGCCCGGTGTCGCCGAGCGCGTAGACCTTGTGGTGGCGGGCGATCCAGGCGAAGTAGGCCCGGATGCGCTTCTCGAACGCGACATTCTGGTCGAGGTTGTCCTGGTACCAGACGCCGCTCGGCTTCACGACGCTGTCGAGCACCATGCGGCGGACGTGCCCCGGGTACATCGTCGCGTAGACGGCGCCGAGGTAGGTGCCGTAGGAGTAGCCGAAGTAGCTGATCTTCCGCTGGCCGAGGGCGCGCCGGATCGCGTCCATGTCGCGCGCCCAGTCGGCCGTCCCCATGTGCGGGAGGACCTTCCCGTACCTGCGGCCGCAGTCGTCGGCGAACGCCTTGGCCCCGGCCGTCCACGCCTGCTCCTCCGCGGTGCTCGCGGGGACCGTGTCCTGCCGCGCGCGGCCCGGGTCCTGGTAGCCGGGGTCGCAGATGAGCTCGGGCCTGCTGGCGCCGACGCCGCGCGGGTCGAAGCCGATCCAGTCGTAGGACGCGGCGACGCGCTTCGGCAGCGACCGGGTGAAGAAGGCGGGCAGGTCGCGCCCGTGGGCGCCGGGCCCGCCCCGGTTGAGGAGCACCGCGCCCTGCGACTTCGCGGCGGTGTGCCGGGCCCGGGTCAGGGCGAGCGTGACCTTCTCGCCGTCCGGGCGGGCGTAGTCGAGGGGGACCTGAAGGGACGCGCACTGCAGGCCCTTGAGCCGGGTGCCCTCCACGGGGTCCTTCGCGGGGCACGCCTTCCAGGCGAGGGCGCGCGGCGCCAGTGCGGTCTGCGGGGCCCGCTGCGGGGCGCTCTGCGGGGCGGCGGCCTGCGGGGCGGCGCGCTCGGCCGCGGCGGCGGGGGTTCCCATGGCGGCGGCTCCGAGCGCGACCGCCGCGGCGGCCGTCCCGGCCGCCGTCCTTCTTCCAGCGTCGTTCAGCACCCCCGCTTTCTACCGGCCGGGCGCCGCGCGCCGCGGGAACCGCGGGATCGCGCGATTCCGGGCCAACCGGGGCCACCGGCCCGAAACGAACCGCGGCCCGCCCGCCCCGGCAGGGGGGCGGACGGGCCGCGGCGTACCGCCGGGTCCTACGGGCGTCCGACCGGAAGGTCCTTGCCCGCGGCGGCGCGGGCGGCCTTCAGCGTCATGGCCGTCGGGTCCGGGTCGTTCAGCGCCGGGACGGCCTTGCAGTAGGCGTCCGGTCCGCGGTGGCCCGCCGGCAGCGCACCCGTGTCGAGGTACGCGGCGACCTTGTCGTCCAGGCACGCGTTGCCGTTGAGGGTGTTGGCGTGGGTCTTGCCGCCGACCTCGAACACCAGCCGCGAGGACGGGAAGGCCTTGTGCATCTCAAGGCCGCCCGCGACCGGCGTGGCCGCGTCCTCGGTGGACTGGACGAGCAGCATGCCCGGCAGGTTCCTGCTGCCGTGCAGCCGGAACGCCGGCCCGCCCTGGAAGGGCCAGAAGGCGATCGGGGCGTTGAACCAGACGTTGCTCCAGGTGTTGAACCGGTAGCCCTGCCGGTAGAGCTTCGCGGCGTCGTGGTGCCACTTGCTCCAGTTGCGCGGCCAGCGGGCGTCGGCGGCCTGGACGGCGTTGTAGACGGCGAAGCCGTTGTCGTCGCCGCCGGGGTTCATCCAGTAGAGGAGCGCGGAGGCGTCCCCGTCGTTCGCCCACGCGGAGAGCGCCTCGGCGAACGGGATGTAGTAGCCGGTGTTGTACCCGGCGGACAGGACGGTGTCGTCCAGCTCGTCCGGGCCCATCTGCCCGCCGATGGGCGACTTCTTGGCGGCGGCGCGGATCGCGTAGTACTTCGCCTCGACGGCCTTCTCGGTCGTGCCGAGGTGGTAGATCGAGTCGTACTTGGCGATCCAGGCCCACCACGCCTTCATGTTGTGCTCGAACGCCTTGTCCTGCTCGAGCTGGGCGTCGTACCAGACCGTCTTCGGGTTGACGTTGCCGTCCAGGACCATCCGCTTCACGCGGTTGGGGAAGAGCGTGGCGTAGGTGGCGCCGAAGTAGGTGCCGTAGGAGAACCCGTACCAGCTGATCTTGTCCTGGCCGAGCGCGGCGCGGATCGCGTCGACGTCGCGGGCGGCGTCGGTCGTGCGCATGTGGGGCAGCAGCCAGCCGAACTTCTTCGCGCAGTCCTGCGCGTACTTGCGCGACTTGGCGATCCAGGCCTTCTCCTCCTTCCACGAGCTCGGGACGTAGTCCGGGCGGATCGGGTCGGAGAAGTTCGGGTCGCAGGTCAGCGCCGGCTTGCTGGACCCGACGCCGCGCGGGTCGAACCCGATGATGTCGTACTTGGCGGCGACGTCGGCGTGGCCGACCCCGCCGATCCAGCGGGCGAGGGCGGGCGCGTAGGCGAGGCCGGAGCCGCCGGGGCCGCCCGGGTTCACGAACAGGACGCCCTGGTAGTTCTTCTCGTCGGTGTGCCGGTAGCGCGACACCGCGATGGAGATCTTGCGCCCGTTGGGCCGGCTGTAGTCGAGCGGGACCTCGACCTGGGCGCACTGGGCGTTGTTCATCGGGTCGCTCGGGCCGCTGACCTCGCACTTGCCCCAGTCGATGCCCGCGGCCGCGACTCCGGACACCGGCCGGGCGGCACCGGCCGCCGGGCCGGTGTCCGCGCTCGCGGGGAGGGCGGCGGCGAAGCCGCCCCCCGCCGTCACGACCGCCGTGGTCGCGACGATGACGATCTTCTTCACGTGACCCCCTCGGATCGGCGGCTCCGGATGCCCCGTCGTTGGGCCGGAGGGGGGAGCGGCGCCGATGCATAGCGGATGCGGATTGCGTGGAGATTGTGGCGGTTATGTCGCTTATGGCGGCAGGGCGCGGTGCGACTGGATGCGAAATCGTGACAAGATCATCGGAACTTCGTGACATCCGTGCGCGTTCGCCGCACCCGCTTGCGGGTAGCGGCCGCGGGACACGCGGAAGGGCCCCGGGGATCGCTCCCCGGGGCCCTCGCGTGCGGCCGTCCGGCAGGCGTCAGCGGATGACGTCGGCCTTCAGGGCGCCGGCCTTCGGCGCGACCGTCCCGGTCAGCGTCCTGGCGGCCGCCTGCGACGGCGGCACCGGGTCACCGAGCTGCGGGACGTGCACGGTGCGCCGCTCCGGACGCTCTCCCCGCAGGAAGTAGGCGTCGAAGTAGGCGTCCACCTCGGCGGAGCCGCGGTGCACGATGCAGTGCGTGCGGTCGCCGTCCTGGACCACCAGGCGCGAGCCCTTGAGCCGGCGGTGCATGTCGAGCGCGCCCTCGTACGGGGTGGCCGCGTCGGCGGTCGACTGGAACATCAGGATGTTGCGCGGCAGGTCCCGCGTGTGCCCGATGTTCACCGGCGTGCCGGCCTTGGCCTTCCAGAACAGGCACGGCGCGTTGAACCAGACGTTGCCCCAGGTCTCGAAGGGGTGCTTCCGGTTGATCCGCGTGTTGTCGCGATGCCACTTGGCCCAGCTCGTCGGCCACTGCACGTCGGTGCACTCGGTGGCGAGGTACATCGCGTTGCCGTTGTCGTCGGACTCTCCGGTCGTCGGGGCGCCGAACGTCCCGGCGAACGCGGCGGTGTCGCCGGCCTTGTAGGCCGACAGCCCGGCGGCGTAGCCGTGCCAGACGGCCTGGCTGCGGCGGTACCCGGCGTTCAGGATGACGTCGGTCAGCTCGTCCGGCCCGACGGCGAGGGTCTGCCCGCTGTCGGCGTCGGTGTAGTAGACCGGCTTCTTCTTGAGCTGCGCGCGCAGGTCGTAGAAGAAGTCGCGCACCTTCCGCTGGGTCGTGCCGAGGTGGTACACCGAGTCGTACTTGGCGATCCAGCCGAAGTAGTAGTCGATGTTGATGTCGAACTGGACGTCCTGCTTGAGGTTGGCGTCGTACCAGACGTCCGACGGGCCGACGTTGCCGTCCAGCACCATCTTGTCGACGTTCCTCGGGTACATGGTGGCGTAGGCCGACCCGAGGTAGGTGCCGTACGAGGCACCGTAGTAGTCGATCTTGTCGTTGCCGAGCGCCTTGCGGATCGACTCGATGTCGTTCACCGAGTCGACGGTCTTGACGTGGTTCAGCAGCCCGATCCGGTCGTTCTTCGCGCAGTCCTCGGCGTAGGCCTTGGACCGCTTGAGCCAGGTGCCGACCGACCTCCAGTCACCGGTGCCGTAGTCCGGACGCGGCGCGTTCGCGGCCGTCGGGTCGCACCGGAGCGCCGGGACGCTCATCCCGACGCCGCGCGGGTCGAACCCGATGACGTTGTAGGCGTCGCGCATCGCGGCGGAGTTCTGCGCGAACACGCGCGGCCCGAACAGCGCGCCGCCGCCGCCCGGTCCGCCCGGGTTGACGATGATGTCGCCCTTGGCCGCGCCCTTGCCGGTGTGCGGCGTCCGGGTGAGCTGCAGGGTGATCTTGGTGCCGTTCGGCTTGGCGTAGTCCAGCGGCACCTGCAGCTCGGCGCACTGCACGATCTTGGAGACCGGGTACAGGCCGTCGTAGAAGTCGTGCACGGTCTGCACGAAGTCCGTGGGGCACGCGTGCCACTTCGCCGCGGCGGGGTCGAAACCTCCGGCCGTTCCGGCGGAGGGGCCCGCGGCCTGGGCGCTTGTGGCGCCCACGCCGGTGAGACCGAGCCCGGCCACGGCGGCCACGACAACGATCCTCTTCACATATCCCCCTAACGTGCTGACTCCGGTTGAGTCAGACATACGGGTAAATGACAGGAGATTTTGACGCTGTCGCGGCGGGCCTCGACAGGGCCCGGTGCAAGAGGATGCCGAATCGTGACAAGATCAACGGAACTTCGTGACCACCTGCGGCGTTCCGGACGCGGAGGGCCGCGCGCGCTCTTCCGCGCACGCGAAAGGGCCCCGGGTTCGCACCCGGGGCCCCTCGCGGTCCGCTATCGCCAGGTCAGCCGACCACGACCTCGGCGCCCGGCCCGGTGACCGAGCCGTCCTCGCCGATCTCGATGCCCATCTCCTCGCCGATGCGCATGGCCTCCTCGATGAGGGTCTCCACGATCTGCGCCTCGGGGACGGTCTTGACGACCTTGCCCTTGACGAAGATCTGGCCCTTGCCGTTGCCGGAGGCGACCCCGAGGTCGGCCTCGCGGGCCTCGCCCGGCCCGTTCACGACGCAGCCCATCACGGCGACCCGCAGCGGGACGGGGAAGTCCTTCAGACCGGCGGTGACCTGCTCGGCCAGCGTGTAGACGTCCACCTGGGCGCGGCCGCAGGACGGGCACGACACGATCTCCAGGCCGCGCTTGCGCAGCCCGAGGGACTCCAGGATCGCGATGCCGACCTTGACCTCCTCGACCGGGGGCGCCGACAGCGACACCCGGATCGTGTCGCCGATGCCCTCGGCCAGCAGCGCGCCGAACGCCACCGCCGACTTGATCGTGCCCTGGAACGCCGGACCCGCCTCGGTCACGCCCAGGTGCAGGGGGTACTCGCAGGCGGCGGCGAGCCGCCGGTAGGCGTCGATCATCACGACCGGGTCGTTGTGCTTGACCGAGATCTTGATGTCGCGGAAGCCGTGCTCCTCGAACAGCGAGCACTCCCACAGCGCCGACTCCACCAGCGCCTCGGGGGTGGCCTTGCCGTACTTCTCCAGCAGCCGCTTGTCCAGCGAGCCGGCGTTCACGCCGATCCGGATCGGCACGCCCGCGTCCGTGGCGGCGCGCGCGATCTCGCCGACCTTGTCGTCGAACTTCTTGATGTTGCCGGGGTTCACCCGGACGGCCGCGCAGCCCGCGTCGATCGCCGCGAACACGTACTTGGGCTGGAAGTGGATGTCGGCGATGACGGGGATCGGCGACTTGCGCGCGATCGCCGGCAGCGCGTCGGCGTCGTCCTGCGAGGGCACGGCGACCCGGACGATCTGGCACCCGGACGCGGTCAGCTCCGCGATCTGCTGCAGCGTGGCGTTCACGTCGGCGGTGAGGGTGGTGGTCATGGACTGCACCGACACCGGCGCGTCGCCCCCGACCGGAACGTTCCCGACCATGATCTGCCGGGACTTGCGGCGGGGCGTGCTCGTACCCTGCGCCCCCTGCCCGTCTTCGCCGCGGACATTAGGCATTCCCAGTGAAACGCTCATCCCTCTCCTCTTACTTGCGGCCCCGTACAAAGCCTAAGCGCCCGCAGCGGCTGACTCGACGGCACCCGGTACCGAACAGTGTGACCATCTGGTGACACACCGTAAACATCCGGTGTCACTTCGGCAGCTGGAGTGGATTGAACACGTCGGCGAGGATCAGCAGCACGCCGAACCCCACCAGCAGCAGGACCGCCAGATAGGTCAGGGGAAGCAGCTTGGTCATGTCGACCGTGCCCGGGTCCGGCCGCCCCCGGATCCGGTTGACGCCCGCGCGCGCCCGCTCGTAGGCGACGACGGCGAGGTGCCCGCCGTCCAGCGGGAGCAGCGGCAGGACGTTCAGCGCGCCGAGGAAGATGTTCACCGACACGACCAGCGACAGGAACAGGGCGATCTTGTCGCGGGCGGTGTCGTCGGAGGAGAAGATCTGCCCGGACACCTCGGTCGCGCCGACGACGCTGCCGACCTGGCCGCCGGGCGTGCTCTCCCGCTCGGGCGAGAACAGCTTCGGGATCGCGGTGGGCAGGTCCGCGGCGACCGTGCCGATGCCCTGGACCGTCCGGCCGATGCCGCCGCCGGCGAACCGCACCGCGTCCACCGGCCCGGTCCGGTCGTAGGCGGCGCCGACGATCTTCGCCGAGACGCCGACGAACGGCTCGCCGCCGACGTCCGCGAGCGTGATCGGCAGCGTCTCCGGCCGGCCGGTGCCGGGCCGCCGCACCACCACCGCGACCGTCTGCCCCGGCTTCGTCCCGCCGATCGCCGCGGTGAGGTCCTGCCAGTCCGAGACCGGCGTGCCGTTGAAGGCGACGATGCGGTCGCCCGCCCTCAGCCCGGCCCGCGCCGCCGGCGAGGGCGGGCGGCCGCCGCCGCACCCGTCCTGCATCGTCGCGGGCACGCACGGGGAGACCTCGTCGACGGTGCTGGTCACCGTGCCCGGCCTCGGCACTCCGATGGTCATCGCCATCGCGAACAGCAGCACGAACGCGAACGCGAAGTTGGCGACGACGCCGGCCCCGATGACGATCGCGCGGCGGCCCGCCGGCTGCCGGTAGAAGGCGCGGTCCCGGTCGGCCTCGTCGATCTCCTCCAGCGGCGTGTAGCCGACGATCTTGACGAAGCCGCCGAGCGGGATCGCCTTCACGCCGTACTCGGTCTCGCCCCGGCGGGTCGACCACAGGGTCGGCCCGAAGCCGACGAAGTACTGGGTCGCCTTCATCCCGAACCGCTTGGCGGTGAGCAGGTGCCCGCCCTCGTGCAGCATCACCGACGCCAGCAGCGCGACGACGAACGCCACCGCGCCGAGCAAGAAGGCCATCGGGGTCCCCTCGGTTCGTTCCCGGGGGTTCCCGGGTCAGCCGGTTCCGGTCAGTTCCCTGCTCCTGGCCCGCGCCCACCCGTCGGCCGCGAGGACGTCGTCCAGCGACAGCTCCCCGGGGGTGCCCGAGCCGTGCTCCTCCACTACCCGCGCGACGGTGTCGACTATCCCGAGGAACGGGAGCCGTCCCGCGCGGAACGCGTCCACACATTCCTCGTTCGCGGCGTTGTAAACGGCCGGCACCGTCCCGCCCAGCTCACCGGCGCGGCGGGCGAGCGCCACCGCGGGGAACGCCTCGTCGTCGAGCGGGAACAGCTCCCACGTGTGGGCCCGCGTCCAGTCGATGCCGGGCGCGGCGTCCGGGACGCGGTCGGGCCAGTCGATGCCGAGCGCGATCGGCAGCCGCATGTCGGGCGGGCTCACCTGCGCGAGCGTCGCGCCGTCGGTGAACTCGACCATCGAGTGGACGACCGACTGCGGGTGGACCATCACCTCGATCCGGTCCATCGGGACGTCGAACAGCAGGTGCGCCTCGATGACCTCCAGCCCCTTGTTGACCAGGGTCGCGGAGTTGATGGTGACGACGGGGCCCATGGTCCAGGTCGGGTGGTTCAGCGCCTGCTCGGGGGTCACCTCGCCCAGCTCGGCGCGGCTCCGGCCGCGGAACGGGCCGCCGCTCGCGGTCAGCACGAGCCGCCGAACCTCGCCGGCGGTCCCGCCGCGCAGGCACTGGGCGAGCGCCGAGTGCTCGGAGTCGACCGGGACGATCTGCCCGGGCCGCGCCCGCTCCTTGACCAGCGGGCCGCCCATGATGAGCGACTCCTTGTTGGCGAGGGCGAGCGTCCGGCCGGCGTCCAGCGCGGCCAGCGTCGAGGCGAGGCCGAGCGCGCCGGTCACCCCGTTCAGGACGACGTCGCACTGCCAGCCGGCGACCTCGGCGACCGCGTCCGGACCCGCGACGATCTTCGGGATGGCGAAGTCGCCGGCGGCGTAGCCGCGCCGCTTGGCCTCGGCGTAGAACGCCAGCTGCAGGTCCTGCGCGGCGGACGCCCTGGCCACCGCGACGACCTCGGGGCCGAACTCCAGCGCCTGCGCGGCCAGCAGGTCCACCCGCCCGCCGCCGGCCGCGAGCCCGGCCACGCGGAACCTGCCGGGGTTGCGGCGGATCACGTCCATCGCCTGGGTGCCGATCGAACCGGTGGAGCCGAGGACGACCACCTCGCGGGCGGCCGTGTTCGCGCTGTCGGTGCTTGAGGGAGACATCACCGCTCCATTGTCCGGCATCCCGCCGCCCGGGTCCGCCGCACCGCGTCCGGAGGCGGTCGGCGGGCGAGCGGTCGGCGGGCGAGCGGTCGGCGGGCGAGGGGTCAGCGGGCGAGCGGGAGGCGGAGGACGAGGCGGGCGCCGTAGGCGCCGTTGGCGACGTACAGGGTCCCGCCGTGGGCGATGGCGATCTGCCGCGCGATCGGCAGGCCGAGGCCGCTGCCGCCCTTGTCCCGGCTGCGGGCGGCGTCGAGCCGGGCGAACCGCTCGAAGACCCGGTCGCGGTCGTCCGGCCGGATGCCGGGGCCGTCGTCGTGCACCTCGACGACGGCCTCCTCCCCCACGGCGCGGGCGTGGACCTCGATGTGCGCGACGGCGTAGCGCTCGGCGTTGGAGAGCAGGTTGAACAGGACGCGGGACAGGCGCGACCGGTTGCCGATGACCACGACCCCCCGCTCCGCCTTGACCGTCACCGGGACGGGGGAGCTCCGTCCGGCGACCTCGGACTCCACCAGCTCCCCGAGGTCCACGCGGCGGCGCTCCGGCAGGTCCCCGGAGTCGAGGCGGGCGAGGACGAACAGGTCCTCGACGATCCGGTGCAGGCGCTCGACGTCCTCCAGCGCGTGCCGCAGGTTGTCGGCGAGGTCGCCGTCGTCGGGGTCGTCGAGGGCCAGTTCGATGCGGGTCCGCAGGCCGGCGAGCGGGGTGCGCAGCTCGTGCGAGGCGTCGGCGATGAAGGCACGACGCTGCGCGGCCGAGGTCTCCAGCCGGCCGAGCAGCAGGTTGACCCGGCCGGCGAGCCGCTCCACGTCGTCGCCGGTGGCCGGGACGCCGACGCGGGCGCCCGGTTCGGTGGCGTCGGCGACGTCGATCAGGTCCGCCCTGAGCCGCCGCACGGGCCGCAGTGCCCGCGTCACCGCGTGCCGGAGGCGCCACCAGGCGAGCGCGGAGACCGCGGCGGCGAGCACCGCCATGACCGCCACGAGCACGCCGGTGGCGGCATCGGCGTACACGTGCAGCAGGACGGCCGCGACGGCCACCGCGGTGATCAGCAGGGAGCCGAGAGCGGTGGCCTCCTTCAGCGTCACGCGCGCCCGTACCGTGCGGAGCCTGTGCGGCCGGATGTGCGAGAGAACGCCCTTCCGTGCCGACATGTCTCCTTTGTACGCACATCGGCTCCAAACAACGGCAAAGCCCCCGAACGGTGGTCGCATAGCCCTGGTCTGCATATGCCCGGCCTATACGCCCGGTCCGTACGCCCGGTCCGTACGCGCGGCCCGGGGCGCCGCCGCGGCGGCCGCGCGCGGGCGCATAGTCCGTCCCTCCGCCGGCGCGGCACCGACACGGGAGGCTTTGCCGCCCTTTTCACGTTCGGTAACGGTGCCAACACCCTGCCGCGCCTATAAAGGAGTCACGTGAAGGCGACTCCCGCCAGGGGGATGGAACATGGGCCAGACAGGCGAGCCGACGGTCGACCCGGACGGGCTGACCGAAGCCCAGCTTCTGGGCGACGCCTGCGTCGTCTGCCGCAAGAAGTGGCCCCGGCCGCGCGTCCGCGTCGGCCGCCTGCCGGACTCGTCCGGGGTGTTCGCGTGCGACGAATGCGCACCCGCCCCGCCGGCACCCCGCCCGCGGCGGGGACCTGGGGAGCCGCGCACGGACGCCGGACGGCCGGGCGGGGAGCCGGCGCCGGCGAAGGCGGCGGGCCTCGCGTCCGTCGTCGTGGAGGTCTCTCCAGGGAGAAGGGTGACCCGGGCGTTCGGGGGGAAGCCCGGGACCACCCGGCAGGCGCGCCCGGCTGGGGGCGGCCGGGCGCGCCGGAGAGACCTCTAGGCCCCGCGGGCCGCCGTCCCGCTCAGGGCTTGGCCTGCGGCTTCCTCACCGACTGCGGGTGCGTCGCCTCGATCCAGACGCGCGTCCACTCGGTGTAGTCGGTGCAGTCGTCGCCGTCCGAGCCGCCGCCGCACTCCTTCGCGGGCGCGTGCGCGAAAATGATCTTGTCCAGGTGGCCGCGGTCGCCGACGTGGTAGGCGGCGCAGAAGCCGGACCTCAGCCGGTCGCCCGAGCACGCCTGCGGGTTGGCGGGCGCCACCCCGGTCCACTCGGCGACCTGCTGCTGGACGTCCGGCGACGCCGTCCACTGCAGCCACTGGTACATGCAGTTCGGATGCTGGGCGCGGGCGCCGATCATCCACGCGTCCATCCAGCCGGTCGCGCCCTCGGCCGGGACGACGCCGCGGACGGACCGGCCCGCGCGGCTCAGCACGTCGACCTGGTAGGGCCACGCCTGGCCCAGCACGGCGCGGCCGCCCGCGAAGGCGCTGATCGCGTCGGCGGGAAGGTCCCAGTACTCCCCGACGTGCGGGCGCTGCTTCGCCAGCACCCGCCCGGCGGCGGCGAGCTGCTTCGGCGTCAGCGAGTACGGGTCGCGGATCTTGAGCTTGCGCTCCCGGCCCTTGAGGTAGAGCGCGGCCTCGGCGATCGCGAGCGGGCTGTCGCGCATCACGATCCTGCCGGAGTAGCGGCGGGCCTGGGCGGGATCGAAGATCGCGGCCCAGCCGGTGGGCGGCGGCACGGTCCGCGTGTCGTACATGAGCAGGTTCGAGCCCCACACGTAGGGGATGCCGTAGTGCTTGCCGTCCCGCTCCAGCAGCCCGCGCAGCTTCGGTTCGAGCTTCTTGTACCCGTCGACGAGGTCGGTGTTGACGGGGACGACCTGGTTCTCGGCGATGAGCCGGCCGGCCACCTCGGGGGGCGCGGCGACGCCGTCGTAGCGGCGGTCCGGGTCGCGCATGAGGCCGGCCATCTCCTCGGGCGTCCGCGCGACCTTCAGCCCGACCTTGCAGCCGGTGCGCTCCTGGAACGGGGTGACCCAGTCGACGCGCGGGTCGGTGCCGCCGCTCTCGATGGAGCCGGGCAGCGCGACGAGGTTGAGCATCCCCTCGCCGGGGCCGAGGGTGGTCGCGACCTTGGCGACGCCGACCGGCTCGCCGCCGTCCTCGCCGCTGCAGCCGGCGAGGACCCCCGCGGCGAGCGTCGCGGCCGCCAGCAGGGCGCCCGCCGCCCTGGCGCGCGTCGTGGTGACCCGTGCCGTGGCCGTCCGCCGCATGTCGCTCCCGATCCGTGCCCCGGGCCCTCCCCCTCGCGAACGGGCCCATCGGCGCAGCGTAGCGCGTCCGGCCCGGCGGGACGGCGGGTACCCGCGGCGAGCGGGCGCCGGCGGCCGGCCCGCACCGCCATTCCGACGGCTCCGGCGGGCCGCCGCGATTCGATCGCCGGTTTTCCGGCGCCTTCTCCTACGGCGGAGCGTGCGGCGGCGGGCAATTACCGAAGATCGCGACCGGGAAGCCCGCGCGCCGCGTTTCCAGAAGGTAAGAATTACCTGACCATTGCCGCACCATTATGTGCGCCTTTTCGGACGGCCCCGGGCGGCGAATCACGGATGAGGAGACCGCCGGGGCCCCGGGGGACGGCGGGTGCTGGCGTCCGCGCCATACACGGAGGTTGCCGGAGAGGGATATGGCGCGGGCTGCCGTCCGTCCCGGGGCCGCGGCGGCACCGGCGGGCGTGGCGAGGGGTGGGGAACAGCGGATCACCGTGCGGTGCTGCCCGGCCACGCGATCACCGGTGCCCGGCCGAACGGCGACGGTGTGACGCCCTCGATACGGCGGAGGTTCGAGGGACGCCGCACGTCCGGCCGGGTGTCGCGGGACGGCCGCGGGCGGCCGTGGTCCAGGGGGGCCGGCCGCGGTGCCGGCGGCCGCCTCGGTGCGGCCTGCTTGACCACCTCGATCCGTGCGATCAGCCGCTGCGGGGTGTCGGCCTCCAGGAAGTCGCCGACGTCGCGGCCGGCCGGCGGCAGCGCCCACCAGTGGCGGGTGCACAGGCCGAACCAAATGGTCCAGCCCGGAAATCGCCTTCCCAGTGCGTCCGCCTCCGCGGCGTGGTCGCCTGCGGTCATGGCGCGGCTCCCTTGACTACCGACTCTGACTTTTCAATTTCGCCTCAATTAATTGAGACAGTCAGATTGTGTCGCCGGACACAGAGCGCGTCAATGGGTGTTGGCATTATTCGCACCGCGGCGGCGGACAAAAATCAACGAAGAAATTCGGCGGACGTGGGAAATTCCCAAACCCGCGCCCCCGCGACCTGCGCGTGCGTACGGCCGGTGCCCGCGGGGGTCACCGGCCGTACGCGATGCGAACGCTCGTCAGCCGCTCGTGGGGAAGCCCAGGTTCACACCGCCGTGACTGGGATCTAGCCATCGCGACGTGACGGCCTTGGTCCGGGTGTAGAAGTGGACGCCCTCCATGCCGTGCGCGTGGCTGTCGCCGAACAGCGAGTCCTTCCAGCCGCCGAACGAGTAGTACGCCATCGGCACCGGGATCGGCACGTTCACGCCGACCATGCCGACCTCCACCTCGTTCTGGAAGCGGCGCGCCGCCCCGCCGTCGTTGGTGAAGATCGCCGTGCCGTTGCCGTACGGGTTGGCGGCGATCAGCTCCATGGCCGCCTCGTACGAGCCGGCCCGCACGACCGACAGCACCGGGCCGAAGATCTCGTCCTTGTAGGCGTCCATCTCGGGGGTGACGTGGTCGAGGACCGTCGGGCCGAGCCAGAACCCGCCGCCGGCGCCGCCGAGCACGTCGGGGTCGCGCCCGTCGATCGCAAGGGTGGCTCCCTGCGCGACGCCGGAGTCCAGGTAGGAGGCCACCTTGTCGCGGTGCGCGCCGGTGACGAGCGGGCCCATCTCCGATTCCGGGTGATCCCCCGGTCCGACCTTGAGCCTCCCGACCCGCTCGCGGATCCTGGCCATCAGCTCGTCCCCGACCGGGTCCACGGCGACGATGACGGAGATCGCCATGCACCGCTCCCCCGCCGAGCCGAACCCGGCCGAGACGGCGGCGTCGGCGGCGAGGTCGAGGTCGGCGTCCGGCAGCACCAGCATGTGGTTCTTCGCGCCGCCGAGCGCCTGCACGCGCTTGCCGTTCGCCGCGGCCGCCGCGTAGATGGACCGGGCGATCGGCGTGGAGCCGACGAAGCTGACGGCCTTGACGTCGGGGTGGTGCAGCAGCCCGTCCACGGCGGCCTTGTCGCCGTGCAGGACGTTGAACACCCCGTCCGGCAGGCCGGCCTCGGCCCACAGCTCCGCCAGCCGGACCGACGCCGACGGGTCCTTCTCCGACGGCTTGAGGACGAACGTGTTCCCGCACGCGATCGCCACCGGGAACATCCACATCGGCACCATCGCCGGGAAGTTGAACGGGGTGATCCCCGCCGCGACGCCGAGCGGCTGCAGGATCGAGTAGGCGTCCACGCGGGTGGACACGTTCTCCGAGAACCCGCCCTTGAGCAAGTGCGGGATGCCGCAGGCGAACTCGACGACCTCCAGGCCGCGGGCGACCTCGCCGGCCGCGTCCGAGACCACCTTGCCGTGCTCGGACGAGATCAGCCGGGCGATCTCGTCGCGGTGCGCGCTCACGAGCTCGCGGAACCGGAACAGCACCCTCGTGCGCTGGGAGAGCGAGGCGTCCCGCCAGCCGGGGAACGCGGCCTTGGCGGCGGCGACGGCCGCGTCGACCTCCTCCCGCCCGGCGAAGTCGACCGTCCCGGCGACGCGGCCCGACGCGGGCTCGTAGACGTCGCCGCGCCGCGCGGACTCCCCGGCGAACGGCTTGCCGCCGATCCAGTGCGTGACGCGCGTGGTCATGCGGCTTCCCCGTTCACGGTCTCGAGCGATGCGATCAGGATGCCGAGGCCCTCGGCGGCCTCGGCGTCGGTCAGGGTCATCGGCGGCGCCATGCGCACCACGTTGCCGTACAGGCCGCCCTTGCCGATCAGCAGGCCCCGCTCGCGGGCGGCCTCCATCAGCGCGGCGGCGAGCGGCGGGCTCGGCTCGCCGGTGCGCGGGTCGGCCAGCTCGATCGCGAACATCAGGCCCTTGCCCCGGACGTCCGACACGACCGGCAGCCGTCCGGCGGCCCGGCGCAGCCCCTCGATGATCGTCGCGCCCTGCTTCGCCGCGTTGGCCTGCAGGTCGTGGTCGAGGACGTAGTCGAGCGTCGCGTTCGCCGCGGCCATGGAGACCGGGTTGCCGCCGAACGTGGAGATGCCGAGCGCGGGCAGCGCGTCCATGAGGTCGCCGCGCGCGACGACGCCGCCGACCGCGAAGCCGTTCCCGAGGCCCTTGGCGAACGTCATCATGTCCGGGGTCACGCCGTGGTTCCCGATGCCCCAGAAGTTCTCGCCCGTCCGCCCCCACCCGGTCTGGACCTCGTCGGAGATGAACAGGATGCCGAACTCGTCCAGGACGCTCTTGTAGGCGGCGAACAGGCCGTCCGGCGGCATCGTGAAGCCGCCGACGCCCTGGATCGGCTCGGCGACGAGCGCGGCGACGTCCCCGCCGGTCGCGGTGGCGAGCACGTGCCGCAGATCGGCGACGCACGCGTCGATGTACCGCTCGTCGGACATGCCGGCGAACTGCGGGAGGTGCCGGTCGGCGCCGTGCAGGAAGTGGACGTCCAGCGGCGAGAACGACAGGTTCCGCCAGGCCCGGTTGCCGGTGACGCCCGCCGCAGCGAACGACCGGCCGTGGTAGCTCTGCCGCATCGCGAGGACCTGGTCGCTGCGCCGCGCGTACGCGGCGAGCAGCAGCGCCGTCTCGTTCGCCTCCGTCCCGGAGTTGGCGAAGAAGACCTTCGCGTCCGGGATGCCGGACAGCCGGGCGATCTTCTCGGCCAGCTCGACCTGGCCGCGCAGCAGGTAGGCGGTGGAGGTGTGCACGACGCCGGTGGCGAGCTGCCGCTCCACCGCGTCCCGCACCTCGGGGACGTCGTAGCCCAGCATGTTCGTGAGGATGCCGGTGAAGAAGTCGAGGTAGCCGTTCCCCTCGGCGTCGGTCACGCGGGCGCCCTTGCCGCCGACGATCTCGATGGGGTCCGAATAGTTGAGCGCCATCCAGGACGGCATGACCGCCCTGTGGCGCCGGAGCAGGTTCGCGTGTTCCGCCATGGCCCAAGTCTCGGCGGTGACGACGTCCCAGGCCAGCCGCAGAGTGTCACGACCGGGCGCTTCCCGTTGACGGTCTGCTCGGGGGCGGAACCGCCCGGATATCATCGCGGCGAGATGCTGCCCACTGTCGACGACGTCCTCCAGCTCGACGCGGTCCGCCGCGGCCAGCCGCGCGTCGTCGCGGGCGCGGACCGCACCGGCAACCGCGTCCGCTGGGTGCACGTCGCCGAGGTCACCGACATCGCGCACCTGCTGCACGGCGGCGAGCTGGTGCTGACGACGGGGATCGCGCTGCCGGACGAGCCGGAGCGGCTGCGCGCCTACATCGCCGACCTCGCCGAGGTGGGGGTCAGCGGCCTGATGATCGAGCTGGGCCGGCGCTACGCCAGCGTGCTGCCGCCCGCGCTGGTGTCCGCCGCCGAGGACCACGGCCTCCCGGTGGTCGTCCTCGCGCACGAGCCCGCGTTCGTGGACATCACCGAGGCCGTGCACGCCAGGATCGTCCGCGAGCAGTTCGCCGAGCTGCGCGCCTCCGAGCGGCTGCACGAGATCTTCACCCAGCTGTCGGTCGAGGGCGCCTCCACCGACGAGGTCGTCCGGCAGGTCGCCGCGCTCGGCGGGCACCCGGTCGTGCTGGAGAACCTCGCCCACCAGGTCCTCGCCGCCGACGCGGCCGGCGCCGACCCGGCGGAGCTGCTGTCGGCGTGGGAGACCCGGTCGCGGGCGGTGCGGCCGGGCCGCCGCACCGGCTACGACCCGGTGTCGGGCTGGCTGGTGACGATGGTCGGCGCGCGCGGCGAGGACTGGGGCCGCCTCATCGTCGACCTCGGGTCGCCGCCGTCGCCGCGCGAGACCGTGCTCATCGAGCGGGCCGCGACCACCCTCGCGCTCGGCCGGCTGCTGGACCGGCACGCCGAGAGCGTCGAGCGGCAGGCGCACGGGACGATCATCGCCCGCATCCTCGCGCACGCCTACTCCGACCCGCAGGAGGCCGCGGCCCGCGCCCGCGCGCTCGGCGTGCCGCTGTCCGGCCGGCGGCTGCTCGGGGTGGTGCTGCGGCACCGCGGCCCCGGCTCGCCCGCGCCGCCGGTCGGGGAGCTGTCCGCGCTCGCCGAGACCGCCGCCGCGGCCTGCCGGGACGCCCGCCTCGCCGCGCTCGTCGGCGTCCTGGACGAGGGCGGCCCGCACGCCCGCGTCGGGGTCCTCGCCTCGCTGCCGGCCCGCGCGGACGCCGAGACCGCGCTCACCGAGGTCGCCACCCGCGTCCGCAAGCGGTCCGGTGACACGGTGATGGCGGCCGGGTCGGTGGTGGAGACGATCCAGGACGTCCGGCGCTCGTTCCTGGAGGCCGAGCAGGTCGCCGACGTCGCCGCCCGCGGCTCCGGCGCCCGGCTGTTCTACCGGCTCCCCGACCTGCGGCTGCGCGGCCTGCTGCACCTGCTCCGCGACGACGCCCGCGTCCAGACGTTCGTCGAGCGGGAGCTCGGGCCGCTGCTGGAGTACGACGCGCAGCGCGGCAGCGACCTCACCCGCATCCTGGAGCTCTACCTAGAGGCGGGCCGGAACAAGGCGGTCGCCGCGCAGCAGGCGCACCTGTCCCGCCCGGCCTTCTACGAGCGGCTGCGCCGCATCGAGCGGGTCCTCGACGCCGATCTCGACGACGTGGAGTCCTGTGTGTCGTTCCATGTCGCCCTGCTGGCGCTGAGCTCCGTCCGGTGGGAGCGCCCCTGACCGGTCCGGACTCTGGCCGGTGAAGGACGTCCGGCGCGGGCCGCACCCGCATACGCTTCACTCCATGACGGACGCGGCGTTGCATGTGCATCGATATGGAGACCCGGCGGGCGAACCCGTCGTCCTGCTGCACGGGGTGACGGGGCACGGGGCGCGGTGGCGGCGGACGGCGGAGGGGTACCTGGCGGACCGCGCCGTCCTGGCGCCCGACCTGCGCGGGCACGGGCGGTCGCCGCACGAGCCGCCGTGGACGGTCGAGCGGCACGTGGCGGACGTCCTGGCCCTGCTGGACGCGGAGGGCGTCGAGCGGGCCGACCTCGTCGGGCACTCCTACGGCGGGATGATCGCGCTGCATCTGGCGCGGACGGCGCCGCGGCGGGTGCGGCGGCTCCTGCTGCTCGACCCGGCGACCGGGCTCGCCCCGGCGGACGCGGTGCGGGAGGCCCGCGGCTACCTGGTCCCGGTGTCGTTCGCGGACGCCGCCGAGGCCCGCGCGTACCGGGCGGCGCGCTGGTCGGACGCGCCGGCCGGCGCCGTGGACGAGGAGGTCGCCGAGCACCTCGAACCGTCCCCGGACGGGCGCCTGCGGTGGCGGTTCGAGCCGGCGGCGGTGGTGACCGCCTACTCGGAGATGGCCCGCCCGCACCTGACGCCGCCGGCGGACGTGCCCACCCACCTGGTGATCGCGGCGCGGGCCGACCTCGTCCGGCCCGAGTTCGTGGTGGACTGCCGCGCGGCGCTCGGCCCCGGCCTCGTGATCAGCGAGATCGAGGCCGGGCACATGCTCTACGTCGACCGCCTGGAGGAGACGGGGACGCTGATCGCCGGCTGGCTCAGCGGAGCAGACGCCGGCCGGTGACCGCCGGCAGCGTCAGCGGGGTGTGCAGGCCCGGCGGGGCCTCGGCCACCGCCGCGACGGCGTTGGCCGCGCGGTGCGCGCCGGTGCGGCCGCCGGCGAGGTCCATCCGCACGGGCGGTTCCCCGGCGATCTCGACGCGGTGGCCGTCCTCGGCGCCGAACGGCGGGGCCGGCCAGTGCGGGGCGAGGTCGGCGCGCGCCCGCACCACCCGGTCCACGGTGATCACCGGCCGGCCGCGCAGGACGCCCGACACCTGGAACCGCAGGCCCGCCAGGGCGCCCTTCGCGATCCGGCCGGCCGGGCCGTCGACCTCCTCGGGGGCCGCGCACACCTCGTGGGTCTCGGTGAGACCGTCCAGCGGGACGGCCAGGTGCCGGGCGAGGAGCCGGACGACCGGCCCCCAGCGCCGCGCCGGCGCGCCGGGCCGCACGACCGGCGGGCGGCGGCCGATGGGCGCGCCGAGCCCGAACCGCGCGGCGGCCTCCGGGCCCACGCGGCGGAACTCGGTGATCCTGATCGCCTCGACGCGCCCGCATCCCCCGCTCAGCAGCGCAGGGAGCACGTCCCCCGCCGGCCCGGTGCCGAGCGTGAGGCAGGCGGCCCCGCCCGTCGCGCAGGCCGCGCGGAGCCGCCGGACCACGGCCGGGTCGGCGGACGGCGGGTCCAGCAGCGCCGCCGGGCCCGTCGAGACGACCCCGGCGCCCGCCTCCAGCGCACGGCACAGGTCGTCGATCGAGCCGCCGGTGTGGCAGACGACGCGGGGCCGCCTCGCCAGCATCCCGGCGGGGTCGCCGCCCGCGAGAACCCCCAGCGGGCGCCCGGTTCCGGCCAGTTCGGCGGCGTCCACGCCCTCCTCGCGAGGGGAGCCGGTCACGACGCCGGCGAGTTCGAGGTCCGGATGCCCGATGAGGGCCCGGAGCGTCCGCCCGTCGACGGCGCCGGCGGCCCAGTGGCCGACGAGATAGGACATACCACCAGCTTTCGACCGAGTGCCGGGTCACCTGCCGGCGCAGTGTAGGCACGGGGCCCCGACCAGGACGATCCCCTTCCGCGACGTACATCGGTGCACTCGCGGGAAGGAGACCCTGGTGAGTGTTCACACGGGGCCGCGCACGTTCGGGGTGGAGGAGGAGCTGCTCCTCGTCGACCCGGCGAGCGGTGCGCCGCAGGCCGTCTCCGGTTCCGTCATCCGCTACGCGCGGCGCCACGACGAACTGTTCCTGACCGGCGGCCGGCGGTCGAGATCGCTGGAGACCGAGCTGCAGCGCGAGCAGCTCGAGACCGCGACGCCGGTCTGCCGGACGCTCGGGGAGCTGTCCGACCACGTCCGGACGGCGCGGCTGGCGGCGGCGAAGTCGGCGGCCGGGGTGGGCGCCGCCGTCGCCGCCCTCGCCACCTCGCCGGTGAGCGTCCGCCCGTCGCTGACCCCGTCGCACCGCTACCTGCGGATGGCGGACGCCTACGGGCCCGCCGCCGACGAGCAGCTCACCTGCGGCTGCCACGTGCACGTCGGCATCGACTCGCCGGACGAGGGCGTCGCCGTCCTGGACCGGATCCGGCCGTGGCTGCCGCCGCTGCTGGCCCTCAGCGGGAACTCGCCGTTCTGGCAGGGCGCCGACACCGGCTACGACAGCTGGCGGCACCAGGTGTGGAGCCGCTGGCCGTCCAGCGGCCCCACCGAGCTGTTCGGCTCCGCCGCGCGCTACCGGTCGACGATCGACGCGCTGCTCGCGACGGGCGCGCTGGTCGACGAGGGCATGATCTACTTCGACGCCCGGCTGTCCCGGCACTACCCGACGGTGGAGATCCGGGTGCCGGACGTATGCCTGGACGCCGACGACGCCGTGCTGATGGCGGCGTTCGTCCGGGCCCTGGTCGACACCGCCGCCGAGGCGTGGCACGCCGGCGCGCCGCCCGACCCGGTGCGGGCCGACCTGATGCGGCTGGCGATGTGGCGGGCGGGCCGCTCCGGCCTGCGCGGCGACCTCGTCCACCCGCGCACCTGCCGCGCCGCCCCCGCCGCCGCGGTCGTCGGGGCACTGCTCGACCACCTCACCCCCGCGCTCGACCGCGCCGGCGACCTGGAGCCCGCCACCCGCCTCCTCCACGACCTGCTGGAACGCGGCAACGGCGCCCGGCACCAGCGCGGCGTCCACGCCCGCACCCGCGACATCGCGGCCGTCGTCGCGGACGCGGTCGACCGCACCGCGGCCGTCTGATCGGGCAGTATCGCCCCATGCTGGACGACGCCGCCGCATCTCCATACGCGGCAACCACACGATCGAGCTGCCCTACCACTACATGGGAGCCGACGACCGAGCAGGCCCGAACTACACGGGCCAACCGGCCGTCGACTCCTTCTACACCCCGGCTTGAACCCCGGCCACCGGACCACGGGTCGGGCGGCCGGAGGGCGCTCTAGCGCCCGGAGGTCGCCCGACCCGCCGAGCCGGGCGACCGCAGCGACACGCCACGAACCCGCACGGTCACAACAACCCGCACCGTGGCGTGAGGATCGACCGGCTCGCAACGGGGGTTCCAGGGGGTCGCCCCCTGGGCTAACACAGCCCCCTGGGCTGGAAGGGCAGGTAGCGGTCGGTGCGGCGGGGGCGGGCGCGCAGGCCGGTGGACTCGACGGCGAGGATGCGGTCGAAGCGGAAGGCGCGGACGCCGCGCCGCATCCGGCACCAGCCGACGAGGTACCAGTGGTCGCGGTGGACGAGGCAGGTGACGGGCTCGACCTCGCGGATCGTGACGTTGGCGCCGGCGTCGCCGTAGCAGAGGCGGACGACGCGGTGCTCGGTGATGGCGGCGGCGACCACGCGGGCGCGGTCGGAGGTGGAGGCGTCCAGCGGGGCGGTGAGGGTGGCGAGGGTGGTGGTGACGACGTCGTCGTGGGGGGTGGCGTCGAGGAGGGCGTGCAGGGCGCGGCGCGCGGTCGCGGCCTGCGGGCCGGTGCCGAGGTGCGCGAGGGAGAGCGCGAGGGCGGCGATCTCGGCCGCGCTGAGCGGGGCCGGCGCGGTGGGCGCGGTCTGGGGGTGCGTCGCAACGTTCGCCATGGTTCGATCATACGTTCGAACACTGACATTTCCCACCCTTCGGGCACGGCCGGATCGCGTCGCGTGACGCACGGCGGGCCCGCCGGGCGGTGAAGATCGACCAGCGGTTGAGAAGGCGCCCGTGCATGGGGAAAACTGAGGCTCCAAAACGTGCTCTATTCGGGGGAATCGGGGGCGAACATGGGTCAACCGCGGACCGGCGTTGAGTGACGCGCGCGTGACCGGTCCCCCGATGAGCCGCGAGGAGGCCGACCGGGCGCTGGCACGGCTCCGCGACGAGCGGGAGCGCATCGCCGCCGCGCTCCTCGAACTGGAGGCCCACCAGGGGTACCAGCTGCTGGAGGGCGCGGCGCTGACCGGCGAGACGCTGCGCGTGCAGTCGGACGTCCGGTCGCGCATGGCGTCCCTGTGGACGCTCTTCGACCTGTACGGGCGCGCGGTCGACGCCGCCGGCGAGCTGCGGGCCCGCCATCCGAGGCCGGGGCAGGCGCAGCTCGCCGAGCTGGACCGGCTGCTCGCCGGGCCGTCGGTGGAGCTGCCGGTCCGGGAGGTCCCGCTGGAGCGGCGGACGCTGCTGGCCGTCCCGTCCGGCGAGCGGCTGACGCTGCGCGCGGCGGTCGACCGGATGACCCCGCTGTACGAGGAGGTCGCGCGGTCGGTCGCGGCGCTCGACGCGGTCTGGTCGACGCTGCTGTCCCGGCTCGCGGAGGTCGAGGCGGAGCGGCGCGCCGCCGAGGAGCTGCTGGCGTCCCTCGGCGGGACCGACCCGGACCTCGACCGGCTGCGCGCCGAGCTGGAGTCGGTCGCGGACGTCGTCCGCCGCGACCCCCTCGCGCTGGCGCGGGACGGCCGCGCCGACACCGCGCGGCTCGACGCGGTCCGCACCGGCCTCGCCGGGGTGCGCCGCGCGCTGGCGGAGGCGGAGCGGCTGCGCGACGGGTACGCCGACCGCATCCATGCGATCGCCGACATCGTGGAGCTGCTGCGCGAGACCGAGGCGGAGGCCCGCGCCGTCCGGGACGAGGTGCTCGCCAAGATCGCCTCCCCGGCGCTGCCCGACCTCCCCGACATGGCGGCCGGGCTCGCCGACCGGCTCGCCGCGCTCGGCGGCACGGCGCGCGGCGGCTGGCACGAGCTGGCCGAGCGGGTCGCCGGCCTCGAGCGCGCGGCCGCCGCGGCGCTGGAGCGGGCGCGCGAGACCGCGGGCGTGGTCCGCGGGCTGCTGGACCGCCGCGAGGAGCTGCGCGGCCGGCTGGAGGCCTACCGGGTGAAGGCCGCGCGGCTCGGCCACGCCGAGGACGCCGAACTGGCCCGGATGTACGAGCAGGCCCGCGAGCTCCTGTGGACCTCGCCCTGCGATCTGCGGAAGGCGACCGTGTCGCTGTCGGGATACCAGCGGGCCATCATGGCGCGGGCGGAGGGAGCGGAACGATGAGTCGGTGCACCGAGCCGGGCTGCGGCGGAACCGTCGACGGCGGCTACTGCGTCGTATGCGGCGTGGCGGCCTCTCCCGGAACCCCGGCCCCGCCGGCGCCGCCCGGCGGCTGCGCGCGGCCGGGCTGCGGCGGGACGATCTCCGACGGCTACTGCGACGTCTGCGGCAACCCGCCGGACGCCGCTACGCCGGGCGTGCCCGCCCCGCGGCCGGCGGCCGGGCCACCGCACGACGCGTGCGCCCAGGCGGGCTGCACGGGAACGATCATGGACGGCTACTGCGACGTGTGCGGCTCGCCGCCCGCCCGCACGGCCCGGGTGGCGACGGCGTCCACCGGCGGCGGCACGGGCGCCACCTCGGGCAGCACCCCGACCGGCAGCACCCGGACGGGCAGCACCCGCACCGGGTCGTCGCGCTCGTCCGGCCGCCGCGGCATGCTCGGCGCCGGGCTGGTCGAGGTGCCGCGCGTCCCGTACCGGGACCCCTCCAGCGCGGTGATGAGCGACCCGCAGGTCGCGGAGGCCAAGCGGTACTGCAGCAGCTGCGGCAGCCCCGTCGGCCGGGGGCGCGGCGACCGCCCCGGCCTGACCGAGGGCTTCTGCCCGAAGTGCGGCGCCCGGTTCTCCTTCACCCCGAAGCTCGCGCCCGGCGACCTCGTCGGCGGGCAGTACGGCGTGCTCGGCTGCCTCGCGCACGGCGGCCTCGGCTGGATCTATCTCGCCAAGGACCGCAACGTCAGCGACCGGTGGGTGGTGCTGAAGGGCCTGCTGGACAGCGGCGACGCCGACGCGATGGCCGCGGCGGCCGCCGAGCGCGCCTACCTCGCCGAGGTCGAGCACCCCAACATCGTCAAGATCTACAACTTCGTCCAGCACGACGGCGACGGCTACATCGTCATGGAGTACGTCGGCGGCGAGTCGGTGAAGGACATCCTGCTGCGCCAGCCGCAGCCGCCGGGCGAGCGGCACCTGCCGCTCGCGCAGGCCATCGCCTACGGCCTGGAGGCGCTGCGGGCGTTCGAGTACCTGCACGCGCAGGGCCTGCTGTACTGCGACTTCAAGCCGGACAACGTGATCCAGTCCGAGGAGCAGCTGCGGCTGATCGACCTCGGCGGGGTCCGCCGGCTGGACGACCCGGACGGCGCCATCTGGGGCACGGTCGGCTACCAGGCGCCCGAGATCGCCGACGACGGCCCCTCCATCTCCTCCGACCTGTACACGGTCGGCCGCGCGCTGGCCGTGCTGAGCTTCCCGTTCCGCGGCTACACCAGGACGTACGTCCACTCGCTGCCGCCGCGCGAGGACGTCCCGGTGTTCCAGCGGTTCGAGTCGTTCCACCGGTTCCTGCTGCGCGCGACGCACGCCGACCCGGCCGAGCGGTTCCAGGACGCGGCGGAGATGGCCGAGCAGCTCACCGGCGTGCTGCGGGAGGTGCTCGCCGCCGAGGACGGCGACCCGCGGCCCGCCCCGTCCGGGCTGTTCGGGCCGGAGCGGTTCACGACCCGGATGGCGGGCGGGGACGCGGACGAGCAGGCGCTGCCGCCCGTCCCCCCGGAGGTGGCCGCGGCGGCGCTGCCGGTGCCGCTGGTGGACGGGACCGACCCGGCCGCCGCGTTCGTGTCCGGGCTCGCGGCGCTGGAGCCCGCGCAGGTCGCGGAGGCGGCGGCGAACGCGCCCGCGCGCACCCCCGAGGTCCGGCTGGCGCTCGCCCGCGTCAAGATCGAGCTGGGCGCGGCGGACGAGGCCGGCGCGCTGCTCGACGAGCTGGACGCCGAACGCCCCGGCGACTGGCGGATCGGCTGGTACCGCGCGGTCGGGCTGCTCGCCCTCGGCCGGACCGCCGAGGCCGAGCCGCTGTTCGACCGCATGTACGGGCTGCTGCCCGGCGAGGCGGCGCCCAAGCTGGCCCTCGCCTACTGCCGGGAGCGGACGGCGCCGGCCGACGCGGTCCGCCTCTACGGGACGGTGTGGCGCACCGACCAGAGCTACCTCAACGCCGCGTTCGGCCTGGCCCGCGTGCATCTCGCGGCGGGCGACCGGGCGGCGGCGGTCGCCGCGCTCGACTCGGTGCCGCGGATCTCCATCCGGTACGTGCCCGCGCAGGTCGCGGCGGTGGCCACGGCGGTACGCGGCCGCCCGCCCGCCGAGCTGTCGGCGGCGGAACTGGTCGCCGCCGGGGACCGGCTCGGCGGCCTCGACCTGGACGCCGAGCGCCGCGACCGGCTCGCCGCCGAGGTGCTGGAGGCCGCGCTCGACTGGCTGCTCGCCGGGTCCGGCGCGGCCGGCCGCTCCCAGGGCGGGTCGCTGCTCGGCGCCCCGCTCACCGAGACCGCGCTGCGCCGCCTGCTGGAGGCGACGTACCGGGAGCTCGCGCGCCGCACCCGCGACCGGGACGAGTGCCGCCGCCTCGTCGACTCCGCCAACGCCGTACGCCCGAGGACGCTGCTGTGACCGATGACCAGACCGGAGCCGCCGCCGAGCGCGCGGCGGCCGACCACGCGAAGGCGGCGGAGCTGTCCTGCCCCTCCTGCGGCGAGATCGTCTACGCGGAGGAGGTCTTCTGCGAGAAGTGCGGGCACCGGCTCGCCGACGAACCGGAGCCCGCCGCCCCGGCGGGCCCGGAGCGGGCCGGGCCGGAGGGGGGCGCGGCGCGGGCGTGCACGAGCTGCGGCGGGCCGGCGATCGACGCCGACGGCTACTGCGAGAACTGCGGGCTGCGCCAGCCCGCCGAGCGCGACCACGTCGAGATCGAGCTGCCGGCCGCCGGCGCGAACGGCGCGGGCCCGGTGGTGGCGGCGGGCGCCAGCGACCGCGGCCGCCGCTACAGCCGCAACGAGGACGCGCTCGCCCTCGCCGCGCACGCCGCCGGGATCGCGGCCGTCGTGTCCGACGGCGTCGGCTCGTCCCAGCGCCCCGAGGACGCCTCCCGCACGGCCGCCGACACCGGCGCCGCCGAGCTGGTCGCCCGCCTCGACGCCGGCGAGGACCCCGAGGACGCCACCCGGCACGCGGCGCTGCGCGCGGCGGCTGCCGTCGCCGCGCTCGCCACCTCGCCGTCGGACGCGCCGTCCTGCACGTACGTGTCCGCGGTGACCCGCGGCCCGACCGTCACCGTCGGCTGGGTCGGCGACAGCCGCGCCTACTGGCTGTCCGCCGCCGGCGCGGCCGAGCCCGCCGGGGACACGGCATCGAACGGGACCGGCCCGGGCAGCAGCGACCTCGACGAGAGCGAGGTCGGCACCGGCGACATGGCCGAGCTCGGCCCGTCCCGCCGGCTCACCGAGGACGACTCGTGGGCGGCGTTCATGGTCGCCGAGGGCTCGCTGAGCGAGGCCGAGGCCGAGGCGCACCCGAACGCGCACGTCATCACCGCGTGGCTGGGCGTCGACGCCGGGGAGGTCCGCCCGCACGTCGCGACGTTCCGGCCCGCCGGGCCCGGCACGCTGCTGGTCTGCAGCGACGGCCTGTGGAACTACTTCCCGGCGGCCGGCGACCTGGCCGCCCTGCTGTCCGGCGCACCCGCCCCGGGCGGCGCGGACGGCGCGCCGGACCCCTCCCCCGACCCGGCGCCCGATCCGGCGGCCGACCCGCTCGGCGCGGCCAGGGCGCTCGTCCGCCACGCCCTGGACGCCGGCGGCCGCGACAACATCACCGTCGCCGTGATCCCGCTCCCGTCCCCCGCCGATTCCGCCGCACCCGCCGACAACCGGCTCCCCACCGCCCGCAGCAGCGACACCCCGAGCACGGAGCAGCCCCGATGAGCGAGCAGCCGCAGTTCACCGTCACGATCGACCAGAACCGGTACCTGCCCGAGGGCGGACGCGAGGTGCACGCCATCGTGTCCGTCGAGGCGGCCGCCGCGGACGGCGCGCCCGCCCCGTCCGCGGCCCGCGCGTCCGAGGTGATCATCATCGACACCTCGGGCTCGATGTCCTATCCGGAGGCGAAGCTGCGCGCGGCGGTCGCGGCGGCGCAGGTCGCGGTCGACACGCTGCGCGACGGCGTGGAGTTCGCGATCGTCTCCGGCTCCAACACCGCCTCCATGATCTTCCCCAAGCACGCCGGGCTGGTCGCCGCGACGCCGGAGACGCGGGGCGAGGCCAAGCAGGCGCTGGGCCGGCTGACGGCGTCCGGCGGCACCGCGATCGGGTCGTGGCTGCGGCTGGCGAACGAGCTGTTCGACACGGTGCCGGGCGGGATCCGGCACGCGATCCTGCTGACCGACGGCAAGAACCAGCACGAGACGCCCGAGGAGCTGGACGCCGCGCTGGCGGCGTGCGGCGGCCGGTTCGTGTGCGACTGCCGCGGCGTCGGCACCGACTGGGAGGTCGCCGAACTGCGCAAGGTCGCCTCCGCGATGCTCGGCAGCGTCGACATCGTCGCCGACCCGGCCGGGCTCGTCGCCGACTTCCGCGCGATGACCGAGGCGGCGATGGGCAAGTCCGTCGCCGACGTCGCGCTGCGGATCTGGACGCCGCAGACCGCGGCGCTCCGGTTCGTCAAGCAGGTCATGCCGGCGGTGGAGGACCTGACCGGCAAGCGCGTCGAGTCGGCGCCGCAGGCGGGCGACTACCCGCTCGGCGCGTGGGGCGCGGAGAGCCGCGACTACCACATCTGCGTCGAGATGACGCCCGGCCAGGTGGGCGGCAAGGAGATGCGCGCCGCGTGGGTGAAGCTGGTCGTGCCGGGCGGGCCGGGCGAGGAGGCGCAGGTCCTCGCGACCGGGAACGTGCTCGCGCAGTGGACGGACGACGAGGCGCAGTCCACGAAGATCAACGACCGGGTCGCGCACTACACCGGGCAGGCGGAGCTCGCGGCCGTCATCCAGGAGGGGCTGCAGGCCCGCCGGGACGGCGACCTCGACACCGCGACGGCCCGGCTCGGCCGCGCCGTGGTGCTCGCCGACGAGGCCGGCAACGACGCGATCACCGCGATGCTGCGCAAGGTCGTGGACGTCGTCGATCCGGTGACCGGCACCGTCCGGCTGAAGCGCGACGTCGACAAGGCGGCCGAGATGGAGATCGAGACCCGGTCGACCAAGACGGTCCGGACCCGGAAAGACGAGACCGTGACCACCCGGCGGGGCGAGGGCTGAGCATGGCGAGCTGCCCGAACGGACACGCCTCCCAGTCGGCGGACTACTGCGACGTCTGCGGCGAGCGCATCGGCGGCGCCACGGCCGGCGGCGCCACCGGAGCGCCGGCGCCGCCGCCCGCCCCGCACGCGCAGGCGCCCCCGCCCGGCGGGACGCCCTGCCCGGACTGCGGGACGCCCGGCGCCGACCGCTTCTGCGAGATGTGCGGCTACGACTTCGCGACCGGCGGGGGCCTGCCCACGCCGCGAACGGCCCCCGCCCAGCCGGCCCCGCCGGTTCCGGGGCCGCCCGTCCCCCCGGCGCCTCCCGCGCCCTCTCCGCTGCTCCGGGGGCCGTCCGAGCCGCCGCCCGCGCCGCACCCGCCCCTCGTCCCGGCCCCGACCCCGGCACCGACCCCGGCACCGACCCCGGCGCCGCCCGCCCCGCCCCCGCCCGCCACGGGTGCGGCGTGGACGGCGGTGGTGACGGCCGACCGCGAGTACTTCACCACGGTCATCGCCGAGGAGGGGCCCGACTCCGCGTCGCTGTCCTTCCCGCCGTACGCGCCCGAGCGGCGGATCCCGCTCACCGGGGCGCAGATCAGGATCGGCCGCCGCAGTTCGTCGCAGCCGTCCCCGCCCGAGATCGACCTGCGCGAGCCCCCCGAGGACCCCGGCGTGTCCCACGTCCACGCGGTGCTGCTGGCCAAGCCGGACGGCACCTGGACGCTGGTCGACCCCGGCTCCACCAACCGGACCTGCGTGAACGGGTCCACCGAGCCCATCCCCTACAACGTGGAGGTCCCCGTCGCCGACGGCGACCGCATCCACGTCGGCGCCTGGACCACCATCACGCTCACCCGAGGCGAGGCGACATGACGGCCGTTCAGCAGGCTCCTCCGGCGGGGCCGCCCGCCGGCGCCGCGCGGGCACCGCCGCCCCCGCAGCCCCCCTCCGCCGGCGGGCTTCGGCGGGGGCCGGACGCCCGGC
>NZ_BAAAMW010000029.1:0-83864 GCF_039529475.1 Actinomadura chokoriensis | reverse complement strand
ATCAACCGGCTCAAACGCCACCGAGCCCTGGCCACCAGGTTCGACAAACTCGCCGTCCGCTACCAAGCCACCGTCCACATCGCCGCCATCAACGAGTGGCTCTGATCAACTTTGAAACAGGCCCTAGCCGCGGGCGCCGGCAGGTCAGACTCGGGCGGGGCAGGTCAGACTCGGGCGGGGGCGGGCTGCCAGGCGAAGCCGTCCGGGTCGGTGAAGGGCTCGCCGCCGCCGCCCAGGACGAGCCGGTGCGAACCGGTGCCCTCCTCTGGGACGCCGCTGTCCTTGGCGAGGGCGCGGCGCGGGTAGAGCGCCAGCGTGACGTCCGACGACGGGGTGGCGAACTCGACGTACTTGCCGCCGAAGCTCCTGCCGACGGCCAGGCCGCGATCGACGTAGAACCGCTTGGTCGCCTTGACGTCCGCGACTCCCAGCAGCAGCGCGACCTGGTCGAACTCCGGCGTGGCGGGCGCGGAGTCCTTCTTCTTGGAGCAGGCGATCTTGATGATCGTCCCGTCCGGGGCCTGGACGACGGCGCCGTAGCCCCAGAACGACTTCGCGGCGGGCTTCAGCGTCGTGGCGCCGGCGTCCAGGGCGGCCCGGACCAGCGCGTCGACGTTGCCGGGCTGCGACGCGACGAGCGACAGCGCGAAGCCGCGGAAGCCGTCGGCCGGCTCGTCCGAGGCGCGGACGTCCACGTAGGGGGCGAGGCCGACGGTGTCGTAGAACGCCTGCGCGGCCGCGGGGTCGGAGACTTCCAGGGTGAGGGACTCGAAGGAGGTCATGATGCTTCTTTCTGGTGAGGTGGGTCGTCGTCGTCTCGTGGCGGCGGTCGTGCTCAGTGGTCCTGGATCAGCCCGAGGACGTTGCCGTCCAGGTCGGTGACGGAGGCGACCAGGCGCCCGCCGCCGACGTCGTGCGCGGCCTCCTTGACGGTCGCGCCGGCGGCGGTCAGCTCGGCGAGCTTCGCCTCGATGTCCGGCACGTGCCAGTAGGCCACCGGCGAGGTCATGTCCTGCGGGCCGCCGTTCGGGACCAGCCCGATGTGCTGGCCGCCGACCTCGAACCCGACGTAGTAGGGCGAGTCGGTCTGCGGCGCCTCGCCGAGCAGGGCGGCGTACACCGCCTTGGCCTTCGCCAGGTCGCTCACGGGGTGCAGCACCGTCTTGATGCCCTGGAAGGAAGAGTCGCTCATCGTCACTCCTGGATCCGTGGGCCGCATCGGCCCGTTGCTCAACTGCTCATAGCCTCGCTCCGGGCCCACCCCTGCCACATCCGTGGCGGATACGGAACCGCCTACGGACCGGCCCTACGCATCCCCCGCACGGAGGCGGCACGGAGCAGGCACGGAGCAGGCACGGAGGCGGCACGGACGGGGTGCGACAGAATGGGGCAGTGACCGCCACAGTGGATATTTCGCCCCGCGAAGCCGAGGTGCTGGAGCTGGTCGGCGACCATCTCAGCAACGCCGAGATCGCGGCGCGGCTGTTCATCTCGGTCCGCACCGCCGAGAGCCACGTCTCCGCGCTGCTGCGGAAACTGGACGTCCCGGACCGGCGGGCGCTCGCCGGGCGCGCCGCCGCGAGCCGCCGCACCGCCGTCGCCGCCGGCGCCGCGCAGCCGGTGCCCGTCCTGCCGGCTCCGCTGACCTCGTTCGTCGGCCGGGCGCGCGAGCGCGCCGAGCTGGCCGAGATGATCGGCGGGCACCGGCAGGTGACCGCGGCCGGGCCCGGCGGGGTGGGCAAGACCCGGCTCGCGCTGGCCGTGGCGGCGGACGCGGCCGCCGCGTTCCCGGACGGCGTGTGGTTCGCCGACCTCGTGCCGGTCACCGACCCGGGCATGGTCGCGGACGCGGTCGCCGGCGCGCTCGGCCTCGGCGAGCAGCCCGGCCGCGGCATGACCGAGTCGGTGGCCGCGGCGCTGGCCGACCGGCACGCCCTGCTCGTCCTGGACAACTGCGAGCAGGTGCGGGACGGCGTGGCGCTGTTCCTGGAGCGGCTGCTCGCGGCGTGCCCCCGGGTGACGGTGCTGGCGACGAGCCGGGCCCGGCTGATGGTGCCGTTCGAGCGGGTGTACACCGTCGGGCCGCTGTCGCTGTCGGACGGCGGCGAGTCGGACGCGGTCGCGCTGTTCAAGGAGCGGGCGACGGCGATCGGCTGGCCGCTGGACCCGCCGCTGCACGACCACATCCGCTCGATCTGCGAGCGGCTGGACGGCATGGCGCTGTCGATCGAGCTGGCCGCCGCCCGGTATCCCACGCTCGGGCTGGACGGTCTCACCGCCGCCCTGTCCGACCCGCTGCGGATGCTCACCGGCGGCTCCCGCGCCGACGACCGGCACCGCTCGGTGCGGGCGGCGGTGGACTGGAGCCACGCCCTGCTGGAGCCCGCCGACCGGGAGCTGCTGCGGCGCGTGTCGGTGTTCGTCGCGCCGTTCACCGCCGCCGCGGCGGCGGAGGTGGCCGGGACCGCGCGGGTCGCCGCCGCCGACGGGCTGGCCCGGCTCGCCGAGCAGAGCCTGCTGGTCGTGCGGGCGTCCGCGGGCGCGACCGAGTACCGGGCGCCGGAGACGATCCGCCAGTACGGGACCGAGCGGCTCGCCGAGGCCGGTGAGCTGGCGGACGCCCGCGCCCGGCACCTGCGCTGGTGCCAGGCAGGAGCGGCGGGCCTCGACGGTGCGGGCGCCGGCTGGCGGTCCCGGTTCGACGCCGTCGCCGACGACCTCCGCGCCGCCCTGGCCTGGGCGGCCAACGAGCCGGAGCACCGCGCGGACGCGCACGACCTCGCGCGCCGGCTGGCCGAGCTCGCCTTCACCCGCAACCTGCTCGGCGAGTCGCAGCAGCGCTACGAGCAGGCCGCCGCGCTCGCCGGCGACCCGGCCGCCGCCGCGGCGATGCTGCGGCACGCCGCCGCCGTCGCCGGGTGCCGCATGCACGGCGACGACATGTACCGCCTGTACCGGGCCGCCGCGGACGCCGCCCGCCGGTCCGGCGCCCCGGCCCGCGCGGCCGCCGGCCTGGCGACCGCCGCGAGCACCGCGTACCGGTTCGCGGGCACGTTCGTCCGGCCGCCGGCGCCGGACGAGACGCTCGCGCTGATCGCCGAGGCGCGGGAGCACGCGGGCGACGACCCCGCCGCCCGCGCGGCGGTCGCGCTGGCCGAGGCCGCGTCGGCCGCCGCCGCCTTCGGCGCCGACCAGGACCCGCAAGACGACGTCGTCGCGGAGACGCTCGCCCGCGCCGAGCACGCGGTCGACCTCGCCCACCGCACCGGGGACCCGCCCGCCGAGTCCGCCGCGCTCGACGCGCTCGCCGCCGTGCGGAGCTGGGCCGGTGACGCGTTCGCCACCGCCGCCACGGCCCGCCGCCGCGTCACCCTCCTGTCGTCCGCGCCGGCCGGGCCCGCCGTCACCCACGAACTCGTCCAGGCGCTCGGCGAGGCGGCGCAGACCGGCATCGGCGTGGGGGACCTGCCCGGTGCCCGGGACTGGGCGCGGCGGCTGGCCGCCCACCCGTCGCTGGCCGAGGTGGGGCACCGCGCGACGAGCTGGCAGCTGGTCGCGGACGCGCTGGCGGGCGACGGCGACGGCGTGCTCACCGGCGCCGTCCGGTTCCTGGACGCGTGGCAGCGCAGCGGCAGCCCCCTCTGGCCGGACCTGGATCCGGCCGTGACCGCCGTCGCGACGGTCCACGGCCTGCGCGGCGACCCGGACGCCCGGCAGGAGTGGGACGCGATCCTGGAGCGGTTCGGCACGTCACCGAACCGGGTCCACGGCTACGGCGCGGTCTTCGACGCGATGCTGCTGCTCCACACCGGGCGGGTGCCGGAAGCGCTGGAGCGGCTGGCCCCCGAACCGGGCGAGGTGTGGAAGTGGGTCACCTGGGTGTGGCTCCACTGGTACGTGGCGCTGCGCGCCGAGGCCACCGTGCTCGCGGGCGGTCCCGAGGCCCGCGACCGCTTGGCCGGCGCCCGGAGGCTCACCGCGGGCAACCCGGTCGCCGGCGCCATCGTGGAGCGGGCCGAGGCCCTGCTCGACGGCGACTCCGCACGGCTGCTCGCCACGGCGGAGGCGTTCGACGCCGCCGGCTGCCGCTACCAGTCGGCCCGGACCGCGGTGCTGGCGGGCGGCGCGCACGCCGCTCGCGGAGCGGCCGCACTCGCCGCCCTCGGCTTCACGCCCCCGCCCGCCGGGTGACCCGCAGCCGTCCTCTCCGATGAGTCGTCCTCCCTGATGAGCGGTTCGTCACACGGCGGTCCCGCTTGACAGGACGCTCCTGCATGATCTTAGTTATTGCATATTAGTTGCAACTACTGAGGGGATGCATGAGTTCGTCAGCGGTCGCCACGGCGCTCGCGCCCGCGGGACCCGGCGGCGACGATCTGGGGGCGTCCTCCCGGCGGCGCCGGTACCTGCTGCTCCTGCTCGGGCTGCTGGCGGTCTTCTGCGGCACGGTCGTCGCGGCGATCGGGCTGGGCGCGGTGCGGGTGCCGCCGCTCACCGTCCTCGACATCGTCGGCCACCACCTGGCCGGCAGCCCGGCCGAGGCCACCTGGCGGCCGGCGCACGACTCGATCGTGTGGCGGGTCCGGCTGCCGCGCGTGCTGCTCGGCGCGGCGGTCGGCGCCGGGCTCGCCGTCACCGGCATGGCATTGCAGGCGATGGTGCGCAACATGCTCGCCGACCCGTACCTGCTGGGCGTCAACTCCGGCGGCTCGACGGGCGCGGCGGCCGCGATCCTGTTCGGGTTCGGGGCGGGCTGGGGCGAGCACGCGCTGCAGCTCGCCGCCTTCCTCGGCGCGCTCGCCGCCTCGCTGCTGGTGTTCGTGATCGCGCGGACGGCGGGGCGGATCACCTCGACCCGGCTGCTGATGACCGGGGTGGCCGTCGGGTACGCGCTCTACGCCCTGACCAGCTTCCTGATCTTCGCGTCCGACTCGGCCGAGGGGTCGCGGTCGGTGCTGTTCTGGCTGCTCGGCACCCTGGCGCTCGCGCACTGGTCGGTGCCGCTGGCCGTGGTCGTCACCGCCGTCGCCCTGGTGACCGCGCTGCTCACGCTGTGGGGACGGCGGCTGGACGCGCTCGCGATCGGCGACGAGACCGCGCACACCCTCGGCATCTCGCCGACGCGGTTCCGGCTCGTCCTGCTGGTGCTGGTGTCCCTGGCCGTGGGGGTGCTGGTGGCCGCGGCGGGCAGCATCGGCTTCGTCGGGCTCGTGATCCCGCACCTGGCCCGGCGCGTCGTCGGGGCCACGCACCGCCGGGCCGTCCCCGTCGCCGCGCTGATGGGCGCGACGTTCCTGCTGTGGGCCGACCTCGGCGCCCGCATGGTGCTGAGCCCGCAGGAGCTGCCGATCGGCATCATCACCGCGCTGGTCGGCGCGCCGTTCCTGCTCATCCTGGTCCGCCGGCTGCACGCCGGCAGCGAGTGAGGCATCCATGATCGAGGGACGCGGGCTCGGCTACGCCTACGGCGCGACGACCGTGGTGCGCGACGTCGACGTCCGGGCCGAGTCCGGGCGGATCCTCGGGCTGCTCGGCCCGAACGGCAGCGGCAAGACGACGCTGGTCCGGATGCTCACCGGGATCGTCACCCCGCGCAGCGGGCAGGTCCTGCTGGACGGGCGGCCGCTCGGCTCCGTCCCGCACCGCGCGCTCGCCCGCGAGGTCGCGGTCGTGCTGCAGGAATCGTCCGGCGACCTGCCGATGACGGTGGCCGACATGGTCATGCTCGGCCGGGCGCCGCACCAGTCGACGTTCTCGCGCAACAGCGCCGAGGACCACCGGATCGCGGCCGCCGCGCTGCGCCGGGTCGGCGCGCGGCACCTCGCCGACCGGACGTTCGTCCGGCTGTCCGGCGGCGAGAGGCAGCGCGTGATGATCGCCCGCGCGCTGGCGCAGCAGCCCGCGCACCTGGTGCTCGACGAGCCGACCAACCACCTCGACATCCGGTTCCAGCACGAGCTGCTCACCATGATCCGCGGGCTCGGCATCACCACGGTCATCGTGCTCCACGACATCAACCTGGCCGCCCGGTACTGCGACGACGTCCTGGTCCTCCAGCAGGGGAACGTCGTCGCCCACGGGCCGTGCGCGGACGTCCTGACGCCCGAACTCCTCGAAGGCGTCTACGGCGTCGGCGTCGAACGCCTCGAGACCTCGCGCGGCATCCAGTTCCTGTTCCACCCGCTCGACCCCGACCCCGACCCCGAGCCCGAGCCCGCACCGGCATCGGCGGACGCCCGCGGGCCGTTCGCCGCCGCGGGCCGTCCCACCGATCACGGCAAGGAGTGACCCGCCCAGTGACCCGCATGAGGAAGCGACGCTTCGCCTGCCTGGCGGCCGGCCTGCTGGCCGCCGCGCTCGCCGGCTGCGGCTCGACCGGTCCCGAGGCGGACGGCCGGGGGAGCGCGTCGGGGAGCGGTCCCGTCACCGTCCAGAACTGCGGTGTGGAGGTCAGGCTGGAGAAGACCCCGTCCCGCGCCATGATCGTCAACAGCGCTCCGCTGCAATACCTGTCCACGCTCGGCGTGCTGGACAGGCTGGGCTCCCGGGCCGGGAAGTTCCCGCCGGAGTACTACTCGAAGGAGACCCTGGAGGCGGTGGACAAGGTCCCGTCCCTCACCGACCGGCTCGGCTCCGACGGGCACCTGAAGATCTCCACCGAGGCGATCATCGCCCAGGACCCCGACCTGCTGCTCGGCCTGCCGGAGGGCGTCACGCGGGAGTCGCTCGCCGCCGCAGGCATCCCGGTGCTCGTCGAGCCCAGTTTCTGCCCGCAGGGCATCAAGGACCCGGGCTACGAGACGATCTACGAGCAGATGCGGCTCTACGGCAAGGTCTTCGACCGGCGGGACAGGGCCGAGCAGGCCGTCAGGGAACTCCAGCAGCGCGTCCGGACCGTCGAGGACGGCCTCTCCGACCGGCAGAGCCGCAAGGTCGCGGTCCTCTGGCCTTACCGGGGCGAGGGGACGGTCGGGGCCTACGGCGGCCAGAGCATGGCCACGCCGCAACTCCAGACGCTCGGCGCGCGCAACGTGTTCGCCGACGTCGACAAGCGCGTCTTCGAGGTCTCCATGGAGGAGCTCCTCGGACGCGACCCCGACATCATCGTCCTGCTGCACACCGACGGCACCGACGAGGAGATCAGGCGGGCCCTGCTCGACATCCCCGGCGCCACGGACCTCCGCGCGGTCAAGAACGGCGCGCTCACGGTCCAGCTCTTCAACTTCACCGAACCGCCCACGCCTCTCGTCCTGGACGGACTGGAGCGCCTCGCCGCCTACTTCAAGGGGAATTGAACGCCATGCCCGCGAACCCGACGGTCCCTCCGAACGCGACGGTCCAGGAACGGATCACCTGGTACTGGAACCAGGACGCTCCCAGCTACCAGCAGTTCCAGGAGCAGCGGCTGGCCCACCCCGACTACAGCGCCGCCTGGACCCGCATCTGGCGGGACGCCCTGCCGGACGGCACCGAGACCGTCCTCGACATCGGCACCGGCACCGGCCACGCCGCACTGACCATCGCCGCCCTCGGCCACCGCGTGACCGGCATCGACATCGCGCCCGCCATGCTCGACTACGCGCGCGAGAACGCACGGGCCCGCGGACTCGACATCACCTTCGTCCAAGGCGACGCGGTCAGGCCCGACGTGCCGGGCGCCCCCTTCGACGCGCTCGTCAGCCGCTACCTCCTCTGGACGCTGCCCGACGTCGACACCGCACTCGGCAACTGGCGCCGCCTGCTCCGCCCCGGCGGCCGGCTGGCCATCGTCGACGCGCCCTGGCACGCCGGCGGCATGCGGCACTCCGACACCGACCCCCGCGCCCGCGCCTACGACGAGGAGGCCCGCCGCGCGCTGGTGCTCGCCGAGGCGGAGACCATCACCGCCTGGCAGGACCGGATCACCGCCGCCGGCTTCGCGGACGTCGAGGCCACGGCACTGACCGGCCTCTACGACCTCGACGGCGTCCACGGCGTCGCCGCCGACCACCGCCGCACCCTGCAGCACCTGATCACCGCCCGGAACCCGGCGGCCTGACCCGCCCCGCCGCGCCGCCCGCGCGCCGGCGGGCACGGTGCCGTTTGCGCTGCTCGCGGCCGGGTACCGCCGGATCCGGTCCGGTGGGGAGGGTTCGTGCGTGCCGAGCAGATCACCGACGCGGTGGCCTTTCACGGGGAAGGGCCCGTCTGGTCGCCGCGCTGGGGCGGGTTGCGCTGGGTCGACATGCTCGCCGGCGACGTGCTGTCGCTGGGCGCCGACGGGACGATCGGCCGGCGGCATGTCGGAGACGTCGCCGCCGCGCTGCGCCCGCGGCGCGGCGGGGGAGCGGTCATCGGCGTCGAGCGGGGCTTCGCCCTGGAGGACGCGGACGGGACGCTGACGTCCCTGCCGGAGGTGTGGTCCGACCGGGGCGTCCGCATGAACGACGGCGCCTGCGACCCGGAAGGCCGCTTCTACTGCGGCTCCATGGCCTATGACAAGTCGCCGGGCGCGGCCTCCCTCTACCGGATCGACCCCGATGGCTCCACGGCGCTGGTGCTGGACGGCGTGACCATCTCGAACGGGCTGGACTGGAGCCCGGACGGCGGCCTCGCGTACTACAACGACACGGCCACGCAGCAGGTCGCCGTGTTCGACTACGACGCGGCATCGGGACTGACCGGGCGCCGCCCGTTCGTGTCGATCGCGGACGAGGACGGCGCCCCGGACGGCCTCACCGTCGACGCGGCGGGCGGCGTGTGGGTCGCGCTGAACCAGGGCGGGCAGGTGCGCCGCTACACCCCCGCCGGTGCCCTGGACGAGGTGGTCGAGGTGCCGGTGGCGGGCGTCACCGCGTGCACCCTCGGCGGCCCGGACCTGGACGAACTGTTCATCACCACGTCCCGCGAAGGTCTCGCCCCGGGCGAGGATCCCCAGGCGGGCGCACTGTTCCGGGCAGTGGTGGGCGTGGCGGGCAGGCCGGCCCGCGAGTTCGCCGGATGACCGGTCGGCGCCCCCGGGACCTCAAGGAAACGTCAATACAGCGCCCATTGGCTCTACAGCGCCCATTGGCTCTTCCATGCCGAAGGCGGGCACGTCGTCCGGAGAGATCCCGGACGGAAGCCCACCGGAGGGCAGCCGTCCGGGTGATCATGATCAGGGCGGCCTCAGCAGATGCCGGCCCCGGCTGGTCAGGCGGTGCACGACGTGGGCGCCGTTCCGCTCGCTGTGGACCAGGCCCGCGTTGCGGAGCACCTTCAGGTGGCCGCTCACCGTGGACGCGGGCATGCCGAGGCGGACGGCGACGGACCCCGTCGTGAACGTGACGGTCAGGGCGCGGAGCACCCGGGCCCGGCCGCCGCCCAGCAGGGCGGCGAGCACGTCCGGGCGGCGGGCGGCGGCCCCGGGCTCCCACGGCTCGGCGCGGACCGGGTAGACCACCACCGGCGGCAGGCTGGGGTCGGCGATGGCGATCGGCGCGGTGTGGCAGAAGAAGGACGGGATCAGCCGGACGCCGCGTCCCCGCAGCCGCAGCTCGGCATCCACCGGGTACGGCGCGGTGAGCACCGGGTCCCGCCACACGAACGGCGCGAGCGTCTGCAGCATCGCCACCGTGCCGCCCTCCAGCGAGTCCAGCCGCCGCTCCCGGTCGGTTGCGACGGTGGCCTCGACCTCGCTCCAGTCAGGCGCGATCAGCCGGGTGTGGACGTGCCGGACGGCGTCCGCGACCTGGTCGAGCAGGGCGCGGTCATCGCAGGCGAGCCGGCGGGTCCAGCCGGGGAGCGTCCGGTACCGGGCCGCCTCGCGCAGTTCGCGGGCCAGCCGCGCCCGGGGCGTGCCGCGCAGCGTCCGCAGCGCGGCCGCCATCCCGTCCGCCGACTCGGCGGGCGTCAGGAAGTCGGGGAAGTACGCGGCGTCGGCGGGCGCGAGGTCCCGGAGCAGCCGGGCCGCCGCGCGCAGGTCGGCCTCTCGCAGCCGCCGCACCGCCCGGCGCCGCCAGGGGTGCAGCCGCCGGGGCAGCCCGGCCGGTGACGTGGTGAGGACGTGCAGCCCGAGGAACGCCTCCCAGATCGGATCGGCGGTCCTTGCGAGCCGCACGTGCCGGAAATCGCGGTCGCTGAAGTGGATGCGCAGAACGCCGCCCATCGCCCGAGATTAAACGGGGACCGCCACGAGGGGAATTCGACTGGGCCCGAACACCTCCGCTGCCTTCCGCCGACCGGGCGCCTACGATCCGCCGCATGCCGGACCGCCCCCCGCGCGCCCGCGCGAGACCGCGGCCGGTGCGGCGAGAATCCCCCTGGAGGTTCGGGTGAGCCAGTCCAACATCTCCCGCCGGCAGGTGCTGAAGTCCGCGGGTGGCGTGACCGCCGCCGCCGCGCTCGGCGGCGCGGCCCTCATCGGATCGGCCACCGCCGCGCGCGCCGCCGGCGACGGGTTCGGCCTGCGGATCGTCGACCGGAACGAGAGCGACCCGCGCATGAAGTACTACCGCTTCGCCACCGACGCGATCGGATGGGATCCCGGGGTCAACGTCCTGCTCCCCGACGACTACTCCAGCGGCCGGCGCTACCCCGTCCTGTACCTGTTCCACGGCGGCGGCACCGACCAGGACTTCATCACCTTCGACAGGTGGGGCATCCGCGCCATCAGCGCCGGCATGCGCGTCATCATCGTCATGCCCGACGGCGGGCACGCCGGCTGGTACTGCAACCCCGTCTCGTCCAACGTCGGCCCGCGCAACTGGGAGACGTTCCACATCGCCCAGCTCCTGCCCTGGGTCGACGCGAACTTCCGCACCTACGCCGAGTACGACGGACGCGCGGTCTCCGGGTTCTCCATGGGAGGCTTCGGCACGCTGAAGTACGCGGCGAAGTACTACGGCCACTTCGCCTCCGTCAGCGCCCACTCCGGCCCCGCGAGCCTGCGCCGCGACGCGGGCCTCGTCGTGCACTGGGCGAACCTCAGCTCCGCGGCCATCGAACTCGGCGGCGGGACCGTCTACGGGGTGCCGCTGTGGGACGAGGCCCGGGTCAGCGCCGACAACCCCGTGGAGCGCATCCCGAGCTACCGCAACAAGCGGATCTTCCTGGTCGCCGGGACCAGCCCCGACCCGGTGAACTGGGCCGACTACGTCCAGGAGACCCAGGTGCTCGCCGGGCAGCGGGAGTTCCGCGCCCGCCTCGGCGAGGCCGGGATCCCGCACGAATGGCACGAGGAGCCCGGCGGCCACGTCCTGCGCGAGGGCTTGTTCCGCCGCGACCTCGACGGCGTCATCGCCCGGCTCCGCAAGGCGTGACCGGCCGCTCGCGCATGCCGAGCGGCCCGGCGGGCGGGGGCCGCCGGACCGCTCGGGGTGCGTCAGACCGTGCGCGAGACGTCAGAGGCCGAGGGTCACCGGGATGGAGAGCGGGCCGATCGTGAAGAAGGACGGCGAGTAGGGGACGTCCTCGGGGGCGATCGCGAGGGCGAGGCCGGGCAGCCGCCGGTACAGCGCGGCGAGCGCCAGCCGTCCCTCCAGCCGGGCCAGCGACGCGCCGATGCAGTAGCGGGGGCCGTGGCCGAAGCTGAGGCGCGTGTTCTGCTCGCGGGTGATGTCGAACCGGTCCGCGGTCTCGCCGTGCTCGGCCGGGTCGATGCCGGCCACCTGGTAGACGACGCCGACCGCCTGGCCCTTGGGCACGTCCACCCCGGCGATCGTCACGTCCTGCGCGGTGAAGCGCCAGCTGGTCATCATCACCGAGTGGCGGTAGCGCAGGGTCTCCTCGACCACGTCGTCCCACCGGTCCTCGGCCTTGGCCAGCGCGAGCTGGTCGGGGTGCTCGGCGAGCGCCAGGATGGCGTGGCCGAGCAGGTGGACGGTCGTCTCGTGGCCGGCGACGAGCATCAGCCACAGCACGCCGACCAGTTCCTCGGTGGTGAGCCGGTCGCCCTCGTCGTGCGCCTGCACCAGGCCGGAGGTGAGGTCGTCGCCGGGGGTCTCCCGCTTCCGGTCCACCAGTTCGTGCAGGTACGCCTGGAGGGCCTTCTGCGTCGCGAAGGCCTCCTCCGGCGGTGTCGTGTGCGCCAGCAGGGTCGCGGTCCAGGTGCGCATCCGGGACCGGTCCGAGGCGGGGATCCCGAAGAGTTCGCAGATCACCGACATCGGCACCGCCTCGGTGAAGGCGGGGACCAGGTCGACGCCGTCGCCCGCGGCGACCACGTTGTCGAGCAGGTCGTCCACGATCTGCTGGACGCGCGGCTCCATCGCCTGGATCCGCGCGGGGGTGAACGCCTTCCCGACCAGGCCGCGCAGCCGCCGGTGGTCGTCGCCGTCCTTGGTGGACAGGTGGCCGCCCTGGACGACGGCGCGCAGCGGCCAGTCCTCGGGGATCGTCCCGTCGTACAGGGCGGGCCAGTTCTCGGGCTCGCGCAGGAACGTCCTGTTGTCTCCGGCGAGGACCTCCTTCACGGCGTCGTGGGTCAGCGCCAGGTAGGCGGCGACGCCTCCCGGGAACTCCACTTCGACCACGGGGGCGATCTCGCGCAGCCGGATGCAGGTGTCGAGCGGCTTCTCGTCCGCGGCGGGGAAGGCGGGCAGGGCCATTGTCATGTGATCCCTTGTGGGTGCGGGGGGTTGGGGGATTGCGGGATTGCGGTGGCGCGGCGGCGCGGTCGTTCAGCGCCCGGACGTGGTCTTGGTGAGGACGTGCTCGACCATGGTGATCAGCACCTGCTTGGCCGAGTCCCGGCTGCGGACGTCGCACAGCACCAGCGGGACGTCGTCGTCCAGGTCCAGGGCGATCCGCACGTCCTCGGGGTCCTTGCGCTCGGCGCCGTCGAAGCAGTTCACCGCGACCATGAACGGGGTGCGGCGGTCCTCGAAGTAGTCGACGGTGCCGAAGCAGTCGGCGAGCCGGCGCACGTCGGCGAGCACCACCGCGCCGACGGCGCCGAGCGCCAGCTCGTCCCACATGAACCAGAACCGCTGCTGGCCCGGCGTCCCGAACAGGTACAGCACCAGGTCGTCCGGGAGCGTGATCCGGCCGAAGTCCATGGCCACGGTGGTGCTGACCTTGCCGTCCACGCCCGTGGTGTCGTCGACGCCGACGCTCCGGTCGGTGAGGAGCTCCTCGGTGCGCAGCGGGCGGATCTCGCTGATCGAGCCCACCATGGTCGTCTTGCCGACCCCGAACCCGCCCGCGATGAGGATCTTCGCGGCGGTCAGCTGACCGCCGCCGCCGGGGCCGCCCGGATTCCGGACGGCGGTGTCAGAGTGCGCGTAGTCCATGCAGCAGCTTCCTTAGTACGAGCTCGTCCGGGACGTCGCCGGTGGGAGTCGGTTTCAGCACCCGGAGCGCGTTCTCGTCGCGCAGGTCGTCGACCAGGACCCGGACGACGCCGACGGGCAGGTCGATCTCGGACGCCAGGTCGGCGAAGGTGATCGGCTGCCGGCAGATCGCCAGCAGCCTGCGGTGCTCGGGGTCGAGCCGCACCCGCCGGGGGACCGGTACGCCGGTCGCCTCCAGCACGGAGATCAGGTCGAGGCCGTCGTCGCGGAGCCTGGTCCGGCCCCGCGTGACCGTGTAGGGACGGACGACGGGGCCCGCGTCCCCGTCGAGCCACCGGTCATCGCTCATCGGTCACCCCGGCCTCACCTGGCGCCCGATCCCGACAGCCGGGGGATGAACGGCGGCCGCTCGGCCAGCTCCTCGGCGAGCTGGAACATCCGGAACACGACCGCGCCCGCGTCGGCGTCGGCGCCCGCCAGCACGGCGAGGCACGCGTGCTCGCCCGCCGGGACCATGAACACCAGCATCGAGTCCATCTCGATGACGCTCTGCAGCAGCTCGCCGCCGTCGAACCGGCGGCACGCGCCGCGGGCGAGGCCCTGCACGCCCGCGACCAGCGCGGCCAGATGCTCGGAGTCCTCCCGGCCGAGGCCGGAGGAGCAGGCCACGACCAGCCCGTCCCGGGACAGCAGGACCGCGCCGCCCACCAGCTCCGCGGCGCCGCCCACCCCGTCGAGCAGCCGGCGCACCTCATCGGGGCCGATCACCGGTTCCGTCATCGTCCGTCCTCCTCGTCACGTCCTGCGGGCGGGGCCTGCGGCGGTTCGCTCCGCCCGCGCCGCCATCCGCTCTGCATCGAGGCCATGACCGAACTGGCCCGCTCCGGCGAGCGCGCGCCCCGTCCGGGCGGCCGCCTCTCCTCGCGGGCGGGCGGCGCGGCGTCGCGCAGCTGCGGCGCCAGGTTCGCGCGGCGCACGCGGCGCGGCATCCCCGCGTGGGTGCCGGCGGCCGTGGACGTTGCCTGCGGCGGCGCCGCCGACTGTCCCGGCTGTGCGGCCCGCGCCGGTCGCGGCTCGGGCGGAGCGCCCGGCGCGGGCTCGGGCTCGGGCATGCCGAGCGGGTCCTGGCCGCCGGGCGGCTCGGTGCCGCCGGCGCGGTGCCGTCCGACGGAGTCCATCGCGTTCTCCTGGGTGTCGTGGCCGATGATGTTCAGAGGCCCGGAGTCCGCCGTCGGCGCGTCCCGCTCGGGGGCGTCCGCAGGGGCGTCCGCGGGGGAGTCCGCCTGCTCGGTGCCGGTGTCGCTCCTGCGGCCGACGCGGTCCGCCGGGACGACGAGCGCGTGCGGCAGCAGCACGACGGTCTTGATGCCGCCGTAGGCGTTCGGCTCCAGCGCCACCTTGATCCCGCGCCGGTGCGCGAGCGTCCCGACGACGAACAGCCCGAGCTGGTCGCCGTGGGTCAGGTCGAACTCCGGTTCGCGGCGGAGCTGCTCGTTGATGGCCGCGAGCTTGTCCGGGTTCATGCCGAGGCCGCGGTCCTGGATCTCCACGACGAAGCCCTGGCCGACCAGCCCGGCGTCCACCTCGACCGGCGTGTTCGGCGGCGACAGGACGGCCGCGTTCTCGATCAGCTCGGCCAGCAGGTGGATCACGTCGGCGACGGCCGAGCCGACGATGCCCTCCTCGGCCGTGCTGACCACCTCGACGCGGGCGTAGTCCTCGATCTCGCCGATGGCGCCGCGCAGCACGTCCAGGATGCCGACCGGGTGCCGCCAGCCGCGGCCGGGCGCGGCGCCGGACAGGATGATCAGGCCCTCGGCGTGCCGCCGCATGCGCGTGGTGAGGTGGTCGATGGCGAACAGGTCGGCGAGGGAGTCGGGGTCGGACGCCTTGCGCTCCAGCGTGTCCAGCATCGCGAGCTGCCGGTGCAGCAGCGACTGGTTGCGCCGGGCGAGGTTCTGGAACACCTGGTTGACCGCCGCGCGCAGCTCGGCCTGGCGGACGGCGGCCTCGACGGCGGTGCGCTGCACGGACGAGAACGCGGCCGACACGTTGAACACCTCGGCCGTCCGGCCGACGTCCAGCGGCGGCGCCTCCGCCGCCACGTCGACCTCGTGCCCGCTGCTCAGCCGGCGCACCACGTCGGGCAGCCGCTCCTCGGCCATGGTGCGCGCGGCGCCCTGGAGGCCGAGCAGGTCGCGGCTGATGCGGCGGCTGAACCGCAGCATCAGGAACGCCGTCAGGGTGATCGCGACCAGGCCGATGACGCCGATGAGCACGAGGCGCAGCAGCGTGTCGTCGGAGGCCTCCTTGGCCTCGGCGGCGTTCACCGCGCGGGACTTCCCGAGCGCGCCGTCCACCGCACCGATGGACGCGCCCGCGACCGCCTTCCAGTCGGCCGGGCTGATCCGCAGCCTCGCGCCGGGGCGGGTCGCCAGGATGTTGTCCTCCACCGCGGTGAAGGTCCGCTCGGCGGGGGACGCCAGCGCCTGCTCGAAGGGGGCCGCGATGGCCGGGTGGAGTTCGGCGAGGTTCGAGCTCTCCAGGAACCGCCGCTCGTACACCAGCCTGCTGACCGCCGCGTACTCGCCGGCCGTCATCCGGCCGCCGTCGGTGAGCACGCCGCCCACCAGCGCGATCTCGCGTCCGCGCAGCTCGATGCCGCGCGACATGGCGGCGGTGTGCGCGGACTGCTGGAGGCCGTCGCCCGCCACCAGCACGTTCACGTACTGGAAGTGGGCTTCGAGGACGTCGTTGTAGGCGTTGAACGCCTCCAGCCTCGTCAGCGCGCGCGAGTCGACCCGGCTGCGCAGCTCGCCGATCCGGTTGAGCTTGCCCATCAGCGCCGAGAGCCGCTGCTTCATCGGGCCGGTCAGCGTGGCCTGGAACTTGTCGGCGTTGACAGCCTTGTTCATTTGGACGATCGTGCCGTCCATTTTCGTGCGGACGGCGTCCAATGACGTGCGCGGCAGCCGCTCGTTGCGGCTCAGCCAGGTCACCGACTCCTGCCGTTCCTGGGCCAGCGTGACCAGCATCGGCTGCGCGGCGCCGCCGTAGATCTCGTTCGTGGTGTCGAGGTTGCGCTGGTTGATGGCCTTGGACGCGGTGCTCTGCGCCGCGAAGACCCACAGCGTGATCAGGGAGAACATCGGAATGATGATCAGGCCGAAAAGGGAGAACCGGATCGAGCGCCGGCGGCGTGGGGTCCTCACCGGACGGAAAGTCCGAGGTCAACGCGGATATGGCGGGCGTGGTCGTTCATGGTGTCTCTCTCAGGCTTGGCGGGGGCACCGGACGGCCGAACTCGGGCTACACCGTAGCCACTGTTTGATCATTTGTCTGGAATTCCATGGATCTTGCGGGGCCGCCGATGGAATCATGTGGCGGCGTTCGGCGACCCCGAACGCCCACCTATCTCTCGGAAGAGGAGAAGCCACGTGACGCCGCTGCGAGGCGAATCGACCGACCGGCTGGACTGGCTGATCGACGGGCTCGTCGAACGCGTGCCCCAGGTGACCAAGGCGGTGGTGCAGTCGGCGGACGGACTCCTCATGGGGGCGTCCGCCGGCCTGGGCCGGGAGGACGCCGAGTACCTGTCCGCCCTCGCCGCCGGCGTGCAGAGCCTCGCGCAGGGTGCGCGCAGCCAGTTCGGCGCGGGCGAGGTGCATCAGACGATCATCGAGATGCACAACGCGTTCCTGTTCGTCACCGCGGCGGGCGAGGGCGCGTCGCTGACCGTCCTCACCGACGCGAGCGCCGACCCGGCGCAGATCAGCTACGAGATGACCCTGCTGGTCGGACGGGTCGGAGAGCACCTCGCGTCCCGCCCCCGCAACCACGCCGGCTCCTGAGCCGGGCCCGGCCGGGGAAGGGCCGGGCATCGCCCTCTCGGCCGACCGGGAGGCGGGCGCCGAATGGGGCTACGGGCGGGAGCCGTCGCGAGAACGCCTGCCGGGGTCGAAGAACTCCGGTCCATCTGACAACGGTGTGTTGACGGGACGGTGGCAACCGCTCACATGATCGGCGGGTGGGACGTCACCGGCGCCGGTGTTCAACGGCCGATGGCCGCCCAGTCGTTTCCCTGGCGCGAGAGTGCATTTCACCTGGTCATCGACGCGTAAGGCGAGGCGGCGAATCGGTTCCGACTCGAAAGTCGTGTCACGTGATTCAGTCCCGGCTTCACCGTGCGGATCACGACGGGATCTGACTTTTGAGTTGACAGTCGGTCCGATCGATTGCATGCCCTGTATCGCAAAACTATTACGTTGGCAAACTGGGCCTTATTCGATGACTTTTCATCGACCATGTCATGCCCACTTAGCTGGGCTGAGGAGATGGAATCCATTCGCCAATAGAGCGCCGTGACCTGGGATTTGGCGGGCGTCATGGCCTCGCCTTTCATGGCCGTTGAAAGCACCGGGACTCTCTGCGAGCCGCTTCAGGCGGGCTCCTTGTGGGCGCAGCCTCCGGCCGGATGCCCGGAGACGCCGGCGAGGACCAGGCGGAGCTCCGCCAGGGACTCGTCCAGCGCGGCGCGCCGGTCCGCGGCGCGCGCGATGTCCAGGGCGCTCTCGCAGATCCCGCCGTACAGCAGCGAGGTGGCCGGGTCGAGCGGCCGTTCGGCGATGCACCCGGCCTCGACCGCGATGGCCAGCCCGCGCCGCATCTGGTCCTTGCATCCCGCCTGGATGTCGCGCATGGCGGTCCAGCCGAGCGCGCCCGGCGCCTCCACCAGGGTGATCTGCCGGACGGCGGGTTCCAGCGACGCCTCCAGCAGGGCGCGGCAGCCCTCGAACATCCCGTCCCACGGGTCCGGCTCGGCCTGGAACGCCTGCCGGACCACCGCGGCGAGCCTCTTCTGGTCGGCGGCGTAGACCTCGCGGAAGATGTGCTCCTTGTTGCTGAAGTGGTGGTAGAAGGCGCCGCGCGTCACCTTGGCCCCGGCGCAGATCGCGTCCAGGGACGTGGCGGAGAAGCCGTCCTCGACGAACAGCTCGCGGGCCGCCGCGACCAGGGCGCCCGTGGTCGCCCTGGTGCGTTCCCGCTGGCTCCGGCGCGCACTCGTGTTCGTTGCCACCCGCGTATCCTCCCGACCCGCATCCGAGGATAGAAGAACGTACGCGGTGCCGGCGGCGAGGGCGAGCCGCCCCTACCCGCCGAGCAGAGGCAGGACGCGGGCGGCGAACCGCTCAAGGGCCGCGCGGTGGTCGCCGGCCGCCAGCCGGATGACGAGGTGCCGGGCTCCCGCCCCGATGTAGCGGTTCAGCCAGGCGGCGGCGTCCACCGGAGGGCCGGCGAACATGGCCTGGATCTTCTCCACCGACTCCAGCGGCGCGTTGTAGTAGCGCTCGATGCTCTCCCGCAGTGCCTCTCGCGCGCGCCGGGGGTCGTCGTCCAGGCAGAGCGTCGCGTAGAGGGCGGCGGTGACCGGACGGGTCGCGAGCCGCTCGACGGCCGTCCGATCGCGGGCGTAGTCGGCGACGTCCGGCGGATAGGGCAGCCAGCCGTCGCCCAGCCGGGCCACCCGCCGCAGGGCGGACTCGCCGCCTCCTGCCAGCCAGATCGGCGGCCCGCCCGGACGGGCCGGAGCGGGCGCGAGGGTGACCCCGCGGAAGTCGAAGTGCCGGCCGGTGAACGACGCGTCCTTGCCGCTCCAGAGCCGCCGCATCGCCTCGATCGACTCCTCCAGCCGGCTGAACCGGGTCCGGAAGGGGACGCCGACCGCGTCGAACTGCGCCTCGGTGCCGGCGGTGGGGAAGCCGGCGCCCATCCCGACGACCAGCCGCCCGCCGGCGAGCCGGTCCAGTGTGGCGAGCTGGTGCGCCAGCAGGATCGGATGCCGGAGCGCGGGCAGCATCGTCGCGGTGCCGAGCGTGAGCCGCGGCGCGGCGACGGCGACCGCGGACAGCACGAGCAGGGCATCGGCGCGGGGCCGGGTGAGCGGGCTGTCCCCGGCCCAGACGGAGTCGAACCCGAGGGCCTCGGCGTGCCGGGCCTGCTCGATCAGCGGGGCGATGCCGTCGTCACCGCCCGCGGCCAGGTCCCGGGTCGGCAGCAGGTAGCCGATCTTCACCGCCGCCGGCATCAGGACGCGTCCTTCAGCAGGATGTCCGCCAGCGCGCGCGGCGCGGTGACCATGGCGTCGTGGCCGGCGTCCAGGACCGTGGCCGGCCAGCCGCGGTCGCCGGCGATCCGCGCGAACGGCATGGGCCCGCCGGGCGTGCAGAGCACCGCACGGCACGGGATCGCGTCGACGGCCCCGGACAGCCGGGCCGGGTCGGAGAACGTCCGCCGCGGATGGGGCGTCAGCCTGGCCTCCAACCAGGCGGCCTGGTCCGGTTCCGTCACGCCGACGGCGGCCGCAGGGCCGGGTGGGACGAGGCCGTCGGCGGTGACCGACGCCACCCAGTCGCGGAAGAAGGCGGGGGCGAGGTCGTCCAGCGACTCCCCGTCCCGGCCCGCCCAGGCGTCGACCATGGTGATGCGGGCGATGCGCTCCGGCGCGCGGTCGGCGGCCTCGCGTGCGACGAGACCGGCGTAGCTGTGCGCGACGAGGACGACGTCCCGGAGATCCTCGTACTTCAGCAGGCCGAGGAGGTCGTCGGCGTGCGTCCGCAGGCCGATCCCGGGCCCGGCCAGGTGGGCGCGCTCGCCGAGGCCGGTCAGCGTCGGGGTGTGGACGTCGTGCCCGGCCTCCCGCAACCGCGCGGCCACGTCCCGCCAGCACCAGCCGCCGTGCCAGGCGCCGTGGACCAGCACGTACGCCGTCATCGCGCCGCCCCTTCCGCCCGCTCGCGCCACGCCGCGAACGCCGCCGCCGCGGCCTCGGTGGACAGCCCGAGCTGCTCGCACATCTGATGGAAGTCGAAGAAGAACCGCTCGTGGGTGATCAGCCCGTCCCGCACGGTCCAGTGGCAGGCGAACGGCAGTGCGAAGGACCTGCCGGTGGGCGCGATCCCCACCAGGCCCTCCTTCATGGTGGCCCGGACCGTCCCGGAGCCGAGGGCCAGCTCACCGGCCTCGACCAGGTACTCCAGCTCCACGCCGTAGTCGGGGAAGGTCCGCAGGAACGCGGTGTTCTGCCGGGCGACGTCGTCCCGGCCGGTCGCGACGGCCTGGAAGGCGACCGTCTCGAAGACGACGTCCGGGTGGCAGAACCGCATCGCCGCCGGGACGTCGGCGCGGCTCTTCGCCCGCGCGTAGGCCCGCACGACCTCGGTCGGTGTCATGGCCGGTGCCATGTGCTTCTCGGGCATGCTCCCGCCTCCTCTCACGCGTGCCCGCCGACGGCGAGCACGATCTTGCCGGTGGTGCGGCCGGTGGCGACGCGGTCGTGCGCCGCGGCCGCGTGCGCCAGCGGGAACACCGCGTCGACGTGCACCCTGAGCCGCCCGCCGGCGACGAGCCCGGCCAGTGCGTCGAGCCCCGCGCCGTCGGGGTCGACGAGGTAGTCCACGGCGCGCACCCCGAGTTCGGCGGCGCGCTCGTGGAGCCCCGGCGTCCAGGCCGCCTGCCCGCTGACCAGGACGCCGCCCGGACGCAGGCAGTCCAGCGCCGCGAGCCCCGCCCGGCCGCCGAACATCTGGATGACGACGTCCATGTCCCGCGCCGCGGACGGCACGTCGGTGACCGTGTAGTCGATCACCTCGTCCGCGCCCAGTCCGCGGACGAAGGCGTGCTTGGCGGCGCTCGCGGTGCCGGTCACGTGCGCGCCCCGGGCCTTGGCGATCTGGACCGCCAGGTGCCCCACCCCGCCGGCCGCGCCCGCGACCAGGACCCGCTGCCCGGGCGCGACGGCGGCGACCTCGACCAGCATCTGCCACGCCGTCAGGCCGGCCAGCGGCAGCGCCGCCGCCTCGGTGAAGGACAGGCCCTCCGGCATCCGGGCGAAATGGCGGGCGGGGGCGGTGACGTACTCGGCGTAGCCGCCCGCCGCCCGGGGGAACCACGGCATCCCGAACACCCGGTCGCCCGGCGCGAACCGGGACGTGCCGTAGCCGGTCCCCACCACCTCGCCGGCGACGTCCCAGCCGTTGACGAACGGCAGGTCGAGCACCTGGTTGTACGCCTGCCCGCGGCGCGTGTAGACGTCCACCGGATTGACCCCGGCCGCCGAGACCCTGACGAGCACCTCGCCGAAGACCGGCACCGGTCGCGCCACCTCGACCAGCGCCATGGTCTCGGTGCCTCCCCACGCCGACTGCTGAACGGCCCGCATGCGGTCCCCCTCCTGGAAAGATCTCTCAGGAGAGTACATACATTCTGTATGTATGTAAATATGCCGACGAGTGCCCGCTGAGGCATGGGCGGCGGCGCTCGCGGACCGAGATGCCGTGGTGGCCCTGCTCGGCCGTCACCGCGGTCGCGGCCCGCGGGACCGCCTCCTCACCGGGCCCGGGGGGGCGGCCGGCGGCCCGGCTCCCGTCCGTCCCCCACCGGTCGACCGGTGGGGGACTGGGTCGGCTGCCGGGTCGCCGGCGGACGCTCGCGGCCTGCTTCTACTGCGGCGTCAGAGCCGGTCAGCGGAGGGGGCCGGTCAGCGGAGGAGCCGGTCAGCGGAGGGGAGGGACGGCGCGCTGGGCGAGGCCCAGGGCGTACTCGCCCCACCAGGCGCCGGCCGCCGGATCGACCACGCCGTACTCGGGGTCCTCCGGGCCGGCGGTGCCGCGGGTGCACTGGCCGTCGGATTCGCCGGGACGCTTGATCCAGAGGAACGCGTCCACCAGGGGGTCGCCCGTGCGGGTCGAGGGACGGGCGCCGAGGCCGCGGCCGGGCGGGTTGCACCAGACCTGGGCGTCGGTGTACTGGCCGGCCGGAGGCGTCCACGGCCCCTGGCCGTTGCGGCTGGTGTCCAGGACGAAGTGCGTCAGCTTACGCGGGTCGTCCGGGACGCCGGCCAGGTCGGTGTCGGAGCAACTGGCCGCGCCCGTCTCCTGGCGGAAGCGCAGGCACTTGGACAGCCGGGTGCCGTAGGCGACCAGTTCGTCGGTACCGCGGTAGTTGGAGACGTTCAGCGCGAAGCCGTCGGCCTTGGCGATGCCGCCCCTGAGCAGGCGGCCGGCCATGCCGAGCTGCGCGCGCGGTTCGCCGTACCCGGCGTCGTAGTCGTTGAGCGGCTGCCAGTCGGAGTGCCCGGAGTCCACGTAGACGCCGGTGCGCGGCAGGCGCTGCAGGGTGGTGATCGCGTAGTCGATCTCGCGGAAGCGCTCGTCGACGCGGGCGGTGTCCTCCGGCGTTCCGGTGGTCCCGCCGCCGCCCTCGTTGCACCACGGCTCGCTGGACAGCAGCGCCAGCCCGTCGGGCTCGACGATCACCACGGCCCGTCCGCCGCCGACCCCCTTGGCGAAGGCGTCGATCCAGGCCCGGTAGGCGGCCTCGTCCGGAGCGCCGCCCGCCGAGTACTGCGAGCAGTCCCGGCCCGGCACGTTGTACGCCACCAGCACCGGGACGGCGCGCTGCCGGGCGGCGCCGATCATCGTCCGCCGCACCGCCGTCCGCACCTCGGCGGGGGTGCCGCCGGTGAACCAGATCGCCTGCGGCTCCTTGGACAGGGCGCGCATCTGCGCCGCGTCGGACTCGCGCCCTTCGGCCGCCCAGAGGTCGGCCTGCTTCCCGGCGTTGGTCGAGGGCTCGACGTAGAACCTCGCCTTCCCGGCCAGCGGATCACCGTGCGTGCGCGCATGTCCCGGCGCGTGCCCCGGCGCGTGCCCGTGCGCCTGCACCTGTGCCTGCGCCGGCGCGGGCGGCGCGAGAACCGCGACGATGCTCGCCGTGGCGGCGGCGAGGATCCCGATGCGTCGTCTCATCCGGTACTCCAGACTCTCTTCGAGGCTCCGGCGGGAGGCGTGGGAGCGCTCCCATTCCAGGGAGTGTGATCACCCCCCGAACGCCCGTCAAGGCCCAATTCACGGCCTCATCCGGCCCTGCCGCCTTTCACGGCCCCTCGATGTCCGCGACCGGTTCGTCGTCGGAGCCGCCTCCGCCGGGTAGTACCTGATCGGCCAGGGGAGACATCACGCAGGGGGAGCACGCCGCGATGAGTTCCACTCAGCCCGACCGGCTCAGGGTGCGCGGTGCCCGGGTGCACAACCTGCGGAGCATCGACATCGATGTTCCGCTGCGCTCCCTGGTCGGGATCGCGGGCGTGTCCGGCTCGGGGAAGTCGTCGCTGGCGCTGGGCGTCCTGTACGCCGAGGGGTCCCGCCGCTACATCGAGGCGCTGTCGACCTACACCCGCCGCCGGATGGCCCAGGCGCCGCGCGCGGCCGTGGACTCGGTCGAGCACGTCCCCGCCGCGCTGGCGCTGCGGCAGCGGCCCGGCGTGCCGGGCGTGCGGTCCACCTTCGGCACGTCCAGCGAACTGCTGAACGTGCTGCGGCTGATGTTCTCGCGGCTGGCCTCCCATGTGTGCCCCAACGGCCATCGGGTGCCGCCGACGATCGACGTGGCCGCCGAGGTCCCGTTCGCCTGCCCGGTGTGCGGTGAGCAGGTGCGTCCGCCGGGTGCGGAGGACCTGTCGTTCAACTCCACCGGCGCCTGCCCCCGCTGCCAGGGCGTCGGCGTGGTGCGCACGGTGGACGACGCGACGCTCGTCCCGGACCCGTCCAAGACGCTGGAGGAGGGAGCGGTCGTCCCCTGGCGGATGTTCGGGTTCAACGTCCAGCCCGACATCGCGCGCGAGTTCGGCGTGCGCACCGACGTGCCCTGGAGCGAGCTGACCGACGCCGAGCGGGAGATCGTGCTGGACGGGCCGGAGGAGAAGAAGCACATCACCGTCACCAGCAAGAAAGGCGTCCACGAGCTCGACTTCACCTTCCGCAACGCGCGGCTGACGGTGACCGAGGAACTGAAGCGCGCCGACACCGACAAGCGGCTCGCCAGGGTCGGCCGCTTCCTGCGCGAGGGCACCTGCCCGGACTGCGGGGGCAGCCGCCTCAGCCCCGCCGCGCGGGCGCCCCGGATCGGCGAACGCAACCTGGCCGAGGTCACCGCGATGACCCTGGACGAAGTGCTGGCGTGGGCACCCGACGTCGCGGCCGGCCTCCCCGCGGACATGCGGGACATGGCCCGGTCGCTGGCCGGCACCCTGGTCGAGATGGGACGGCGCCTGGTCGAACTCGGCCTCGGCTACCTCACGCTGGATCGGGCCGGGTCCACGCTGTCCACCGGCGAGCGGCAGCGCGCACAGCTCGCCCGAGCGGTCCGGAACCGCACCACCGGCGTCCTCTACGTCCTGGACGAGCCGTCCATCGGCCTGCACCCGGCCAACGTCGACGGCCTGCTCGGCGTGATGCGCGACCTGCTGGCCGACGGCAACTCGGTCGTCTTCGTCGACCACGACGTGCAGATCCTGCGCGAGGCGGACTGGCTGATCGAGATCGGCCCCGGCTCGGGCACCGACGGCGGCACCGTCATCGCCGAGAGCCGTCCCGGCGCCCTGCCCGACGCGCCCCGCTCCCGGCTCGCCGGCTTCCTCACCGGTGACGAGCCGGTGGTCGTCCGCGCGTGCGCCGAGCCGGACGGCGTGTTCGACCACGGTGCGATCGGCCTCAAGACCGACGCCATCCACACCGTCCATCCGCTGGAGGCCGAGATCCCCCTCGGCAGGTTGACCGCCGTCACCGGTGTCTCCGGATCCGGCAAGACCACGCTCATCCTCGAATGCCTGGTGCCGGCCCTCCGAGCACGCTCGGGATCATCGACCGCGCCGGCACCGGCCCACGTCCGCGACCTGCAAGCACCGGACGGCACCAAGGTCCAGGTCGTCGACGCGGCCCCGATCGGCATCAACGTCCGCTCCACCGTGGCCACCTACTCCGGCGTCATGGACGACCTGCGCAAGGCGTACGCCGCGACCTCGGAGGCCCATCGCGACGGGTTGACGCCCTCCGACTTCTCCTACAACACCGGCTCCCTGGCCTGCCCCCGATGCGAGGGCACGGGCGAGGTCTCCCTGGACGTCCAGTTCCTCCCCGATGTGGACATCATCTGTCCCGAGTGCGACGGCAGCCGGTTCGCACCCCGCGCGGACGCCTACCGGCGCGACGGCATCACGCTGCCCGGCCTGCTCCAATGCACGATCCGCGAAGCCCTCACCGCCACCACCGACCTGCGGCGCGTGCACAAGCGCCTCGCAGCCCTGGACGAGCTGGGACTGGGATACCTCACCCTGGGCGAAGCCACCCCGGCCCTGTCCGGCGGCGAAGCCCAGCGCCTGAAACTGGTGAGCCAGATGCACCGGGACCAGACCGATGCCGTGTTCGTACTCGACGAACCGAGCGTGGGCCTGCATCCGCTGGACGTGCGCACGCTCCTGACCGTCCTGCAGAGGCTGTGCGACCGCGGCGCCACCGTCATCGTGATCGAGCACGACCTCGACCTGATCGCCAACGCCGACTACATGATCGACCTCGGCCCCGGCGGCGGCGAGGCCGGCGGCCGGATCATCGCCACCGGAACCCCGAGCCGGGTCGCCCGCGACCCGTCCTCCATCACGGGCCGCTACCTGGCCCGGCACCTGCACGGGCAGCGCTGACGGCCGGCGGATGCAGAATGGGGTCAAATGAACGGCGTCCCTCCACCAGACGGCCCGAGCGGCCCCTTCCCGGGCGGCGTTCCCGGCGCTCCCGGCGGCGCCGCGCCGGCCCCGTTCCGCGCTCCCTACGAGAGCGGCGCGTACCGGCCGGTGACCCGTGGTCCGCTCATCTACGTCCCGGTGATGCTGAACGGCGACCATGTCGGCTACCTGTGGGCGGGCACGGACGACCGCTCCGCGGGCTTCCTGCGCCGACCGGGCTTCCTCGACGTCGCCTACGGGACCCCGGTTGTCTGGTCGCAGCGCCTCCAGGAGGCGAGTCGGCAGGAACTCCCCTCCCGCGACGCGGTCAGGCGATGGATCGGACGCCCCGAGGACCCGATCGGCGGCGGCATCCCCGCGGACGCGACCGAGCGGACCGCCGCCGGCTACACCGAGCTCCGCCGGCTCGACGACCCCGGCTACCAGCCGTCCCCCACCGACTCGATCCTCTACGGCGAGCTTCCGGACGGTTCACCCATGGACCGCTCGAAAGGCTGGGGGCCGCTGTCCTTCACACTGCCGCCGTCCTACGACCTGACCACCACCGGACCCGTCCGGCACCTGCCGGTCGTCCGCGACGACGGCCTCGTCCTCGGCTACCTGTGGGCCGGTCTCCACGACGACGCCGCCCAGTTCCTCCCTCGCGCCGACGCCGCCGCCGTCGGCAACGCCGCGATGAGCCCGTGGATCCTGCGCCTCCGCGAACTGCGCGCCGGGGGCGTCCCGGCGATCGAGGCGCTCGAACGCTGCCGGACGTTCCCCGCCGATCCGGCCGCCGGGCACGTCCGCCCGGACGCGCCCGCGCAGGAATCGGCGAGCCTGGACGACCTGCGGCGGCACGCGTCCGTCTACGGCCAGTCGCTCCGCTTCTCCGAGAACCCCGTCCCCGGCGCCCCGGACGTCGCCCGCCGCCCCGCCCTGGACCCGCAAGAACGCGACGCCGTCCTGAACTACCTGCGCCATGGCCTCACCCTCTACGACAGCGGCCGGTTCTTCGCGGACGGCTTCGACCCCGCACGCCCCCAACGCGTTCCGGACAGCTACCACACCGACGGCACCTGGGTCTGGCGCGGCGGCACCGTCCACCACCTCGACCACCACGGCATCCCGCCCGAGCAGGCCCTGCTCCGGCACATCCGCGACAACCGGTTCAGGCTCCCGCCTCTCGGCCCGGACGACCGCGAACGCGGCGAACAGACACTCCGCCTGCACCGCCTCCTCGTCCCACCCCCGAGGCCGCCCCTCTGACCGTCCGCTCAGGCCGAGGCGGCGAGGCCGGGAAGGTTCTGGTCGGCGTCGGCCCAGGTGGCGGTCATGACCACGCCGGCAATGTGGCGCAGGGGCGCGGGTGATTACGCGTGCTGGTAGACCTCCAGTTCGACGATGCGGGAGTAGTCGCCGCTGTTGGACGCCAGCGCGACGACGCGCACGGACGTCGTGGAGACCACCGGATCGAGCGGGATCTCCACCCGGCCGGCGGTGTTGCCGCGAATGCTCGACACCGTCGTCCACGCGCCGCCGCTGCCGAGCGTCTGGACGTCGAAGTCCCGCAGGCCGTAGCGGGCGGCCGGGTAGCGCGCGGAGTCCAGGGTGTGCAGGACGACCCGGTCGATCGGCTGCGGGCCGCCGAACTCGACCGTGTAGGTGTCGGGGAACACCGCCCGCGTGCCGTCGTTCCAGCCGGTCCGCGTGGACCAGTCCTCGGAGTCGGTGTTGGCGTCGACCCCGCCGCAGGCGTTGAAGTTGCCGTGCGTGGACGAGGCGCTGACGGGACCGCCGAGGGCGAGGTTGGCGCCCGGCCCGGACGGCTTCGGCGTGACCGTGACGGCCGTCCGCTGCGCAGGTCCGCGCGGCCCGAGCCGCAGGGACACGTCGTGCGTCCCTCCGGCGGAGCCGAGCGGCGCGGAGACCCGCGCCCGGACGGCGATGCCGCGGTTCGGCGGCACGTAGGTCGAGATGACGTCATGCGAGGTGAGGAGCGGACGCTCCGGCGTGATGAACACGTCGACGTACTCGCCCTCGGAACCGGAGTTGGCGAGGTCGATCACCAGCGGCCTGCCTCCGCACGGCGCGGCGAGCACGTCCAGCGTCCCGGACTGCACGGTCATCGTGACCGACCCGCGCCCCTCCGCGGCGGCGGAGGCGGTGGCGCCGTACGCGGCCGCACCCGCGACCGCCGTGAGCGACGCGGCCACCAACGCGATGATCTTGCGAATGCTCACGTGCGTTTTCCCTTCAGCGGCTCGGGAGGGTCGACTTCGGACGCGGCCAGGTAGCCCTTGCCGCGCGCCGTACCGGTGGAGTCGGTCTGCAGACCGGGCCTGCCGTCCTCGACGGCGAAGCTCGCGCGGGTGAACACGGGCGCGCCGCGTTCCCGGACGTACGGCACGACGCGGTAGGACGCGTTCAGCGTGTCGGGCGTGACGTTGAACGTCATGTATCCGCGCTGCCCGTTGTAGAAGCGGATGTGGTCGTTCGCCGCGAGGAACTGCGCGCCGTACTCGTCCATGTCGGCACCGTCCATGCCGGACGAGATGGACGAGCCGAGGAACTCCGTCGCGATCGCGGGGGAGGCGGGGTCGTCGAAGTCCCGTTTGACGTCCGCGGCCATGCTGCGGTGGAAGTCGCCCGACAGCACGACCGGGTTGCGGACCTTCCGCTCGACGATCCCGTTCAGCAGCCGGTCGCGCGACGGCTTGTAGCCGTCCCACAAGTCCATCCCGAACGCCTGCCCGGGATCGGTGGTGAAGTCGACCTGCGACAGCATCAGCTGCTGCGCCAGAACGTTCCACTTCGCCTGCGAGCGTCCGAGGCCGTCCAGCAGCCACGCCTCCTGGGCGTCGCCGAGCATCGTCCGGGACGGGTCGAGCCGCTGGTCGCAGTCGGTCTTCAGGCCGTCGCCGCACGCCTGGTCACTGCGGTACTGGCGGGTGTCCAGGACGTTGAACTCCAGCAGCCGGCCGAAGGCGAACCGGCGGTACAGCGGCATGTCCTGACCGGCCGGCTCCGGGACCCGCAGCGGCATGTGCTCCCAGTACGCCCGGTACGCGTTGGCGCGGCGGACGAGGAAGTCCTCCGGCGGCGCCGAAGGGTGGGCGAGGTCGGCGTAGTTGTCGACGACCTCGTGGTCGTCCCAGGTGACGATCCACGGTGCCATGGCGTGCGCGGCCTGCAGTTCCGGGTCGAGCTTGTAGAGCGCGTACCGGTCGCGGTACTCCGACAGGTGGACGGTGGGGGTGTGGAACTTGTCCGGTACCGGTGTGTCCGGCCTGCCGCCGTTGGTCTGCACGCCGAACTCGTACAGGTAGTCGCCCAAGTGGACGACGAGGTCGAGGTCCTCCCTGGCCAGGTGGCTGTACGCGGTGTAGTAGCCGTCGAACCACGCCTGGCACGACACCATCCCGAAGGCGAACGCGCTCGCCGCCGCCCCGGGCGCGGGGGCGGTCTTGGTCCGTCCGGTCGGTGAGATCTCGTTGCCCGCCTTGAACCGGTAGAAGTACTCCCGCCCCGGACGCAGGCCGCGCACGTCGACGTGCACCGAGTGCGCGTACTCCGGCCTGGCGGTCGCCGTCCCGTCCCGGACCACCCGGCGGAACCCCGCGTCCTCGGCGACCTGCCAGCGGACGGGGACGCGGTAGGGCTCCATGCCGCCGAGCGAGGCCAGCGGTTCCGGCGCCAGCCGCGTCCACAGGACGACCGAGTCGGGCAGCGGATCGCCGGACGCGATGCCGAGGCTGAACGGATCGCCCGTGAACCGGGACGGTTCCCGGGTCAGGGTCGACGGCTCCGCCCGCAGCGGCCCGAAGGCCAGCGCCAACGCCCCGATCCCGGAGTACGCCAGGAAACGCCGCCTGCCCGGATCCCTCAGAGCAGGCCCGGGGTCTACGTCTTCGCTCACCTGCACGCTTCCCTTCCCGTCCGCAGCCCCCACCCAGGACTGTGCCGATATCAGGATCACCTGCGATCTCGACGTTAAAATAACGTCAAAGTTGATAAATGTCTCCCCCTAGTTAACATTCGGGAACGCAGGCGGGAGCTCTGGACGGCGTCGCCGCACGTGGGAGGCCCTGCCCGCCGACGAACCGGGCCAGGACGGCGGCCCCCGAGCCCGAGAGGGTGCCGCCCCGGCCGGGTCGCCGAGCAGTGGCCTGCGAGCTGGCAGGCACCACCGCAGAGCCGGCGAAGGCCATCACCATCACGCCCACCCCGAGCAAGACCATGACGGCGACGCCCGAGTGTCGGCCACAATCACCAGAAGGCCCAGGACCAAATGCAGGCACACGGCCTGTACTTCCTTGTGGAGATGGACGCGACCGGGCAGAACCGATTGCTGTTGTGGGACCGGAACTGGGTCGTCGTCCGCCAGACCCCGGCGGCCGGAAAGCTCGTCGACTCCGAAGTCAATATCGCGGAGCAGAACTCGAGCCCTGAGGTGACACTTCGTCCTTTTCGGCCGTCTTGCGGCGGAGGCGCCGGTGGGCGGGGGAACTTTGCTGGAGCAGCGCCGGGGTGAAGGCGAACAGGAGGACGGCGAGGGCGGCGACCGCGACCATGGCTCCGCGGAGTCCCACGGCCTCGGCCCACAGTCCGACGTAGACGGGGCCGAGGAGGAAGCCGAGGTAGGACACGGCCGTGACGACCGATGTCGCGCGCCCCCGGCGGGACTCGTCGACGTTCGCCGAGACGACGCCGAGCAGGGTCGGGAACAGCACCGCGGTACCGGCGGCCGCCGCCGCGAGGCCCAGCGCGGCGATGACCAGCGTGGGCGCGGCGGCGATGACGAGCGCCCCGAATGCGGCGGCCGACGCGCCGGCGAGGAGAACGGTGCGGGCATGGGCGGCTTTGAGACCGCCCGTGGAGAACCGCGCGATCGCGACCGTGCCGGCGAACACGGCGGGTGCGACGGCGCTCAGCCCTTCACCTGAGTGAAGCTCCACGTGGGCGAAGACCGCGCTCCAACTCTGGTGCGCGTTCTCGCTGGCGAACGCGAGCGCGCCCAGGGCTCCGATGAGCAGCAATGGGACGGCCTCACGCCTGCCGAGCGGCGCCAGAGCCGCGGCGGGGACGCAGTCGTGTCCCTGCACGGCGACGCCGGAAGCCGGTGCCTTGCGCAGGGAGGCGCCGGCCAGCAGGCAGAGGACGGCCACGGCCACGAAAGGGACAGCGAGCGGCAGGGACGCGGCCGAAGCCAGCCCGGTGGCAAGACTGGCGAGGACGACCATGCCGGAGAAGACGCCGTGCGCACGGGTGAGGACGGGCCGGCCGATGATCTTCTCCGCTCGCCCGGCCAGCGCGTTCATGGTCACGTCCGCGGCTCCGCTGGCGGCGCCGACCAGGGCGAGCCCGGCGCACAGGGTCGCGGTGTTCACCGCGGTCAGCGACAGCACGGCACCGGCGAGGCCGAGGGCGGCGATGGCCGCGGCCGCGACCGGCGGCCCCCAGCGGTCGAGCGCCCGGCCGGCCGGCAGCATCGCGGGAAGGGCGCCCGCGCCCACGAAGAGCAGCGCGAGACCGAGCCGGCCGTCCCCGATGCCGGCCTGCTGCTGGATCCTCGGCACGGAGGCGCCCCACACACCCCAGAACGAGCCGAACGCGGCAAAGGGCACGTACGCCCGGACGATCACGTGGCGCGGCGGCGGACCGGGAGCTTTCGCCATATGTGTAACGATACACAAGCCACGCTACAGTGGCTCTCGTGGAATCGTCCGCAGGCCCGAAGCGGGTGACTCTGGCGCAGGTCGCCGAGATGGCCGGCGTATCGGTCATGACCGCCTCGTACACCTACAACCGGCCCGACCGCGTGTCGGATCAGGCGCGGGCGAAGGTGCACGCGGCGGCGGCCCGGCTCGGCTACGCCGGGCCCGACCCGAGCGCCCGGTCGCTGCGCCGCGGCACGACCCGCACGCTCGGCGTCGTGATGGGGGAGCACCTGAGCTACGCGTTCGACGACCCGGAGGCGGTCTCCTTCCTCGCCGGGATCGCCGATGTGTGCGCCGACCGCGGTTACGGCATGACCATCCTGCCGATCACCGGCGCCGCCGACGACGTCCCCCGGATCACCGATACGGCCGTCGACGGATTCATCGTCTGGACCACATCCGACGATGACCCGGTATTGGCGGCCGTCCAGGCAATGAAACGTCCAGCGGTCGTCCACGGCGGGCCGAAGATGCGCGGAATGGGCCTGGTGAGCATCGACAATCGCGCGGCGGCACGCGCCGTGGGCGCGATCGCGTTCGCGGGCGCGGAACGTCCGGCGATAGTGAGCTTTCCGCTTTCCCGAGAGCGGGCCAGCGCGGTCGTCAGCGGCGCGGACATCACCGACGTCCTGTTCCCGGTGACGCGGGAGCGACTGGACGGCTATCGGCGGGCCGCCGAGGACGCCGGAATCGCCTGGCGGGACGTGACCATCGCGGTATGCGCACGCAATGACGCAGCCGAAGCCGAGCGGATCGCGGCGACCTTGCTCGCCTCCGCCGAGCCGCCCGACGCGATCGCCGCGATGAGCGACCGGCAAGCGGCCGGGGTCGTCCACGCGGCCCGCGCCGCACGCCGTGCCGTTCCCGACGATCTGGCGGTGACCGGATGGGACGACGCGGCGGTGGCGGCGCGACTCGGACTGACGACGGTCGCGCAATCCCTGCGTGAACAAGGCGCGGCCTGCGCGCGCGCCGCATTGGGTGAGGAACCCGATTCCCGAAGCGCATCATGGTCCATCGTTCGGAGAGAGAGCACGCGCCGATGACGTATCTCCGCACCTGTCATTGAGATGCGGAGCGCGGGCGGGGCCCGGTCCGGGCAGATGCCGGACCGGGCCCCGTATTGCGCTTCGTGTGCCGCCTATCGCTGTGGCCATGGCTGTGGCCATTGCTGTGGTTATAGCTGCGCGTACGTCTTCCACATCGCGTAGGACTTCACGATGGCCGTGTTGGCGCCGGCCGGGGACGGAAGACCGGCGCGCCAGTCGACGAAGCCGTTCAGCAGGCCGCCGAAGCCGCAGCCGCTCGACTTGGGGACCGCGAACGCGTTGTCGACCATCGTCGCGCCGATGACCAGCGGGTCGAAGGAGACCGGCGTGGGGATCTCGCCGGAGATCGGCTGGTTGGGGGCCGGCGGGCTGGTGGTCCCGAACGTGAGGTCGAGCGTGATCGGGGCGTCCTTGGAGCCGATGGCGCACTGGTCCCCGACGAGGTCGTTCTGCACCTGGACCGATCTTCACGGCGCCGACCACGCCTCCCGCAAGGACCTGCCCAGGTGCGTGGTGTCGCGACGAACCTCTGCCCGGATGCTTACCCTGGATCCGCACGCTGGAGGGGGTTGCGATCTGTATGGGCGACGGGGACGCGCCCGGACGCTCTGAGCAGGAGGACGTGCTCGGAGACGGATGGGAGAGGCACCGGCCCGCGGTCTTCGGGGTGGCCTACCGGCTGCTGGGCGGGGTGGCCGATGCCGAGGACGTGACCCAGGACGTGTGGCTCCGGGCGGCCGGAACGGATCTGCGGGACGTCGATGATCTCCGGGCCTGGCTGGTGACGGTGGCCGCGCGGCGGTCGTACGACATCCTCAAGAGCGCCCGTTTCCGCCGGGAGACCTATGTCGGCCCGTGGCTGCCGGAGCCGCTGCGGACGGGGCCGGACGCGTCCGAGCCGGTCCTCGTCGACGAGTCCGTCGGCTCCGCAATGCTGCTGATCATGGAGGAGTTGAGCCCGCCGGAGCGCGTGGCCTTCGTCCTGCACGACGTCTTCGGTCTCGAGTTCGGCCGGATCGCCGAAGTGCTGGACGTCTCCGTCCCGAACGCCCGGCAGTTGGCCTCCCGGGCGCGCCGGCGGGTGGCCGGGGCGAAGGGGTCCACCCCGCAGGCGTCGAAGGCGGAGCGTGAGCGCGTGCTGCTGGCCTTCCGGGCCGCCTACGAGGCCGGCGATCTGGCCGGACTGGTCAGGCTGCTGCACCCGGACGCCGTCTACGTCACCGACGGCGGCGGCAGGGCCGCCGCGGCGCGCAAGCCCATCCACGGCGGTGAGCGCGTGGCCGGGGTGATGGCGCGCGTGGGCCGCCAGTGGCGCGCGGACCGCATCGACCTGGCCGAGATCGGCGGAGAACTGGCCCTGGTGTTCTACCGGGAGGGGCGCGTCTACTCCGTGGACACGGTGCAGATCACCGGCGACGGCCTGATCAGCGCATACCGCCGGGTCATCAACCCGGACAAGCTTTCTCACCTCTGAGCCGTCACACCTCGGTGGGCTACCTCGTCTCCCTGACGACGACCACAAGGGACGGACGACTCGCCCCGGCCGGATCGACCGTCCCCCAATGAACGGCCGGACACGCCAGAACCGGAGGAACCGTGACCAACGCCCACCGCGTCTTCATCGACAAGCAGCACCCGAGCGCCTACAAGGCCCTCATCGCCCTGTCGGGCGAGGTGCAGGAGGCCGCCGCCGCGGCGGGCCTCGACCCGCTCCTGGTCGAACTGCTGAAGATCCGCACCTCGCAGATCAACGGCTGCGCGTTCTGCCTGCGCATGCACACCCGGGACGCGCTGAAGAAGGGCGAGGACCCCGACCGGATCGCCGTGCTGCCCGCATGGGAGGAGACCGGCTACTTCTCCGACACCGACCGCGCCGCCCTCCGCTTGGCCGAAGCGGTCACGCGCGTCTCGGAGGGGCACGTCGCCGACCAGGACTACAACGCCGCCGCGGACGTCCTCTCCCCGGACCAGATCTCGGCGGTCATCTGGCTGACGACGGTGATGAACGCCTTCAACCGCGTCGCGATCTCCAGCCGCTACACCGTCAGCGGCTGACGCGCAGGACGACGGCGGCATTTGGGGGAGACCGCGCCCAGCGTGCCGAAGGCGACAGGACACGAACCAGTGGGAAGCGATGGGGAAGCGATGAGACCTGCCAGGATTGTGATCGTCGGGGCCGGCTTCGCCGGCTTCGCCGCCGCTCGTACGCTGGCGCGGCTCGCCCGGGGCCGGGCGGAGATCGTGATGATCAACCCGACCGACTACTTCCTGTACGTACCGCTGCTGCCGGAGGTGGCGGCGGGGCTGCTGGACCCGCGCCGGGTGGCGGTATCGCTGCCCGCGGCGCTGCCCGGGGTGCGGACGGTCCTCGGCGCGGTGGACGGGATCGACACCGACGCCAGGAAGGTCGGCTACACCGATCCGGAGGAGGGGCACGGCGAAGTCGGTTATGACCGGCTTGTGCTGGCCGTCGGCAGCGTGAACAAACTGCTGCCGATCCCGGGCGTGGCCGAGCACGCGCACGGGTTCCGCGGCATCCCGGAGGCCCTCTATCTCCGGGACCACGTTGTCCGCCAGATCGAGTTGGCCGACGCCACCGACGATCTTGCCGAACGCGAGGCGCGCTGCACGTTCATCGTCGTCGGCGCGGGCTACACGGGAGTCGAGGTGGCCGGCTGTCACGTACGGCGGAGCGAGTGCTGCGCCGACGCGGCGTCGAAGTCCTGACCGGGGTCTCGGTCAAGGAAGCGACCTTGGACGGCGCATGGCTCACCGCCGGCGGCTTCGTGCCGAGCAGGTCGCTCATCTGGTGCGTGGGGGTACAGCCCGACCCGCAAATCCGCTGGGGGTGCCGCTTTCGGGCTTGCCCGCCAAGGTCGTCACACGCGGCTACCACCTGCTGTCACTGCCGAGGAACCGCTCGCGGGTCGCCATGGACTGGCTCCAGAACGCGCTCCTGCACCGCCAGAGCGTCCAGCTCGGCCTGGTGCGATCCCCGATCGTCCCGTTGGACACCGCCGCCCCCGAACTCCCGGTAATCCCGCATTGACGTCGTGCGTCACCCCGCGTCCTCGACCGCGAGAACACCTTCACGGGTACCGCCCCACTGCCGCCCGCCTATGCCCCGCCGACCCACGCCATTCGGTGGCCCACTAGACCGGGGTCGGTCGTCCACCCTTTCGAGACCACCGCCCCACGCCTTCGTCGGCCGAAAAGGTTGTTCTGGACGAATGTCGATCACTTTGCCGGATCGCATGATCGCCAAGGGTCATCTCTTGGTGCAAACAGGTACACGCTCCCTGTTCTCACAGCGCCGCCGGCCGCCGATGTGTCACACCCTCCGCAATCAAGGCCCGTGACCTGGGAAAACTGTCCAATCCAATGCGCTCGAAGAGTGCAGTGAAATGGTCCCGGCCAATCTTGCGACGAGCCGATCTTGGTCCGGTGAATCTGTTAACGTCCATGCTTTCGTGCGCTTTCGGGGGAAGGCGCAGATAGTCGATTGACCGTCAGGGGAGTTCGTCGTGTTCAGAAGTAACCGTGGCCGTGTGGCCGTGGTGTCCACCGTGGGGGCGGTGGCCGTGGCCGGGACAGTGGCCTACGGGGTGACGCGTCCGGCCGAGAAGCCGGCCTCGTCCGCATCGGATATGCAGCCGGTCAAGAGCGAGGTGCACACTCTCGCGCTGTCCGGGCAGGAAAGGGCGGCATGGGCCAAGGGTCGCCCGGCCGCAGGGGTCGCGCGTTCCGGGACCGAGCCGTTCAGCATGCTCGGCGTCACTTGGGGCACCGCCCGCGACCCACTGAAGGGGGCCGTCGCGGTGCGGACCCGCTCGACGTCCACGGGCGCGTGGTCGCCCTGGCGGAAACTGGAACTCGGCGGTGACGCCCCCGACTCCCGCTCCCCGGAACGGTCCGGCTCGCGCGGCGGCACCGCGCCACTGTGGGTCGGCCCGTCCGACGGCGTCGAGGTCCGGGTCCTGGGCCGCGCCCGGGGCGGCAAGCTGCCCGGCGAACTGCGAGTCGACCTGGTCGACCCGGGAGACAACGGCCGCGGCCGCCCCTCGCACGCGGGCCCGAAGAAGACACCCACCAGAAACCCGCATAATCCCAAGCAGACCGCGACGCCCACGACGTCGCCCACCACGGCACCGGGCGACCCGCAGCCCACCAACTCTCCGCCACCCACCACCGCCTCGGCGAGCCCGACCTCCAGCCCGTCCGCCCCGAGCGCGACGCCCACGCCGACCGTCCCCGAGGCGACCACCTCAGCGACGCCGACCACCTCGGCGAGCCCGCCCCCGAGCCAGCCGCCCGCTCCGACGCCGACCGTCTCCGAGCCATCCGCCTCGGCCGGCCCCACGGCATCACAGTCGGCGACCGCCCCGGCGTCCCCGAGCGCGCCGGGAACCCCGTCGCCCACCGCCCCGACCACCACCGGCCCCGCCCCGCGCCCGGCGATCGCCGCCCGAGCCCAGTGGGGCGCGGACGAGTCACTGGTGAAGGCGGCACCCGACTACGACCAGGCGGTCAAGGCGGTGTTCGTCCACCACACCGACACCGGCAACGACTACACCTGCGACCAGTCGGCCCAGGTGATCCGGTCGATCTTCACCTACCACGTCACCAGCCTCGGCTGGAACGACATCGGCTACAACTTCCTGATCGACAAGTGCGGCACCCTGTTCGAAGGACGCGCCGGGGGCGTCGACCGCCCCGTGCACGGCGCCCACACCTACGGCTTCAACACCGACACCACCGGCGTCGCCGTCCTGGGCACCTACATCAGCGTGACACCCACCCAAGCCGTGCAGAACACCATCGCCAAGGTCGCCGCGTGGAAGCTCGGCCTCACCGGCCAGAACCCGGCGGGCAAGGTCACCCTGACCTCCCTGGCCCCCACCGGCACCGGCAAGTACGCCTACGGCACCAAGGTCACTCTCAACACCATCTCCGGCCACCGCGACGGCTACGCCACCGAGTGCCCGGGCGAGGCTCTCTACGCCGAACTCCCCGCCATACGCACCGCGGCATCCGCGCTGTGACCTCGCGGACACCCGCGTAAGCCGCTGACACGACCGGACAAAGGCCGGTCGCCGCCGTCCCCGAGAAACTCACCGGACGAGGCGACCGGCCACCGCCGATTCACCCAACCCGCTCCCTCCGGCTCCGGGAAAGGGCTTTCGCATGGAGCCCCGCCCGGTCCTGATCCGTACGTGGAGCATCAAGGTCCGGGGCGGTTCGCACAGGTCGATACGGAGGACGACCCCCTCTGGGGCGCGTTGGCGCGTGGGGGTCCGAGCACGTTGGCGGCCGCACGGGACGTTGGTGACATGACACACCCGGCCCGACTTGCTTAACTATGGACGATCTTGTCGTTACTGTCGTACCCCAGGGTCGGGCGGAGCGGTCACCGGAGGTAGCGATGAGGTCCGGACGGTGGATGCTCGTCGCCTGGCTGGTCATAGGAGCACTCGCCGCGGGACAGCGCCACTACTACGCCCAGTTCGACGGCAGCTGCGCCAAAATCGCCACGATCGGAATCACCTGGGCCTCCGGTCCGCTCAACTACATCGGTCTCAACCCCACCGCCAACTGCAAGGTTCCACAGCCGAGCAAGTGAGAAGCCGCGCGACTCGCGCTACCTCCGACGGCGCTTCTGGCGGCGGTGCTTGGAGGCGGGACGCTGTTGCGGTGGCTTCTTAGGGCTGGGCTGCTGCCGGGGATTGCGGCCACGGGAGCTGTTGGGGGTGCGGCCGCGGACGATGCCGATCAGTTCTTCCATGAGGTCGGTCGTCTCGGCATCGAGCCAGGCCAGGCCGATCTGCGACTGAGGAGCGTCGGTCACGGCTCGGTAGGTGAGGTCCTTGCGATGGTGGAGGCGGGCCAGAGATTGCGGGATCAGCAGGACGCCGGCTCCCGACGCCACCAACTCGATCGCGCCGGCGGTGCTCTCAGGACGGGTGAAGGCAGGTTGCCCAGGGCGGTCGTCCCAGATCAAGACATCGTCGAGGGGCTCGAACACGTCCTCGTCGGCGAGATCGGCGAGTTCGACCTCCTCCACCGCGGCCACCACGTGATCCTTGGGCACGACGACCACGGTCGTCTCCACGTACAGCGGGATCACATGGAGGCCCTCGCGGTCGACGGGCAGGCGTACGAACGCCGCGTCCACGCCACCGTTCCGCAGCAGGGGGACGACCTCGGCCGCCGGCGTCTGCAGCAGGCGAAGCGGCACCTCCCGGACCCGCTCGGCCCACACCCCGGCCCACTTCGCGGGCGTCACGCCCGGCACGTAGGCCAGCCGGAACTCACCATCGGTCACTCCGCCACCCTAGTCACGGCCGGACAGTTCCCTCCCGCTGGCTACCCTTGTGGCCATGGGCACGTCCAAAGCAAAGACCCCGCAGACCATGAAGCCCGCGACCGCGGCCAAGAAGCTGGGGATCCTGCTGTCGGCAGCACCCGCCGAGTTCCAGGAAGGTCCCGTCTCCCGGGACGAATTGAACGCGCTCCAAGCCGACCCGCCCTCATGGCTGGCGAACCTGCGCCGTGAGGGCCCGCACCCCCGCCAGGTCGTCGCCGCCAAGCTCCGCGTGTCCATTTCAGGTCTGGCCCGTGCCGGCATCACGGACCCCCTCACCACGGTCGAGATCGAGAACCTGAAGGCCGAAAGGCCCGACTGGCTGGAACGCGAGCAAGCCGTCCGAGCCGAAGTCCGCAAGGAGGAACTCCGCCTCAAGCAGCAGCGCGCCAAGGCCTGACCCGCCCCTGACCGCACGCACCGCCGCCCCCCCGGCTCGCAACGCAGGCCCACCTCATCGACTACACCTCGCTGGTCTGACCACCACCGATCGGGCCCTGAGCACGATGTGCCGCCGATCCGGCTGCGCGACCTGCGCCATAGCGCGGCGACTCGGGCGCTGACGGCCGGGCGCTCGTCCCGGCCCCAGGCATGCGCGCACCCGGGTTCGTGCGGCCATGCCGGTGCGCTCGCGGCGCCTTCAGGAGGCCGAGAGGGCGGCGCGTCAGGGAAACGCGGCCTCGATCTGGGCGAGGTGGGCGGCGAGGATCTCATCGAACGCGATGCGGCGGCCGTCCCCGAGGGGGCGGATCTCACGGGCGAAGTGGGCCAGGGCGGGGAAGCGGTCGGGGTCGGCGCCGAGGACCGCGACACGGAACTGCTCCACGCCCTGTTCGTACTCGCCGGGGGTGAGGGTGCTGATGCCGCCCTCGGCGGCGATCAGCGCGGCGAGGAGGACCACGATCCGGTGGTAGCGGGGCGGAATCTCCTCCTCGGGCATGCCTGAGGCCCACAAAGCCTGGAGCAGCTCCTCCATGACCAGCCGGGAACCGGTCCCGCCGGACCCGTAGCGTCCCCAGATCGCGGCGAGTTGCGGGTGCCGGTCGAAGGCCTCGCGCAAGCGCAGTGCTGTGGCGGTGATGCGCTGCTTCCAGTCGCCCTCGGGACGGTAGCCGTCCATCGCGGACGCCAGGATCCGGTCGGCGACCGCGCGCAGCAGTTCGGTCTTGTTGCGGAAGTGCCGGTAGAGGCTGGAGGAGTCGGTCCCGAGCGCCGCGGCGAGCTTGCGCACGCTGAACGACTCGGCATCGCCGGTGCGCAGCAGCTCCGCCGCCGTGTCCAGGATCTGCTCTGTCGACCAACGCCTTCGGCCTGCCATCTCACCCCTCCCAGCGGCGTCCAGCCTAGCCTATGCACTTGCTGTTGCACGCACCGCGTGCATAATGAGGACGCCTGCCCGCTGAGGGGACGGGCGAGGAGATGGGAGAGAGGGAGACATGAGTGACGTCACTGCCGTGGAACGGCCGCCGGAGCCGGATTTCTCGGCGATGACGACCGAGGAACTGATCTCCTACCGCGAGGCGGAGAACGGCTGGCGGGCGTCCAGCGCGGCACGGGCGGTCCTTGGGGAGCCGGACCCCGGGGCCGCGATCGAGTGGCGGGACGTCGCGCTGCCGGGCCGCGACCTTCCGGTGCGGGTGTACCGGCCGGTGCCGGCGGGCGCCAGCGAGGCCGCGACCGATCTGCCACTGGTCGTCCATGTCCACGGAGGCGTGCCGAGCGGCTGCGGACGGCCGGGACGTCCGTGCGACTCACCGAGTACCCGGGAGCGCGGCACGCGTTCCTGACCCTGCCAGGGGTGGAACCGCAGGCCCCGGCCGCCCGAGCGGAGATCTTCGAGTTCCTCCGCTCCGCGCTGGAAATGTGACGGAGGAACGATGCACACCACCACTCTCGGGACCGGCGGCCCCGACGTCTCCCGGCTCGGTCTGGGCTGCATGAGCATGACCGGCGCCTACGGCCCGGCCGATCCGCAGGAGGCCGCGGCCACCCTGCTGGAAGCCCTCGACTCCGGCGTCACCCTCGTCGACACCGGCGACTTCTACGGCGACGGCGCGAACGAGGAACTGCTCGGCCGGGTGCTCGCCCCGCACCGCGACCGCGCCGTGCTGGCCACCAAGACGGGCGTCCGGCGCACCGCCCGAGGGCTGGTCCCCGCCGGCTCACCCGACGATCTGCGCCGCGCCTGCGAAGCGTCCCTGCGCCGGCTCCGCACCGACCGCATCGACCTGTACTACCTCGCCCGCGTCGACCCCGCCGTCCCCGTCGAGGAATCGGTCGGCGCCCTGGCCGAACTGGTCGCCCAAGGCAAGGTGGGCTCCATCGGCCTGTCCGAGGTCGCGGCCGGCACGCTCCGCCGCGCCCATGCCGTCCACCCGATCAGCGCCGTCCAGACTGAGTACTCACTGTGGGAACGCCATGTCGAGGACGACATCCTGCCCACGCTCCGGGACCTCGGCGCCGCACTGGTCGCCTACAGCCCACTCGGTCGCGGCCTGCTCACCGGAGCCGTCCGCGCCGCCACGCGCTATGACAGCGGCGACTTCCGCGCCACCGCCCCCCGCTACAACGGCGACGACCTCAAGGCCAACCTGGCCATCGTCGACGCCATCACCGGCCTCGCCGCCACCAAGAACGCCACCCCCGCCCAAGTCGCCCTCGCCTGGCTCCTCACCCGCGGCGGCGACGTCATCCCCATCCCCGGTAGCTCGCGCCGCCCCCACCTGCGCGACAACCTGGCCGCCCTCGACCTGCACCTGACCGCGTCCGACCTCAAGGCCATCGACGCCGCCGTCCCCGCCACCGGAGCCCAAGGAGCCCGATACGGCGACCACGGCCTCGGCCTGATCGACCAGTGAGACGGGAGGGGGTCAAGGCGCCAGGCGTCCTCAGCGGAAGAACCGTTCAGGCTCCGGTGCATGTACCGGTCAACGCCTGCGGGAACATCATCAGCTTTACGTTGGATTCAGCCAGCACGGTGCACGGCGACGGTCTCGGTGTCCAGGGTGATCACGGTGTAGGCGGCGAGCTTGCCGAGGGTTGCCTACGGCAGCGGCGGCGCGGCTTCCCAACTCCTGAAGTTGGTTCGGGCCGTCCAGCAGGATGCGGGGATGGACTGGGGGAGTACCGGGCCAGGATCCGCAGCAGGTCACGCGCTTTGGTTTCCGCCCGGTCGTGTCAACTTCGTGTGGGTGGGGGGCGGAGGGCGATGATGGGTGCGCACGGGCTGTCCGGCGGCGTGCTTGTGCGCCGGTCTTCGGCGAGTTGGACCAGGCGGGCGGCGGTGTCGGCGAACAGCAGTAGTTGGCGGGCGGTGGACGGGCTGAACGGCTCGGCGTTGGGCCGTGCGAGGACGGCGAGGACTCCGCGGGTGGCCTCGCCGTTGTCCAGCGGCAGGATCAGGATCGGCCCGGCCGGCAGGGTGCTGAGCGTCTGATCGTTGACGATTCGCGCCGACAGGGCCCGGCGGGAACTGAACGCCCGGCCGAGCATGGAGCGCCCGCGCCGGACCGTCAGCCCGCGTATCCGGTCGCTGCCGGCGCCGACCGCGACATCGATCCGCAGGGTGTGGGCCTCTTCCGCGGGCAGGGCGATGAACGCCAGTGGAACGCCTGCCATGGAGCGGGCCCGCTCGGTCACGAGCTTCAGCAGACTGGGCAGGGCGGCCCCGTTCAGGACCGCCGCCATCAGGTCGAACGAGGCGGTCAGCCGCCGCTGGTCGGCCGCGCCCCGGGACATGCCCGCCGGGCCCCAGACGGTCGCCGGTAGTTCGTCGCCGGTCATGTCGTCATCCCCGCTCTCTTCTGCGGCCGGGTGGTGGCCGGGCCTTGAGGGTCGCGGGCCGCGGATCCGCTCTGGCCGTGGCCCGGTTCGGTGCGTGTGCGCGCCTGCGCGCGGTCAGGCCGCGGTCGACCGGATGTCCGGAGTCGCGTCCTGGGGGTCGGTGGCGGAGGAACCGACCATGAACACGCGGTGCAGCCCGGTGGCCAGCAGCAGATGAGCCGGCTGTGGGCGAAGGCGGGCGAGGGTCAGGGTGGTGCCGGTCGCTTCGGCCCGTCGGTGCGCGCCGACGAGCATCGCCAGTCCGGACGCGTCGCAGGCTGTCACGTCCGACAGGTCGACGGTCACGTGGGCGCCGCAGTCCCGCAGCGCGGCGTACAGGCGTTCCCGCAGGTACGGGGTGGAGGTGGCGTCGAGATCGCCGCTGATGGCGATGACGGTTCGGTCGTCGAGCCGTCCAAGGGTCAGGCCGATGGGTTCGGCGGAGTGGCCGGCCGTTTGGACGAGGTGGTGTTGCGGCGTCATGGCGCCGGACCTGTCTGGGCTGAAGCGCCCGAGTGTGGAGAAACCAGGGGATGCGGGCTTGGCCGCCCGCATCGAGAAGACCCTCGTCACCGACGAGTCTACGCGCCCGCCTTGCCATCGCGCTGTGCGTGAGGCATCGCCGGGCCTCGGCCGCAGAGGCGAGCCTGGACGCTCGCGGACTCCGTTCGGCGCCCTTCCTCCGCGTCCGGTACTGGAACGATGGACGGCCTAGGGGCGGCGAATCGCTCTGATGGCGCCGGCTTCGGCCGCCGCGCGGCCCGCCGGTCCGGAAGACCCAGACGAGCAGGAAGACGCCGGCGGCGGGGGCCGTCCGGGCGGTGCCTCCCTTTCGGGCCTTGACCAGGGCGCCTGTCTGATGGACGGCTCGCGCGCGGAGTGTCCGGGGTGTGCCGGGGGGAATGGGGCTGGAGTCCGATCGGAGGGATGTGCATGACCGGGCAGGTGGACGATCGGCTGGGCGCCATTCATGATCGCTTGGTGGAGGCGATGAACTCCGGGGTCCTGGCGACCGACGAGCATGGCCGGATCACGGCGTGGAACCCGCGGGCCGGGGAACTGCTCGGCTACACCCGCGACGAGGTGCTGGGCAGGCCGATGCACCGGCTTCTGCACCGGGACGCCGACGGGCGCGTCCCGCCCGAACGGGACTGCCGTCTCCTGCGCGGCTTGCGCACCGGCGTTCCCGATCACGGGGACGGCCAGCGTTTCGCCCACCGGGACGGGCGGCTGATGACGTGCTCCTGGTCGTCGGCGCCGATCTACACCGGGGACCCGGGCCGTGCCCGGCCCGCGGGCGGGGCGGTGGCCGGGCTGGTCATCGTCTTCCAGGACGCCGCCGACCGGGTCGAGGCCGAGCGCGAGCGGCGCGAGCAGATGGCGCGAGTGCGGCGGGCCAACTCCCGGTTGCGGCTGGTCGCCGAGATCACGACGGTGCTGTCGTCCACACTGAACGAGCAGGAGGCACTACGGCGGCTGGTCCGGCTCGTGGTTCCCGCGTTGGGGGATTGGGCCGAGGTCGATCTGCTGGTTCCCGACGGCCGTGTGGAGCGGGTGGCCGCGACGCACCACGAACTGTCCGCCGCCGATATCGCCGGGCTCGAGGGGCCGCTTCCGCCGCTCCCGCGCGTGCCCCGGGGACCGCTGGCCCAGGTGTTGCGCGGTGGCACGGCGGTCGTGGTCAGAGGCGAAGCCGACGTGCGCTCCGACGAACCGCTGGACGCCGCCCAGCGCGAACTCTTCCAGGTCATGGACGCCCAAAGCGCGATCATCGCTCCGCTGGCCGCCCGAGGTGAGACCTACGGCGCGCTGACACTCGGCTACTCCCGCCCAGGGCACGGCTACGGGCCGGACGACCGGCTCGTCGTCGAGGACGTCGCGCGCCGCACCGGCCTGGTCCTGGCCAACGCCCGCCTGTACGCCGAGCAGCGCAACACCGCCGAGGCGATGCAGCGCAACCTCCTCACCCCTCTGCCGCAGCCGGGCGAGCTGCGGCTGGAGGCCCGGTACGTGCCCGCGGCCCGAGTCAGCTGGATCGGCGGCGACTGGTACGACGCCTTCACGCTGCCCGATGGCGCCCTCGGAGTGGTCATCGGGGACATCGTGGGCCACGACCTGCAGGCTGCGGCCCGCATGGCCCAGGTCCGCAACATGCTCCGAGCCCTGGCCTGGGACACGACCGCGTCGCCGAGCACCGTGCTGGCCCGTCTGGACGGTGTCATGGCCGGCGTCAGTGACGCCGACCTGGCCACCGGTGTGTTCGGCCGCGTCGAAGAGGCCCCCGGCGGGCGGTGGCGGCTGCGCTGGTGCAACGCCGGCCACCCGCCCCCGCTCCTGATCACCGGTGACGGCGGCACGCATTTCCTGGACGAGCACGGAATGCTCCTGGGCGACCCCGACCTCACCGGGACCCGCCCCGACGGCGCCCGTATCCTGCCGGCCCTGTCCACCCTGCTGCTCTACACCGACGGCCTCATCGAGACCCACGACAGCGACCTGTCCGACCGCCTCACCAGCCTCCGCCGCCACGGTTCCCACCTGGCCCAGCTTCCCCTGCCCGATCTGTGCGACCAGCTCCTGGAGCGCATAGAGCCCAGCGGCGAGGACGACGTCGCGCTCCTCGCCCTCCGCATCCCTACGGCGAGGTCAGGGTGGCCATCACTCGATCCGGTTCCCAGTGGGCGCGGAACGAGGTGATCAGGCCGTCCTCATCGACCGTGTAGACGGTCAGGCAGTCGATCGTCATGGTGGTCCCGCCGTCCAGCGTCGCGGTGATGGTGACGACGTTGGCGCAGGCGGGTCCGTTGGCGAACGAGTCGCTCACCCGGAAGCGGAACTCGCGCACCCGGGCGATGTTCTCGTCCCAGAACCGCTCGATCCCGTCCGGCCCCCGGTGCCCCTTGCCTTCGGGATCGAGCATCGAAGGGCCGACGGGATCCTCGATGACGGCGTCCGGACCGAACAGCGCGAGCCACTCCCGCTTGCGCCCGCCGGCGGCCGCGGCCATCGCCGCGCGTACCGCCCGGCGCGCAGGGTGGTCACCGTCGGGCGCGTCCCAAGTGACTGCGGTCATGGCAGAAACTGTAACGCGTTCTCATTTCCGGTCAACGGCCCCATCGACCCGCCCGGCGGCTGTCGGGCCGCCGGTCGGAACGCCGGGCGAGATCATCCTCAGCGTCGAACACGTCCGCTGGCCTCTCCGTCCAGGTATCGACGTCTCCGAGGGGAATGGCGAGAGATGCCAGGACTGCCACGACCGCGAGGACTGATGCGAGTGTCAGGGCGCCGGGCAGGGACCAGGCCGCGAGCGGCCCGGCGATCGCGGCTCCCACGGCGAATCCGGTGATCTTCAAGCTGGCGCCGGTGGTGAAGATCTGGCCGCGCAGGTTCTCCGGGGCCTCTCGGTGACGGACGGCGAACAGGGCGACCAACTGGGGGCCCTGGCCGATCCCGGTGGCGACGAGGGCCACGATCAGCGCGGCCGGTCGTCCCGCAGTGGCCAAGGCCAACGCGGCGGCCTGGACCAGCGCGCTGACCCAGAGGATCGTGTCGGGGGCGATGGCGCGCGGAAACCGCGCCAGCAGGGCGTTGGCCGCCAGGGCGGAGATCGCCGAGCAGGACAGGAGCATCACTCCCTGGCTCGCTCCGCCCAGGACACGCTCACCGAGCAAAGGGAGGCAGGCGGTCAGCATGCCCTGCGCGGTGCAGCACACCACCGAGACGAGGGTCGCTCGCGCCAGAGGGCGTTTCTCGGCGATGACGCGCATTCCCGCAGCAAGGTCTCTGATCAGTGGGGCCGGCCGGACGTCCGGCGCCCGAGCGGGGTGGGCGGGGACTCTCCACGCGGCGGGCAGGGCCGAGGCGATGAGCACGGCGCAGACCACTACGGCCGTCGGCGCTCCCAGCGCTTCCGCCGCGACGCCGGTGAGAGCCGGGCCGACCAGGCTTGCCGCGCTGAAGGTCATGGCATCGAGCGCGTTCGCTCGGGGCAGGCGGTCGCCGGTCACCACGCGGGGAAGCTGGGCGGTCCACCCACCCGACAGGGCCGGTCCCAGCAGCCCGGTCACCACGGCGATCACGATGATGACCGTGAACGGGGCATGACCGAGCCCCAGCGGGATCAGGACCAGGCCCGCCGCGTACAGCGCGATCGCTGCGGCCAGCATGCGGCCCGGCCGTCCCGCTCGGTCCAGAAGTGCGCCGAGTACCGGCCCCCCGACCGCGGCGGAGACCGTGATGCCCGCGAGGAGCGACGACGCGGCCGTGGTCGACCCGGTCAAGGCGAATCCCGCCAGCATCAGCGCCGGCCCAGACATGTCGTCCCCGAGACGGGCGGCCACCGCTCCGGCGAGGTACGAGTACAACGAGTAGCGCCGCTTCACCGGCGCAACGATACGGATGTAACTCAAAAAACATCAATATGCGTTACATTGGGTACGTGGAACCCGATACCGGCGACTGGTCCACCCGCCATTCCGTGCTGACCATGGCCCGGCGGGCCGTCGCCCTGATCAACGCCCTGACCGGCGACCGCCCTGACCCGGCGGCCGTCGCCGACGTACTCGGCACCTACGGCGAATCCGTGCCGGGCGGGCTCACCGCCGCCGATGTCACCGAGATGCGCGCGGCCGCCGTCCTGCTGCGCGACGTCTTCGCCGCCGAGCATGTCGACGCTGCCGCCACCGCCCTCAACCGCCTCCTGCGGGAACACACCGGGCCGCTCCGCCTGACCTCGCACAACGCCGGCACGCCCTGGCATCCGCACCTCGATCACGACGACGACGCTCCCTGGGGCCAGTGGCTCCTCGCCTCGTCCTGCATGGCCCTGACCGTCCTGGTCTGGGACCGGCAGCGGCCACCCGGCCGGATCTGCTCATCGCCCAGCTGCCAGAACGTGTTCATCGCCCAAGGCAGCGGACCTGAACGCCGCTACTGCTCCCGACGATGCGCCACCCGCGAACGCGTCGCGGCCCACCGCCGCGCCCGCCTCACCGGGCCGACTCGCGAGGAAGCGCAGAACCACCAGTAGCGGATCGGCGGGCGTATCGCCGAGTTGCGACGTCCGGCGATCAAACGGTCGTTGCGGCAGTACCGGTGTCGTGCTCGCGCAACACGCGCATCATGGTCGCGGTCTTGCCGCGGGTGCGGGCGGACTTGTGCGCGTTTGTCGGCGGCCTGGACGGTCTGAGCGGTGAGCAGGAGCGCGCACAGCGAGGTCGGCCAGCCGCAGCCCGCTCCGGCTGCCGGTGGTTTTGGTGTCGCCGCCGAATCGGTCCGCCCGCGTGACCAGCACCGTCCCGGCGTCCAGATCGACCTGACGCCAGCGCAGAACCCGTAGTTCCTCGGTGCGCAGGCCCGTCACCAGTCCCACCGCCACATAGGAGCCCAGCCGGTGCCCGCCGTGCAACGCCTGCTCCAGCAGCGCGGCGGCGCCAACGCTGCCGCCAAACCTTGCATGTGCCATACACCCGGTATTTTTCGACATAGACCCGGATGATCTCGGTTTTGAGCCGTTCGTCATGCTCGGCTTGACGCACCTAGGACCGCACCGTCTCGGCATGCTCGACACCCAGTCTGGTCGCGACGGCCTTCATCGCCGACCATTCGCTGGGACAGTCCGGACGCACCTCGACGACCATCCGGACAGCCCGCCCGCGCAGCTCAGGCGGATAAGGGGACTGACGTGCCATGACTCGATCCTGCTCAGGGAATCGAGCCTCTCCCGACCCGGGGTGCTTCACACATGAGAATTGTGGCGGGAAGCTGAGCGCGCTCCGAGCGAGGGAGCGCCGATGGCCCGCCCACCGAGGCCGGTGGAGCCAGTTGTGTCATGGTCAGCAGTCGGCGGCTTGACTCTCGGGTGGCCTGAGACTCGCAGAATGGTCTCGTGCTGAGCATCGGGAGCTTCTCACTCGTTACCGGTCTGTCGATCACTGCCTTGCGGCACTACGATGACGTCGGGCTTCTCCCACCGGCCTATGTCGACCCTGACACCGGATACCGCCGCTACGGGCAGGACCAGATCAGCCAGGCGCGCCTCTACGCCGCACTGCGCCGCCTCCGAATGCCCGTTGATGCGATGCGAGCGGTTCACGAACGCGGCCTCGACACCGTGCTCGCCGAGCACCGTGAACACCTACAGGCCCAGGCCGACTCGCTGACACAGCTCATCGAAACCGTCGATCACTACCTCGAGAAAGGGATACCAGTGAACACCAAACGCATCACCCAGGTCACCATCGTGGCCGATGAGCCACAGACCTCGATCGCCTTCTATCGCAACGCGTTCGACGCCTCCTACCACCAAGAGATCAACTCACTGCAGTTCGGCACCTACCCCGACGACGACTTCTTTCTCTTGACCATCGCCAACGCCGAGCGGCACCCCTGGTCCGGCGGCCCGACCAAATTCGGACTGCTCGTCGACGACCTCGACGCCGCACACGCACGGGCGCTCGCCGCGGGCGCCGTCGAGATCGAGTCACCGATCGACACGCCCTGGAAGCCGCGATCATCAATCGTCATGGACCCGGGCGGCAACCACATCGACCTCTACCAGGGATAACCCGATCCTCGAACAAGGACTGTCTCTCGACTCGGTTGAGGGCAGAGGTCATTCGTGATCAAGCACGCCGGAATTACCAAGTGGGGCAAAGAATCATCCGGCGGATTCCAGAATCTGTCGCCACACGCGATCATTCGACTGTTGCGAGGAGCTTAGCGAAGAACTCGGTGGGGGTTTGCCAGCCGAGGATCTTGCGCGGCCGGTTGTTGAGTTCGGTGGCGACGGCGGCGAGGTCCTCGTCTGTGTAGACGGACAGGTCGGTGCCCATCGGAAGTACTGGCGCAGTAGTCCGTTCGTGTTCTCGTTCGAGCCGCACTGCCAGGGGCTGGCCGGTCCGCAGGAGCAGACCGGGATACTGCCGGCGCGGGTGATTCGTCGTGACGGCACATCTCGCCGCCCTGACCCCCGTCAGCGAGCGGGCGAGGCCGTGGGCAGGTCAGCGGAGGCGTGCAGGAGTGCGTCGCGGACGTGTTCGGCGGTGCGTCCGGCGGGCAGGTGCAGCAGTTTGACGCACCGGGTGGTGCGGTCGACCAAGGTTCCGATCGCGGGTCGGTTACCTCGGCCAACGATGAGGTCACCTTTCCCAGTGGCCGGGCACTTGGCGGTCGTCGACATCGGCGGGTCGCTGCCCGATGAGCGTGCCGGGGTCGATGAAGCGGGTGGCGCGCCGGTCGACGCGCCGGCGTCGGCGCGCGGGCCTGCCGGAAGGTGCGCAACGTGTCGGCTCTGCGCTTTCAGGCCGCTGCGGTGCGGGCAGGTAGATCGCCTGGTAGATGGTCTCGTGCGCCAGGTGCCGGTCTGGCTCGTCGGGGAAGGTGGTGCGCAGGACCTGCCTGATCTGCTCTGGGCACCATCGCTGGTCCAGGTGGTCCTGGATGAACTCTTTCAGCTCCGCGTCGCGTCGGATCTCGTCCTGATTGGACCGCACCCGCCGCACGGCCGCGCGCCGCTGGGCGTGGAAGGGCCGGTGCCTGCCGGTGCGCGGGTCGCGGTTGCGGCGCACCTCCCGGCTGATCGTGGACGGGGCACGGCCAAGCCTCCAGAGTCTTGGCGCGATCGGCGATCAGGCGTTCCATCGCAGTGGCCACATCACCCACAACGCCCGCCGCGGCGCACTCCTTCCAGACCGGACCCTGGACCAGACCCGGCACCCGTCCGCTTCGGCCCGGACCCGGCAGCGTGGCGACACCGGAGAAGGCCGCGGTGCCAGGGCAACACCGTGTCAGGCGCATCTGAAGCCGTATCGCGTTCCGCGAGCTGCGCCGCGGTGAGGCTGCCGGGCTGCGTTGGTGCGATGTCGACTTGGACGAGGGCACCGCAGTGATCTGCCGGCAGTTGCAACGGAGAGATGGGCGGCTGATCGTGTGCCCGCCCAAGCCTGTGCACAGCACCCGCGTGATTGCGCTGGATCATGACAATCGCGGTGCTACGCACGCACCGCTCAAAGCAGCATGCCGAAGCGGCCGCCGACGGCGACGGCTATCGCGACAGCGGGTATGTGTTCACCAACCTCAATAGTGACCCGGTCGCCCCGGGTCGGCTCACCCACGTGTTCCAGAAACTGATCGCCGAGCACGACGTGCCGCCGATCCGGTTGCACGACCTACGCCACGGCACGGCCACGCTGTGGGTGGCGGCCGGGGTCCAGTTGAAGGTGGTGCAGGAGATGTTGGGGCATTCCAGCATCGTGCTGACCGCCGACACTTACACCTCGGTGCTACCCGAGGTCGCGCCCACCGCCGTGGAGAAGACCGCCGCGTACCTGCTCCCCACGGCTGGTGTGGTGCTGGGCACCGCCCGGCGCCGGGGCAGTGCTCCGGTCCGGCGTCGACGGCCGGCGGCGAGTCGTACCCGGGCGGGCCTGGTACGGCGCCGGTCGACCGCCCCGCGCCCCGAACCCGGCGTGGCCCCGCATGCGGCTCGGCCTGCTGTCCGGGTTCGCGCGACAACACGCGTCTGCGGCGTAATCGAGAGCATCCGCTCCCCGCCTCGACCGTCGACCGACGAAGGGACTAACCGCATACCGGAGACGCGGCGGCTGCGAGCAGCTCGGCGCGGGAATGGCCTTGCCCGCCGCGAGGATTGGGCGGACACGGGGGTGTTGGGCTCGGCCTGGGAGTATGACGGGCCCCAGGGTGGCCCAGCCCGGCCCAGGCATGATCGACCATGCGCGGCGTAGAGCGTGTTTGCCCTGGTGGGGTGGTGGGTCGCGTGGGACTCGAACCCACAACCTACGGATTAAAAGTCCGAAAATGTTGTATCAGCACGGTCCTTTCAGTGTCATTCTATGCTGGCCTGTCCGCATCCAGCCCCATTTCCATGTTGCTCGATGTCGCCGCGTATCGATTCGTTTCGGAACCGCCGAGCCGACAACGAGCCGACATGGGCACGGGGACCCGATGACTTCTCGTCGCTGGGGGCTCCTCGCCGCCGACCTGTAAGGGCGAAGCTTTCGGTAAGCGTAGGCGCCCAAGAGGCCTTCATGCCCCACAGAACCCTCGCTAACGGAGACCGGACGGCTGCGCCTGCCCCGCTACCTGGGCGATGACGTGGATCTTCTATACGTCGAGCCTACGCGGGCTCCAGACCTGTTCGGCGATGCGGCGGTAGAGATCCTGTCGCTCGTCTAGAGCGTCCTTGGTGAACTCGTTCTCGTACGGTTTGAACGGCAGACCACTGCTAGTGGCGTACGCGATGAAGCTGGGATTGTTCTGGTAGCACTGCGGCGACAGCGTCTTCGCGAGCAGGTTCTGACCGTAGTAGTGGCTGACCTTGGCCTTGAAGTCGTTCGCTCCCAGGGACTGATTGAATCCGCGGGGGAGCAGGATGAGGCCGCCGAGCCGGTTGCGAGTGAACGAGAAGTCCTGAGGTGAGGCGAACACGTCCTTGAACCTTTGGTAGTCGTCAGCCCAGATGTGTTCTATTTCGAACGGCTTCTTGATTTTACTGGAGACGTAGGTGACGAAGTCGGACTCGACTCCGCATTCGGCCTCGATGTGTGCGGTGAGCCGGGCGAGGATGTAGCGGACCTGCGGACGGTTCATCTGGTGCAACCGGTAGTCGCTGATCCCGGCGAAGGACTCGGGCTGGTCTTGCAGGCGCCTCTTGAGGACCGTGGCGAGCTGCTCGACGCTCAGTCCACGGATCTCGCGGAGCAGGTTGAACATCGTGTACGACATCGCCGAATAGCCGATCTGGCGATAGTTGACTATGCGGCGAGCGCAGTAGATGTCGAGGAAGTCCGCTACCAGGCGCATCTTCATGTCGACTTCGGTGGCGCTGTCGATGATCTCGATCGGCGCCAGGATCAGCGGAAACTGCAGTGTGAAGTCGTTGTGTGCGTTGTAAAAGATCGCCTCCCGGCCTGGGACCGGCTTCAATGTCGCGTCTAGGATGCTCAGGTAATGTCTGCTGTAGGCGGCGAAGTGGCTGTGGATGAACTCGGCGTATGGCTGGGTGAACTCGGCGGCGGGAGCCGACGACGTCAAGCCCGCGGCCTCGCGGTTGTTGCGGAGCCAGTTGTGGAACTCAGTGCCGATCCGGTCCCAGTCGCGCGGGACGGCGTCCTTCTTGCGCTCACGGATGCTGGTGGCGTACTTGGCCCGCAGCCAAGCCTTGATGAAGTCGGCGGCGGTGTCCTTGCCGCCCTGCTGGACGAGCCGCTCGACGGTCTTCTTCCAGGTCGCGTCTGCCTTCGCCTTCGCGTCGTCGCCGTTGATGTGGGCTAGCAGGAAACCCTTGAGCATGTCGGTCGGGGTGAGGGACAGGCCCCGGTCGTTCATGGTCTCGAAGATCGTGTAGGCGTCGTCGTCGTTGTAGGCGGTGATCTCGATCAGCGAGACGTTGTCGAGCAGCCAGTCAACGAAGTACGGCAAGGCATGGCCGGTGAGGGTATCGGGGAAGAGTTCTTTGATGTCCTCGTAACGGGCGAGCAGCGTCCGGACCGACGGCGAGTCGCTATGGGTCTCGAAGGCGACCCCCTTGAACAGGGCTTCCATTGCCTGCTCGCGATCCACGACGTCGACCTCGAGATTGAAGGAGCGCTTGCCGAACCTCTCGGAAAAGATCAGGTTGGTGACCGGCGTCACCCCGTCCACGTCCTTGGCCAGGTGGTACAGATGGACGAGGAGGAGGGTCAGCGACGTGAGTCGCTGCTGGCCGTCGACGATGTAGCGCTTCTTCTCTCTGTGGCTGATGATGACCGAGCCGAGGAAGTACTGGGGGTAGTCTTCGACCTCTGAGCGCTCGTGGGACTCATCGTAGCTGCCTCGGAACTTGGCTTCGAGGTCCTCGATGAGCTCGGCGATCTGCTTACGTCCCCACGCGTACTCGCGTTGGTAGTAGTCCAGCCTGTACTTGTTGCCTTCGAGTAGTCCGCGAACGCTGCGGGGCCTTCCGTCGATCCTATTCGTCGCATCGACCATGTGCGTCTCCTCCTCTCCTGAGGGACGGTACCGGTAGACACAGACACTTGCAGGCGACGAACGCAGAAAATCGGTTCACTCGGTGTCGATCTCCGAGGCGCCGTGGTCGCTTGATTCGGCTGCCGTCGTCATGCCGGATGAAGCGCAGCTCGCGCACCGCCAACTCGTCGACATGCCACTCGACAAATCGCTCACATGCCTCCGAGGTGAGCATGTGTGAGCCACCTTCGAGACGCCGAAATCCTTCTCGCGCGGGCTCTCGCCTGCCTGGCGATCATGTAGTGCCGGAGGCTCGCCCCAGACCTGCCCTGTCGCACGGCCAAGTCGATCATCCCCAGCACCCCGGAACCAGTCTCGATCACGGTGTGGTGCAGCGGTGCTCTTGCGCTGCCTGTCGTCCTGTCCGAGCCAACCCAACGAGTTCAAGGATCACCCATCCCTGCAACCCGTGTGAGCCGGCGGTATTACATTTGGGCTCCAGAAGGCGACGATCGGAGATACGGATGACCGGAAGGGGCAAGATGAAAGAGATAGGCCGAGGAAGATGCCAGTTGGCCGTGATCATCGACATCGGGTTGCCCTCTGGCCTCCTGTCTCATACAACCCCTCCGCACGCGCAACAGGATGATTCGGGCGGCCAAGCGACCGTTCGGAAGTCGCACGAACGCTGGGAGCCTCAACGAGATAAGCGCAAACGGGAGGGGCAAGAGCGCCTGGGGCACGAAGGGTGGGAGCCGGAGCGCTTGACGGACCAGCGAAGCTCAGCAGGCGAACCGAGTATCCGCACCCCATAGGGTCACGTGCGGACGGTCGCCCTCGTCTGCCGAGCATTGCCTGCAGCGTCGGTCCAGGTCACCACACAGTCAACGGCGCTCGGCGATCCCATGGCGAGTAGCAGGGGGAACCGTGCCTCCTGGCCGGGCGGGATGGTGCCGAGCGGTCCGGCCCCCCGGTGCACACGGAAAAGTGCGTCGTCCGGGAGGTTCTCGAACGAGAAGTCGACGTTGGAGGCCGGACCGCGAGAGGTGTTGTGGAGCACCAAAGACCAGTGCCGCTGGGTCCTCACGCGCCCCTTGCTATCGGTCTTCACGCTCTCGCGCACCTCCGCACGCGGCCACACTCCCTCGAAGGCGTCCGGTCCCTCAGGCTCCTCGTCCTTCGACGCCTCAACAGACTGCTGGAACTGCGCAGTTGCTCGGCTGAGGAAGTTGTTGAGGTGGCCGACGAGGACTCCCTCGTTCGCGTACTCGAAAACGAGGGCGGACTTGCGCAGTTCCTCCAAATAGGAGTTGAGCCGCTGCCGCTCGCCCAGCGCCGCGCCGTTCAAGGGCGGACGCGGGGTCGAGTTCACGAGGACGGCCACCGACTTCCCGGCATCGACGAGGACCTTGATCTCCTCGGCCGTGCCCGACTCGGCCTCGCCGGTCGGCGTTCCCAGGCGGTCGTAGAAGAGCGCCACGGCAAGATCGGCTTCTTCGACGATCTGCTGGTTGAGGATGGCCTGCGGCCGTTCGCCGAACTCAGCGACGGCGTGCTCGGTCCAGGACACGGGAAGCACGGTGAGACCAACATGGCGGCCAAGGTTGAGGTTCCACTGGCTGATCGTCTTTCGGATGACCGCCATGTCCTCGATGGGCACGTCCCCGGGTGCCGAGATGAGCAAGTGGAGCGCCAGGGTGGGATAGGCCATGAGTCAGGATCCTTCTGGTTGTCGATGGTGAGCGCCGTGGCCAGGGCGGTGCCAGTGGGTCGCTGCGCTGTAGGGAGCGAGGTCGTCAGTCGCTGTCGACGAGACGCAGCACCGGGCGCTCGTCGGCCTCGCCCAGCAGGTCGCGCACCTGCGCGGCGCTGATCTTCAGGGCCTCGGCGAGCACGGGCACCGGCGCGCCATGGTCGCCGGCGAGCTCCGCGGCTTTCCTCAGCAGCGTCGGCACTTCGCCGGGGTAGGCGCTGGTCGGGTCCGCCTTGGCGTCGTAAACCATTGACAGGCGCTGGTAGGCCCGGCGTGCCGACGACTCGGTGGTGCGACCGCGCTCGACCATTCGGCGGACCAGCGACGTTGGCGAGACGCCCCACGTGCGGCCGAGCCGGTCCAGTGCCGCCAGGTCGAGCCGCTGCGGGAGGACCGCGTCCATGGACGCGGCAGGGGTGAGGAAAGCCGCGGCGAACTCGTCGGCCTCCTTCTCGATGGCCGCACTGTGCTCGCCGGAGTCGGCGTGCAGCAGCAAGTGCCCGATCTCGTGCGCGATCGAGAACCGGTGCTTGAACACGTTCTCGGTCCGCCGCGGCGTCGTGATGATGATCGGACGGTCGACGATGATGACGGAGAAAGCATCGACGGCGTCGATTTCGCCGAGAGGTCGCACTGTCAACACGATGCCGTGAGACTCGGCCGTGGCGGCAAGGTGTTTGACCGGGCCGTCGGGTAGGCCCCAGTGCCGACGCAGGAGGGCAGCTGCCTCGGCGGGTGAGCTGCGGGGGCGGATCTCTGGGAGGTCGGTCTCGGGGAGCCTGACGTGTCGCTCGAGTGCGAACGTCAGCTCCCACACCAGCGTCGCCGTGGCCAGCGCCTTCTGACGATCACTCACGCGGGCCGACCGCAGGCTCCGGAAGTGCGCGTTCACGGTTTCGATGCGGGCCAGGGGTCGTCCGACGCTGAAGAAGCCCGGCCGGACGTCCAGCGCCTTTGCCAAGCGCTCGAGCACGTCGGCGCGTGGCGAATTGACACCAGCCTCGTACTGGCCGATCGCGGCAGCGGAAACGCCCACCTCGGTGGCCAGGTCCGTTTTGGTCACCGAGCGGCGGACGCGGGCCTGCGTCAGCCTCGCCGGCTCGAAACGGCCGTGCCTCTGCCCGGAGCCGGAGATGTCGAACAGGCCCGGGGTTTCATCGCGCATCCGGATCCGTGCCCTCCTGCTTCCGCGGCTCGACGGCGGGCGGAACCGGGGTGCCGCTGTCGAACGACCCGCCGTCCGACGTCGCGTCGGCCGCGATAAGTTCCGGCTCCCAGATGGCCTCGTGCCCGTGCAGCTTGACCTTGCCCTCGTCGTCAAGATCGGCGACCGCCCACTCGATCGACTGCAGCTGCCGCGGCGAGGAGTGGACCATGACGAGCACGACGGGCATCGAATCGCCGACCACCCTCACCAGGTGCTCGACCTTCACCTTCTCGGCCTCGCCCGAGGCCTCGTCGTCCGACTCGGGCTCGTTCCCAAAACCCAGCTCGAACAGCATCGGGTCGGGTGGCCGGGCACAGAAGCCGTTCTTCCGCGTGGGGCTCGACGCGAACCGGCTCACCGCGTCGGGAGTGCCCGGCACCCGCCAAACGTAGATCAGACTGTCGTTGACCACGGGGAGCTCATAGCCCGCGGGTGCCAGCTTGTGCGACTGGTAACCCCGGTCGGCCAGGGCCTCCAGCGCGTCGTCGAGAAGATCGCGCCACTGGCTGCCGAATCCCATCGAGTAGCGCGATCCCTTGGCCAAGTGCGCCTCGGCCTCCCTGTCGTGCCTGGACCGGACGACCTCGACGAGCAGGTCGCGGACACCGGGAGCATGCGAGCCGAGAGCTTCGGCGGGCGATAGCGAGACCATCGTGGACCTCCTGAATCCGCGTCCGGAGCCGCGGATTCGGCAAGGACGGCGACTTCAGTATGGCACGCGTTTCGCGCACATGTACTTCAGCTTTGTGCTGAAGCGAGCAACCTCCAGCCGTGCCCAGTGATCAACAGCTGTCCATCACCGGCCGTTCGCCGTGGGTAGGCGCCGGTGACGGTCACCGATAGCGCGGGATCACTGAGCGAAGTAGCTGTGCAGGGCGGCGCTGCATGCCGCCTGGCGGGTGGGGTCGTGAGGGAACCGGCGGTGGCACTCCCTGTCTCGGTCTTGGGGTGCAGATCGGTCGAGGCGCCCCGCCGCCGGGGGGTGATCTCCGATCGTCCGCCGGGGTAGGCGAGGCTTGAGGAGACGCGCGCGGGGGGAGCGGGTCGGCTCCGTTCGCGGGAGAGAGAGCCAGGAGGTGCCCCTGTTTTCGCGGCTTGGAACTGCGGACGCTCGGCCTCTCTCGACCAGCGGCCGAGCGCGAACACTGTGACGCTGCCGGCGACGAGATCGACCGAGATGACGATCACGGCCTTCCATTTGCTGTCGCGCTGACGTCGTCGTCGGTGTCAACGGCGCGGCGCGAGGAGCCAGGTCTCGTCGAACTCGGTACGTGCATGTGATCCGGTCACCGGCGGGAGGTCCTTCACCATCGTCCCTGCCCACCGGGAGGAATGATCTCCCTTCGACGGACGCCCGTCGATGCTGCCGTTCACACACCGGAAGATGGTGATCGCTTGACGGATGCGCCGCCGGACGCCGACGCGGGTGGTTCGGCCGGGAGGCCGGTGGCTGCTTCAGTCGCTCGTGGAGGTGAGGGAGCGCAGCAGGGCGGCGAATTCGCGGTCGGGGCAGATGTGGCGCTTGTGGAGGGGGCTGCAGGGGACGGCCGCTAGGCGATGGGCGAGTTCCGGCAGTTCCGGGTCGCCGTCCCGGTAGTAGGGGGCGAGCCGGGTGAACTCGTTCAGGATGCCGGTGACACTGCGGTTGGCGGTCTTACCGACGCGGACCTCACGCATTCGCTGCGTCTCGTCGTCGATGACTGTCTGGGGCGCGCCGTGCTCGGCGAGGACGGCGGCGACATGCGCGGGGAACCTGCGCAGCAGGTCGGCGGATGGTGCCAGCGGGATCAGGATGGGCAGCAGTGTCGACTCGTTGACGAACAGGGCGACCTGGGGGCGCCAGAACAGGACGGTGGCGTACCACTGCCCGAGCAGCGTGTCGGGCTCCTCGTCGTCGAGGTCGGGCTGGCCGATACGGTTGAGGAGCTTCTTGGTTGCGCGCACCAGGAGCATCAACCCATTGTCGCTCAGCCCGTTCAGCGTGTGCCCGCCGCATCCTGCGTGCTGCCGAATGCGGCGAAAAGCGCCTGTGTGGGGAGGTATGCCGAGGCGTCCTGTACCTCGAGTGCGTCGTCAAGTGAGGTGAGGTGATCGCAGAGCACCCAAGCGGTAGGGCTGACGCCTTCCCACCATGGTGGTAACGCGTCAGCCCTACGAAGCATGTCGGTCACGGAACTACGACTCGCGAGAACGCCGCAGGCGTGTCGGAGTTGTCAGCAGGGGCAGCGCTCCGTCCCGAATCATGTTGCGAGCCCATCGACATCCCTACCGGACGAGGGAGAAGCTTGATCGCTCCATCCTTGGGGCGTTCGCCAGATGACGGTGAGGTTGAAAATCGCGGATAGTTCACTGACCGCCCATTCCTCGACGGGAGGGCGCGGGAGGACCAGCACAGAGCTGTCCACTTTAGAGTCGAGGGCATGCACGACTTCCTTAAGCCGCATGGCTCCGGCTCTCATGCACCTGAAAGATTCGCCATTCACTCCCAGTACTTCGTACACCACCGTTTCAGTAGGCCCTCGCAGGATGATGTCAGCTATCGGTGATGATTCGTCCGGGGAGTGCCCTGCTCTTAGGAGCCGAACAAGAAGCTCGTTGCGAAGGCGTTCGTGGAGGTCGTCCTCGCGGTCCTCTCCCACCTCCGATTTAAGTAGATCGAGGTATTCATTGGCCATCTTAGTCGAGTCGACGGCCGGGGTATTCGGCTTGAGGTCGACTTCGACGTCGTTTCGCTCTTCTGTTTCGTGGGAATATTTTGCTTGAAGTCGCTTGTGAGCGATGGGGAGTTGACGTGCCCATCCAGAAGCGTTCAACTCGGCAAGGATTTTGGTCAGCTCGGCTTGGTTTCCTGACTTGTGGGCCTCGCGTGCGAATTGTGCGAGACGGGCTAGCGTTTGCAGGTGCGGGCGCTCAGGCCGTCCCAGTAGCTCGAATACGCTTAGCCAGTCTTTCTGGTCGGCACGCAGGCAGCGGTTAGCCATCCCTTTCAGATCGGACAGCCGCTCCGGTATGTCGACGCTGCCGCCATCGCCTACTTCTTCGAAGACCGTCAATGCTGCGGCGTAACGCCCGCGCATCGCATCGGAAACCGGCAAACGTCCGAATGGGTTCCGTGAAACGATCAACTTGTCGGAGTTGCCTCGCACGACCCAGGCGCGAACCTCAGCGCCTGGAGCGGGCCGTGGATCCCCGTGGCGCAGGACCAATGCGGCAGGAGCGGGAAGGGGAGTGGCCGGGTCGAACTCGAAATGGTGCGGAGCAATCTCCTTTCCTGCTCGGCCTTCCACCCATTCACCGAGGAGCGTTGTGAGGTCGCCCAGGATGTGAGTGGAGTTGGCGGTGGAACCGTGGATGTCGGTGGATAGATCGCCCCACTTGAGTGGCTGCAGGGAAGTAACGACCCGGCCGTCGAGAGAGAAACTCCAGATAAATTCCTCTCCGGTCAGGAGAATGTCGTGGTCTCGCATGAGGAGGCGGCCGCGCTGAAGGTCGAGGCTGAGTCGCTCGCGGATCGCGGCATCAAACTCGTCGGCGAGAAGCGTTCGACTCTCCGGCACGAGTTTGTCGAAGGACTCGCAGGCCCTTGCGGTAAAGAAGAGGGTGCTGGCGTCGTTGTTCCGGATGGATTCGGGATTATCGAGAGGCATCCCGGGGCGCGGTCTCGTGCCCACCGCCGATCGCGTGGCCGCTTTGTCTTTCCTGCTGACCCGTGATGGCACGCCGGCTGCGAACTGAAAGTAGGTTCGGTCGAGATGTCCGGACCGGTAAGCAGTGACGGCATTTCCTTCGGGGGCGAGGACCAGTCGGTAGCCCTCCAGGTCCAGGAGCCAGTAGCCATCGACTTGTCGGGCGTGGCGGGCGGTGTTCAGGAATACCCGCAGCATGTTCCTGATCTCGGCTTCGGCCGTCTGCTCGTCGCCGCCGTGCAACTGCGTGAACTGAGTGCGTGCCGCCCAGGTGACGTTGATTGATGTGTGTGCGTCTGCGGGTAGGTTCAGCTTGGCGGACAGGTCCGCGTCAGGGGCAAGGTGGAGCGTCCGGTAATGAGGCGATCGGTTCACCGGTGTGGGCCTGAGGAAACCCTCACACCCGTCGATGCGGCACCAGCCGTCAGCTTCGGAGGTGCGGTGCTTGCACCGTTTGCCGTTGGCGTGGAAGCGGTTGCACTGACGTTCAGCGGTGTCCTGATGGTCTGTGGTTGGGGTGTCTGGTTCAGGGCTTAGTTCGGCGGGGAGCGGAGAGGTATGGACGAGGGTGAGTGACTGGGTGCATCGGGTAAGGGCAACGTAGAGGCGGTGCAGACCCGCGTGATCCAGGTTCGCGATCGAGGCGGGTTCCAGAACGACGACGTGATCGAATTCCAGGCCTTTAGCCAGTCTGGCGGGAATCACGGTAATGCCTGTGGCGGATTCGGTTCCATCGACTTGTGTAGTCTCGATGCGACGCTTGACTTGGTCGAGGCAGCTGTCGTCATCTGGCACGATCAAGGCGATCGAGCGTGGACGGTCTCCATCGGTTTCGCCGAGGCTGATCGCCTGCTCGACCGCATCTTCGACGAGTTGCCATGGGTTGGATGGGATAACCGTGACGCTGGTCCCGTCTTTCTCTCGGAACGATGCAGGAAAGGCTGTGTTCGGAGAGAGGTGCGCGGCCAACGGGGCGACCAGATCCATCACCTCCCCAGGGACTCGGTAGCCGATCTTCAGTTCGGTGAGGAGCCAGCCTCGTTGAGCAGCGAGAATCTGTGCAAGCTCCTGCCATGAGGCATAAGTGTGCGGCCCCGTGGCCTGAGTGAGGTCTCCGAGTACGGTCATGGAGCCGCTCGGGCATCGGCGCGCGATGGAGCGCGCCTGCATAGGCGTCAGGTCCTGTGCTTCGTCGATGACCACGTGGCGATACCGTCGGGGGACCTCGCCCGTGAGTAGATACTCGATCTCCTCGCGGCATACATGGTCCTCAGCCGACCAGGCGCGGTTCGGCGCCTCGATAAGAAGTTCACGCTCGTCGTCGGTCAGAATCTGGTCGGCTGCCGCGTCGAGAACTTTCTTGCTCGTGAGCAGCTGCTTGAGGATCTGCCGTGACGATCGTTCGGGCCACAGCTTTTTCATCAAGGACTTGACTTCAGAAGTGCTGCGGAGCCTTCCTCTGATTTTATTGTCGACGTTTGCGGAGATCCGGTGATCGGCAACGATAAGTTGGTCGATGATGCTGTCGATGGCGCGTTGGCGTTGGGCGCGGAATGTGCCCGGTCCGTCGATCGCCTGCCGGACGATTTCCTCGATCTGCGAGCAGGGGATCCGCAGTACAGCGCCCGGGCGGCGGACCTCGAAGACGTCGCTCTCGTATGAGTTGAGCGCGTCGAAATCGACGGTGTTGTGCACCGCGCGACGCAAGACTTCGGCCATCCGCTCGCTAGACTTGATTCGACGAACCTCGAGGGAGTCGGTGACGCTGCCTTCGTCCCAGAGTTTGTCGAGCACGATGCTGCGGACCTTCTCGACGCCAAGCTGGGGCAGCACGTTGCCGACGTAGTCGAGGAAGCCCTTGTGCGGGCCGATGACAAGAACCTCAGCTGCGGTGTAGCGCTTGTTGTCGGGATTGAGCAGCCACGCCACACGATGTAGGCCTACAGCGGTCTTGCCGGTACCCGGACCGCCCTGAACCACGAGGACGCCTTCGTGTTCGTTGGCGACCAAGGCGAGCTGCTCACGCTGGATCGTCTCAACGATGTCGCGCATGCGACCGTCGCGTGCCCGGAGGAGGTCTGCGAGCAGGAAATCCTCCATCGAACCAGCCGTGGTCTCTACTGGGGCGCTCGCAAGCGGTGCAGGGGCTGGGCCAGTCACGTCTGCTGTTTCTTGCGGTCGAGATGGTGCACTGACGATGTCGTCGGCGTAGTCGGTCACAATGCGGCCAGCGCACCGGAGCCGTCGCCGTAGCCGGACCTCGCCAGGATCGCTGGGCTGCGCCATCTGCCAGCGGATCGCAGCAGGACTCGACCAGTTGATGACCAGCCGCCGGTCGTCGGCCGGGTCCTTGACCGTGCGCCGACCGATGTAGAAGGTTTCTCGTTCCGCTACAGCTTCGTCCTCGACGTCGACGCGCATGACAACCAGCGCTCCACCCCCGCTGTCGATCGCGGTTCGCTGCAACTCCGGCGGGACGTCGGGGATGAAGGACGTGCCGGATTCTGGGCAGTCCTGTCCCCAGCGCTTCGGAGAGGCATGAGAGGCGGCAGTCGAAATCTGTAGGTCCAGGCACTCGTACACGTGCGTGACGGCGGCCTGCTCCTTCTTGAGGATTTCTCGACGGTCGACGGTGCCCACTCAGCCTCCAACTCTCCAGACATCGTTAAAGCTTGCGCACGGGTAGTAACGAAGCTGTTTACGCGATGTCGGACGACCTTGGGATATTACCGAAACTGAGCTTGACCTGAATATGGTCTTGCGACTGGTCAGGAGCGCTGGAGAGCGGTGAAGCAAGTGGCTTCGCCGAGGACCTTCTCTGCGCTGTCGAGGTCGGCGAGGCGGGCGGCCACAGTTGCGACCGCCAGGTGGGCGGGGAGGGCGGCGGAGAACTTCAGGCCGCGGACGGCTCGGGGGTCGACGTCCGGCAGCACCAGTGGTGCTTCTGCGCGTGCTGCTTTCCACATGTCGGGGGTGAGGTCTTCGCGGAGCCGCACGTATAGGTCGGTGGGGCGCTGGGCCTGGTCGGTCACGGAGGAGAGCGTCGCGGTCAGGGTGGCGTTGGCGCGGTAGCCCGCCCATGTCCACCAGCGCACGTCGGTGCCCGCGCGGGTGATGACCAGGCCGGCCGGGTGGACCGATGTGGGTGCGTTCTCGGTCCGCATCTGTTGGAGCCGCGTGGTGGCTCTGTGGGTGAGGGTGATGGGTGGGTCGGTGCCGAGCAGGACGTCGCGCATGGCGCGGGTGAGGGCGTAGGACAGGCCGGCGATGCCGCCGGCGGTCCATTTGGCGATGCCACCGCCTTCGGCGGGTTCGACGAAGCAGCGGCGCCGTTTCCAGTCGATGTAGGTGACCTGCCAGGTGCGGCCGGCGAGCAGGAGGCGGCGCGGGCCGGGGCGGTCCTCGGTGAGGACGGACGGGTCGGTGCGGCCGATCTCGGCACGCCCGGACAGGACGGTGAACTGCGGCGGTGCGGTGAAGGACGCAGTGAGGTCCATGAAGTGGCGGTGGCCGAAGCGTTTCTCGGCTTCGGGTCCGATGAACAGCATGCCGCCGTCCTGGTCGAGGAAGCCTTCGGTGACGAGGTGGCGCACGATCGGTTCGGCGGAGCGGTCGAACGGCGCCAGGTCGTTCCACTGCTTCGACCAGAGTCTGTCTCCGAGCCGGTGTTCCTGGAGTACGGCGGCGAGGATCTGCTGCGCGACCAGGTGGCGCGGCATCGGCGGGGCGGCGACGTCCTCGACCCATCCTCGCCCCCACAGCGTAAGCAGTCCCGCCGATTGCAGGAGCGCGGGTTCCTTGGTGGCCAGGAACAGGCAGGAGCGTTCGGCGCCGGCGCGGCGGCCGGTGCGTCCCAGACGCTGCAGAAAGGACGCCACGGTGGCGGGTGAGTCGATCTGGATGACGCGGTCGAGGTCGCCGACATCGATGCCGAGCTCAAGGGTGGAGGTGGAGACGATCACGCAGTCGCGTGCCTCGGCGAACGCCTGTTCCGAGCGGTGCCGTTCGGCGGCAGACAGGGAGGCGTGGGAGAGGAAGGTGGTGACGTCGCGGGCCCGCAGGGCGGCGCCGAGCTGTTCGACCTGGCTTCGCGAGTCGCAGAACACCAGGCGTTTCTCGCCGCGGTGTAGGGACGCGATGACCTTGGCGGCGTTGTCGATGGATCCGACGTAGTCCAGTTCGATCCGCGCGGCAGGCGATGCGGAGGCCGGGGCCGAAGCGGTCTCCGGGGCGACGACACGGGCGGGCCGGGTGCCGGCTCCCGCGCCTTGGAGCCAGGCCAGCAGCTGGTGCGGGTTGCCGACGGTGGCCGACAGGCCGATCCGCTGGATGGGCTGGCCGGTGACGCGGGTGAGGCGTTCCAGGACGGCGAGCAGATGCCAGCCGCGGTCGTCTCCGGCGAAGGCGTGGACCTCGTCGACGATCACGGCGCGAATGGTGCCGAGAACGGTGGCGTGGTCGGTCTTGTAGCTGATGAGCATGGACTCCAGCGACTCGGGTGTGGTCAGCAGGATGTCCGGCGGGTCCAAGCGGATACGGCGCCGCTCAGCCTCGCGGGTGTCGCCGTGCCAGAGCCCGGCGCGCCGACCGAGCCACTGCGCGTACTGGTCGACGCGGGGCGCGAGGTTATTGAGCAGTGCCTTGAGCGGACACAGGTAGAGCACCGAGATACCGGTCCACTGGTGTTCGGCCATGGCGGTCAGGACGGGGAACACCGCCGCCTCGGTCTTGCCTCCTGCGGTCGGGGCCAGCAACAGCGCGTCGTCCCCGTCGAGGATCGGGCCGATGGACCGGCGTTGCAGCGGGCGCAGGTCCGGCCATCCGAGCGTGTTGACGATGTGGTGCAGCAGGACCGGGTGCAGCCGGTCCATCACACGTCCAGCTCGATGTCGTCGGCTGTGAGGTTACGTTCCACGTCGGTGAGTTCGCCGCCGGAGACGGTGAGCTTGTAGTGGACGCGGGGGGCGAAGTCGGGGAACTGGTCGATGCGGTCGAGAACGTCACCGACCAGTTTCTTGAGGAACAGTCGGGGCGCGACGCCGACCTGTCCGCCGAGTGCGCCGCCGACGGCGCGGGCGAGGTCGGTGATGTAGGCGTCGTCGGCGAGCGTCGTTATCCGGTCGGGGGCGTCGGCGCCGCCGGCGTACAGGTCGCGGATGGTGATGCCGAGCCCGGTCAACGACTCCAGGGTGAAGCCGGGCAGTCGGACCTGGACGGCCCGGGGATTGTCGAAACGCGGGTCGGTGCTGAAGTCGGTGGCGAGGCGCTGCGCGAGTGGCGCGAGGCGCTGCACGCCCTGCCGCCCGTCGTAAAACGCAGGCGTTCCGGTGATGACCAGGTACAGGCCGGGGAACCGGCCCGCATAGACCTCATCGATGAGCTGCCGCAGCGCGTTGAGCGCTTTCTCCCGGACGTCTGTGCGAACGCGCTGCAGCGTCTCGACCTCGTCGAGAACCACCAGCAAGCCGGGATGTCCGCTGTCGCGCAGCACGGTCAGGAGTCCCTGCAGGAATCCGAGCGCGCCGAAGTGGTCGAGGTTTCCTTTCACTCCCGCGCTGTGGCGGACGGCGGCGGCGACATGTGGTTGCCCTCCGAGCCAGGCCAGGACGGCGGCGGCAGTGGCCTCGTCGCCGGCGGCGAGGGCCGTCCGGTAGCCGCGCAGCGCGGCTGCAAACGCCGACGCCTGCCGGGACACCTCCGCGAGCCGCGCGGTCAGCAGTCGGTCCACTTCGCCGGGCAGTTCCTCCTCCGTGGCACCGGCGGCCAAGGCGTCTTCTTCCAGCGCGTAGAACCAGGCGTCGACGACGGGGCGTAGCGCGCTCGGGGGGAAGCTGGAGGTGGTGAGTCGTTCGGCGAGCCTCCGGTAGACGGTCTCCACCTTGTGCAGGGGCGTCTCAGTCTCGGAGATCTGGATCTCGGCGACCGCGAAGTTGCGGCGTTTGGCGCGTTCACCGAGCCACCGGGTGAAGAACGTCTTGCCGGATCCGTACTCGCCGCGGACGGCCTTGAACACCGAGCCACCGGACGCGACCGCGTCCAACTCCGCGTCGAGAGCGGCCTCGAACCGGTCGAGCCCAGTGGCGAGCAGGTCCAATCCGGTCTCCGGCACCGCGCCGCGACGCAGAGCATCGATGACGGCGCGCCGGCGTGCGGCACTGACCTGGGCGGATCGTGCGGTGCTCACACCCACCAGTGTCCCATCACCTCACCATCACCCGTCGCGCCGCACGTTGAACTGCTCGCGCAACAGAAGGGGGTTGAGCCGCAGCGTGCGCCCGTCGGGCAGGGTCTCCAACACCTGGACGCCGTCGTAGTTGAGCACCTGGCCGAGCACGGCGGCGAAACCGTCGGCGCGGGCCGCGGGGTATCCGGCGCGCTGTGCGAGGGCGGTGATGGGCAGCGTGCCGCCGGACTCCAGCAGTGCTCGCACCGCGGCCTCGATCTTGTCGAGGGGCGGTCTGCGCGCCACCAGGCTCAACTGCTCCTGGAAGATCTCCGACGCCACCAGCGCGGCCGCGAGGTCGGTACGCGCCGGTGCGGGCTTCGGAGCCGAAATCGGTTCGTCGGAGGGGGCGGCCTGCGTCTCCGGGACGTCGTTCTGCTCCGTCTCCAACTCGAACAGAGCGTCGACCGATTCCTTCACCGTGACCGGCGCCGGAGCCGGTGCGGCCTGCGCGGACTGCTCGGTTTGCGTGGCGGGCTCGGACGATTCCTGCGCGGTCCGGTCAGCGCCTTCGGTCTCGAGCTGTTCGTGTTCCAGCCGCCACCAGGCGGGGTGCTGGTCGCCGAGCTCCCGCCACCCCTTCGGTGGTGCGGCCCGGAATGGCAGGAACGCCAGAATGGGGATCGCGACCTCGGCGAGCGCCGCGCCGCCGTGGTAGCCGGCGTGCTGCGCGGTGTAACGCAGGTCGCGGTCCCACAGCGCGACGATCTCCCCGACCGGCACGTCCTGTACGACGCGCGGCCCCGACAGCGCCACCTCGCCGTCCGCGAGCGGGTCTCCGGGCAGCCGGTGCCGCGCGGACGCGACGCCGGCGCCGTCGACCTTGGTTCCACGGCGCTCGATGACATGCCCGTGGTCACTGGTGAGCAGGACCGCCATGCCTCGCTCGGCGGCCTCCCGCAGCAGTTCACGCAGCGCGCTGATGTGCTCGAGGCGCCAGGTGGCGTCGCCGAGGCGGTGCTCCTTGGCGAGACGGTCGTCGATGGTGTTCAACACGACCGCGATGTGGGTGCCGTCGTCGGCGAGGGCGTCGTTCAGCGCCTCGCCGAACGGGGCTCCGGCGGTCTGCCCGCGCAGGTCGTCCTTGTGGAACACGGCGGCCTTGGCGTTCCCCCAGAACCGGTGCTGGGGAAACAGCCGTTTCTCGTCGGCCTGCCCGCCCTTCATCAGGTCCGCGGCGAACAGCGACGTCCGGGAAACGGCGGTCACGGTGGGCAGAGCGGCCGCCATGGCCCGCCGCCGGGGCGCCGCGCCGGAGGAGTCCGGGAGCGGATCGTATTCGGCCCAGTCGCGCCGCAACTCCTCGGCGAGCTCGGCCGCGATCGCGGTGCTCATGCCGTCCAGCACCAGCAGCAGCACGCGGCGCGGCGACTTGCCCGTCACCACCGGTTTGACGATCCGGGGCAGGAACGTCTCCACGGTCAGCATCCAGCCGGGATCGGTGCCCGCGGCCGTCCAGGTCGCCAGTGCTTGCGCGAAGGAACGGTCGATTCGCCGACGGGCCTCGCGCACCCGCTCGCCAGTGCGGTCATAAGCGGCTGTGAGCACCGGGTCGGAGTCGCCGCCGGCTTCGATGTGGTCGAGGGCCTGGTCGACCCAGCCGGTCTCGGCCATGTGCCGGTCGATGCCCGCCGCGACCGTCGCCACGTCCGCGTCCGGCTCGGTGGCGAGCCAGCGGACGAGTCGCGCCGCCATCGAGGCCCGTTCGACCCGCACCACCGCATCGCGGGTCTCGGCTAGCTCGTGTTCTTTGACGCGATCCAACTGCGACCGGATCGCGTCGACATCGTCTCCCAGTAGCGCGTGGCCGAGGCCGGTGAGCCGTTCGTCCAGTCCTTCGCGCAGCACGCTGCTGTGCCTGGCCTGCGCTTCGATGCCGAACTGCCGGGACAGTTCCGAGGCACGGCCAAGGATCCGGTCCGTGGCTCGCCTGGCTTCCCGCCCGGTCTCTCGGTCGCCGGTGGCGCCGGTGCGGAGCAGGGCATGGACGAACCTCTGGCAGGACCGGCCGAACGCGGTCAGCAGGGCGTCCAGGGCCTCCCCGGTGGCAGGTGGCGGGTCGCCCAGCCAGCGTTCGATCCGTCCGCGTGCGCGATAGGTGTCGGTGTCGTTGGGCGCGTCAAGCCACAGGACGGCACACAGCAGCCCGAACTGGACGGCGTCGGCACCGTGGTCGGCTTCGACGAGCGCGAACAGGATCCGACCAGGCGCCCCTGTCTGTTCCGGCTCGCCGAGGAAGGCAGTGAGCCCTCGGCGTTCCGCGCCGCGCAGAGCCCGCAGCCGCTCCGGCCCGCCCGGATCGAGCGACCAGCGCAGCAGCAGCCGGACGTCGACACCGTCGGATGCCGGAGCGGTACCGGAGCCGACCTGCGGCGTTTCGGCGGCGTAGCGGCCGATCCGCAGCCGCCGCTGCGCCAGCAGTGACAGCGCCTTGCGGCGGTCCAGGGTGCCGCCCGCTAGCCTGGGCCAGCCGCCGGGCGGGGCGGCGTCCAGCAGCGCTTCGGCCGCCCACCCCTCCTCGCTCAGCCGAGGATCGCGGTCCTTCGCGCCGAACGTCTCCAGCACCAGGTTCCAGTTGTCGACGATTTCGACGCGCTGGCGAAGGACGCGGGCGAGGATGGCGGGGTCGAGCTCATGCTCCTCCCGGTCGGTCAGCACCACGAGAAGGTCCGGGCCTTCTGCGCCCGGCGCGAAATGGTTCAGAACCAGTTCGTGGATTGCTAGCGGCGAGGGCGCGGGAACGATCCGCGCCTGCTGCCCGCTGCCCCACGACAATTCGGCCGGCCCGTCCCACACAGGAACGGCGCGCAGCAGCACGACCCGCCGCTTGGGGTTGTCGTTCAGGCTCTTGCGCGCGGCCAAATACTGCGTGACGGCCGCCACGGTGAGCCGCATCGCGCCGCTGCCGGTGGCGCCTGCACTACCAGTGGAGCTTGCAGTGGTGGTGGCGGACATCAGTCGACGACCTGCCAGGTGATCTCGACAGTAGCGTCGGCGGGCAGCTTGGCGAGTTCGTCACGCAGCTCGTTCGCCGCGCGGGACGCAGCCGTGCGCCTCCTACCGGCCCGCGGCGCGCCGTTTCCGGCGCCGGTCTTCTTCTGCCCGTCGTCGCCGGTGATGCGGGGGTCGCTGGTTTCGGTTCCGAGGTCGACGTCCTCAGGCTTGCCCGGGCCGGGCTCGGGGCCAGGCCCTGGCTGCGGCCCCGGCCCCTGCCCCGGCTCCGGACCCGGCGGCGGAGGGGGCGGGGTGCGCTGCAGCAGCTTGGTGACATCCGTCCGGGCCTTTTTGAGGGCGTCGACGAGGTCGGCGGTCCGCTGGTCGACGCGGGCCTTGCCGCGAAGCGATTCCAGCAGGGCTTCGCCTTCGGCTCCCTGCCCCTCGGCGAGGCGGATGACGTCCCAGGCAGCCCCGGCGAGTGCCTCGGCGACGACGCCCGCACGCGTGATGGACGTCCCGTACCGGTCGGGCGTCACCCCGTGCAGATCGAACCGGGCGAACGTCTCGACGGTCTTCTTGGCACCCGAGACCCGTTGCCCGGCCGACTGCAGCTCCTTCAGCAGTTCCACCGAGCAGCGGGCGATCTGGAGCCGCCCGCCGTCGTCGGTCTCGTCTAGGCCGAGGAAGGCGGCGTGCTCTTCCAACTGCCGCAGGAGATCCTCGGCGGCGGTGCGGTACAGGCCGGCCTGATCGGTGATCTGCCGTGCGAAATGCTCCACCATCCGGCCGCGTCGCAGCGTCGGCGCGGGCCGGCCGAAGATCGCCGCGAAGCGGTCGGACGCCTCCTGCCAGTCCTGCTCGCTCGGTAGCGGCTGGGCGCGCAGCGCGTCGCCGTCCTTGATCTGGTGTAGCTCCGGCGGCGGGGTGAGGGGGACGCCGCCGCGCACCCAGACCCGGTCGTTCATCTCGGCGAAGGACGCGACGATCAGGTGGGCCAGGAACGGGTCCAGCCCGCGCGGCTGCGGCCGGTCGATCCAGTCCATCAGCTGGATCAGGGTGAGGTCGCCGGTGACGCCGTCCTTTTTGGCCTGCTGCATGAAGTGGTCGGACCACTCGTGCGACAGCCGGAAGTACGCCTCCCGCTGCGTGCCGAGCCCCAGCGGTTCCACCAGCCGCGCCATCAGCTTGCGGTCCTTGGCGGGGATCTCCGCCTGTCGGTCGCGTGCCTCGGCCGCGGCCCGCACGTAGCCGAAGACAGTCCTGGCCTCCGACGGCTTGACCGCGGTGCCGGTGCCGGCCGGGTCGAGGTCGGGACGCAGCGGGAACTGCGCTTCGAGCAGCCGGCCCGCGATGTGCCGGACCGCGGCGTGCATCGACTGCCCGAACTGCACCTTCAGCTCAAGGCCGTCGGGAAGCGGGTGGAAATGCTGGTCGAAGCCGAGCTGGACGTGCGCGGCGTCCTTGCTCTTCAGCCCGTACGCCTGCCGGAACGCGTCCTTGACCTGCTGGAGCAGCGCCTCGTGCTGGTTCTCCAGCAGCTGCTTGGCCCGGTCGCGGTTGTCGGCGTTGAGGTGGCCGGCGTACTGGATCTCGAACCGCTGGTCGTCGGCGAGCGCCCGGTCGATGATGACCAGTTTCTGGAAGTCTTCGTAGCGCTGCGCGGACAGGTGCGTGGGCAGCCAGGCGAGGGTCCGGGGCGCCTCGCCCGCCTTCTCGCGGAGCTTCTGGACGCGGTTGACGTCCTCGACGGGCCCGTAGTTGCTGTCGTCGAACGGCAGGTCGATCACGATCCGCCAGTGGCCGTCGATCTGCGGCACCAGGTCGTGATCGGGCAGCTGGTCCTCGTCGGCAACGTTGCCGAACACCACCTCCAGGGTGCGCTGCGAACCCTTCCAGACCAGGTTCAGTTCGTCGGCGCCTCCGATCCGGCCTTCGGTGCGCTCGATGCCCATCTCATCGGTCAACAGGCGGCGCGCCAACGCGGCCCGGTTGCCGGGGTTGTTGTTGACACGGGCATTGGCGATAACGGAGTCGACGTCCACCCCCGCCAGCTCCAGCCGGACGCCTTGGGCGGCGCCGGTGCCGACCATCTTGATCTCGGGGAACTGCGCGGCCCACGCCTGGACCTTGCTGCGGATAATGCCGTCCTCGCTGCCCGGGATCGGCGTGGACACCGACCCGTGGTTGAGCGCGGCGAGCCGCCGGAACGTCAGGTCGTGCAGCGCGGGCACGCTCGGTGCGAGCGCCGACAGCAGCAGCGTGCAGATCAGCCGGTTGTCGCCGACGAACGACCGGCACCGCTGCGCGAGCCGCTGGTCGGCAACCCCGTCGGGGTCGCGCAGGTACCGCTGGACGTCCTCCTCGGCGACATCATGGGTGTCCAGCAGGAACGGGCGCAGCTTGGTCTTGTAGAGCTTGTCGGCGGCGGCGAACACCACCTTCAGGTCGTCGACGAACGGCTTGTCGCCCCCGGCGGCGATCACCGGATACAGGTCGCCGACCGCGATCAGGTCACCGAGCCGCAGATGGTCGCGGTTGGCCGCCAGCAGCTCGCCCATCAGCTTCAGACCGGTCCGCGACCGCTGCAGCGCCGAGGAGATGTGCACGAGCGTGTCCATGAACGCCGGCGAGAACGGATACGTCAGCCGGAACGACTCCTCGTCGGCGCCGGTGGTGCTCTTGTCGGAGCCGAGCAGGGTGTCCCAGATGCCCGGACCGAGCCTCTTGGTCTTCTCGAATTCCGCGTTGATCTGTTGCGCGGCAGAACTGCCCGGACCGCCAATGGGGGTGAGCAGCCGCGCGTGCGCGATCTGCGGCAGGTTCCGGTCCTCCAACGTGATCTTGTCGAAGCGGCCGGACGCCAGGTTGAGGGTGTCCTGGATGGCGGCCTCGGCCGCCCCCGACACCTCCTCGCCGACCAGCTCGCGCAGGTCGCGCTGGCGGGCGATGAACGACACGATAGGGATAGCGCGCCGCGCGTCACCCCCCTCCACGAAATTGGTGATCTTCCCGGCCTCGCGGGCGACGAGCCTGCTGTCGTGGATCAGGGTCGCCAGCCACAGCACCAACTCGTCCAGGAACAGGATCAGCCCGTCGTAGCCGAGCGACTTGGCGTGCTCGGCGATCACAGAAAGGCCGGCGTCGAGGGAGATGAAGCCGTGCTCGTCCTCGGCGGCGTTCCTGGCGAAGCCGGGCAGCAGGCGGGTCGAGGCGTCCTGGACGAGCTTGGCCCGCAGTTCCGCAGGCGTCGAAGGATTCACCAGGTCGAGTGAGACGCCCTCCTCATGCGATTCGGGCGCGGCCAGGGCCTGGTCGAGCAGTTCCGCCGACCACCCGAAGGACTCGCCCCAGTCGTCTTCCTCCTCATCGGTGCCGCCACCGTCCCCGCTGAGGCCGCGCAGAACGGCGTCGGTGCCCATCGTGGTGAGCAGCCCGCGGATGTCGTCGAACAGCGCGTCGGTCTTGTACACCTGCGGCACGGGCGCGTCCGGATGCAGCTTCTTGACGTACTCGACGTACCGGCCCAGGACGCGCTGCTCAAGTGACCGCGCCCCCAGCATGTGGTACGGCACCAGCAGGAACTTCTTGCCGTCGTTCTGGATCCACTCGTGCCGCGTCAGGACGTTGTCGAAGTCGCGGTTGCCCCACACCTTCTGATTGCGCGACAGCAGCGCATACAGCACCGCCATGAAGTGCGACTTACCGGAACCGAACGAGCCGTGCAGGTAGGCGGCCTTGGAGGTGTGCCCGTCCACCGCAGCCTTGATCAGGCCAAGGGCCTCGATGAAGTTGTCCCGCAGCCGCTCGGTCAGCACATAACTGTCGAGGGCGCGCTCGGCCCCCTCGGGCGTGGTGGCCTCGGCGAGGCTCAGCACATAGTCCGAGGTGGAGATCGACTCCTTGATCGGGATGAGGTCGCGGAGCAGCGGCGGCCGCTGTGCCATCTGTTCTTCCCTGCCTTTCCGCCGTTGCCGGTACTGCCCGGTCCTGCGTCTGTCGCCCGGACGTGGTTCGCCTGGACGGGCGACTACTGCTTGGCCCTGCGGCCCCGCCGCGGGGCCTCCGGCCGCCAGGCGCGCAGATCGTCGTCAGTCAAGCCGTGCTCGTCCCTGACCTGCTGCCGGTAGCCGTCGAAGTACGCGGCCGGGGAACCGCTGTACGCCGGGTCGAAGTCATCGTGCCACTGGTTCAGCCACGGCTGGAGCTCCAGCAGACCCGCCAGGAACGGCGTGATCTCCTCGCGCGTCATCGACTGGCCGGTGAAGTACGTCGCGAGCGCCAGTGCCTGCTCCCGGTGGTCCCACCCGGCCCAGCCGAACAGCTCCGGCTGCACCCCGAGCGCAGTCGGATACGAGATGAACCGCTCCTTAGGCACATCCAGCTTGCCGCGCGCCCGCCAGTACGACGGCTTCAGGAAATCGGCCGAGGTGTACTTCGGCGGCGTGGGGATCGAGTCCCGGATCTTCCGCTTGGCCATCTCGTCCGACGCGGCGTCCTCCTGCCGCTGCTTGTCCCAGACTTCTTCCCAGCTGGCACGCTTCTTGAGCCCGGACTGCTTGTACCGCAATTGCGGCAGGAACGGGACATGCTCGTCGCCCATGAGACCGGCCACGACCTTCGCGAGCTCTTCCCGGGGCCGGTAGATGCCCGCCACCGACACGAAGTCCTCGTCCTGCGCAAGCATGCTGATCAGCCGCGACAGCGACACGATCACCGGGGCCCCGTTCGCGTCGAACCAGTACTCGCGGTTCTCGATCCGGTCGAGAAGCCAGGACCGCAGCGCCTTCTCCTGCAGCGCGTCCCACCCCTCGGTCGCCCACCGCCGCTTGTACTCGGGAAGCTCGATCATCCTGATCGCCCGCGACGTCTCGATCGCATCGATCCGCTTCTGCACGACCGTCTTGTAGGACTCCGGCCAGTGCGCCGGAATCTCCGTGATCGGCGTGGACCCATGCCGCTTGAACCACTCATCGGACGCCTCACCCTTGGCGACCCGACGTGCGAGCACGATCTCGAACGCCCGCTCACCGAGAGCAAGCTTCGGCACATCGTTCTCGGGCGCGCGCAGATCCTCCGGGTGAAGCCCGTAGATCGAGTAAACCTGCCAGTCCAACTCCTCCTGCAAGGCAATCATCCGCGCCCGGATCGACTCCCATACAGACTTCTTCTCCCGAAGGATTGGGAGATTGGGAGTAGCGGAAGCGAAAATTGCAGGAGGTGTCGCCGCAGAGGACTCCTGGGCAAGGCTGTCCAATTCGGTAGCCAGGTCCATGGGAGAATCTTCGGGAAGCGGGAAATCCTCCAGATTTGTTCCAGTGAACTCGTAACGCTCTTCCCAGGGTTCGCTTTGGACGCCTCGCCCAAGCCCGCTCCCACCTTTGGCTTGGCTGACCATCTTGAGCCAGAAGCAGGCGGTGGAGCTGTTCAGCGCCCCGAGTAGGCGCAGATGGTCCTCTTCAGTGGCCCACTCGTATAGTTTGATCACCGGAGCAGATCGATTGAAAATTCTCCGATCTCGATCAAGCGTGAAATGGTTGTGGGTTACTACAAATCCAAAAGATATGGTCCATCGATGAGCTACTTCATCTTTGGGGAGTTGATGCCATGCCCACCATGGCTTTCTGGCGGTCGAATAAGTTTTACCTGAACCGAGTCGCCTCTTCCAAAGGGCAGTGCGAATGATCCAAAAATGCCGCTTGAATATATCCGACAAGTCCTCCTCTGCGAGAAGGGAATGTGTGGCGTCATAAGGAAAAATCGCGAGATCGAAGTCTGTAGCAGCCCAGTCGCGAACCTGGTCGCCGCGATGACTCGGCTTTAGTCTGAGGTCCAGTGAATATTGCGAAATCGGGCCGCCCTTTGGAATAAAGAAGGCCTCGTCTGCGTGACTATCTCCATAGAATCCGATCCTGTATGTTTTGTCGCCCAGGGTCTCTGTACTTGCCTCTTGCATCTTCTCGACCATTTCGAGGCCGTCATCAATTAGGATCCACGGCTGACGAGAGAAGTAGCGTTCGCGGTCAAGGTCACCGCAAGAGACCCAGTTGCTTATTGAGTCTACCTTGTCGATTTGATCGACGATGGCGTTCCATACCAGGCCTGCGTCACCGTCAGTTGGTACAGCGGGCTCGCCTTGGATGCTACGGACAGTGCGAACGAGGGGCGAGCGATTCTTGCTTGAGCGTGTTGTTCCAATAAGAATAATCGTCGGCGTTCCATGACCCGGAATGTATGCGCCAGAAGTATCAATCACCTCAGTCAGTTCAACTTTGCTCCCAAAATACTTTTCAATGAGCCTGGCGCCAAACTCGCGCTTAATGAACGAGTTGGCTGTAATCTGGCCAACGCGTCCATGGCCAGACTCGCCATTGCTTCGACGCGCCAGCTCAAAGAAGCGCTGTATAAAAGGCACTGAAAGCGCATAGGATCCGAAGCAAGTTTCGCGATATAGCTCTTGATAAAGTCGCTTAAGTTTATCGTCGGCGACGGTGATGTAAGGAGGATTTCCGGCAACGACGTGGTAGCGGCCTGGCTGGAGGATTTGCGGATGTTCGTGGACGTCCTCGGTGGCGTAGGCGAACTCGGCCAGGGGGTCACCGGTCTGTTCGCCGGTAAGGGTGAGCTCGAGCTGACGTGCCTTGATCAGCGAGTCACCGATGGCGAGGTGGAGGGGCCATTCGTACTTCCCGGCCTCGGCCAGAGTGCGGATGTCGGCGGCGGCCATCGCCGCAACCAGGAGACGGAAACGGGCGATGGCGATGGCGAACGGGTTTATGTCCACGCCGTGGACGGAGTCGAGAGCTTTACGGACGCGCTCGTCGAGGCTAATGTCTTTCTTTTCGTCCCAGAGGCGGATCAGTCGGCGGAAGGCACCCAGGACGAAGTGGCCCGAGCCGCAGGTCGGGTCGATCATCTTGAGTTCTTCGAAGCCGAACTCGCGGATCGCGGGGTTCATGGTGCGGTCGAGGATGAATTCCTCGACGAACTCGGGGGTCTGCAGGAGCGCGTACGTCTCTCGCGCTGCCTTCGAGAGGTCCTGGTAGAGGTCGCCGAGGAAGCGGGTGTCCCACCCCTGCGTGCCATCGTCGTTCAGGGGGTCGGTGAAGTCGTGGACGAGGGTGCCGTCCTCGTCGCGCGTCTTCCAGAAGTCGATGAGGGCGCCTGCGGCGTCGTGGCTGATCGGGATCTGGTACAGCGGGTTGTGGTCCGGGTCGAACAGCAGCCTGCCGGCCTGTCCTTCGCCGAGTTCGGCGAAGGCGTGTTCCAGCCAGCCGCGGTAGGTGGGGTCGTCGTCGGCTTCGACGTATGCCTCGTAGCGGACGCGGGCGAGGTCGTGGCGGTCGGGTTCCGGGGCGGCGAGGTAGGGCTCGGGGATGAGGCGGTTGTCTTCGCAGAAGCGGACGAAGACGCTGCCGAGCACCCACGCCACCGCGACCTGCGTGATGCGTTCGTCCAGCCAGGAGCTTCGTGTGGCGGCGGTCCGGCCGAGTTTGAAGGCCTGGTCGTACTCGCTGTCGAAGCGGGCCTTGGTCTCGGGGAGTTCCTTGACCTGCTGGGCCAGGTCCTTCTCGAGTGCCTGGACCTGCTTCTTCAGGTTGGCGAGCAGGGCCTTGCGGTCGATCACGGGGGCCGTCCGATCCACTGTGAATCTCAGGGGTGTGTTAGAGCACAGGGTATCGGCGACCGCTGACAGAAACGGCTGGTGCGAACGAGGTCGTCAGTCCTGATCAGGCCAGTGGTTCGTGTCAACCCTGAACGGCCGGGTCACGCTGCGCGGTGCAGGTTGGTGACCCAGGGGTCCGGTAGCTTGATCCACTCGCCGAGCGCGTCCTGGTACGGGACGGCCGTGGTGCCCAGGCGCGGCTCGCGGAACGGGTCGCCCTGCGGGCACAGCAGCCACAGGCCGCGTCCGCCCATGCGCGCCGCGGCCGCCAGCGACGACAGCACACCCATCGCCTGGTAACGGGCGAACACCGCGGTCTCGGTCAGCAGCAGCGGACCGGAGCCCGCCGCCATCCGCTCTCGGATGGCCGGCTCCACGCGGCCCCACGCGGTGCGCGCGTACTCACTGAACTTCCCGGCGGCCTTGCTGCCGGGCTCGGCGACGTCAGCGCGCAGAATCGTCTCCCACGTCGGTTTGGTGCCGGGTGGGACGAGGTCGTGCAGGGTCCGCAGGAACAGGGTCGTCACCGACAGCGGCTCGGCGCCGAACCGGGGACCCGACAGTTCCGCTACGGCCTGTTCGGTGAGGCCGGCGCGAACGGTCAGCACCCGGAAGCCGTCCCGGTGGACCGAGGCCTCCAGGCGTTCCTCGGCCTCGGCGGCCGCCGCCATCTGCGGGTCGGTGGCATACCGCGTGACACCGCCCTTCCGGGTCTGGCGGCGGCGGCCCGGTCCGCTGACGTAGCTGGAGACGAGGTCCAGGTTCGTGGGCAGGTAACGGTGGGTGCGGGTGTCCTTGCGTTCGGACAGCGTGAGGTCGAAGCCCGCCTCCTGCAACGCCCGGGTCAGCGCGCCGCCGGTGGGCAGCCGGTCGCCGGAGTCGTTGAAGCGGGGGAAGCGGGTTAGGACCCGTTCGTGGATCTCCCCGGCGGGCAGCCCCGGCTGGTACTCCTCCGGGACGCCCGCGATCAGCGGGACCAGACCCGCCTGGGTGAGACGCAGGGCCCGCACGAGCGACAGATCCCGCGGGTAGATCTCCAGCCGGGGTGTGACGGCGGCGTTCTTGGATGCGGCGACCGCGACCTCGACCGTGCGGCGCTCGTCCCAGTCGATCGTGCCGGGCGGCGGGCTGATCGCGCCGAGCTCTGTGAGGACCGTCCCCGCCGTCGGTAGCGTGCTCAGACCGGCCAGGCGGTCGGCGACCCGGCCCAGCCGGAACGCGTAGTCCTGCAGGCCTGGAGCCGACGGTGTGTCGGGGCCGTCGTCCTCGCCGACCTCCAGCGCCAGCAGGCCGCCGTTCGTCGCGTTCCCGTCATCGTCTCGCTTCGCGAAGTGGCGGAACGCGCTTTCCTCAGGGACGAACTGCTCGGCCTCCACCACCGCCCGCACCGCCGCGAGGCCCATCGCGCGCCGCAGCGCCGGGTGCTGGAAGCGGGTGCCGCGGCGGACGGTCAGCACCTCGGCGAGCTCCATCGCGGAGGCGATCCGGCCGAATCCGGCCAGCAGCTCCAGGATTTCCGCGCGCAGCTCCTGCATCACCGGTTCCCGGCGCCAGCGCCTGCGCTGCTCCCGGAGCATCTGCGGGACCCGGCCAGGCGTAATCCCCACAGCGTCGGCCACTTTCGTCTGCGTCGGCCACAGCGGGACGTCTGGCAGTGTGCCGCCCTCGTCGGGGAGCCGCAGCAGCAGCCGCATGCTCTCCACCTCGTTGCGGTTTGACCCGTTGGGCTTCAGCTTCGGCACCAGCAGCGCCGCCAGCGCGTCGAGGCTGGCGGCGCGCAGCACCTCAGCCGCCAGAGCCCCGGCCTGCTCGCTCGTCACCGCCCTATCGGCCACCGCGGCCTCGGCGACGCTGCGCTCCTTCAGTTCCTTCAGCTCACCCGCCGCGACCTTGCGCCCTTCGGGCGTCAACGGGGACTGCGGGGTGCGGCCGAGCCGCTCGGCCCATTCGCGCTGCCGCTTCTGGATCTCGGCCCGGGTCTTCGGTCCGAGTCCGGGGCCGTTGACCAGGTTGCGGCGGCTGTACTCCAGCAGCTCGCCGACGGTCGTGACGCCGAGGCCGAACAGGAAGGACTCGGCGGTCGGTGTGAGGCCGGCCGCTGACAGGTGTGTATCGCGGGTGGCCTGCGCGGCGAGCCGGTCGCGCTCCTGCTCCGCCGTCGCCGGCTCCGCGTCGGCGATGCCGGCCTCACCGGCCTTGCCGTTCGCGGCGACCGGGTGCCGGCTTCCGGGAATTGTGGATGGCGTGCGATCGGCGAGGTCGAGGAAGATCTTCTTCCAGGCGTCCCGCATCGGCTTCAGCTCGGGGAACCGTTTCTCAGCGTCCCGGTGCAGGGCCTTGCGGAAGAACGCGACCAAGCTGTCGCGGATGTTCGGGTCGAAGGCGTCGGCGGCGATGTTCGGGTACGGCCATTCCTGCGGATCGAGCTGCCGCGGCGCCACCTTCCCATCACCCCACTTGGGCAGCTCTCCGGACGCCATCTGGTGCAGCGTGACCGCGACCGCATACCGCTCGGCGTGCGCGTCGTACACCGAACGGGTCAGGCCCCCGATGAACGGGTCCAGGTAGCCGTCGGTGCCCGCGTCGACCTCCTGCACCGGATACCCGGCCAGCGAGAAGTCGATCAGGACGAGTTCGCGGGTGCGGTTCGGGCGGATCCGGATCGCGATGTTGTCGGGCTTGATGTCGCGGTGCCAGACGCCCTCGCCCTCCAGGAAGTCGACCGCGCCGAACAGGTAGTCGCCGTAGGCCTCCAACTGGTCGATCTGGAGACGTCCGCGCTCCCGCAGCTCGCGGGCCACCGTCTCCTGGCGGTGCCGGGACGACACCGTGCCGGGCGGCTCGTCGCTGAAGCGCTCATCACCCACGTACTCCAAGGCCAGCACCGTACGTCCGCCGATGGTCAGCGGTTCCGGCTCCACCAGGCGGATCACCCGCGAATCGGCGCGCAGCCGCCGCATCACCTCGGCCTCGCGGACCAGGATCGCGGCCCGTGCGTCTGACAGCGCCACCTTGAGCACCACCGGCACGCGGCCGACCTTCCCGTCCGCGCCGGCACTCAGATCGCGTACGAGGAAGGCGCGGCTCGTCGAACCGGTGCCAAGTCGCCGCCGCACTTCCCAGCGGCCTGCCAGCACATCGCCGGGAACCGCCTCCAGCGGGTCCTTTTCCGGTGATGGCTCCACGGGCGTGAGGCCGGGATCCGTGCTGCCGGTCGGGGTGGTGAGCGCGTCCTCGACGCACTCCAGCATCTCCAGAAACTCATCCACCGTCGCCAGCCGCCGCTCCGGCCGGAATGCGGTGGCGGCCTGCACCAGGTCGTCGATGTCCTGCAACAAGCCGTCGACGACCCCGCTCGGACGCAGCCCGTCCCCGGTTTCCAGCCGCCCCAGCACCTCCGCCTGCGAGCCGCCCGGAGGCCTGCCGGTCGCCAGCAGATACGTCAGGACACCGAGTCCGTAGACGTCGAGTGCCACCGCGTCAGGATTGACCGCCGTCAGCTCGGGCGCCAGATAGGCGTCGGAACCGTCCGACAGGTGGATCGCCGACAGCCTCGTCGGCGCGAACCGCGTCGCCCCCGCCGACCCGGTCCGCTGGGTCGCGATCTGCCAGTCGGAGATCTGCAGCATCGGGGACAGCCAGCGGGCGTCCCCGTCCCCGGACGGATCATCGCGGCGGCGCGGACGAGGAATCACATGGATAGAACGCGCGGCCAGGGCGCGGTGATGGATCCGGCTGGAATGCGCGGACCGCACTGTCTCGGCGAGCTGCCGGACCAGCGCCATGCGGTCGAGAATGCCGAGCTTGTCGCCGTAGCGGACGAGGTACTCGTCCAGCCGGAGCGTGTCGGGATGGTAATCGAAGATCAGCGCGGGGCCGGCGGAATGACCGGACGGGTCGTACTGCTTGAGCTGGACGACCCCCGGATGCCGGAACCGCTGCAGCACCGCGGCCTCCCGGCGCGCCGCGTTCTCCACTGAACGCCGGATGGACGCGTCGGCACCGCGCTCGCTCAGGTAGATCCGCACCCGCGCCGGCTCCCGCAGGTCGTTGTGCCGGGCGAAGTAGTCGGCCCAGGTCGGACCGGTGTCGAACGCGCTGCGGTCCAGCAGGTACGGCCCCACCTTGAACTCGGCCTCGCTGCGGCGGATACCGACCCGCTCCAACGCGGTCTTGATCGCCCGTGCGCGCGGACCGTCGATTCGCCGCCGCTCGTCGCTCGGCGGCCGGCGCAGCATCGTCGCGAGTTCGTCGATGGTGTAGACGCTGCGCTGCTCGCCCACCGGCAGCCGGACCCGCAACGCTGCGTCGGTGAAGCAGATACCCGCACCCACCCAGACGCGCTCGCCGTTCTGGGTCAACAGCCCGGCGAGCTCCTTGGCCTTCTGGTTCACCAGGTGCAGTGGATTGCCGTGCGACACGCGGCGTCCGGACGGGGTCGTCTGCACCCACGTGCCGTTCTCAGTGGCGAGGCGACCGTGCCAGTCCTTCAGCTCGATCATGTGGACCCCGCCGGGGGCGATGACCAGCAGGTCCACTTCACGGATGTGGCCGGTGTTGGCGGTGAACGTGAAGTTCGACCAGGCATGCCACGGACCGCCGTCCGGCAGCCGCTCGCGGATCGCGTCCAGCCCCCGCCGCTCATGCTCGAACTGGGACTCCGTGACCGTCGTCCACCGACCCTCGAGCATCCTTCAACCCGCCCATCGAGATCTACGCCTCACCGCCGCGCCCTGACGGGCACCGGAGCACAGATGCTATAGCCGCCCACCGACAACGAGGGGCCGCCAGCCGGGCACGCCTGCCTCACCGCTGCTGGCCGTGAGGTAGGTCGGCGGAGCAGGTACGAGCCGACCGTCGACCAGGGCGGCTGGTGTCTGCGTAGTGCTGCCGCTCGAACGCAACCGTAGTCAGTGCCGATTCGACGGTGGCGACGGCTGCATCCAGCCGCACTTGAAGGCCCGTCGGCATTGAACCTTGGCCAAGGCCCGACGAATCGAGTAGTGCCTGGAGTTGGCGCTCCTGCCGCGGCGACAGACGGCGCCCATGCTCGAGGACGTCGCGTGCGGCGTAGCCATCCTTAGATGTCATCTCATTTGGCGAGTCGGCGGTGACAGATGAGGGTGGCGGCGATGCCGACGAAGGCCAGGAAGTGTTCGGGGCTGTGTTCGTAGCGGCGGTGCAGGCCGGCGGCAGCCGCTCAGCCAGGACACTGTCCGTTCCACCACCCAGCGATGCCGCCCCAACCGGTCGGAGGACTCGATGCCGCGGCGTGCGATGCGCGGGGTGATGCCCCGCCCGCGTAGCCAGCGCCGCAGGTCGGCGTAGTCGTAGCCTTTGTCGCCGTGCAGCTTGGCCGGGCGCCGCCGGCGCTTGGCCCACACCCGCGCGGCCGTCCACTCGGTGAAGCGCCGGTGTACGGTCGGGCCCGATGGCCCGAACACCGGCGGCAACTGCTGCCACGTACACCAGTGGTGGCCACGAAGATGATCGCCGCCAGCACCTCGCGATCCCCGTACCGGCGCCGACCACCGCCCTGCGGCCTCGTCGGAGCGGGCGGTACCACCCGCTGGAACAGCTCCCACAACTCCTCTGGCACCAGGCGCTCGACCATCTCCACGGCCGCAGACTACCGGCGCCAACCCAAATGAGATGACGTCTAAGAGCGTGTCTCATGTGGAAGGTTTGGCGAGTTTCTTGTAGCAGGTGATGGCGGCTGCGAGGACGAGGAAGGCGTTGAACAGGTGGTCGTGGCGTTCGTAGCGGACGGTCAGGCGCCGATAGCCGAACAGCCAGGCCAGCGTGCGTTCGATTTTCCAGCGGTGGCGGCCCAGTCGCTCGCTGGACTCGATGCCGGCACGGGCGATGCGCGGCACGACCCCGCGTCTGCGCAGCCAGGCCAGATGCTCGGCGGAGTTGTACGCCTTGTCGGCGCGGAGCTTGGCCGGCCGCCGACGGCGTGGTCCGCGCCGCGATCGGATGGGCGGTAACGCCATCAGCAAGGGTTTGAGCGCCTGGCTGTCGTGGACGTTGGCGGCCGATACCGCCACCACCAGCGGCAGCCCGGCGGCATCGGACAGGACATGGAGTTTGCTGCCCTTCTTACCCCGATCGACCGGATTGGGGCCCGTCAGCGTGCCCCCCTTTTGGCCCGGACGGCAGCGGCGTCCACGATCGCCGACGCCCAGTCCACCTGCCCACGCGCGCCGAGTTCGTCCAGCACGGCATGGTGCAGCCGCGGCCACAACCCCGCGGCCGTCCAAGCGGTGAACCGCCGATGCGCCGTCGGCACCTTCACCCCGAACTCGCCTGGCAGATGCCGCCACGCGCACCCGCTCGTCAGCACGTACACGATCGCGGTGAACACCGCCCGATCGTCCACCGGCGCCGTCCCGCCACCCTGCCGACGCGGCCTGAACTCCGGGACCAACGGCTCGACGATCGCCCACAACTCATCCGGCACCAACCGAAGCGCAAGATCCGACGACACGATCCCCGATCATGCCGCACCACTTACCGAAACCCACGTGAGACACGCTCTTAGTGCGTGTTTGAGAAGGGTCTCGTTATAGGTATTCGAGAGGGCGTGGGGCTTGGCGGACGGCGGGCTGCCCACCCCGTGCCAGGCGGCGGGTCATGAGGCCGATGGCGGCCCAGCGGATCATGGCT